>NZ_NPMN01000011.1 GCF_002266425.1 Tissierella sp. P1
TGTATCATAACTGGGAGATGCCAGAGGAGTAAAACAGCTTAATTTCAATGGTTATAGAGCTTTGGATTTTATTCGTTTTTAATAATTAACTCAATTTGCTTACGCTTTGCCAACGAAGGAAATGACTCGTTGGCATGGAGTAGGTAATGCCAATAATAACCACCAGTAGTAAATTGATTCCCATGCAGGCATCTGCATATTAATTGATTGCCAATATCCATAATACGACCAGCTTCACGAATGCTAGCAAACTTCAAAACTTCATTGCCGCAGGTACTAACAGCCATGACTGGTACTTGCTCTATTAAATTGTTTTTCACTGCATGGTTAACATTCTCTTTAGGGGTAACCCATTCTAAATTGCTTACGCTATTATTTGTCTTAATACCATCTATATGATTGACTTGAGGTAGCTTTTTAGGATTTGGAATAAAGGTCTGAGCTACTAATCTATGAGCAAAAAACCCTTTAACCTTACCATTTTTACATAACCTATATCGAGCATAGCCCCGCACAAAATCTGGTTTTAAAATTCGATCATATTTTGTATTTTTCACTTGACCTTCTGTGTTAATGAAATAGTCCTCATAGTTTTCAATTGGTTTCCACATAATTAATCTCCTTTCTCATATACCTAGTCTTCTTAACTCGTTGGCAATTTTTTTACATAGGACTCTAATATTTGAACTGTCTTATCCTCCATGCCTTCTGTTAAGTGGGAATAGATATCCATAGTAGTAGTTATACTGGAATGCCCTAATCTTTCTTGAACAGATTTCATATCAGCACCATTTTCAATTAACATAGTAGCATGAGTGTGACGCAACATATGAAAATTAAATGGTATATTTATATCGTTAGTGACGATATCTCTGGTATGATTAGCGTGAAAAGGGGTAAAAGCAGTTCCATTTTCTGAGGTACATACAAAATGTATCTCTTTTTTATCCTTTTTATCAAGATTATAGCTATGATAATCTTTGTAAATGAATCCTTCTTCATCAATGAAGAACTTATAATAATAGATGCCATACTTTAATTTATTTTTACTTTGTTCTATTTTGTGTTTTTTTAATAAATTAACTAAAGTATCGCCAATTCTTATTGTCCTTACAGAGGATTGATTTTTAGTAGTAGATAGGATAAATTTATTGCCTTTTCTAGTGACATTCTTTTCTACAGTAAGTGTTTTATTGTCCAAATCTATATTTTCCCACTTCAAAGCACACACCTCTCCTACTCTCAAGCCTGTATGAAATGCAATTTGAATAGGTATATAGTGTATAGTTCCTTTAAATCTTTCTAATATTTTTTGATATTCATCTAATGTAACTGTTTTTTTATCATCGTTTTTCTTCAATGATGGCATTGTCACATACTCCATAGGGTTATTTTTTATAAATTGACAAGGATGAACGGCATACTTTAGCGAGCTAGATAATATGGCTTTCATATTTTTTATATATTTTAAGCTATAATTTTCTTTGACTTTATCATTAATAAAAGATTGTAAAACTGTTGGAGTCAAAGAGTTGAGTTTATACTTGCCTAGATCTGGTTTAATATGATTTTTTATTATAATATTTCTTAACTTATAAGTAGTATGTTTTAAGTTTGTTTCTACATATTCCTTCATCCAATAATCCATATAATCGGATACGGATATATTTTTAGGTTCAAAAAATTGTCCTGCATTTTCATATTCAGTTAGTGCAATTCTTCCAACCCTAAGAGCCTCTGCTTTAGTATCTCCACCAACTCTTTCTATCCTCTTGCGTTTACCATCTATAGATGCAGTTTCAAAGCTATAGTACCATTTCTTTCCTCTTTTTCTTGCTGATACAGTCATTTTTATACTCCTTTCTTAAACTTATGTTCTTTTTTGAATTTATATAAAAGAGCCGAGTTAGGCTCTGAATATCATTCCTTTATTCCCACACTTCCATTACAGCCAAAGGATCAAAATAGACAGCATAGTTATCGATTACATAAAACTGTCCATATTTTTGACTATAATACTTTAAAACTTCTTCTATATATTCCTCAGTAACATCTAGATATTCGGCTAGTTCGAATCTATTTCTAACGCCAGCTTTGTAAGCGTTAATTAAATCAATAATACCTACTAATTTTCTATATCCCCATGCTCTAGCTTGTCTCTCTTGTTTCCGATTTCTAACATCTGATTGGTCTAACACGTCACCAATATTTGCATGATAGTGCCCTAGTTCTTCAACTAATGCACATTTCTTATCTGCATTGTTAAGGTCCTTTTTTATAGCAATCCTATTTCCTTTAATCCTTCCTTTATAAGCTTTGAGAGGTTTCTCTTTTACAATTAATCCGTGCATTTCTGTTTCTATTAATAATTCTTCATAAGTCATTTGCTCCGTCCCCCTGTCAACCTATTAAAAATCGTCATCATCCATTATAGCATCGTCATGAGCTTTATCTTCTTCAGAGGCTCCTTCAATTTCATGTGCTGCATTAAGAAGCAAGTGGTCAGGTGTTTCTTCTTTCCTCTTTTCATTAAGATTGAGAATTTTAAAACGCAAATATGATTTTATATCTTTTATAAGCTCGTTATATTCACTTATTGATATATTAAAAGATACATCACCATAGGTAATGGTATAGTATTCTTTTTCAGGTAACTCGAAATCTTTTGGAGGTATGAGCCAAGAATTATATTCAATATCGCAATCTATAAGTTTAAGTGCATTAATAAATTTAGTTTCTTGCTCACTTTTGGACAATGTTTTTTCAAGATCATCCCATCCCATTAAATAAGCTGGAGTTGTATTTAAAATTTCTGCTAAAGGCTCTATTACAGTAATAGGTAAATTTTCAATTTCGTCACTTTCATATCTGTATATTGTTGCCCTATTTTTACCTAATTTATCTGCTATATCATCTACCGATAGACCTAATCCTTTTCTTAGTTCTTTAATTCTTTTTCCGATGCTCACTCTTATCATCCTCCCACAAAATATCAAATCTAATTTCATTATACCTTATATTCGCAAATATGCAACATAAAAACGGTAAAAAGTTAAATAATTATAAAAATATGCGAAAATAATATTGACTTTAGAGAACAAGATGATATACTTTAATTAAAGTCGCGTAAAATGCAACAAAGAAATAGGAGGTGTAAAGAGTGGTAAATGTCAATAAATTGAAGGGGAAAATAGTAGAAAATGGACTTAACATCTCTGAACTAGCTAAAAAGATAGGTTTGGATAGAAGTACACTTTATAGAAAACTAAACAGCGATGGTGAAACTTTCACAATAAAAGAAGCTAATTTAATTTTCAGGGAGTTAAAGTTAACAAAAGTAGAGGCAATGGAAATTTTTTTTAATTATCATGTCGCATGAAGTGCAACAGTTATAGCAAAGGAGGAAAGCGAATGAATGATTTGCAAATATTTAAAAATGAAGAATTTGGAGAAATAAGAACAGTCTTAATTGAAGGTAAACCATATTTTGTAGGAATTGATATAGCTAGAGCATTAGGATATAGCAATCCTAGTAAGGCAATTATACAACATTGCAAAGGGGTTACCAAAATGGGAATACCTTCGAAAGGTGGGATACAAGAAACAAACGTTATTCCAGAAGGTGATATTTATAGGCTAATAACTAAATCAGAGCTACCATCAGCAGAAAAATTTGAAACTTGGGTATTTGATGAAGTTCTACCATCTATAAGAAAACATGGGGCATATCTAACAGATGGAGTTATGGACCAGATACTAAGTGACCCAGATTTTGGGATTAAACTTCTTATGGAATTAAAGACAGAAAGAGAAGAAAAGCAACAGTTACAATTAGCTAATCAAAAACAACAACAAATAATTGGAGAGCTAAAACCTAAAGCTGATTACACAGATAAGATTCTAAAGAATAAAGGGCTTGTTACAATAACGCAAATAGCTAAGGACTATGGGATGAGCGGAACTGAAATGAATAAGTTGTTGTATCAATTAAAGGTACAATACAAACAAAGTGACCAATGGCTTTTATATAAAGAACATCATGGAAAAGGATATACTCATTCAGAAACAATTGACATAGTTAGAAGTGATGGAAGAGCAGATGTGAAGATGAATACTAAATGGACGCAAAAAGGAAGATTGTTTTTATACGACTTATTAAAAGAGAATGGCATATTGCCAACTATAGAAAAAACTGCATAGTCGAAAAGTAGAAAATGTATTTGAAATAAACGAATCTCAAAATTAATTTAGAAAAACAAAATTAAAGGGGGGACAAAGATGAACAGTTTAATAAAGAAAGAATTAGTTTTAGATAGCAGAGAAGTAGCAGAAATGGTGGAAAAGAATCATGCACATTTATTAAGAGATATAAAGATATATATCGAATATATTTCAACCAATCCAAATTTGGATTCGTTAGACTTCTTCATCGAAAGCACATATATAGATGCAAAAGGAGAAGAAAGACCTAACTATAATTGCACTAAAAAAGGTTGTGAGTTTATAGCCCATAAGCTTACTGGACAAAAAGGCACTCTGTTTACAGCAATATATATTAATAGATTTCATGAAATGGAAAGTCAATTAAATATGAAAGGTACTTTATCAAATCTAAGCCCACAACTACAGTTATTAATAAATATGGAGTTAAAACAAAAAGAAATAGAAGCTACTGTAATTGAGACCAAAGAAGAAATCCAGGCAATGAGAGAAGTAATAGAAATTAGACCAAGTGAAAATTGGAGAAAAGAAACCAATTCAATAGTTAATAAAATATGTAAGAAGTTAAATGATTATCAAAATCCTAAAGATGAGATTTATAAAGCTTTAGAGGAAAGAGCGAAATGTAATCTTAAAATTAGACTTAACAATTTAAGAGGTAGAGCCTTCGATAACTGTTGGACGCAAACTAAAATCAATAACCTTAATTATCTTGATGTTATAGCTGATGATGGTAAGCTAATTGAAATCTATACAGCAATAGTTAAGGAAATGGCAGTTAAATTTTTATAAAGCGAGGTGAAGATAAATGAAACCAAGATTAGAGTTATTAGAAAATACTTTATACACAGTAGAGGAGGTTGCTGTTGTAATAAAAACTAATACTAATTATGTCTACAGCTTAATAAAAGCGGGTCACTTAGAAGCATTAAAACTAGGAAGAATTAAAGTAAGAAAATCGGAAGTAGAAAGATTTTTAAAAGAAGCTCAAGGATACGACTACACGGACCCTTACAATATAAAGGAATTGGCAAACGAGGAGGAAAAATCAAAATGTTGAATATAATATGCAACCTAATAGCCAAAATAGTTTTTCTAGGCATAAATGGGACAATCTGTATACCGATTTTAATAGCTTTGTTTCCAGAATTTGTGGGACAAGTTAAAGATATAGCTTATGTAAGCAATAAAACATTTAAAATGGGGGAGAGCAATGTCAAATCTAGAAAAATGGGACTTCATTAAAATTCTAGACTTCAACAGAGAAGAACTAGACGAAGAAGAAATGAAAGACTTCATAGGGACAGATGGGATTATAATAGGTATCTTTGGTGACTCTGGATACCGATATGATGTGATTTTATTTAATATGGGTTTACAAAAGAAAGCTATGGACAACGGTGGAATCCTTTGGAGGGATGAAGATTTAGAGAAGTTAGAAATTGAGGGGGTGAAATAAACATGAATGAAGATAAATACAAAGAACATCGTGGCAGTTGGCCTGTTCAATGCACTCTAAAATACGATAAAAGAAAAATAGGTAGAAATGAATCTTGCCCTTGTGGCAGTGGAAAGAAGTATAAGAAATGTTGTGGTCCAGTTTTTAGAAATAATAGATGTCATTTAAATAGTCAAACCCTTTATTAAGAAGTCTAGGAGATGAATTAAATATGGAAACTAAAATTCAATCAATTAACTTAGTTCAGAATAGAGAGAATTTGATAACTAGATATGAGAATGTGCTAACAGAGGTAGAATTGGAGTTTATGCTGAATTATCTAGTAGATAGCATAGAAGTAGGAGAAATATATGATTTCTATGTAGTAACTGATGATATAATTCTCGACCATATCAATCTTTATGTTTCTAAGATAGAAAAAACTACAGATGATCATATCATTCATGGAACTAATGATGAAGATATAGAAGTAAAATTTTATCTTTCTAAAACTGAGTTTTGGATAAGGTAGGAGGTGAAAAATTGATTACTATTAACTCTCAAGATTGCAAAGAAAAGTTCTATCAATCATTTAAGACACAATTAGAACAAATAAATAAAACTTATGATGAAATCTGTATTGCATGTATAGGCACAGATAGAAGTACTGGAGATAGCTTAGGTCCTTTAGTAGGTTACAAACTTGGAGAATTAGAAGGAATTAGGATTGTAGGTAACTTGGATAAACCACTTCATGCACAAAATTTAAAGGAATTCGTTTCTTCCTTAGATGAAAATACTCTTGTAATAGCTGTAGATGCAGCACTAGGTAAAGAGGAAAGAGTCGGATTTATAAATGTAAAGCAAGGTGCATTAAGACCAGGTGCAGGAGTAGGGAAAGATCTACCCCATTTAGGAGACATAGCAATTACTGGAATTGTGAATATTGGTGGAATGATGGAATTTATGGTATTACAGAATACTCGATTATCCGTAGTTATGAAAATGGCAGATGTAATTTCAGAAGGTCTGAAAAGAGTTTTAAAAGAAAAAAGCTCTCAGGGACGGCAATCCCAAAAGAGCCAATAAGAAAATACTCAATTAAATTATATCAAATAGGAGGAATTAAGTAAATGAAAACAATGACTATAGAAGAATTAAGGAAGAGAGAACTTCAATTTGGTGATGTATTGTATTTTGAATGCCAGAGCGAAGATTTTAAAGGCTGGTATCTAATTATGAAAAATTGCCTCATAGGATTAAACACTCCCACCCCTATCGCATGGCGACCTAATTGTATTGATGAAAAATTCATAACTAAAATTATTTTAAATGAAAGCATAGATATTTTATCAGCTGCATATGATTTTTCGCAATTTATGAGAAGCTTTAACGACTCTTTGGATTCACACCTAATTACTTACATCGTTAAGAAAAAGATGGCTAAATATGTCCATTGCGTACATTTTGGTAGTTCAAAATTCTACACATGGAGAGTTCCAGAGAAGCTAAACAATGTCAAGTTTAAAAAAGGTGACATTGTAGAGGTAGATACCATGTATGGCAATAAATATGTAGAAGTCCGAGAAACAGCTGAATATGAGTATGACGAGAAAACTAAGGAAGTCATAAACCTAATAAAAACCGATGACTTACCATTTTAAGGGGGAATTACATTGAAAAATTATCAAATAAATCCAGTTAATATAGCAAGCCTAGTTGAATTGACAGCAAATTTGTTCAAGACAATGGATAAAGGAATACCCTATTGTCCAAATAGAAATGAAAAAGCTACACAAATGCACTTCGTAGCAGATTTATTAAAGGATTTAGTAAATACAGCTTATCCAAGGCAAGAAAGTCCTAAGAAAGGATTACCTAGAGATATGTTGGATGCCATGGCATATGGGCTAGATAAGGTAATCGGAGAAGATTCTACAGTCATAACTGCACTTAATCTAGACTTCAAATCATTTGAAGAAGCTTTACAAAAGATAAACAAGATTATGAAAGACTACAAACCACCAAAGGCAGGTGAGTTTTAGTGGATACCGATTATAAGAAACTTACAGAAGATTTAATTCAAGCCAGATTAGCAGCAGAGAAAGCAGCAGAAGGTGAAGATGGTGGAACTGCAAATTTAGATACTATGACAATAAAATTACCTAGAGCAAACGAAAAGAAAGTCATTGAAGCAGTTAAGAAAGCAGGACTTTATACAAGAGGTAGAAGGGATTGGTTAGGTCCTAGATATTTTATATCAGGTCCTGGTGGACAAGGCAACTCAAACACAAGAGCAGTTGAAGCTATGACAAAGGTTATGAGGGAAGCAGGGTGGAATGTTTTAATTTATTATCAAATGGATTAAGGGGGAGAAGTAATTGGAAATTATCAAAGGTAAAAATTTAGGTGGTTTTGATTTAATGCCAGCAGCTGAAGGAACTTGTCCAGAATGTGCAACAAAGCATGAACCTGAATTTCCACATAATCAGCAGAGTTTATTCTACCAATATAAATTTTATAATGAGCATGGTAGATGGCCAACTTGGAAAGATGCAATGGAACACTGCTCGGAAGAAATGAAAAAATTATGGACTAATGAATTACAGTCAAGGGGGATTGAGATATGAACATTAAACTAAATTGGCTACACCTAAAGAATTTCAAAGGAATTAAGGATTTTAAGCTAGTAGCAAACGGAAAGAATGTTTCAGTATTTGCAGATAATGGAAAAGGAAAAACTACTCTAATGGATGCTTTCCTTTGGCTCTTATTCAATAAAGATAGTAACGATAGTACAAACTTTACAGTAAAGCCCCAATCAGAAGATGGCAGGACATTCATCACCTACAGACCGAAGTAGAAGCAGAACTATTAATAGATGGAAAACCATTAAAAATAAAGAAAATGCAAGAGGAAAAATGGGTTAAAAGGCAAGGTACAACAGAAAGAGTATTTGATGGACATAAAACTTCATATTGGTTTAATGAAGTACCAGTAAAAGCAACAGAGTATAAGACAAAAGTGGATGATTTAATCAATGAAAATATATTCAAGATGATTACCAACCCACTATTTTTTAACACCAAATTGAAGTGGGAAGAAAGAAGAAAGATTCTTTTAGAAATATCAGGAGATGCGACGGATGAACAGATAATAGCTTCAGATGAAAGTTTAGCAAGATTAACTGAAATATTAAACGGTAGGTCCATAGATGATTATAAATTAGTCTTAGCAGATAAACTCAAAGGCCTTAAAAAAGAAAGAGACGATTTGCCACCAAGAATTGATGAATTAACACTATCACTTCCTCAGGAAGAAATTGACTATTCGGCAATAGAAGTTGAATTAAAAGGATATAAGGACCAATTAGCAACGATTGAATTTCTAATGACCAATGCTACTAATAAAGCCAATGGACTCAATAAGAAACATCAAGAGTTATATTCATTAAAAGGCCAACTAGAGAAGGTCAAAGAAAAAATTAAGTTAGAGTCGGGAGCAGATAGGCAGGAACTGGTAAATAAAAAACTAGAGTTAGAAAATGGTAAATACCTTCTAGAAAGCAATATTCAATTTCTAAAAAATAGTATAGGCGATAGGTCAGCTATTGAACTTGGAGAAGAACAATTGAGTAAATTAAGGGCTGAATGGAGTTCTTTAGATAGCAAGAGAAAAGAAATTATGAATTGGGAATTTGTAGAGCCATCTGAAGATGATTTTAATTGTCCTACTTGTAATCAAGCTTTGCCACAGGATTCAAAAGATGCAAAGATAGACGAAATGTATGAGAACTTCAAGAAAAATAAAAAGGCTGAACTTGATAATGTAATAGCTCAGCTAAACAAAAATAAAGAAGATGGTTTAAATACTGCTAAAAGAAATGAGTTAAATAAGCAAAATAAGTTATCTCTTGAAAAAGAATTAGAAGAAAAATTATTAAAACTAGAAGAAATATCAAAATCAATAGCTGAATTAGAAGTAGAGTTATCCAAACCAGTAGTTGAACCAGATTACACTCAAAATAAAGAATACAATGAAATATTCAGTAAAATCGAACAGTTGCAAACTGAATTAGATAAACCTGTAGAGGATAAGTCAGTTGAATTACTTCAAAGAAAATCAGAAATACAAGCTCAAATAGATGATTGCAATAAGGTCTTAAACAGTAAAACAGAAACCGAGAAGAAAAAAGCTAGAATAGAGGAATTAAAGACAGAGGAAAAGAGAGTATCGGCTCTTATAGCTGAATTGGAAGGTCATAAATTCTTGCTTGAAAGATTTACAGTAGCGAAGGTAAATCTACTTGAAGATAGCATAAATAGCCAATTCAAACACGTAAGATTTAAGTTGTTTGAAGAAAACATTACTAATGAAGGGGTCAAGGAAACTTGTGTTGCTCTAGTGAATACTAACGGATCTTACGTTAAATTTGAAGATGGAAACCTAGCAGGGCAGATAAATGCAGGTTTAGATATAATTTCAGCCTTATCCAAATTTTACGGTGTTCAGGCTCCAATATTCATAGACAATAGGGAGTCAGTGAGTGAAATCATGGAAATTGATAGCCAGATAATTAATCTAATTAAGCCACCAACATGGAATGAGTTGGATAAGTCAATTAGAAATATGTTGATTGAAAAGCAAATAGAGAAATATCCAGAAGTATCGGCAACAGAAGACCCAATATACCACTTAGATGTAGCTAGACGTGAATGGAATGATAGGAATAGTAGCTTAAGGGTGGAGATAGGAGAATAATGCCAGAACTTAAAATAGGCGACAGATTTTATTCTGTAGGCAACTTCTATGTAACTTTAAATGAAATAACTGACACGGACTATGTATTTATAGATGATGGAGGTTCTCCATGGGGTGGTTCCAAGAAGGATATAGGAGATTTTATAGTACAAGGGATATTAACTAAAGTAAGTGAGGTGGAGTAGGTGGAAATTAAAGTAATAAATCTTTCTGATGAATCAGAATTTGAAAATATAGTAAATGCTTATTTAAAAGAGGGTTGGAAAGTATCTTCAACATCTTGTGGGTTTATAGATAGTGATACCTATAATTATGCAAGTGTGCTACAAGTAATTTTAATTAAGGAGGAATGCTAAATGTCAAATAATCAAGTAGCAGTTCAAGATATAGATTTATCTTTAAGTCAAAGATTTACAAATGCAATGGTACAAGAGTTTCAAAGCGGGGTAGGGGCAGTAGCTCTTACCGACTTCCAACAAAGATTAGCACAGAATTATTTTATAGCTATAGATGCAGCTTTAAAGACAGCAGAAATAAATAGACAAAGAAAGAAAACTAATAAAGATCCATTACCAGTAGTTTGGCAAAATGTAGATATGAATTTATTAGCTAGAAATTTAGTAAGCTATGCAAGAATTGGACTAGACCCAGCCCAAAAAAATCATATTCATGCTATGCCTTTTAAGAATAATTCAACTAATAAATATGACATTGTTTTTATCGAAGGATATAGAGGAATTGAATTAAAGGCTCAAAAGTACGGATTAGATGTACCAGATGCAGTAATAGTTGAACTTGTATATTCAAATGACCATTTTAAGCCAGTTAAGAAAAGTAGAACAAATAAAATTGAAGATTATGAGCTTGAAATTACCAATGCATTTAATAGAGGGGAAATTATAGGAGGATTTTACTACCACTTATACAATGATAATCCATCTAAAAATAAATTAGTAATCATGACTATTGATGACATATTGAAAAGAAAACCTAAATATGCAAGTGCAGAGTTTTGGGGTGGAGAAAAAGATGTTTGGAAAAATGGGCAAGTAGTCGGAAAGGAAAAGATTGAAGGTTGGTATGAACAAATGTGTTATAAGACCATCTATAGAGCAGCTTACAACGATATTACCATAGATAGCCAAAAGATAGATGATGATTATCTGAGATTAAAACAGTTAGAAAATCAAGCTACAGAAAGTATGGTACAGGCTGAAATTGAAGAAAACGCAAATACTGAATACCTAGATTTTGATGGAGATACAGGAGAAATCGTAGATGGTGAAGTTGTCGAGGAAGAACCAGAGGTTGTGGAAGTAGAGGAAGAACAAATTGAAATGGAAGGACCAGGATACTAATGAAAAGTATCGAAGAAATTAAGCAAAATGAAAGATTAATTATTCAACAGATAGGTCTAGATGGAGGGTATGCCTTTGCATATCTTCCAGGAACTAAAAAGCCAGTAGCAGTGATATTTAGTTGTGGTGGAGATTGGGACCATGTATCGGCAAGTTATTCAAATAGGACTCCTACTTGGGATGAAATGTGTTACATCAAGGATATTTTCTTTAGTGAAGATGAATGTGTAATACAGTATCATCCACCTAAGAGTGATTATGTAAACAACCATCCTCACACGTTGCATCTATGGAAACCTCAAAATGAGAATATTCCAATGCCACCAAAATCTATGGTTTAGGAGTGATTAAATGAAATTAAAAGTTTTAGCAAGTGGAAGTAAAGGTAATTGCTATATCTTAGAAACTTTAGCAGGGACCCTCATATTAGAATGTGGTATCTCTTGGAAAGAGATATTACTAGGTTTGAACTATGATATATCAAGGGTGATAGGTTGTTTGGTTAGTCACGAGCATAAAGATCACTCAAGAGCTATTGAAGATGTAATGAACGCTGGAATTGATGTATGGACTAGTCAAGGAACTATAGAAGCATTAGGGATAAAACATTATAGGCTTAAACCCATAAAAGATAAAGATAGATTACTTATGGGAGATATGACCATATTACCATTTGAAGTTCAGCATGATGCAAAAGAACCACTAGGTTTCTTAATAAGAAATAGACCAACTGGTGAGAACTTATTATTCATCACAGATAGTTATTACAGTAAATATAAATTCAAGGATTTAAAGTATATCATGGTTGAATGCAACTATATCAAAGAAACGTTAGATGAAAACATAGAGAATGGATATATCGACCAAGCTATGAAACCAAGGTTACTACAGAGCCATTTCAGCCTTGAAAATGTAAAGGAATTTCTAAAAACTAATGATTTAAGTCAATGTCGTGAAATTGTACTCTTGCATTTATCAGATAGAAATAGCGATTCTGAACAGATGATGAGAGAAATTAGGGAAGTAACAGGCATTACACCTAAAGTGGCAACTAGAGGGTTGGAAGTGGAATTAAATTTATATCCATATTAGGAGGGTTGTATGTGAAAAGATGTGAACATTGTATTAACTGCAAAATCATTATTGATGAACTCACCAATGCAGAGGCAAGATGTATGGCGACAAAGTCCAAGAAAGGGAGATGTATTACTTGGGCGTGCACAGTTTATAAAACAAGAGAAGATGCTATGTGGCGTGTAAATGGAACTGCTGGAGAAAGCAGGGTAAAAGAATCGCTGTCGAAATAAAAGAAGGCTCCAAGTTGGTGTCCTTTAAGGGGTGATTAAATGAAAAGATTAATTGCCAAAAGAAGATTAGGGCTAAAATGTGAATTTTGCAACAGAACTATCTTCAAGGGTGAAGTTTATTACAAGCATAGGACTGTATTTACAGAAGAAAACAGGGTTTATGGGTATACGTCTTACATTTGCCCTAAATGTAAATATAAAAGAGAACAATGGCATCTAAGATTTTTAATATTCAAGCATAATAAATGTACTCATCCAAAGGAATTTATAGATACAAAGTATACCAACGAAAGATGTCCAAGTCCAGATTATGACTATTGCAGGTTATGTGGAACTGCATTTTAAAAATAAAAAATAGGGGGAATTATCGTGGAACAAATTATACAAAATTTAAAACAGCAAGCAAGAGAGTCATGGAGTGGCAGAACAGGAGAAGAAAGGGCAGAAAATCTTGAAAAGTATTTAAGAAATAAATTAGAGGAGTATTCAAAAGCATTAGGAATTTCGCAAGAAGAAATTCTGAAATCTTGGGAAGAAGATAGAAATTATTCCACAATCAATTATTATCAAGAATGCAATCAACCTTCTATAAAAAGTGATAAGACGAAGGTGTTTGAGACGGTTGAGGATATGTTGAAGTCTATAGGTAAGCGAGGGTTTAGATGCCCTTCATGTGGTGGGATTTCTTCAAGTCCATATGAATGTAATAGTGGGTTAGAGATGGCTAAAGGCAAAACATGTGATTGGAAAGTATATGGATTATTTGGAGACTTAGGCAAAGGAGTATTTGTTTACTGTAAAGATAAGTTAAAAGGCGAAACAATATTTATGCCTATAGCATGGGAAAATAACGAAGTGGAAGTTGAACCAGAGCCAGAGCCAAGTTTTAGCTAAAGGGGTGAGGACAATTAATAAAGATACTAAAATAACTATTTTATATTTTTTAGTTTTCTTAGTAGCTATAGGAGCATTAAAGGCAGTGATTAATGAAACAAAGGCAGAAATCGAAACTTTAAAAGTAGAAATAGGACAACTAGAGGATGAAAGGTTAAAGTTGCAGAATCGAAAGGAATTTCTTGAGGATATCCTAATTAGAAATAAGCAAGAAAAGGAAATGTTAATTCTGCAAGTAAATGATTTAGAAAAAGAAAACGAGCAACTAAGGACAATTAGAGCAAAACTGACAGCTTATTCTCCTTTGGATAATCGTGACGGCCAACAAGCTGAAGGTGACCCCACTAGAACATCTATAGGTAAAAGAGTAAGTCGAGGAATAGTGGCAGCAGACCCAAGGAAGCTTCCATATGGTACTAAATTAGAAATACCGAATTGGGGAGTTGTAGAAGTTGGTGACACTGGTGCAGCTTTAAGAAATGACAATAAAAATATCAGGATAGATTTATTTCACGAAACTTATAATCAGGCCATGCAATTCGGTGTCAAAGATACAGAAGTCAAGATACTAGAATGGGGCGATAATTAATGGCAGAAGTTAAATGGATAAAAATTGTCACAGATATATTTGATGATGAAAAAATATTGTTTATAGAGCAATTGCCTGAAGCAGATTCAATTATAGTCATTTGGTTTAAATTACTAACATTGGCAGGTAAAATCAACAACGGTGGAGTTCTATTATTCAATGACAGGATACCTTACACGGATGAAATGTTATCGACAATATTTAGAAGGCCAATAAATACAGTTAGATTAGCATTAAGGACATTTGAAGATTTTGAAATGGTAGAAATAATTAACGATACAATAACTATTCCAAATTGGAGTAAACATCAGACCTTAGACCAGCTAGAGGAAAGAAAAGAATATATGAAACATTATATGAGGGAGTATAGAGAAAGGCAAAGGATGTTAGCTAGTGGTGAAGAATGTAAAGTTAACAGTAAATCTAACAATGTACCTAACAGTAAAGCTAATGTTAGCTCCCTAGATATAGAAGAAGATAGAGAAGAAGATAGAGAAGAAGATATAGATATAGAAATAGATAAAGATACTACTATAGAAAAACCTTCAATAGCACCACATAAAGAAATAGCTGAACTTTATAATGCTATATGTATTTCATTCAATCCAGTAAAACAGATAACTAATAACCGCAAAGGCAATATGAATGCACGTTATAGGGAAAATGGTTGTAATGTAGAAGTTTTTAGAACTGTATTTAATAAAGTGCAAAATAGTAGCTTTCTAAGAAAGGGTTGGAATACTGGAGGAAAGGCAGACTTTGAATGGATAATGAAACCGACTAATTTTGTGAAGATATTAGAAGGAAAATATGATGATAAAACAGATGGAGGTGACTCAAGTGGAGCAAATAAGCCAAGCAATCAAGAACATGACCAATACGAAGGAATCGGAATTAAACTTAATGACTTGCCGTAAATGTGGAGAAAAGCTGGTTATGGAAGTAAATATATTAGGCGAAAAGAAGATAGTGCCAATCTCATGCAAATGCCAGCAATCAGAATATAAAAAAAGAAAAGAAGATGAAGCTAAAAAAGAAATGCAAAAGAAATTAGATAAATTAAGAAAATATTCCCTAATGAACAGTAAATTCTTTGATTGCACCTTTGAAACTTATGACATAGACAAGCAGAACTCTAATTTATACAAGATTGCACTTAACTACTGTAAACAATGGCCAGATATGAAAAAAGAGGGAATCGGTTTAATGTTTTGGGGGACTCCTGGTACTGGTAAATCTCATACATCATTTTGTATAGCGAATGAACTTATGAAGAATTTAACTCCAGTGATTGCTATAAGTTCTATTGGTCTGATTGGAAAGATTTATGACAGCTATAGGAAATATGGAACTGAAGGAGAATATGAGATAATAAATACTTTTAACAATGCAGATTTACTCATAATAGACGATTTAGGGTCAGAGCATGAGAGTCATGGAGGAAAAGAGAAACAGATACTTTATTCAGTCATAGATACTAGAATTAGAAACGGAAAACCGATGATAGTAACTACAAATTTAACTTTATTACAGCTAAAAGATAAATTAACTTATGATGATGGAGTCCCAAGAACTTATGACAGATTGATAGAAATGTGTACGCCAATTCAAATAGAAGGACCATCAAGAAGGGTTATATCGGCTAGGAAGAAACAGAAAGAAGTATTAGAGAGATTGTTGAAGGATTAGGAGGTGACTTTGTGGGAAGTAGGAATGAAGATTATATCGAGCAAAGAGCAATTGATACGGCAAATTATCTTATAGAAAATAATTCGACTATAAGGGAAACAGCTAAGCATATGGGAGTGTCTAAGACAACCGTTCATAAGGATTTAGTAATTAGGCTCAAGGATATAAATCACTCTTTGTATGAAAATGTAAAAGAAGTCTTAGCTACAAACTGGGAAGAGAGATATCTTAGGGGTGGATTGGCTACAAAGAAAAAGCATGAGATGTTGAGAGAATAGGAGGGATTATTTGAAAACTAAAATAAGGTTTGGATTTAAGAGCAAATATCAGTTGCCACTATTTATGGTTTGGAGAGAGTACCAAAATGAAGATGGTGAAGTAGAATTTGCAAAAGTAATATTTTCAACTGAAAACCTTTTCCGAAAATCCTGCTAGAGCAGGTTACGAGCCTGAGATTAGTATCATCATAATCAATTAAGTTGGCGACTTATTAAAAGGCGTGTTTGCTGTAGAAACGAAGTATAAAACTTGCATATTGTAGCGTGAGTATTTAGCCAGTACGAGCATGGGAAGGCTTTGCAAGTTCCTACTTGAAGATGAAATAAATTTCAAGTAGGTGGAAAGGTTGAAACAAATAGTAATGTTTAGTGGTGGAGCAAGTAGTAGTTATTTAGCTAAGTTGGTTGTAGAGAAATATGGTAAAGAAAATACTATCTTCCTTCACACACCAACTTATGCAGAAGATCCAGATGCAGATAGATTTAGAGCAGAAGTAGCTGAATGTCTAGGATTACCAATCACAGTTGAAGAAGATGGTCGAAGCCTATGGCAACTAATAGAAGATAACAACTGTTTACCAAGTTTTCATATACCATTTTGTACAACGGATTTAAAAATAAAACAGAGTAGAAAGTTTTGGAATAGATTGAAAAACCGAGGAATTGATTTTACAGTTCATTTTGGATATGGGGCTGACGAGTGGAGAAGAGTCCAGAAACAATCAATAAGATTTGAAAAAGAAGAAATTAAAAGCAAATATCTAATATTTGAGAAAAGAATTGATGACAAGGAAATAAAAAGAATTATCAAAGAAGAATGGAAGATAGAGTTGCCAAGAGCATACAAGTACCTAAAGCATAATAACTGTATACCTTGTTTCAAGGGTGGTAAGGGACATTTTAAGCAAGTAGCTAAGTATTACCCTGATGATTTTAAAAAAGCTGTAGAAATGGAAGAAAAAATAGGACATACAGTTTTTAAAGATTGCACCTTAAAGGATTTGTGGGATGAGGTTCAAGCCAATAAAAATCAATTAACATTCTTAGATGATGATTTTAATATACCTTGTGAGTGCATGGATTAAGAAAGGAGGAATTGGATGAATTACATTACAGCAGAGCAGTTTTTAGAATTACCTAAGGAAGTTCAGAAAGTATTTATTGATTGGTGGGAAATCGAAGAAGGTGACTTAATTTATTCTGTAGATGAAGATAAGGAATTTACAGTAGCAAGAGTAGATGAAGAGTTCAGAGGAGAAGGAGATTATTGGTATTACGATTATGATGCAGATAATCTAATGCTGTTCAGTAAATCGCCTGATGAAGGTGAATATATAGAGATTCCCTTATTTAGGATAGATCAGCTAATAGAATTTATTCAAATTAAATATAAACATATTGGAGTAAATAATTTTATTCCATATGAAAAGATGACAAAGACCATTAGAACATCATCTGATAAAGGAATTTATGAATGGAGTGTAAAGCTATTTAAAAGTATGATGCAATTTGAACCTGATATAGAAGTCTTAAATGAAGATTTATTACAGGCATTTTGGGAAACAGCAGTAATGGTGGCAGAGGAAATTGGAGGAATGAATGATGACTAATATAACTAAACAAAACAAACATGAGATTTACATGAGGGCATACTTTAAATCATTGTTAGCAGTATTGGAGGAAGAAAATAAAGTATCGGAGCATATCAAAAAAACAATCTTTTATGGAGTAAAAGCAATTATTACAAGACCAAGATTAGAATATATAACCAGAGAAGAAGTAACTCACAGATTTCAGACTATAAATATAATACAAGATTGCATAGGGCTTTTAACTCCAAAAGAGTTCATGAATATATTCCCTATAGCCAAGGAATATGACGGTTATAAATGGGAAATGAAAGATTACTTTTATACCATTAATTATATTAATACGCTAGATTCTAACGTGCCTATAGGTACAGGTGATAAGATATTAGATTTTCTATGGAAATATTATAATCGTGATATTTTAATGTTTTGCGTTGAAAGTATGATTTGTGCAAGTGATTTGAGGAAATTAGAGGGTTACTCTTCGTTGTTGGAAGAATGGGCAACAGAAAATGGAATTAAGACATATGTAATGCATACAGACAGTAAGGGAAATCAATTCCTACTAGATAAGGAAACAGGTACTACAACTAAAGTGTCAAAGCCAAGACCTAAACATTTAAAAATAGTTAAATAGGAGGGATAATCAATGATTTATGAAGAAAGATTAGACTTACTGATAGAAAGTATAAGGGATTCCAAGTTAAACGGTGAAGAATTTGTTATGTTACATGGAATTTTGGATTTATCAAAGGACAGAAACACCTTTAACAAGCAATACAATACCAAAATAGATGAAATTATAAAGAAAAAGGGGAGTGTTGAGAATGTGTAATTGTATATTAACCACAGAAAAGAGATTTAAAGAGGAATTATCATTAAAAAATGAAAACTACAAAGATATAAAAATTCAATATGCAAATTTTGAAAATAAAATGATAGGACTCAAAGACGGTAAAGTTAGATTTTTAATACCAATTAATATAGAAGGCACTAAATTGAGTAAGAAAGGAAAAGAAGTTAAGGTTAAAAAAACAGAGTACCTTATGACTGATTATTGTCCATTCTGTGGAGATGAACTTGTAGAGGAGAGTGTTGTAAATGAATAATGTGGTGCTTATAGGAAGATTAACAAGAGATCCAGAACTAAGATATTTACCAGGTAATGGTACAGCAGTTGCAAAGTTTGGACTTGCAGTAAATAGAGATTTATCAAAGGCCAAGAAGGAAGAAATGGAGTCAAAAGGTCAACCTACAGCAGACTTTATCAATATCACTGTATGGGGAAAGACAGCAGAATCAGCAGCTAATTTCTTAGTAAAGGGTAGATTGGTAGGCATCCAAGGAAGGATTCAAACAGGTTCATATGAAAAAGATGGAGTTAGAGTATATACAACGGAAGTAGTAGCTACAAATGTGGAGTTTTTAGAATGGGGAGATTCAAATAAATCTCAAAGCAATAATGATTCTTCCTTTGATTTTAGTGGAATAGAAGGTTTCCATCCAACGGACTCGGATGATATTCCATTTTAGTGAGAGGTGTGAAATTTGACTATAGGGGTGAAATATAAAGATTGGACCTTTGAAGAAGATAAATACATTTTGAAATCAAATGAGTCAAATAAAGTAATTGCTAAAAAGCTAGAAAGAAGCATACAAGCAATTGTTAGAAGAAAAAGAATGTTGCAAAAGTCTAACATCACAGCTGAAGTATTAGAGTTTCAAGAAAATTTCATTATAGGGACCTATGGATATCTGTCTGTAGAGAAAATGGCGGAGTATCTTGGTGGAACTTATTCAGCAATTAGAAATAGAATATTTGATTTAAAGAGTCAAGAAAAGCTTGGATTCTGCAACTACAAATATTCAGAGAATGAGGATGAATATCTCTTTAAATTCAAGGATGTTCTTACTCATAAAGAATTAGCAGAAGAATTAAATTGTACTATAGCAAAGATAGTAGTTAGACTAGATCAACTAAAAAAACAAGAAGACATTAATTCTAAGCACAAAATAGACCCGATGCCAAGAGAAATGAAATTAGTAACTCCGAAGGATGCACTAACAGTAGAAGAAATAAAAAAGTATAGCGGTCTTATAGCAGGAAAACAGTATGAGGTATTTGTTCCACGTTCTGGAAATGAGAAGTTAGATAGTTGTTTTGTAGGGAAATTTATTGAAGAAACGGACAACCACATCATATTTCAAACCAAATCGGGATACCGTGAAAGCTTCTCAAAAGTGAATTTTAAAATAAAGGAATACAAGATTAAGGAAGTGAGTCAATGAATAAACCTTGTTACGATTGCCCAGATAGAGAAATAGGTTGTCACAGTGATTGCGACAAGTACCTTTGTTATAAAGAAAAGCTAAAAGAGAAAAAAGCATTCCTAGAGGTTGATAGAGCGTTCGGAGATTATTTATACCATGCTACCAAAAGAATGAAGGGGGGTTAGAGTGTGAGTGAAGTTGAAAAAAAGAAAGAAGCTTCAGGAAGAATATCATTTTTTTTAGAAATGTTCTTTACGAACTTAGGAGCCTTAGAAATGGGTTTTGCAATAACTAAAGATTGTGAAGTTATCATAACAGACTGCAAGACAGGGTTATCTAGTACCTTTACACCAGATAAATTTCAAGAAGCATACGAGAAATGGGCAAAAGAAAACAATATATAGCTAAATAAGGAGGAAGTCATGAAGGGAGTGGATAGAGATACTTTCATACAGCAAAATATGGGATTGGTAGGAATGGTGGTAAACAAACTTGCCTATAGAATAACAGATAATCCATTCATAGACAGAGAAGATTTAACAAACATTGGAGCTATAGGTCTGATAAAAGCATATGACAGATTTGACCCATCTTATGAGGTGCAATTTTCAACTTATGCAGTACCATGATAGAGGGAGAAATCAAGAGATATTTTAGAGACAATTTAGATACGGTCAGATTTACAAGGCAATCTAAAATAGATTATTATGCAATATCAGAAGTTGACCTTGTAAATGAGAATCCAGAAATAATAGCAGAAATATTAGAGATGCCAATACAGAGAGTTAAGAATGCATTAGATTATTACAGATGCAAGTCTATAGACTCACTAGATAGAGAAGTATATGAAGATGAAGGAAGTCCAACTATACTGGCAGATACATTAGGCACTGAGGTAGACTTCGACTCAAATTTAGAAATCGAATTATTCTTAAATAAATTAGATGAACGTTCTAGAAAAATAGTAGAGCTTAGATTGCAGGAAAAAACTCAAGTAGAAATAGGACAAATCCTAGGTATTAGCCAAGTCCATGTAAGCAGGATTTTAATGAAATTACAAAATAGATTAAAAGGGGGAAATAAAGTGGCTGAGAAGAACAACATTATCATTGTTAAAGATGCTATTGCAGAAGCAGTAAAGTTGGCAAAAGAAACGGACCTTACTCCAACTCAAATTCAAAAGCAAACAGGTGTATCCTATGGAACAGCCAAAAAATATATTAAGGAATATAGAAAAAATGAACATGAATCAATTGAACCAGTAAAAACTCCAAATTATAACTTAGCAAAGAAATTATCAGAGGAAACTGAATTAAATGCAAACCAAATAAGCAAGCAAACAGGAGTATCCTATACAACAGCTCGTAACTATATAGAATATTATAGGGTTGCCAAGGAAAGCCAGAAAGAAAACCTAGTAGAAAAAACTGCGGATTCGCCTGCACCAGTAGAACATAGATTAGACATTCCAGAAGAAGTAATAAGTCAACCTGAATTAAAACAACAAGATGGTTTCATGACAATGACATTTAAGTTAACAGTAGAAGATGCTACAGCTCAATTAGAGGATATTTTAAAGGCAATGAAGGTATTAGGATTCAAAGACTTAAATTTGACAATACAGAGTCAACAAGTAGCTTAATAGATAGAAATTTGATGTACCTAGTAGAGAAATGTAAAACTATTGTAATTTCCAAGGAAATCAAAGGAGGGGAGAGAATTGGAGCTGGAAGAACTATTTGAAGAATTAACAGTAGTTGAATATATACCATTTAGGACTTTCAAGGAAAAAATCAATATAACAAAAAAACACTTAGGAAAAGGGAAAATTGTGATAGATGAAAGGCATGTTTATATAGAGAGAAAGGAAAGGGGAATAATAAGTGAATTTTAACGAATATCAA
Organism: Tissierella sp. P1; assembly: GCF_002266425.1. Taxonomy (GTDB): domain Bacteria; phylum Bacillota; class Clostridia; order Tissierellales; family Tissierellaceae; genus Tissierella; species Tissierella carlieri. The sequence continues at coordinate 22,300 of NZ_NPMN01000011.1, forward strand.
AGCTTAGCACAAAGAACGAGTGATACAAAATGCAAATCAGATAAAATTGAAAACGGTTTAATGGGCTTAAATGGAGAAGCTGGAGAGTGCATAGATGTTTTAAAGAAGTTTTATTTTCAAGGACATGAATTGGATAAAGAAAAGCTGATAGATGAATTAGGAGATGTACTTTGGTATATAGCTGAAGCTTGTGTTGGGTTAGGAATTACTATAGAAGAAGTAGCAATTCACAATATAGATAAATTGAGAAAAAGATATCCAAAAGGTTTTGAAAAAGAAAAATCAATTCATAGGACAGAGTAGCGAAAGTAATACAAAGGGGTGACTCAATGGCAGTAGAATACATTAGCTATATTCAAACAGAGAACTTAATAAAAGTGTGGCCGACTATCCAAGGCATAAAGGAAAGTCTAGACAGAGAATTAAGCCTATATGAATATACCAATAAAATAGGAAGTGCAAATAGTTATATTTATACCAAAGTCATAGGCAATAAGGTAATAAGTGATATACCTCCATCGGGCAAAATATCAGATACAACAGGAGATACAGCAGTAAATATTGAAAATATGTGGGATAAAGATATGAAAAGCATTAAGAACAGCTTGTTAGAAGAAAAATTCTGTATAGATTTAATAGATGATAAGTTAAATATTGCATTTAGAAGATTATCTCAGATGCAACAAAAGATTTTAAAACTTTTCTACTTAGACAATAAAACATGGGCTGAGGTACTGGAAGAACTAAAGGTAGAGAAATATTTTCTTAGTAAGCAACAAGCACAGTTTCAAAGAAGAAATGGAATTTATAAGGTACAGAGCATATCTAAAATCACAGTAGAGTCGTACTTGCAAGTAATGAAGCTGGTGGAGGTGGAGTAGATGGACAACATGTATGATTTCCTCAATCTATTTCCTAATAAATTTAGGAGAAAACCAATGTGTAATACATGTAAGTATCGAAAACTAGGACTTTCAACTATATGCCATCAATACAAAAGAATACCTTCAGATATTCAACATGGTAGATATTGCAGGAAATATATGAAAGATGGGGTGGGTTAAATGATAGTGACAAAAGATTCAAATATAAAAGAAGTATTGGACTATCATGAGTTAGAAGAAGATAAGATGTTGCATTTAGCATTTTTATTGCAGACACACAAAGCAATTGAAATTAAAGGATTTGGATATATGGCAACGTATATACCTTTAGAGGGAAACGAGGTGATAAAGTGATGAATAGAATTGAGTTGCTAAAGATAGCCAAACCTATACTTTTTAATACACCTATGACACAGGCAATTCTTGATAATAGAAAAACAACTACTAGGAGAGTAATCAAGCCACAACCTTCAAGAGAAGGTAAGTTAACAGCATCCGAGATTGGTATTCCAAGGGTAGTAGATAATGACCAAGGAAACATGTGGACACTATCTAATCCACCTTACAAGATTGGAGATATTCTCTATGTTAGAGAAACAGGAATGATTCAATCAATGAAGAACATTGGAAAGAAGGTCAAAATGCTATTTAAAGCTGATAACTCACTTGTAGAATTTAGTGTATCAGATGAAGAATACGAAAGATTATCTAAATGGGAATTAATTAAAAGGTGGTTACCTCCTTATTGGTTAACAAAAGAAACAGCAAGGATATTTTTAAAAGTTACTGATATAAGAGTAGAGAGATTAAAAGAAATGACTTTAACAGATTTGATTAAAGAAGGTATGTGGATTAAAGGAGAGAGTATCCCAGCAAACAAATTTATAGATTTATGGAATTCTACAATAAATAAACAAGACCTTAATAGTTACGGATGGGAAGCTAATCCTTGGGTATGGGTAATCGAATTTGAAAGGGTTGAGGTAGAATAGATGGAAAAGATGACTAGATAAAGACAATATTAAGGGGGCGAAAATGGATTATATAGATTTTCTACTAAGAAAGAAAAAGATAGAAGAAACAGCAGGAATAAAAGTTAGTCCAGAAAAGCTAAATAAGCACTCTTTTGATTGGCAAGCTGAAATAACATCATGGAATTTAAGAAAAGGAAGAAGTGCATTGTTCGCCGAATGTGGACTTGGGAAAACCATAATGCAGTTAGATTGGGCAGATAATGTCCATAGGCATACAAATAAAGATGTACTCATAGTGGCACCATTGGCCGTAAGTAGACAAACTCAAAGAGAAGGTGAAAAGTTCGGTATAGAAACACATATAGCGAGGAAACAGAAAGATGTGAAACGAGGAATCAATATTACCAACTATGAAATGTTAGATCACTTTGACCTAGATAAATTCGTGGGGGTTGTCTTAGATGAAAGCAGTATCTTAAAGTCTTTTATGGGAAAAACAAAGAGAATGTTAGTACAAGCATTTGAAAAGACACCTTATAGGTTAAGTTGTACAGCTACACCAGCACCCAATGACCATATGGAGATATTAAACCAAGCTGAATTCTTAGGGATAATGAGTAGTAGTGAAGCTTTAGCAATGTGGTTTATAAATGACACTCAGAACATGGGAACATACAGACTAAAGAAACATGCAATAAAACCGTTTTGGGAGTGGGTATCGACTTGGGCAGTTAGTATTAGTAAGCCATCAGATATAGGTCCTTATAGTGATGAAGGTTATATACTTCCAAAACTACATGAACATACAGAGATAGTAGATATAAGTCTATTAGATAAAACTCTAGAAGATGGGTTCATAAGGGAAATTAAAACTAATGCAACGGCCTATCATAAAGAGAAAAGATTTACAGCTGAAAAGAGAGCAATAAGGACGGCCGAGATAGTGGCAATGAAACCAGATAAACAACATGTAGTATGGTGTGACACTAACTATGAGGCAGACTTATTAAGAAAATATATTCCTCAGGCCATAGAGGTTAGGGGAAGTGACAAGGTAGAGAAAAAAGAAGAATCCATAATGGGATTTATAGATGGAGATATTCAAATCCTAATAAGTAAACCTACTATATTTGGTTATGGTTTAAACCTTCAAAATTGTTCAAACACTACTCACTGTGGACTTAGCTATAGCTATGAAGACTACTATCAAGCATTAAAGAGATTTCACAGATTTGGTCAAAAGGAAGAAGTATACAGCAATATAGTAATCGGAAGTACTGAAATGAATATCTTAAATGTTATTAACAGAAAAAAAGAACTTCACAATGAAATGAATGAAAATATGTTCAATAGCATCAAAGAAATCCAAGGCCATAGTATTAAAGGTACAAAATTTCAATTGAACCTAGATGATATAAATATAGAATTGCCTAAATGGGCAGTAGGAGAGTGATAGAGTGACAAAACAATACCAAGGAGAGAATTTCTCAATATACAATGGCGATTGTGTAAGGATAATCAAAGAAATACCAGATAACTCAGTGCATTTCCCGATATTTAGTCCTCCATTTGCTAATCTTTATATCTACAGTGATGATCTAGCAGATATGGGAAATTGCAAGGATATAGATGAATTCTTTGAACAATTCGACTTCCTTATTCCTGAACTTTATAGAATAACAAAACCAGGTAGATTGTGTGCTGTACATTGTAAACAGCTAGTGAAGTATAAAGGTAGGGATGGCCGAGCAGGATTAACAGATTTTAGAGGAAAAATAATTGAACACTTTGAAAGGTCTAACTGGCAATATCATAGTGAAGTTTGTATTTGGACAGACCCAGTATTAGAAATGCAAAAGACTAAAGCCCATGGTCTACTTTATAAACAAGTAAGGAAAGATGCAAGTTTTAGCCGACAAGGATTAGCTGACTACTTAGTAATATTTAGAAAATGGGCAGAGGAAGATGAAGAAGATTTAATTGAGCCAGTAGAGCATACGAAAGAAGATTTTCCACTTCCTATATGGCAAAGATATGCAAGTCCAGTATGGATGGACATTCAGAGGACTAATGTATTAAATGTACAGCAGGCCAAAGAAGATAAAGATGAGAAACATATATGTCCTTTACAACTAGATGTAATAGAAAGAGCGATTGACCTATGGACCAATCCAGGAGATATAGTATTCAGTCCATTTTTAGGAATTGGTAGTGAAATATATATGGCCGTCAAGATGGGAAGAAAAGGAATAGGAATTGAATTAAAAGAAAAATATTTTGAAGATTCCTATAAAAATATCATAATGGCAGTTCAAGAAAGTAATCAAGTATCAATATTTGATGTATTAGAAAAACAGTAATGGGCATGTGCAAGGGGAAGTCACTAAAGTTTGGCGACCGAGGCGACTTCTCCACAAGCACACACAGTTAGAGTATAACATTTTTGAAGTAGGGAGTGTGAAGAAATTTGTATATACAAGATATAGATTTAAAACTCAAAGATTGGGCTTTTAGTCAAAGAAAACACCTTCCTTATGAATTGAAACTAAAACTTTCAGAACAAAGAATTGAGGATTGGTACAACTATTGGGAAGGAAAAGTTTATATAAGTTTTAGTGGTGGATTAGACAGTACAGTATTATTACACATGGTAAGGTCAATTTTAGGAGGTAACGTTCCAGCGGTATTTTCAAATACTGGGCTTGAATACCCTGAATTAGTTGAACATGTAAAATCATTTAAAAATATAGAAGTTATAAGACCAAATAAATCATTTAGACAGGTAATAAAAGAATATGGATATCCAGTAGTATCGAAAGAAACAGCTGCAAAGGTAAGAAAACTAAGACATGGAAATTTATCAGATAAATATAGAAATTATTTACTGTATGGAGATGATCGAGGGAAGTTAGGAAAGCTATCAGAGTGTTGGAAGATCCTTTTAGATGCTCCATTTGATAACATCAGAAAAATGTTGTGATGTGATGAAGAAAAATCCATTTAAGAAATATCATAGAGAAACTGGAAGATACCCATTTATCGGTATTACTCAAGACGAAGGATTTCAAAGACAAAGACAATATAGTAAAACTGGATGTAACGTATATGAAGCCAATGCACCTAAAAGCCAGCCTTTAGGATTTTGGACTAAGCAAGATATATTAAGATATGTTGTTGAAAACAACCTAAATATAGCAAGTGTATATGGAGAAGTGGTAAATGAAAATGGCATCTATAGAACTACAGGAGTGCAAAGAACAGGATGCATGTTTTGTGCCTTCGGAGTTCATCTAGAGGATTTACCTAACAGATTTCAAAAGATGGCAGAAACTCACCCACAATTGTACAAATATTGCATTAAAGATTTAGGCATGGGCGAGGTACTGGAATATATAGACGTTCCTTATAAAGTCTATGAAGATGGAATTATAAGTGAAGTTAAAGACGGACAAGAGCAATTGAAATTACTTTAATGGAGTTGATAAAAATTGAGAGAATTAATAGTAGATTCGTTTGCAGGAGGCGGTGGAGCCAGTACAGGTATTGAATTAGCCACTGGCAGAAGTGTAGATATAGCAATAAATCACGATGAAGTGGCAATAGAGATGCACAAGACCAATCACCCTAACACTAAGCATTACATTGAGGATATATGGGAAGTTGACCCTTTAGAAGCAACGCAGGGAAAGCCAGTTGCTTGATGTGGCATCGCCAGACTGTCGTCATTTTTCAAAAGCGAAAGGTGGAAAGCCAGTCGACAAGAATGTGAGAGGGCTTGCATGGGTGGTAGTAAAATGGGCTAAGATGGTTAAACCAAGGGTCATCATGCTTGAGAATGTAGAAGAATTTAAGACATGGGGACCTCTACGACCTAAAGTAGATTCTAAGACTGGCAGATATATCGTTAAAACTACATTAGGTCACAATAAACCTAAGTACAAAGAATGGACAAGAGTTGCTGAACCAGGAGAAGTTGTACCTAAAGAATATCTTGTAATGGAACCAGACCTGGATAAAAAAGGGCATACATTTGAATTATTCATCAAAGCCTTAGAAAAGCAAGGTTATAAAGTTGACTTTAGAGAACTTAGAGCCTGTGATTATGGAGCACCAACTACTAGAAAAAGATTATTCATGATTGCAAGGTGTGACGGAAAGCCTATAGTATGGCCAGAGCCAACCCATGGTGACCCAGAGCAGATTGAAGCAAGAATGGGAATGTTAAAACCTTGGAGAACAGCAGCAGAATGTATTGATTGGAGTATTCCTTGCCCTAGTATATTCACTAGGAAAAAGCCACTAGCAGAGAATACACTTAGAAGAATAGCAAGAGGATTTCAGAAGTTTGTAATAGATAATCCAAGTCCTTTCATAGTTAGAATAGGACAAACTGGGTTCGCTAAAGATGCCCTTCAATATGAACTAGATACACCTCTAACTACAATTACAACTAAGGCTGAACATTGCCTAGTTACTCCATATTTAACAACTTATTATACAGAAACCACAGATAATGAAGTGAGAGGGCAGACTTTAGATGAACCTATAGCTACAATACCTACAGCGAATAGATTTGGATTAGTAACAGCTTTTATTGCAAGACAATTTAAAAGTTCGACAGGACATAAAATAGATGAGCCATTAGCTACTATTACAACAGTCGATAAATCAAACCTAGTTACGGCTTTTTTAATGAAATACTATGGATCTGATATAGGGCAAAGGCTGGATGAACCACTTCATACTATTACTACTAAAGATAGATTTGGATTAGTGACTATCAAAGGTGAAGATTACAGAATAATAGATATAGGAATGAGAATGCTACAACCCCATGAGCTGTTTAAGGCTCAAGGATTTCCAGAAGATTATATTATAGACCATGATTATACCGGGAAGCGTTATCCAAAGACAGCTCAAGTACACAATGTTGGAAATTCTGTATCTCCAGTATTGCCTGAAGCTATGGTTAGGGCAAATTTACCTGAGTTATGTGAGGATATAGAGCCATTAGAGGAAATAGGTTAGGGGTGATTTATATTGAAAAATAAAATAATTGATTTTCAAATAATGAAAATAAATAGAAACGCACAGAAAATATGCAAATGCAAACCACCGCAATATGAGATAGATACAACGAATAAATTAGTTCAATGTACTAAATGTAATGCTTATATTCATCCATTCGATGCCCTAGTAGGTCTAAGTGAAAATATAGAATGGTACAACGAAGAAAAAATTCGATTAAATAAAGAACGAAACGAGCTAATAGAGAAAAAGAATGAATATATAAAGGAGATAAATGCACTACACACTAAAAGATTTAGGATGAATGTATTTAGGACTTTACAGGGTAGCTATATTGAGGGATTAATGCCACATTGTCCTCATTGTAGTAAGCCATTCGACCCAACAGAAATAGATCGTTATACAAATAAGGATTATTGCGATTATAAAAGAAAGAAATCCAGAGATGAGAAAGTGTCTTATATAGTGATGAGTAAAAAGCACCCAACAGTTCATGAAATGGACAGCGAATGGGAAAGAGTCGAGAAATTGACAGATGAAGAATTGGACAAGGAGATAGAGAAAATAAAGAAGTGGTCAGAGGGGGAAGAGTGATGGTAAAATCAATAACAAATCTAGAAAATGACGAGATAATATCCTTTGTAACTCCTGATAAAGAAGAGTTTCTAATAAAATATGATTTTAAAATTTCTCTTAAAGAAAATATTAGAAATGCTGAGAATAGAGATGTCAAAATAACAGAAACAATGCAGAAATTCAAACTTCTGTATAGTGGTTATTCTATGACTATTACCTTTACTCCAAAATTTAATTTCCTTGGATTTAAAAGATATTTATTGACTATAGGAAAACCAATATATGAAATAGAGGGTGAAGAATAGATGTTCAGACCAAAATGTCCATATTGCAAAGGTAAAAACCTATACCTTAAAAGAACAAGTCCAATGGAAGTGTACGGATGTAAAGATTGCGAGAAGAAAGCCAAATATTTGGAAGAACAAGGATTGACTAGAAAGCAGATTGAGAAAGTGATAAAGGGGAGATTATAGATGAATTTAAGCGAAGGTGTTATTACAAAAGCACTAAAAGATAAACATGAAAACTTAGAAGATATATTTGCATCTCAAGTAAAAATAGGTCCAGCTGGAAGTAAAATAATGGATGCAGTAGCTATTAAGAAAACATGGTCACCTAGAACTGTTATAGGCTATGAGATAAAAATATCCAGACAAGATTTTCTTAGTGACCAAAAGCACCCTGTATATATGGAAAATTGTAATATTTTTTATTTTGTTACCCCTAAAGGCATTATAAAAGATGGGGAATTGCCAGTAGGAGTAGGGCATATGATTTATAATCCTGAAACCGATAAATTGAGAACATCTAAGAAAGCTCCTTATAGAAAACAACCAATTAATCCAGACATACTCTTGCATATTATGTTCTGGAAGATGGATAGATACTTTGGATATAGAACAAGAGCGGAGATGTTAGAAGACTATAAGGCTAAGAAGGAGTTAAGAAGTATAGGCCGTGAGATAGCAGATAAGATATGGGATTTAGAAAGACAATTAGATGATTTAGATAGGAGTTATTATAAAGAAAGATACGAAGAATTACAGAAACAATGGAAAGAAAAATTCGGAACTAACTATATTAATTTTGATGAGATTCCTATTAATGATGGATTATCAACATATGACATACAAAGGCTTAGTCAAAGTGCAAAGACAATACTAGATATGACGGAAAAGCTAAAAGCAAACTCAAATTAAGGAAGGTGAGGACATTGGATAAAGCGAGGATTAACATAGATATAACCAATCATGCTAAAGAAAGATATGTAGAGAGAATTAAAGGAATTATAGATAAGCAGGAAATTAAAAGATATTTATCAACCGAAGATGAAAAGATAGTAAAAGAAATAAATAAACTATATCAATATTCAGAGTTAATATATAGAGGTCAAATAGGTGGAGATAAAACTACTAAGGATTTTATGTTAAATAATGATATATGCCTAGTAGTAGATAATGATTGTATAAGGACCATATATCGCATAAATTTTGCGTTTCCAGAACCGACACGATTAATGGTTATCAATGACCTTAAAAATGAAATAAGAAGATTACAAGAGGAAGTGGAGGAAGAAAATAAGTTACTACAAGAGAAAGATTTAGACATAAATACTTCAATAAAACTTCTAGAATTAGAAATTAAAAACCTTCAGGAAGAGATAGAGGTTAAAAAAGCAGAAGTTGAAGCAAATGAAGCTATTAAGAAGGCTAATAGAGGAAATATAAGACTACTAAATAGAACACTTCAAACCTATGCAGAGCAGTTATTAGGGAATACCCAATATAAAAAAGATATTTGTTAGGGGTGATTATATGTTTTCTAATGGAACAGAATATCATGTTTTTATGGAAAGATATTGTTTTAGATGCTCAAAATATAAATCAGATAAAGAAGGAATCCCAAGTAATAATAGTTGCAGTATAGAAAAGGAAATAGCTACAGCTATGTTTGAACCAGATACTTTTCCTTATAATAATCTCTATTATAAAGACGGACAAGGATATACCTGTAATAAATTTAAGGATAAGACCGAACAAAGGCAATATAAGAAAAGGAACGTTAAGCAAGTAGAGGGGCAAATAAAACTACTATAGGAGGATCTATATGGATGCCATATGTACTGAATTTCAAAAGAATTATGCATCAGTAAATTTAGATTTTCAAGAGAAAGATGCTAAAGGATACGACTATATAATGATCTTAATATATCTAGAGGAATTAAAGAAAGGTTATAAAGCCAAAAGAGTCAATAAGACAACTAAAAAAAGGACTACAGTAACTTATAGCCGAATAGGTAGTAAAGAAGAATTAGAAGGTTATATGAAGTTGTTACAAGATAAGATTCAGGAATTTAATGAGAAGTGGGATTGTGATTTGCAATTAGAGAAGGGGGAATGATTAATGGATATTGAAAAGACAATAGATGAACTTCGATATATAAAAGAATATTTTCATGTAGATAAAGGGAGTTTAGAATTAGCAATAAACATACTTGAAAAACAACTAAAGGATAAATGGATACCAGTAAGCGAAAGATTGCCTAATGACACTGAATGTAATGAATTTGATGATATGCATCCAAACCATAGAAAATTTCTATGTACAATTAAGATTGCAGACTATGAGCCACAAATAAGGGTCTTATTCTTATCTGAAGTATTTGGCTGGAAATATGGGGCAGATGATTACAACAAATATGTTATAGCATGGAAGCCATTACCTGAACTGTATAAGGAGGTAAACTAATGCCACCAGATAAATTAGATATAGGAAAGATATTCATCAAAGACCTAAATACAGGCGAAGAAATGGAGTTAAATGAAATAGCAGATATTAACATTACTACAGATAGAATAGAGGAAATTGAGCCAATTAGAACTCCTAGAGAGATATCTTTTTCAATGGATGTATCTCAGGTATCAATAGAAGCGATAGAACAGTTAATGCCAAAAGTGAGGATTTTAGGATTGCTTTATAGTCAAAATAAGACTCATAGAAAACATAGAATAAATAAGAAATGGGCGAAAAGATATGGATATACTTGTACGGTATATTATGCGTAAGACGAATAATGTAATTTATGTGTGATAGATAAAATTTGAAAGGAGAATAAGCATGAAAATTAAAAATTTTAAACATGACAGTAATATCGGAACAATTGAATTCGAGGTTGAACATAACGGAGAAGTCAACAAAGTAAAATTAGAAAGTACAGGGCATGGCACAAGATATACAGACATTGATGATTTTACAGAATATTGGACAGATGGAGAATATGATCAACTAGAGGGATTCATAGAAGGTTGTTCAGGTATATTACATCAATTTTATCATAGTTAAATAGACACATTTCAAGTATAAGGTTCGCTTAGAAGTAATAGGTGAGCCTTTTTATATTACATATCGTGGACGAGTATGGTATAATTTGGGTATTAGGTCAGGAGAAATATAGAAAGGGGGTAGTGATCTGAGAACTTTAATACATAATAATTGGATGATTTTAACTCCAAGCCAAAATGAAGAAAATATAACATATAGCTTATTTATTTTTACATACAAATTTTTCTGCGAAATCTTTGGACAAGATGTAATGGCAGCAGAAAAATGTATACTTATTAATGAACCAATTTCATCATGTCCGATGCTTATAATTAATAGAAATCCGATTAGGTTATGTACTTCAGTAGAAAGTGCAAGTTACTACTGTCAATACATATATCAGTTATCTCATGAATTAACGCATTATGCTATTAGACAAGGCAAGATAGATAAAAATATCACTATCAAATGGTTTGAAGAAACCTTATGCGAAGCTATGTCCCTATATATACTAGATTTATCTGCTCAACGATGGGATGAGTGTGGGTTATCCAATAACAATCCAAATTATTTTAGAAGTATATTGGAATATCTTAAAAAGGAATATAATCGAGAAGGCAATAGTATGGTAAATAGCTGTAAAACATTGAATGATTTAAAATATATAGAATCCACTAGCGAATCGGAAAGAGCTAATCGCATTCTTGAGAGAAATTATCTGTACAAAACCTTTAAAGATATGCCTAAAGATATTAAGAATATAATTTATTATACTCAATATTTGCATGGCATCATGGTTAATTTTGATAAATGGAAGGAAGAGATAGGGGACGAAAACATTATTTTCTTAAAAAAACTAGAGGGAATACAGCCAGCAATTTAGCAGTGTTAATTTAATAAAATAAAAAGGATTTTCAAAACATTTGTAGAATATATCTTTAAAGGGAGGATTTAAGATGTATAAATGGATTTCTGATATAATGGGAAATCAAATTGCAATAGATTTAGTAATAGGGTTTTTCTATTCTGCGATAATAGGATTAACTATATTAGGTTTAACTTATTTATTAGATAAAAAAGAATCATTAAAAAATTTATCAATAGATTTAACAAAATTAGTGTTTGTGTTAAATTCAATTAATGAATCTGTGAATAGAATAAGTAGACTTGACGGTGCAAAATATCGTAAGTTCTTTGGTGATGTATTAGACCAAAAAGAAATAGAACAAGAAGAAATTAAGACTGTTAGTGAGTTCATAATATATGACAGAATATCTTACTTACCACCATTAAATAATTATTTAGTTGAAAAATTTAATATTACTAATAAAGAGTTTAAAGGTAACGAAGAAGAATTATTGAGATTATTACAAAGTTCAACAAAAGACAAAGAGAGCTTCTTAGTGGAAAGTAATATATTTATTATTTCCTACGAGGATATAAATAGAAGAATAAATAGGATTAATGATAAGCTAGATTATTATAGGGAATTAACATATATAATAATTGGATTTAATTCTGATGATTTGGAAAGGGATAATATTGCAACTGGAAATATATTAAGAGTGTTTAAAATGTGTATAGATACAATAATCTCTGAATGCAAAGAACTAAAAGAACTCTTAATGCCTTTAGAGAATTTAGTAAATAATAATTTAAAAGAATTGGATGAAAAGATAGAAAAAAATAATAAGAATCAAAAATTTGTTACTAAAGGATTTATTGTCTTAATTATTATTTGTTTAGTACTATTATTGATTGCTTAAGAGTACTAATAATTAGATTTAAAATTTACTAAAAATTTATTATCCCACCATAGTTACTTATAGCACCATATAAGAACTTTATACCATTTGTATATATTTTGTATGAATATACTAAATAAAATCCAATACAAGCCAAAATAAAAGCCAGTTTTATACTGGTTTTTTCTTTACCTATACCAATGGAAATATTTGGCATAATTTATTGATAAAATATTATTGTTAGGGTAAAATTATGGCAAGGGGAGGGGATTTTATGCATTGGTTTATGTTAGTATTTTTATGGGGTATAGTTTCTTATACATTAGCAACAGTAATTCCAGATATTTTCCATTTAAGAAATGTAGGTGATGGATTCTTTTGGACTGTAGCATTTTTTATAGGCATAATATTTACTATTTGGGGTGTACACATAGAAAGAAGAAATGCGGGAGAGAAAATAAGAGAAGAAAATCATAAGAAGGAAAAAGAAAACAGTATTAAGCAATCTCTACTAGAAACATATGGTTTACCAATAGATTGTCCATCATTTCAATATCTAAATGGATATAGCAGTATATCCAATAAAGCATCAGTAAATATATGGGTAGGGGAGAATAGTCTAAATTTATTAATCAATGGAGAAGATATCCAGAAGTATCAAGTTCCTATTGATAACATAAACTTTTATTCCGTCAAAGGAGATATGAAGCAAGAAATGGAAACTAAAGGAGGGAATATGTCAGTAGGGGGGACTGTAATTGCAGAAGGAATGCTTGGTACAGCTGCAGCTATGAAGAAAAATCAAGTAGTACAAAATATTAAGACAATTGATGAAAGAAAAACTATAATAAATGCCATCGTAGACGGAAAAAATAGTTTCATATTTTTTGATGGAGCAGATCTGTATAATTATCTTTTGGAAAATCTTCCAGAGAAGGAGCAATCTTTTGTTGCCATGAATAAATAATAAAAATCTAAGGAGGAAACGTTGTGCTTAAAAAGAATAAACAACTGATAATAGGTTTTGTTTTAGGAGCGTTGATATTTGGTATTATTCCAGTAGGTGCAGTAGTGCAAGATTACATTCTAAAGAAATCTGAAACTAAACTTATGGTAGACGGAAAAGAATTCGCCAATAAAGAATTACCAGTGCTAATTTACAAAGGTTACAATTACATCCCAGCAGCAACATTTAGGGAAATATGTGATACAATAGGAGTAGGATTTGAGTGGGTAGGGGAGAAAAACGAGATACAGATAAATACAAATAGATCTATGACTATAAAAGAAACGAAGGTCAAGGATATGATTGATATCGAAAAAGATGGATATAAATTATTTGTTGTTGATGGAGTAGAATATATATTACCTAGAGAAATTTTTGAAAAGCACATAGACCAAGGATACGACTTCAGATTTATACCTGAAACAAAGGAACTTTATTTTTATCATACAAATAACCTAAGAAATGGCGATGAGGAAATTCTATTAAGAAATATTGAAACACATATTTTTCAGAATAAAAGCTATATAGAGTATAATTATTTTAAAGAAAATATATTACCTCTTATTAAGTAGGAAAGGGGCATATAGCCCCTAAATTTCTTTTATTCCTTCATTAGAATTAAGTTGTATAATTAAATTATTAATTTCAGCTTCCTCTGTAACTAACTGATTATACTCACCAACTAATCTTGAATTTTGTTCTTGCAATCTATTCTTTTGCATTTGAATATCTCTTAATTTCATTTCAAGCTGAATCTTATCTAACTTAGTCTCAATTTCTTCAGTGATAATTACTAGGTCATCCTGAATAGTTATATCTTTATTTAATACCTTTTTATTCATAAAATCACTCCCTTAAATAATAAAACATTATAATCCGATTACTCTAGCATTGGAAAAATCCCAAGTACCTTGAGGTACAAAACTTCTTGTAGCACCAGATACTCTAAGGAATACCCCTATAAGACTTCCTAAATCAACATAGTCAAATCCATTGTAGATATAAAACACTGTATTTCTATCATGGTATATAGAAAAATCTCCATATCTATCAAATGTAGCTTCAGACCTATTGTCTCCATATATAGAAGTAACCCCTCTTAAATCAATCCTATCAGCATCTATAGTTATCTGTTCTCTTGACATATTAATTGCAGAAATTACCTCATCATCGCCAACCTTCAAAGTAATCTCATCTGCCATTTGCCTTATCTCGGACTTGATACCATATCTACCATTAACATCGTCATCTACCCTCTCAACAGTAGATTGAATCCTATCAGCTCTCACATCAAGCCTAGCAGCTTCACTCGTAACCCTGTTATCAACACTAGTCACCCTAGCGGCCTGCAAAGAAATTTGTTCAGCGTTTTGTTGTATTAAAGTACCTTGATTAACTATAACATTGCCCAGCCTATTAGTCTCATTTGCATAGGACAGAAATGTAGGATTTTTAATCAAGTCAAGACCCTTCACGAAATCATTATCAACCTTTCCTATAGTGATACTACCAGCCTTAATCCTATCAGCAGATAAATAGCCAGTAGTTATATTACTAGCATTTAGATTAATAACATTTATTAGATTTGCATCAATGGTTCCAGCTGTTATTTTATCAGCAGTTAAATTCTTTATCTTAGCATCAGTTACAGTCATATCCTCCAAATAATTACCACTCATTTGCCCATTTCCATTGAACTTTCCATCAATAAATCCAGTAGTATTAAAAGAAGCTTTCAATTGCTCAATTAATCTTTCTTCTGGGTCGCCAATATCTAATTCACATTGCCAAGGTTGAAACAAATTATATTTATGCCTAATAATTCTTGGCCGTGGACTATCAGGTGCAATATCAGGATCTATAATATCTACCATATCACCTAGAGAATAATCTTCATGTTCATATTCAGGAAGAACACGAACATCAACTAACTTTACTTTATATAAATATCTAGGCCTACAGATTAATTCTAATTCAGCTATAGCTTTTTCTTTTAACTCTGATTGACTATAGATATCTTGGTTCTTATAAATTCCTACATATTCCCTAGAAGTATAGCTATTGTTAGTAATATATTTCTTACCACCATTTACTGCAGCTATATCTAAATCATCATGGCCGAAAGCATATAATTTAGTTACAATTTTATTGGATTGAGTTCTAGTGATATGTTTTAAGTTTTTTCTATACCTAACTTGGAATCCATTATAAGGTTGCCATTTTCCAGCATCCCTTAAGTGAATAATCTTATTGATACTATCGAATACAAGATAGCCACCCCAAATGTCTTGAATCATCTTAATAAGTTCAAGTCTACTAACTTTTTCAGCTTCAAGGTCACGAATACCAGTTACATCAACAGTACCCATAGTCCAGTCAGAGCCTTGAAGAATAGCATATAGAGCATGGGCAGCGGTACCAGTAGAATATCTATTGCCACTTAAATTAGAACCACCACCAACAATGATAACAGCAAGGTCGGCAGGAGGTCGGGCAGTAGGGTCATTGGATATAGAAGGCTCTACATAACTAGTATCTAGTTCATACCATTTCTCAACTGCCATAACCTTAGTCCATAGTACATTTTTATCATCTCTAATAGTATCTATAGCTTCATCTTTGCGAAGAATATAGACTCTACCACCAGCCCATATTTCACATTCAGGAGTGAGTTCACTTATTTTTTCAGAAGTAGCAGGGAGCATAAGCTCTAGGATAGATTCTCCATTAAGTCGAGCATCTGCCAACACTCTTTTAAGCCATCAGCAGAAGGGGAGAGGTAGGCAGTAGTTTTACCATTAACTTTTATTTGTATATTTTTAGGTATTTGCATAAAATCACCTTCTTTAAATCCATTTATCATGCCATTTTACAATTACATTACTATTAGATACTACGTTAGTACTTCCAGGATATAGTAGGGGAAAGACACCGTTATAGTTAGCCATAGTATTATTAGAACCGATCTTTGCAGTTTCTTTTTCAGTATCGATAATAAGTTTTTGTCCGCTAGGAATAGTTCCAGTATAGGTTAATGTTTCTCCACCTATAGTAAGGGAAGGATTCGTAACAGGTCCAGAAATTTCAACTATTAATCCAGTTTCAAAAGTACCTTCATTTACAAGATTACCACTACCAGTTAAAGTTTTTTCGAATGAGCCAATGATAAATGGGTCACTCATTTTAAATGGTAATACAAATTGGAACCAACTAGCATAATTAGTAATATCAATCTTACCAGAATACTTAACCATATAAGTTTTTTCCACATCATCACTAAATATCAAAGTTTTATATCCTTTAGTAGGATTAAGATATTTAGCAAATAGCCTTTGTAAATGAGCCTTTTCAAGGGGAGAATTACCTTCATCAGTAGCAACGTGTAATTCCATCATCTTAGACTTAAATTCAGTACCAAAGTCAAATTCACCATGCCTACCAGGTATTTCGTCTGTGTAATCTCTAGTAGCAGGAAGGAGTTCATATCGCTATCGCCAGTAACTAAAACACCTAGTGGATGTAAGATATTATTTGAGTCGATAACGAAGAATGCACCAGCAACACTAACGTCAGAGTCAGTGATAAATCCAGCATCCGAAATATTCAAGTTTGCAGTTAATGATAAAGAATCATTTGCAACTGCGGAGTCTGATATGTTTACATCTAAAATTATAGAAATATTGTCATCTGATGATATGGATTTGTCTAAAACTTCTACACTAGCAATTAAGGCTATGCTTTCATCGGCAATAGCATTATCTGAAATAGGAATATTGGCGAATATATCTTTAATACTATCAAGTCCATACCCACTGTCTAGTATGATAATAGCAAAAGGCCCTGAATTATAATTTGCTCCGCCATCTGGTAATTTCTTGTTGTATACTTTTCCTGAGTTATAACTTGTCATTTTATCACCTCATTAGAAAAGAAGGGCAATAAAAAAAGCCTTCTAGGCATTAATTTTGTCCTACTAAATATTCAGCTACTGCAATTTGATATTCCTGTGGCACTAAAGGTTTATTTTCTCCTTCAACTTCCTCTAAATTCCACATTTTAGCTTTGACTAATATTCCATAACTAACTATTAAATATCTCTTTAACATTATACATTACCTCCTTCTAATTCCGATAATCTCATTTCTAAATCAATAATGCTTCAGCCATTGCAACTTTTTCATCGTCAACATATTCATCTATAATTTCAGGCTCTGGTATGATCTTATCTTCAATTTTATATTTTTTAATTACCTTATCTTCCAAAATCTCGTAACCATCATCTAAAATATATTGATTTTCCACATCATGCTCTGGAATTACATCTTCCAATGGTAGCCATCCTTCAGCTAGTAGAATTTCAATATCTTGTAGATGATAGCCACTTACAGAACTACCATCTTTTAATTCACCAGTAGTAGGTAACCCATACTGAACTATTTCACCATCAATTACTTGTGCCATTCTCATATTTACATCATCCTTTCTTTATTTATTCATACCACTTACCATAGAACTTAATTGAGCCACTTAAATTGTCCGTAAAAATCATTAAGGGTCTTTCAAATTCTAACGTATTGTCAATTAAAGTTGATGGCATACCTGAATTATAATTAGTTACTGCTATGAACTTTTTTTCACTAACATCCCATAGACTTATCTGGCTAAAACTCCCTTGACCTCCTTTATAATCTATAGCAATAAACACTCTATTATTTTTATCAACTGTTATACTTGGATATCCCCTATTCCAGCTATTTCCAGAGGTTATCTTAACAGAATTAATCCATGTAACCCCATCGTCGATTGAGTATATATATCTCGTATTTAATGCCACTGTATCTACATTATCTGTTCCATGCCAAGATACATGAATTATTCCATCGTTATCCTTGCAAACGGATGGTTCTGTTTGAGGGTATGGGTCAGTAAATGAAGTAGGATAGATTATAGATAATTTCCATGAACTGTTAATTACCCCCGCATGTGTACTAGGAAGGTTTGGATTTTTACCAATTGCTCTAATTTGGTAATAACTTGATTGTTTATATGCTACAATTATCAGTGGATAGTCATTACTATCTAATACTATACTTGGGGATTCAAAAGAATAGCCATTACTAGTAGCAATAGTAACTTGTGTTGGAGTGTCCCATATACCCTTTCCATCACTACCTATAACACCCTTACAATATCTGATATTAGTAGTATTAGGATATAATGAGTTTTTATCAGACCAACAAACATGAATTTCAGTACCTTCCTTGTTTATTGTTGCTGATATATTACCTAATGAAGTAGAAGTTACACTTATGTTATCTCTCCTAATAAACGCAAAGTCTCTACTTCTATGAGTGACTACTTGAATTGTACTACTACCTACCCCCAAAATAATAAAAATATAATCTTTATTATTTACGATTGCCCAATCATTAGGTATTCCACTCGTATTAATATTTGTAGGAGAAGTAAAAGTTTCACCCTTATCTAAACTCCTATAAATATACAAAGTAGTTGATGCATTTCTAGCACTTGCTATTAATGTTCCATCTGACAATCTTACTGACTTTCTACCTCCATTCCCCTTAGTTGTATAAGCTTGATTTACTACTGTAGTTGGGGTAGTTCTATCAATTAATTCACAAACCATTCCACCCTTTTTTTCAACACCTAATCTGACTCTATCAGCTAACACTCACACCACCTCCAAACATTGCTATCCACCTATTAGCAACTTTTGAAGAAGATATAAAAGTAATTATATACTCTGTGTTGGCTTTTGTTAAGTCTGGTATCCCATTTACCCAAACAACATTAGATGGAAATGCTATTGACTTAGGAGTACTTTCTTGAATGATTGTTAACGTGAAAGAATCTACATAACTAATATCCTGATTACTCGGTATCATATATTCTGTGTTGCCAGTGATAGTATGAATAAACATATTGCCTTGCAGTATATTTATTATAGGGGAAATACCATCTAATACAATTGCATTTTCTCTGTATGCTTTTAAAGATGGGTTTGTTACTAAATTATATCCATGATTAACTTCTCCAGTAAAATTCCCACCTAGTGATGATATTTGTTCTGTCCAAGATGTCCAGTTGTTATTATACCTATGTCTAGTGAACAAGACATTATCTGAATAACCCCAAGCTATCTGTTTTATATTATCATTATCTCCACCACCACGATTATATTTTAAATTTACAATATAATAATAGCTTCCGTTAGTTGGAGCGTTGTTTTCAGAAGTGCCTAATGCTATTCCCAAGTAACCCTCACCAGTTAACATATTAAAGTCAACGGAACCTAGATTACCCTTAGAGAATAAGTTATTTATTTTCCCATTCAATACTTTACCTTGAGTGGCATCTAATGCTTTTCCTATCTCAGTTTCATCAAGATTATTAACTATCATTGAATTATCCAATTTATTGTCAAGTTCATCTTTTAGTGTTTGTGACAATTCCTGTCGTGTGATTAATCCATCACTCATAAAATCACCTTCTCTCATTATTTATGCAACTTTGCTAGAAAGGCATAAAAAATACACCTTTCTAGGTGTTATTAGTTAAAAATCTAATTCAGTAATTTCTTTATATTGTGCTTCTGTTATTTCTCCAAAAGGATTACTTTCTGTTTTTACCGCCAATCTTAATTGCTCTGCTGATACCCATTTCATATTAAATGCTAATTTCCAAAATGCCATTCTAGATTCCTCCTTGTAATAGTTGTAATTTTATGCTTGTAAGTTCTTGACCTAAAGTGTCTATGATGTTGTCTTTAGATATATTAGACAATTTTAGCATTGTAATTTCTTGTCCTAATATTTCTATTTCGCTTGGCTCTTTTTCAGGTTGTTTGTTTAACTCGTCAATTTCTTCTTGACTCATATCTTCAATCCATTCTATATCTGTCCATTTTGCACGATATAAGCCATTTGGAGGGGTTACAGTTATTATATCCTTTTCTAATTCCTCAAGAGGATTACCTTCCTTATCAAATTCAACTACATGTTTTTCTATTATATAGCCATTTTCATCTATTTTAAATACTTCTTTTATCATATATTCTCCTCCTTTAAGTAGCTATAAAACTAAAGTTAAAATATATAGTTTTATGAGGTTGACCCCTCCCAATATACAAATCACCTGTTGGATAAAGTTCTGCGGTGCATAATATATATTCGCTGATTAGAGTAAATGCTGTTTCCATAACATCATATTGAGGCCTATAACCTACAGGAAGCTGAAATACAGCACCTGCAGGTGTATTATGAGAGCAATTCCCCGTTACATGAACTACCCCACAAGCATCCTTTCTGTACTTTATAGTACCCGTCCATCCATTTATGAGTGTAGCATTTATCCAACTAGTGTTAGCTTGTAAATTTAAAATTCCTGTAAGAGTATCTCCTGATTTACGTATCCTAGAATTATACAAATCTGATATATTTGTAGAAATGCTTGATTGAACTCCATTTGCAATTGGTATATCATCCCCTGTCAACTGTACTTCACCAGTCTTAGAATTTACACTTTTGACTTTACCTGCATTTGCTAGAACATATTTAGTTTGCTCTGTTAAAGCTTTGCCTTTTAACTCTTCAGGTAAGGTAGGGTCGTTTATGTCTCCTATTTGATTTTGTACTGAATCAACTTTTGAATTTATGTCGGTCACATTTTGCTGTACATTTGAAACATCATCTTGAATATCACTAAGTTTACCTGTCAATCCTTGAACTCTATTTTGTGGTATAGAATCTATCGAAATCACACTCCCGCTGACACTACCATCTTCACCTACGGGTATGTTTTTCCACACTTCTATAGTCACCTTTGATTCTACTTCTAAAGCCTTATTTAGCTTTATCTTTTTTTCATCTATTGTGTAAAAGTCACTATCTCTAGGTATGGCATTTATATATAATTTGACTATATCTGTAGCCTTATCAAAACTTTCCAGAGGTATGGTTATTTCCGTAGTACCAATATCGACATTATGAAATTTATACTCATACACGTTCAATTTTGGTATTCCAGTTTCGGTCACTAAGGTTATTTGTTCATCTGTATAGTCCTTGGCTTTTTGTTCTGCTTGGTTTATTTTATTGCCGAGTTCAGATAATTGATTTCCATCAATCTTAACAGTATAAGTAGCATCGGCAGTTAATATATCAGATTCTAAAATAGGAGTAGTGAATATAATAGCACCGCCACCATAGTCAATTTCAAAATCATCAGTGATAATTACACCATTTTTCTTGATTGATGGGGTAGGGGAGAGGAGCCAGTTTCTTTTTCCTTCTGGTGCTTGATAAATTCTACACCTATCATCATTAGATATAAACACTTCGGATAAAGGTATATCAGTTTCAGAAATAGTATTCATACCAATGGATTCTTCAATTTTTCCAACAGCTTCCTGTAGTCCAGAAATATGAGGGGAGATAATTTCCCCAGTTTTAGGATCTTGCCAATTTGTTTTAGCCATTTATATCACCACCATTACGATATAGTAATTTGTAATTGAATTACCCATGTGTCGGGATTAGCCTTTGTCCTGAGTGCAGATTCGACCTTGCGATTCAAGTTCTTGGCGGAGTCGGAAAGTCCGTTTGCAACTGTAAACTCACGCCAATTATGATTACCTTCATCAGGTCCAAAAGTAGAGCGGAAGGTTACAATATTATTAGAAACTTGAGGGTAAGTAGAATCCATAGGAGCATAGCTTTTATTAGCACCTAATAATCCAGTTTGACTGGCACTAGCAGCAGTAGTTCCATCACCAACACCAATGTAAGCGTTACTGTTGTTGAATGGAGTTTCAGAGCCACCAATCAATAGAGTGAGTAGGGAAGTGATACCCTCACTTAAAAGTAGGTTTCCTTTGATTTCTTCTATTTCATATAGCTTCATATTTTTATCGTATTTTTCAATAGTCCATTTAGGTTGCCATTTAGCATGTTCAGCAATTCCAAGTCCAGCACCAACAGCTATAGTATCTATTCCAAAGCCTTTTTCAAGCATATAATCAACTCCTTTAAAATTAGTAAAATAAAAAAGCCACTCAATTAAGAATGGCTTATAATTATTTATTTTTATTTAGTTCATAAACAGTAGCTTCAATCAGAGCATCTAGTTGTTCATCAGTAACTTTAATGCCCTTGGAGTTCAGGAACTCTAATACATATTCTTTTTTATCTTTGCCTTTACCTTTTTCTTTGTAGATTTGTTCTGCTGCATTAACAGCTATCTGAACCCAAAATATTGTGTTATCTCTTTGTTCTTTAGTAGTTTTAGATTTTAAAAATGGTACTATTATATATGTTATAATAGCACCAATAAAAGTAATTAAAGCAGTACCTATACTTACAACAGCATCACCGTTCATAATCATTTACCACCTTTCTTATTTAGAAATTCTATCTATAATAGACCAAAACAACCATTGAGGAACATTTTCCGCTAGAGTTTCTTTCCAAGTGTCTGGGCTATTTACAATTGGATTTCTATTATTATCTTTTTTCTTGCTTAAAGAATCTAATGATTTAATTCCCATTTCTTCTTGCCATTTAGCTAGTTCCATTTTAATCAACTCCCCAACTTTATCATTTTTTAATGAATTCAAGATTTCGTCAAACTGAAAATTCTTACCAGGACAAAACGGTTTGGTGACAGGATTAATCTGATAATGTCCGACTATATGATTTCTATCTAGAGGTATGTCAATTCCATAGATACGTTTAACTTCTTGGATTATATATTTGTGTAGCCATATACTAGCTTCTAGTTGTTTAGGCTCTAACCTTCCATTAGCTTCAGATGAAAAACCTTCATGCTCAATTGATATAGTGTAATAATTAGCATTGGTTTTTCTATCTTTTACTTTAGATAGAGTAGATAAACTATAGTGCATTTTTGGATTTTTACCTTTTAAATCTACAGAAGTTCCATTTGCTTTAGCTGTATCTGTAAGTTCTACTAGTTGAGTTATTTTTCCATCTTTAGCAACTACAAAGTGGGCAGACACCCCCGAGTTTGGATTACATAACCAGCTAACTGCTCCGTTAAATCCACCTTCTGTGATATGAGAGACTATCATATCAGGTTTCCAGCCATTTCGACCTTTAGTAATATTAGGAGAGAGCTTTTTTACTATATTAAATTCTTTGCTCATAATCATTCACCTCTTTTTTAGGAGTTTCTTCTTCCTCATAAGGTTTCATTAATTCTTTATTTTTCTTCTTTGAAAATAAAAGGAGCCAATCTAAGTCAGCTCCTGCTTCAATTAAATTTTCTATATTAGATTGAAATTCTCTCATAAACATTACAGAATAAACAAAAGATGCGATAAATATCCCTAACTGTTCTAAATATACAACTCTATAAGATAGTCCAGTTAAAATTGATATCATAAGATAAGATACAATTTTTACCTCAGTACCTTTCCATAGAGTTTTACTAAATATTTTTTTCAACTTGACTGCATTTTTATATCCGTCATATTGCTTACATAGTGAGTACATTTTAGTTAAAACATCACAACCGGCAGCAGCTAATACAGCAATAAAAGACATACGATAAAAGGGGACAGGGAATAGGACATAACCTATAATTCCGAATATAGCCCCCCATATTGGTTTTGTTCCTGAAAATGCTTTTGACAAATATTCTACCATATCATTAAAAATACTTAAATTTTCATCCATGCCATACCCCCTGAATGTAGTTAATTTATAAGGAAGTAAGTGAACGTTGGAGTTGCCTTACAAGAATTTCACTATCAATATCATCTTCCATATAATTTCTTTCGATGTTTAATAATTTATCAATCTTAATTTCTTTACGATTATCAGTTAATGAGCTAGAAGATTGACTCATAGGTCTTTGATAAAGTACATCAATTAGAGTTTCTAGTCTAGTAGATAAATCAGGAGGGAATACTAATTCTCCTGGTTTAAACATTGCAACTCCATATGATAAGGTTTTAGCTCCAGTATGGAATTCAGGATATTCTCCAAGATTAGGGTCACGGCCATACTTAATTCTAAGTCTATCATTTTCAGCCTGTAACCTTTGCATCTCTGCATTATTAGAATGACTAAATCCTTGTCTTTGAAGTTCTTTCCATTTTTCACCGTTAGATTGAAATCTCAAATAATCAGCATCTGTCATGCCCCAATCATGCTTAGAGTATTTATCTTGAGAGTATCTATCGCCATAATCAGAAAGACTATTACCATAATCATTAATTCCATCTACAATGCTGCCAATAGAGTTATAATCTCCATCTCTTAAAGCATTTTCTAAAGGTATAAGATAATTTTTCTGAAATTCCTCAAACATACCTTTAGACATAGTGGAAGCTAAGGCAATAAGATTAATACTATGTTCATCAAAAGCTATCTCTATTTGTTTATAGGATTTATCAAGTTTTTCTCGTTCCTCCCTAGCAGTATCCTCAACAGATTTAACTTCATCTTGTAGTACCTTTTTCTTATCTTCAAGAGATTGCTTTTTAAGGTCAACTTCTCTTTTGTGTTCAGCTTCATCAATCTGTTTTAAGAGTTCAGTAACTTTCTTTCTAGCATCTTCAGATGTTCTAACTTGCCAGTAGGCTAATTGTTCTTTAAGGTCAGCCATTTTTTTATCGTGGTCATATTCATCTTCCTGTCTACTAAGAAGTTCTAACTCTTTTTCAATAGCTTTAATTTCATCTTCATGTATAGATTTCTTCTTTTTAGCTTCTTCCTCGATTTGTTCAATCCTCTTATCATGAGCTTCTTTAATAGTTTTCTGCTGGTCAGAAATTTGTTTCTTGTATAGGTCAAATAGATTTTCAATCCTAGATTGTTCTTCAGATAGAGTGGAGGCTTTAACCTCATATAACTCACGATATTTTTTAATTTGTTCATCAACACTTAAAAGACCAAGTTTAGTCAAATGTTTAATTGAGTTTTCTTCCCTAGAAAATGAGTCTGTCATAACTTGATTTCTTAACTTATATAGATTAAGAGTAGCTTGTTTTACGGCTTCGATATTATTGCTTTGATTTTTTCTAACCCTTTCCCAAGCTGCAATCTCATCTTCAACTGAAAGTTCGTTAAGGTTCTTCTTTTGATTAATCCAGTTAATTGAATCTTGTAAGGTTCTATCTCTTAATCGTTTTTCAGCAGAGTAGATACGTTCAGCCATATCCATTCTTTCATCAGCAGTTTTGACATATAAGAAATTAATTCTATTAAGTTCTGCTATTTCAGTTTTAATACTAGCTTGAGTTTCTTCTGATATTTTCTTTCTATGCTCCAAAAGTTTCAATGCTTCTTGTAACTGTTTATTTTCATATTTACCATCTTTAGAATCTCTAACGTTAGCAAGGTTTATGCCTTTAAAATCAACAGAGCTAATATCTAAAGCGATATTTCTGAATCGTTCTTCAATTTCTTTATATTTTTTTGCAGCAGATAGTGTATTTATTGCATCTATATTGCCGCTTACCATATCTTGTGCTAATCTACCTTTGACTAAGTGTTTTTCCATTTCATCATTACTTGTAGTCAGCACATTATAATATTCAGCCCATTTACCAGATAAGTTTTTAATTAAGTTACTTTCAACTATTTCCTTAGCATGTGCTAGTGATTTAACATTTTCTAAGTCTTTATTATAAAATTCACCTAACTTATCAACTAATTCTTTATTACCCTTGACCTTGGCATTGAAAAATTCTTCATTAATCATCAATATATCGGCATAAGCTTGTTTCTGAACCTTTTCCTCCTGCCGAATTATAGCTGTCAACTGCTTATGGAGTTCTTTTTCATCATCTAGGTAGGGGAGTAGTTCTTGATGCTTAGAAATTATCTCTTGCTTAGATTTAGCAGATAGACCTTCTTTAGAATTTAATTCTGCTAAAAATGAATTATACCTTTGGATTTTAGAGGTAACATCTTCAAAAGATTTTGCCAGTGCATCTGTGATTTCTTTACTAGCTTGCAAGATTTCATTATTTTTATTAGCTTTGTTGGAGTTATCGATTAGTGATTCTGTATTTCCTTCATAAATGGCAGTTAGTATCTTTTTAGCTTCTTGAAATGAATCTGTATTCATCGTAAGAGTAGAAATAGTTTCTTTTGCTTTTTCTATTGCTTTTGTATATCTTTCTAACTCTTTTGACTCAAAAGATCCCAAAGGTGTTTTTAAACTTTTCAATGTCAATTCTTTCGCCAAGACCTCAAGTTCTTTTAGCATATCTTTTTGTCTTTCTAATTCCTCTAAATCCTTTTGATAATTATACTCTCCACCACTGATAATACTTTGAGCTTTTAATTCAAGTCTTTTTAGTTCTTCTTCATTTAATTTTTCTATTATACTAACTTGTTCTGATAAAGACATGCTTTCGTTTTCAATGACACTTTTGCTTTGAGGAAGTAAATCAATTATTTTCTGCTTTGCTGTTGCTAATTTCTCTTGTTCGTCAGTAGCCAATGAACTTTTATTTGCTAATTCTTCGTAAGTGGATAACAAACTCTTCAGATCACTATAGATTTCTTTCTGTTGATTAAATACCTCAATAGCTCTTTCCTGTTCCTCTCTTTGTTTCTTGATTGCATTAGTAATAGCAACAACAACTCCTACAGTAGCAGATAAAGCGATTAGGGGATTAGCCTGTGCAAAAGCTATCATGCCAGCAGTACCACCATTTAATGCGTCACCCAATTCATATATCTTGTTTTTTAATAAATTAATTGTTTGAGATATATTAGGAACTTCAACTCCCAAACGTGTCATTACTGTTTGGAAGGTTTTTACAGTTGTTATAGTAGTTAATGAGGAAAGTATAAAATCCTTTAACTCATCATCTAGATTATTTATAACATTTAATACACCAGTGCCACCGTCAACGAGTAATTTCAGGACATTATTTAATCCAGCATCACCAATAGAAATAGCTAATTGTTCAACAGATGCTTTTAAAGACTCAGTTTTCTTCTCCAAGGTTTCCATAGTCTTAGCATTTTCTCTCATGGAGTAACCTTCTGCATCCATCATGTCATTAAGAATACCTTGAACGTTAGCAAGTCTCTCAATCATACCAATAAAATAATTTCTACGATAAACACCAGCACTAGATTGAGCAATGTCACGTTTTTCAAGGTCATTATATTCTTCTCTAGCAAGGTTATATTTTTCTTGCATTCCTAAAGCAATGGCTAATTCTTCACTAAATAATTCGGTGTCATCAGCAGCTTTAACAAAACCATCTTGAAATACTTCACCAGATGAATTCCATTGTGAAGCAATATCTTTAAAAATATCCATAATATTTCTAAATTGTGTTTTAGCCGTATCCGAAAACATTTGAATACCCATAGATTCGAGAGTGTCTATTGACTTCGGTCTTTGCATAAATGAAATTATAGAATTCAAAGCATTTCCGATTTCACTTCCAGCTCTTCCTGAAGCCTCACGCATAACAGTTAATAGTCCAATAGTTTCCTCAATAGACATATTCATATTCTTAGCAGCACTAGAAGAACGGAGTAGACCATCCACGAGGTCTTGAGATGTTACTGAGTTGCTATCCGCTACTAGATTAATTTTGTCCATTACAAGAGCCATATCCTCGGCTTGAAGTTGCCATTGAGCCATGATACCAATCATAGACTCAGTAGCTTGAGTTGCATTAAGTTCAGCAGTATTAAGAGCGAGTAGGGAAGTCTTAGTTAATTCTAAAGAATCAGCTACATTATATCCAGATTGAGACCATCTTAGAGCGATGCTCTGGACATTCTCAAAAGTTTGACCATAGTTAACAGCTAGTTTAAATAATTCATCCCTATAATCTTTAAACACAAAGGAGCTGTCATCCATAACTCTTGAAATCTCAACCATGCCCATTTCAACATCTTTGATGGTAGTTAAAACTTCTTCTCCAGCTTTTTTAATGGTATAATACATGGCAGCATCAGCAAGCCATGAAGTATGGTTCTGTAAATCTTTACTAGGGGTATTGAAATTTTCTATTTGTTTATCATATATAGCAGAGTTTGTTTGAGCTTTTAATATATCAAGCTGTTCTTTTAATTGTTGAGTCTGCTTGACTTCCTCGGCAGATAATTTGCCTTCAGCTTGTAGTCTAGCTTGAATTACAGATAGTTGTTCTCTTAGGGTACCAGATTGCTTAGAATATTCTTCATTTAACCCTTTAGTAGTAGCTCTTTGGTGAATAAATGCAGCCTGAGCCTTCATCTGTTCAAGAGTGCTTTCTTTTATACTAGATACTTGCTTGTCATATTCTTTATTCAATTTTAAAGCTTCAGTATGAGCTTTTTTCATGGCTTGAATAGAAGACTTTTCTAGTTCTTTATAATGTTGGCTAAGTTTTTTTATTTCATCAGAAGGTTGGAATTTATTTGTATCTTGAAAATGTTGTTTCCAGAAAGCATCTTGACTCATTTTAATACTCTTGGCATTTTCTATTGCCTTGTTCTTTTGATTATCTAAATCTTTGTTAAGTTCTTGAATTCTCTTTTGAAACTCTTGAATAGACTCTATGGCAGGATTATAGTCCAATCCAAGACTAGCTATTATTTTTAAAAAGCTATCATCATTCATGCAGTCACCAACTTTCGGGTATAAAAAAACCACTCATTTGAATTTGAGTGGCTTTAATGTAATTTTTCAGCATTATTTTTAAGTAATAGAAAAGAAGTGTCTTATAACACTTCTAATTAATGAAATTATTAGTTTCCTCTAATAATGTTTCTATTTTATCTTTAAAATCTTCTAATTGTTCAGTATAATATTCTGCTGTATTTTTTCTTTTTAATCCCATTTCTTCATTAGTTTTATCGAGGTCATATTCTGATTTAATAATTTGTAATTTACCAGATGCTATTGCTATTTCCATCATATGCTTCAATACATTCACTTCTTCAACGGTGTAGCTTGTTGGAGAGTTCATGAATTCATCTCGTAAGGGTGCAACTTTATTCTCTACATATGCATTAAATTCACTATCAATGGTTTGATTTTCGGCTTCTAGTACAGTGGAATGTACTTTTATTAATCCATCTACCAAGTTTAAGAAAACTGCTGCTATCATACTGTCTATTTCTGAGTATTCCTCTTTAAATTTATAATCAAATTCGTATGCTATAGTTTCTTTTTTATCGCTACAACCAAACAAACTCATTGACACAATTAAAACTAAGATCATAGATAATATCTTCTTCATAAAATCTCCCCCTTTCCCATAATTTTACATTAAGAGCAGAGGAATATCAATATAATAGAATAATCTTATCGTATACTTAATTAAAAGCATTTGCAAAAGACATAAATTGACTTAATTTAGGTGGAGAGTCTGCCCTTGGCTCACTAGTTACAGTATGAGATAGGGTAGAGGAGCCAAATATATTTGGAACACCTATTTTAATTGGAATATTTCTTCCAATACTTTTACGATAATTATTTATTTGTGGGAGCGTTAAGTAGGGGATTTCACTATGAGAAATACTTGTATGGCAAACTAAATCCCCAAAGATTTCTCCCCAATCAGGGGAGGTATTGTCGCCCTCCCCATCTTTTTTATCATCAGGAGAGGGCGAGGTTAGCCCGACAAGTCACACAGTTTCTTGAAATATCTCTTATAATCAACAACATCCCAGCCATCAGCCATAGTCTTTTCAAGTGACATAGGTTCGTTGTTTTCATCAAATAAATACACAATAGTTATGTCTTTACCTAAAATCTTAGCAGTGACTTTTTCGCCACCAAGCCATTTGTTCATAGCCTTTTTAGACTTTTCATCAGATAAATTGAAGATCTGATTTTCGCCCATGAAAAGTTGCTCTTTTCTAAACATTTCTATATGAGCAGATGCAATAGGTAACATAGTATACTGTTTTCCTTTAGCTTCAAACTCAACCCCACTCCCAAGCATAGCTTCTAGGGAAGTAGGGGTATTATCATCTTTACTCATCTAAATTACCTCCTTGACCTAAATTTAATTGCATTCTCCATTTCTTTTAGCAAACTTAAAGTCTACAGCCTTATCACCACGAGGTTTTAATACCTGTAAAGTGATAGTTTGAGGTGCAGGAGTTTTGCTTAATGGTGGAGGATTTATTGTTCCAACAGCTTTAGCTCTATCTATGATGATATTTGCATCATAAGCAGTAGCTTCATCATCACCCATAGCCTCACCAGATACAATTGCTCTAAAGGCATAAGGAGTACCAGATTTAGGGAAGTTAAAGCCTACAGCTTCTAGAGCCAACCAGTCATAAGCAAAGTATGCAGCTTTTCCAGCATCATCTTCGTGGAAAGTGACGACATTATCTTTAATTGTTACTTTGCCTTTCGCTAATGGTGGATCAGGTACTTCCTCTGTGGGTTTTATAATTTCAAAATGAGTACCTTCATAATCTACAATCAGTACGCTTCCTGCGACAGGTTCATGAAGTAATTTAACTTCATAAGGAGCTTTTTCAGGAATGATGGCTTCATAATCAGACATAGTCATAGTTGTATTGGTTAGTTTTTCAACCTCAGTTCCCATTAAAAATGCATAAAGTTCAGGGGACATAAAAGATAACTCAACAGCGATAGAACCTTCTCTACCAGTTACAGGTTGAGCAGCAGGCCAGTCAGAGTTTCCGTCTGGTAGGGCTTGTGTATTAGTGGTAACATTTGGAGTAATGGAAACAACTGCCCCATGATGGAATACTGCGTCACCTTTAGCCCTAGAAGGCTTTCCACATCTGTATCTTTCTAATAAAAGGCTTCCAGCTTTGTTAAAAAATATCGGTTGCATATAAGCACATCCTTTCAAATTGTTCTATGAAATTCAAATCTACTCCCACAACAAAAAAAGCCTTGCATGGTTGGGAGTTCACCAAGCTGGCCACCAAAATAGGTATATCTTTTATTTATTCTTTTCTTGTGTAAAAGCTTTTCAACTCTTTCTTGTATTCTCCAAGATTTATAATCTTCAACGGCAGGGACATGAACATCAATCTCAATTACAGACTGAATGAAACTTTCATTCCTAGCTCTTCTATCAGGAACAAAGAAAATACAAAGTCTTTTTTCGTTAGTAGCCAAATCATTCCATTGACTTCTTTTAATAATTCTTTTAGCAATCTCTATTCTGGATTTACCTTCTAGATCAAGTAACTTTAAAATTTCCTTATCAGCCATAATAATATTTTGTATGGCCGTCAAATCTTTCTCAGGAGTAAAAGCCATAAAAAATCACCACCTTTGGGCATAAAAATATCCCCAAGGTTGGGGATTAAATAAATTTGATTTCTTTTGGGTTAAATACAAAACATGATTCTACCTTTAAAGGGCAGTCATCAAGTTTAATAATCATCCAACACTTCCAAATGCAGTTCTTGTGACATCCTCTATAACACCAGTTTCCCTATAGTGAGGGTGATTACTATCAATGATTTTTACCTTCTTGCCAATAATGTTCATTTCTCAAACCTCACTTATTATAAGTTATGATAAACCTTTGAAACGGAAAATCCTTAATTGTTTCTTTGATTTTTTCTTTAAACCTACCGTTTTTCATCCACCTCATGGCAGTCTGCAGAGCATGAGAGGGTGGAGTGGGGGAGACTTTTCCAGCTTCTTCAAGGTCAAATCCACCTTTGCCACGACCACGAACAGGATTACCAAATATATCTACTTGCCCTGCAACATCTGGTCTAGTCCTAATCTTGTTATCATGCCTAGCAGGGTTCCAAGCAGGACTATTCTTGTAGGCTTCCAAAGCAGGGTTGGAAGTATCCATTAATGAACCACTTCCAAATTCGTCGAGTATAGCCCAAGCACCACCAGCAATACTAGCAGTGATAACATTAGCAATATCAGTTATTTCTTCATCATGTAAACTTTCTTTACCTTCAGGAGTTTGCATACCTTGTTTAGCTTCATTGAGCAATTCTTGTTGTAAATCCTTCATAGCATCAATTAAACTTTTTCTAAAGGCAGTAATACAGCCTTGACTATCAAATCTAATTGACATATCAATCACCTAACCCTATAGTCAAAAGCAGTTAGTTTTATTAATTCAAGAAAATCTTCTAATTCAGAATAGGTAAGATTCATTTTTCTTGCTATTTCTAATACTTTATCTATATTAGATTGAACAAATGAGCCAGTTCTTTTGGTCATTACTTTGTCCTCATTTATCAAATCACCAGATGATAGTGATTCAAATAACTCAACACGTCTTTCACTTAGACTATTGACAGGAAACATTCCAGTTTCATACTGTGGAAATCTATCAATACGTTGCTTAGTCATTATAAAACACCTCCCATCATCAATTCTTGCATTAACGTATTACCTTTCTGCATATATCCCTTTTGTTTCTTATCCCAATTTTTCTTATACTTTGGAATATTAAATGGTGGGGCAGAGGTGCGACTTTTCATAGCCATACATAAAATACCAGCCAAATAATAAATGCCTGCTTGTTGAAGTTGATTATATTTCTGTTCAGTATCAATCTTTTTGCCTGTTGCAGTTAGTTTATCCATAGCAGGAGCAAGTAACATTTTCATCCCACCAATATTGGCATCTGCATCTATAACACTATTTGGAAGAATTTCTTCATTTAAACTTAGCATTTTTCTAACTTTATCATGATATCCTTCACCTAGATATTCTTTATACATAAAATTACCTCCATAATTTTATTTTTAATCAGTCCTTATATCTACAGCTAATTGTATTCTATCGACACCTTCAAGACCGACATTATCTATAGAGACAACTTCATAATTCTTTCCACTATGAACAAATCTATCAAGCATTATTACTCCTAGAGTTTTAGGAACTTGAAAGATATATATTGTATTATCCAATAATCCTGGTTCTTCTTGTCTGATTCTAGATGTAACAATCTCGCCATAACAAGCCACATCAGGATTGATAGTTTCCCATACTTGAATAATATTATTGCTATCGTCTATTTCTTCAACATCTCTTTTGTGTTGGATAGTAGCATTACACTTAGCAGAGAAGAAAGCATATTCCATAGATGCAGGATCATAGTTAGTAGATTGTACTAGATACTTATTATCTCTAATAGTAATGATTTCGCCACTTTTAAGGTTAGAGTCAGCAAGAATTAATCCTTCCCAGTAACTTTCACGAATACCTAAATCTCTACTTGCTTTTGTGGAACGCTTAATTGACACTTTGGTGCTAATAGGAGGGACCCTATCAATGATACAGTCCTGTCCTTTAGAGTTTAGAAATTTTTCAGCATAACTCATATTAGCCACTTCCTGCTAGGGAAAGTAACAGTAAAGTGGGGAATAGAAGAGGGGAGAGCATCAGGAAATTCTAGTTCTATAATCTTGCCGATATAATTATCTCTTTCCTCTTGAAATTCAGCTTTCTTTTTAGACCAATCAATCCATAATTCATGACTTGCATGAGGACCAGACTCTTTCTTGGGTAATCTAGCAGCCATAGAAGGGGAGAGAAGTATACAACATTCCAATACAACCGCATATTCAAGATAAGTTTTGCTATCACCGTCTAGGTAGAGTAGTCAGGTATCATGGATATTATATTAGCTTCAGCTACATCTATACAGTCTGGTTGTTCAATAACAGAATCGGGAAGATAGGCATCATCAACACCCATCTTATCCCTAATTCTTTGTTGCCAATTATCTTTTAAAATCCTATTTTCCATAGGGAATCACCCCCATTAATTGAGAGTAAGTATCTTAGCACTCTCTTTAAAGATCTTTCTAAATCCACTATTTTCAGAAACAGTCATTTCCTTAGTTTGGTTAATTATGTTGATATCAGATTCTTTGATTGTTGAGTTAAGCTCATAAACCTCTTCAATAGTGTTTTCTTTATTTAAAGCATAAATAGCCTCAGCATTATTGACCTTATCTATCCTTGGGCTATACAATAAAGTAAAGTCTGATATTAAGTTTTGTGGCATATTGACTGATATTCCTAAGCCTTGCTTAATCATTTGGTCTATTTGTCCTGCATTTTCCATTGTTGGATAGAGTATATCTAAAATTTGCATAAATGCTTTCTTATTAGCTATAACAGTATTAGCACCACCAACATCTTCAAAGCTTAACATGAAGTCAATAAATACATCTCTAGTAAGATTAGTTGTACCTGTAGATATGTCACTAGATTTTATTACTTGAGCTGCATTGTTGTTACCATCACCATTCTTGATTACATCTAGAATTTCATTTGTTTTATTCATTGCTGCATATATTCCAATTAAGTTAATATGTCTTTGGAAGATTTCAAGACTAGTTCTTCTTAAAGCTTCGTAAGATATACCTACAGCTCTACCATATTTATAAAGCTTAATTACAGACTCACCAAGTTTTAATACCGCCTTTGGCAAGTCAGCACCTTCTGCAACTCTTCTCATTTCTAATGCTTTCTTATTCTTAGCATCATTCAAATCAAGATATGAAGCTTCATAAACACTACCCTCAATACCAGTCCTAACTCCTACTAAATGTTTATAAAGAGGATATTCTGTCATGCTTCTTACAAGGGTTCTTGCTACATACTCAGGGAATAGAACTTTATTTTCATTGGTTCTATAGAATGCTTCAACAGTTGAAGCCATCATATTTCTAGATGGAACAGATTTAGTTAATATCCCAGCTTCTTTCATCAATCTTTCAAAAGCATCTAATTGATCTGTTTCAGAACTAGGATTTAATGTTTCAAGATACATTGATAATGTCATGTTTTGTTTAAAAGCCTCCTGATACATTTCAGGCTTTAAATTGTTTAAAGTAAATTTCATACTATATTCATCTCCTTTCAAATTAACCTAAAAATACAGTTGCTAATTCTTCAGTTTCATCAACTTCAATAAAGATAGGATTTCTTAATTTTGCAGTAGAAGAACTATCTTTAATCTTTCCTGTTCCGTCTACAGCTGCAATTTTACCAATGGTAGGAGCAATAGCACCTATAGGAACATCAGTCCTAAATCCTCTGAATTGAACAGTGCAATGACCGTCCATTTCATAAACATCAATAAATCCAAATACAGTGTCACTATCAGTTCCTAAATCAACTGTTCCAGCACCACTTACAACAACAGGTACACCAACAACTGCATCTCTGCCTTTCTCTTTAACTAATGCTTTAATTCCAGCACCAGCCTTAAATGTAGCAGCTTGAAAACCTATACCTTCAAAACTAATTCCACCTCTCATAAATTACACTTCCTTTCTTAAATTTGGGCATAAAAATAACCACTGTTTAAGTGGCTTGCCTATTTGTTGTTTAAATCTTTTTCTAATGCTTCAATTGTTTTGACTATCTCATTTTTTCTTTGTTTTTCTTCGGACAGACTGTTTTCAAGTCGATTAATTTGGAAATCAACATCAAGCAGATTTCTTCTTTCACAAGAAAGTCTATCTTCTAACATTTTTTTAGTAATCTCTTGCATATTAATGCCTCCTATATTTTTTATTTTCCTACTTTAAAAGCCTCATCTGGTAAGTCTTTGGTTTGCACTTGCCCAGCAGCAGGATCTGTTTTTCTTCCAGCAGGAATACTCACATTAGCTTGTAGTTCCCATGTTTTCATGATATTTTTAATATCATTCGTACTCATAGTAGTAAAACTTTTCTCCCAAGTTTCCTTAGTGAAATCATTACCCATAGCACGGACACCCATAGCTATAGCTTCATCTGATAAATTCTTACGATATTCTTGACCTTCTTTAGCCAACTTTAAAACTTCATCAGCGGATAGTTCAGTACCTAGTTTTTCAGTAACTTGGTCTTGAGCCATAAATACACCTTCTTGAGGTTCTGCTACCTTTATTGAGTTCTCCCATTTCTCAATCATTGCATTCAAGGCAGTAGTTACTTCACCAGCATTAAGAGCCTCAGCTTCTTCGTTAGTAAATCCAATTCCAATTAATGCATTTAATAATTTTTCATCCATTGATTTTTCACTTCCTTCCAAATTATCATCTTGAATTTTTGCACCCTTGAATATTTTTTTATGCTCTGATTTCTTAACCATAGTAACAATATCCCCATTATGATAATGACCAAGTAGGGGAGTGTTTTCTGGTAATTCTTCTTTATCTTCCAAAATACTAAATTTACCTGAAGTAGTTTCTATAATATCCCCATGTTTAGATTGAGTTACTACAGCACCAGGATAAGCACCATCCCAGACAATACTTTCTTCAAAGAGGGAATTGTTATTATAAGGAATTATAATAGAAGGGGGCATGGCAGTTAATGTACATACCTTTTTACTTCCATCTTCCATAGTATAAGTACCACCTCTGTAATGGTTACAATCTCTACTATAGTAGTTCATTCCGCAAATAGAACAAGTCATTCTATCAGTGCTAAACCCTATTGATGTGTCAGAAAGTATTCCAGTTTCAATCCTCTTTATGAGAGCATTAGCAGATACACCGTCAATGATTTCATCAT
This sequence comes from Tissierella sp. P1, assembly GCF_002266425.1. Classification (GTDB taxonomy): domain Bacteria; phylum Bacillota; class Clostridia; order Tissierellales; family Tissierellaceae; genus Tissierella; species Tissierella carlieri. The sequence continues at coordinate 59,334 of NZ_NPMN01000011.1, forward strand.
CTCTTACAATGAATTTATCTAAGTGCATTTCTACAGTTTCACCTTCGGCACTACTAGGAATAATCCTTCCATCAAACACCTTTCCATAAGGAATTCCTTGAATGCCACCCCAGTTACTCCAATTATGATTTAGCATAAATGAAACACCTTTTTTAGCATCTTCAATCATAACTTGTAGCAGTTCAGGACTTAATTTTGTATATCTATTGGGTATCAATAAATCACCAGCAGATTTGCCACTAAAAACAAAAACTTCATCTTTAGATAAGGTTCTTTTAGCTAATTTATTAATTTTAGTCAACTGTTCATCTGTTGGTACTCCAAAATTACTCATTTATTCACCTTCTTTCTGTTTCATAAATTCTCTTATTTCATCCTTTGTATAGCCTGTTTCAGGATATGAGCAATATTTTGTGTAGTGTTTAGGCATATCAGATATATATTCCATATCTTGTTTATCAAGGATAATCATAATAGGTTCATCATTGGAGTCGTAAATTTTATTTCCTATCTTTACCTTCAAAGGAGTCACCTTCTTCCTTGCATAATTCTTCACATAAGCAACCTTCACAATCAAAACAATCTTTTAATTCCTTTGGAGGTTCATCAAATGGTACCTTCAATGGATAAAGGTTTTTCTTCCCTCGAATGTTTGTCATTATCAACGCTAACACCTCCATTACTCAAGCTAATCCTAATATTTTCACTTGGCTTGTTGCCTATAGCTTTTTCAACTCCCATGACTTCTTGAGCCGCTTTATCTGCATCTATCCAATCCATCAATTGAGCTATTACATAGAATTGTTGTTTCATCAGATTAACATTAAGTCTTTGTTCTTCGGATTCCCAATCAACGATATCATGCTTAAACTTAGCAATAGCCTGTTCGCCATTAACCCTTAACCATAGTCTAGCTATTTCTTCAATAATTCGCTTAGAACCTCTTTGACAAGAGTTAATACCACTAACAAATATCTTAAATTGAACGGTTCCCCAAGATTCAGTCACACCCTGATTTCTATTCATAAAAATAGCCATCTGTTTTAATCCAGATAGCGTTTGAGTATCAAGCATTTCAGTTATTGCTCTAACATCAAGACTTCTTCCGCCATTAGCTCCATTAGTCATATTAATTTTCACATCATCAAAATGAATATAATCACTATCAGGAGCAATGTTTTCCATCATATTAACAATATTATTATGTTGTTCATTGAGCCAATTTTGAAGTTCTTTGGGATTGTTTTTTATATGTGGAGGGCAGTAGGTCATAAGTCTCTCCAAGACAATCTCAATATCATTTCTAGGATAGCCTTGATGATGGAGTACGGCTTGAAGGTCTTGGAGTATCTGCATTTGAAAATCTATAGCCTGTAATACAGGAGTCATTGTTAATGTTCCTCTAGGGTCGCCAATATCAGGGTCAGTAGGTACCCAAAAGAAGTTAGCATGTTCTTTATCAAGGTAAATTTTCTTATGCATATCATACTGGAACGGTACCCATATTTTACGACCTTTGATTTCTTTAAGTTCCCACTCAATAGTTTGCGGTTTGACAGGATAGACGTCATATATATCTTTTCTATTAGGAGTAACCTCACTTCAACACCCATAGCACCTAATAAAAAAGAGCTGTGATGTAATTGATCTATCAATCCATCAAGCCCACTATTGGATATTTCGTTTATCCTTGAAGCAAAATCTCTCCATCTATCTTCTAAATCAGTTCTTCTAGTCTTGCCATCAATAGCATAGAAGTGCATCTCGTTTCCTTGATTAGCTAATCTTACAAAATTCCACACTGCCATACTAATGTCAGGATTAACTCTTTTTAAATATTCTATAGCTGCAGCTTCCTCTGGAATACTTCTTAAAGTTTTAAGCACATCACCAGTCCTTGAACGAAAAGGGGAGAGGGTAGAGGTATAACCATTATTTATTTGAGTTTGTCTACCAGTAGGAATATGCCGAGGTTCAGCTCTTGCTCTTGCAAATTGTCTATTAGAAAGTCCCATTTACATCACCTTACCTTTTCCAATGCTTTCCTAGTGCAAAGTTTAATCTTTGTCTTTCGCCATATGAAAGCTTTGTTGCTTGTTTCATATCTAAGTAATCTCTTTCAGCTTTGAGTTTATCCATTCGGATTTTTTCATCAATTTTGCTTCTTTGTATTTTCCACGATAAATCTATCGCCATTACCAAAATAACAGGTATAAATATTATAACAAGTAACGATTTCATAGGTTATAACCCCCTAGTATTCTAATACGGAAAGTTTAGTTTCTTTTTCACATATAGCATAGATTTTACCATGCCAATTATCTAATGAAATACTGCCACCATTGCCATAGTTAGGAGAAGTATCAGGAGCTAATACAAAATGAAAGTCCTCCTTAGAGATTCTACTATCTAACTTAAGGTAACAAGGTTCTAGCCCTATATTTTGAATTATAAGTTTTGTTCTACTTTCATTGCAACCTAACACAAATGTAACAGATGAATTAATTTTTTTAATTGGATTTTCATTGGCTATATAATTTTCTTCTTTAGAAAGCTTACCATCTATGGATTTAAGAGGTTCTAAAAGTTCAGCACCAGTCTTTATTATCCAATTAGTAATCAATCCAATTTCTTTTAAGAGATTGTTCCAAAATTTCATTTATATCACCTTCACTTTTTAAGCTTTTCTATTTCATTAATTATTTGTGCTTTAGCTATATTAGCTATGTTAGGGCTATTTTCAATTAGTTCGGAAATAAAATCGGCTTCATTATCATCTATCTCAATTTCTCCATCATTCGTAAGATTCACTGCCCAAGTCATCATTTTGGCAGGCTTCCCAACAGTTGACATAGCTAAAATATTAGCTAATATATCACTTAGTTTTTCATTAAAAGGTGAGCCATTGAGATTAATAAGATTTTTATCAAGATTTAACTTCATTTTGTGTCACCTGCAATTCAAATTCTTTAATTAGTCCTTTAACAGTATGTTCTGCAATTTCTTTTGTCATTTCTTCAATGCTCATGTTAGGGTTAGCTTTAAATTTCTCGACTACTGATTCAGATAAGTCATCTATGCAACTTTCCATAATGTCCTGAAATTGTTGGGCAAATAATATTACAGCAGTAGAAAATTTTGTTTCAAACTGTTTTTCTTGTTTTTCATTCATAATATCTCCTCCATTTTTAAATTATTGACACTGACTTTTAGGTTTGCCACATCTACAACACCTATAGCCTAATTCTTCATAATATTTGATTTTATGTCTAAATATCCAAAAACATTTTTTCATATAACCACCTCCAATTTATATGTAAGTCACTGCACCAAGGAAGGACGGTCGGAGGCAGACCAAATCCTATATAAGTTCCTTGGTTATTGACAGTGTGGTATATAAAAAACAACCTCATTAGAGATTGCTTGATATATCAATTATTAATCTGTTTTACTGATTCCACTAACTTTGCCCATCCAAGGTAATAGTAGGGCAGGGGACTGGAAGTCACTAAAACAGAAATACAAGGCACTTACAATATCATCATGGCCACTGTCGGTAGCATTGTGATATTGAGTTGTTCTTCCTTCTCTATCCACAGATACATAGTCTTGTAATTGCTTTTCAGTTTCAGCACTCCAAGGTATTTGACACCATTGTTGTTCTACTACTACTGCAAAATCTTCAACTAATTTAGCCTTATTATTACCTTGTTCATTTATAGGTACATTAGGTATTCCTCTTTTAGTAAGTTGTGAACCAATGGTTTCACCAAGTCCAGTTTGACCAAAGTTTACAGTAGCACCATTATATAATCTTGAATACATAGCTAATTTATCCCATTGAGCATCCCATCCAAGTCTACTCATAAGGTCAATTTTAACAACTTTTCCTTTACTATCTCTAATAACACAAGGCTTACCATCGCCCTTAGATGCAGGGTCATAGCCTATAGTATATGTTTCGAATGGGTCAACTTTTTCCCATTCAGACCAAAATTCAGCCATAGCTTCATCTGAACGACAATCGAGTGGAGGCCTAACGAGAACTCTGTCATAGTGAGGGAATACGGAGTTAATCTCCATGATGAATTCAGCTAGATAGTCTTGCCTGTATCTATCATTAGTCATTCCCATCTTAATCTCATCTTCAAAGGTGATAGGATTACCCATTGAATCTTCGCCAACAATAGTGTATCTTTTAGCTGCCATATGAGGGTTATCCCATGTTGAAAAATGAAATGTTTCGTAAGAAGGAGAGTAGAGAGAAGAATCTTTATCTCCCATTAAAGATAACTTATAGAAATAAGTCCGACCTCTAGGAGTACTGTTGATTAATGCGATTCCGCCTTTGCCACCTGGACCTCTACCAGGTGAGTCAAGTCTTTGTCTAAGGTTAGCCCAAACTGTATCAAGTTCTTTAACTCTAGCAGCCTCGGTTATAGTTACAATATCAAGACCAACTCCGACTAAAGTTTCAGGGTCATCAGCTGAGTGGACTTCTATGATTCCACCATTGATAGTTTCTATAGTTAGATTAGATAGTGAGATGTCATAAACTAGTTCCTTAGGTAGTAACTTCTTTAAATCACGCCAATTTTGCCTTGCTAATCTCATATTAGGAGCAACTATCCACCAAAGTACAGGAGGATTTACATCAATGGAACGTTCCTCATTTTCCATTTCTATAAATCTCATTACACCTTCGCCAATAGATCCTAAGTCTTTTCCAAAACGGTTCCCACAGACAAGTATCTTAAATCTGGCTTCACTATCATGAATCTTCTGTTGTGCAGCATGGGGAGAGTAGGGGATAGTGACTTTCTTAAATCCATTGGCTTTTGCCATTCGACAAGAGCCACAAGTCTTTTGATTATTGTATCTATTTTGTGAAGGAACCCAAACTCTTTCAAAATGCTTTCCACATTCTTCACATATTCCAATTCTTTCAGCAGAGGAATGCTGTATATATTTTTCATTTATACGGTCAATTCGACCAATTGAGCCACCTTTTCTAGGCATAATATCACCTTCCAAAGTAGGCTCAAGGCTCAAATATTTATTTCTATTTCTTTTTTACATTGTTTGCACCATATAAATATCTTTTTAGCTTTACTTTCTTTTTCAACCCTGCATAGTTTTTTACCACAGTGAGGGCAGAGGTACCATTCCTTAGTCATGTTAAGACCTCAAATCTCTTACTGGAAGCCCTGCATCTTTTAGAGAGTGCCATATATCAAGAAACATTCTTTTATAGAAGCCATTGGCATATCTGCGAGAACCATCTCCCCAATCGCTGTATCGTTCCATAAACCCTATATCTATCGGCTCACTATTGTCAGATAAAGCGAGGTATATACAATGTACAGTTGTCTTCCCAGTACTCCTGTTTCTAGCACGACATTTTTTGCCGTCAAAATGAGATATACAAGATTTAACGACACTTTCTTTATAAGAGAATAATAAGCAAGGGCATATATCAGGAAATGGAGTTCTATTAATTAGCCACTCTTTCTGCCATGGATAAAGTTTCATATTTAAAACTTTTTCAATCAAAGGTATAGTTTCTTCTGTTATTTCCATATAATCACCAACTTTCAAGTATAAAAATAGCCCAGTCCTCGTAAGGAACATGGGCTTGAGTAGTAATATATAATTTTGGCAGGCACCTAGGGAATTGAACCCTACACAGTCGGATTTGGAGTCCAACTCGCCACCTTGGAACATGGGCACCTATATTTGGTGAGAAGTGGGTGAGTCGAACGCCCCGAGTCTAAGACAACTGATTTACAGTCAGCACCGCTACCTCTACGGTATAACTACCCATAATAAAACCCGTCATATTCGACGGGTTTAGAATTTAATTTCGCATAGAAAAAGAAACCTTATAAGAGTACTATAACAATTATTTGTTATTTAATGAATCTATTAGGCGTTTTTTGACTATAGTTTGCATTTCTATTATATCTAATTCTTGACTTGTGCCATCATACCTTACATAAAGTTTATTATCATTTGACAGGTATATAATTGTTTTATCAAATGCTGCGGGTATAGAAATTTCAATTACAAAAAGATTATTATGAGTTTGATTATTTTTGATTACGGGAATAAATTCTATAATAAAATCATCTGCTATAACTTTAGGCTTAATATCATAAATTTTACTAAATATTAGTTGGCGAATATTATCTTTTTGTTCACTACTTAATTCAATCCCTTTAATTATTCTTTTATCTGTAATACCATATAATATTCGTCCACCTTTAGAATTAAGAAATGAACATATATATTTTAGAATGGATTTTTTTATTATATCATGATAATTATCTTCAGATCTAATTTCTTTGAATTCATAATTTATATTTTCTTCTTTTGGATATTTGCAATCATATACCAATGAGTCATTAATTTCAAAAGAATAATCTGTTGATTTTATTGATGTTGCATTTGAAGATATTACATACTTTATCCAAATATTTACTAAAGAGTCTATAATGCTTTGTGGTAGGGTACTTATTCTATCGGTAAGTAGGTTAACATCTAGGAATATACTATCCAAGATTAATGCATAAGATTTAATAGGTAATTTGGATAGATTCTCAGGAATTTCAAAAGTAGTCTTATATTTGTTAAATCTAGAATTTGAAGTTAATGGAACACATAAAACCCTATTATAATAATTATTCATAAATTTATTTGATAAAACAATAAAGGGCCTCTTAGATTCTGGAGCTTTACTTTGATCGTTGTATTGATTCACAAAAAAGATATCACCTTGTTGTATCATAATAATACCTCATTTCTAAATAATTTTAATATATATTATTATACAACAAATACAGTAGTCTTGCTTAATAAAAGGTTATTTTGTATAATAACTCCAATTTTCCTTAACAAATCCCCTTATACCAGTACCAGGATTATACTCAGGATATAACTTTAAGAATTCAGCTTCAACATCTTCCAAAGTTTCACCTTCAATTAATCTATGCTTTACTAGATAGAGTAGGGCAAGGGAAGGGGAGCGACTAAATCCTTCGTTGCAGTGGATTAGAACTTTCAATCCTTGATTAAGTTTCTCATGAATAAAATCTAATGCCTTGTCAATCATGCCTTTGTCAAAGAATATTGACTTTGGAGCATCAACTATATTCATGTAAAGTCTATTTCCACGTTTAGCCCATAGGTATTCTGGATGGTCCTTAGGAGCACCTTTAGTAGCATAGCCCAATAATTGTCTATGGAACGGCTCTTTACATGCGTGACAAATAGCAAAGTTATTGTTCAATGCTTCAGGAACATCATATTCATTTCCAACAAATAATCCTTTAATTACTTCTTTCATTTACATTCCCTCCTTAATTAATTTCATATCATAGATATACCCTTTGTCATGGTTTCCAACATAAAAATAAAAGAACTCTTCAAATGAGTTCAATTCAATTATTTCAATATTGTTCCAATCAAATTCTTTGCAAAATTTAAGTTCAATCATCTCAAATACTCCCTCACAAAATAGTACAATTGATGATAGATAAATAATCCAGCATATTTTTTATCAATAAAATGTATATCAATGCTGTATCTATGACCAAAGGCAAGGAGGGAGGCTGTAAAGGACTTTTCGTTGTATTGAGTACTATATTTATGATTAATAATTTTCTCAAACCCAGCAGATTCTTCTACCATCATAATAAAGCGACTATCCTTGGCCCTTATAAATTCACTTTCTAACCTAGTTCTATCATTTGTTAAATTTCCACTAAGTTCCTCTAAAGATCCTTTTCTTTCAATAGTGCAATCAAAGTAAGTATCTCTTATAATGCCAAGTTCAGGATTAGCAGGGAGATAGCATGAATAGTCCCCATAATCAAGTTTTCTACTGATATGGGGAACCTTCTTATCATCAAAATATTTAATTATATGTTCATTGGCATTTTCCCTAGTATCGACTACGATAGTAATGCTTTTCAACAATTCATTTAGTTCCTTTTCGGTATATCGATATTGTCTTATCATATTTATCACCTAATCGTCATTATCTATTGAAACACCAACAGAAGTTCTTTCTCCAGAAGGAGTTTCGAATTGAGCAAATACTTTCATTTTCTTTCTTCCGCCATTTTCATCTCTAGTAATTGAATTTGCATTTTTATCACGGATATCATTTAGATTTTTAAGTGCTTCCGTAAAAAGTTTAAAGTCAAGTGGTTTTTTTATGTTATCTACAACTCCTGATAAAACATCTTTACTTAGCCCTAAATCTACAAGATTAAGCATAATATCAGTAATACTTTTTGATGTAGTTATCTTTTTAAGTTCAATCTCAAGTTTTGCTTTCTGTTGTTCGGCTTTTAGATATTGATCGCTTAATTTTGTGAGAGTTTCTGTTTTTTCTATAAGTTTGCCCTTCATATTATTTTCATCATCTACAGATATAGTAGGGGAGGACATAAGGGGATTGAATGGAAGTAAATTTTCTTCTACAATTTCACCTTCTAAAACTTCTATATCTTCAGTTGTCTTTTTATTTTTAGACATATTTATCACCTACTTAAAATTGGGACGACGATCCACAAATTCTTTCACGGCTACGGCTATCATATCATGGTATCCTACCTTCATAACTGACATAGAATTTGCATTATCTACTATTGTTTTGAATTCCTCATATAGGTCCTTAGGAAAATTTCTTATGTTGACATTGACTAGATTATCATCGGTATGCTTTTTAGGCCTACCAGGACTAATCTTTGGAACTTCGCCATTTTCTTTCCAATAATCATAATGCCTTCTAAGTATGCCATATTGATTGACCATTCCACCTTTAATAGGTTTTTCAAAGACTTCAAATAAGTGTTCTATAGGAGTCAGTTCTTCCAGATATTTAATTCCTTCAACCTTTTTTTCACTAACAGCATTTTTAGCTCTAGTATCAGGAATTCCTTCCATTTTACATATATCAAAATAGTTATAGTAGTTTTTAGGAAGTCGCTTATTATGAATTTTTCTTGGTCTGTCCATTTTTATCAACTCCATTTTTAGACAATAAAAAAAGACCTGCCTACCGATTAAGGTAAACAGGTCTGCATGAGACGCTTTTATTTAATTTCTCTATCATATTTTTCAAGCATAGGGTGGAAGTATTTTTCTTCGGCTTCTTTTCGTACTTGTGCTGCTTCTTCTAAATCGGTAAAACTCCCTAAATAATGTCTTATTCCTTTAAAATAAATTTGGGCTACCCACTTATTTCTATTTCTATTCCACGAAACACCTTTAACACCGCTTGTATTTCTTTTTGATAATTTTGAATTAAGGAAACATAGTCCTGTTCCTTCTTTAAACTCATTAACTGAATTATGTTCAAATAGATTGGAAATATTCATTTCCGCTTTTTCCCTTTGCAAACATCCGCAACTTTTTGTTGCACCATTTCTTAAATTCCGAGACTCTATTTCGATAGTGTTACCACACTCACACTCACATTCATATATAATATTGCCTCCGTTACCACGACCCACTTCTTTTATTGCTGTGAGCTTGCCAAATTTCTTGCCTTCTAAATAATGACGATTCTTTCCGCCTATTTTATTGCCATTTATTCTCGCTTTTTCCTTTTGCAAACACCCGCAACTTTTTGTTGCACCATTTCTTAAGCTAGAGGAAATTACTTCGCAAGTATTCCCACAGTCACACTTGCACAGCCAAAGAATCTGTCCCCACTTATTACGCCTATTCTTTTTTAAAATTGTTAATCTTCCAAATTTCTGTCCTGTTAAATCAATTATTCTATCCACTTTGACACTCTCCTTTTTATTTTTGGTGTGCTTGTTTTTCTAATACTCCTTCTTTAAAATAAAAAACACCCTCTGTAGTAGATACATAGTGCGTTATCTCTTTACATTTAGGGCATATTTTTTTACCTTCCCCGTCAGCTTCGAGGAGCTTCTTGTTACACTTTTGACATCTAATGTCCTGCATTTAATCACCGCCTAAGTTTTATTTTATGTATTAAAAAAGGACAGCCAATTTTGACTATCCTTGTGAATTAATTATATTTAAATCTCTCTTTTTTCTTCAGTAGATTTATTTAACCACTCTTCAAAAAGAGGTGCATTAATTTTGTTCGTATTTCCAATTTTAATTATTGGAAAATCAGGCTCACTTCTTATAAGTTCATACAACTTTCCTCTACCTACTCCATATTTTTCAGCAGTTTCATTTACCGTTAGAAGATATTTATTTTTATTTAAGACTGATTGATTAGTGGTTTCAGAAGGGATATTTTTAGAAATTAAAGTCTGTCTATTATTGAATTTGTCTTCATTTATCATTTCAGCAAATGCTTCAACTACCAACTTTAAACCCTTAACCAATTTTTCCTCTGTATTCATCTGATACACCCCTTTATAAAATTTACTTAATAAAAGTATAGCATATCAGATGTGAAGTTACCTTATATTATTACCTAATTTAGGCATACATCTAGGCAAAGCACATTTATAACTTAGTCCAGTCCATGTACCCCAAGGGCAACCTTCGCATTTATGACCTTTGCGTTGTTCTTCTTTGATTTTGAATAGACATTTCGCTAATCTGCATTCAAAATTTCCATCTAGTTTTTCAAAATAATATTTGCATTCTTCACATTTCATTTTTTATCACCTACACAAAACTTTGCAAAGTTTTCTAATTCAGGCCACGTTTTGCTTAAAAGTGTTTTTACCGTAGTAATGCAATTCTTTACAATCTCACCTAAAGTAGGCATTTCACCATTGTTTTTTTCTTCATATTCAGCTAAATAATCTAGTAGCCTTTGAGCTTTTTTTGAAAGTTTCATTTTCTCACACCCTTTTGAGGATTAAAATATTGTTGCTTGTATTTATCTTTTTCAATTTTATGCTTAACTTTTTCTATGTATTTTTTATCTAAAGAGATCCTTAGAACGGTACCACGTAAATAATCTGAATCAGGTACTATCTGCCTATCCATCATTTTTAATAGATTCTTACAGGTTCCAAGGTACTTAACATGACCATGGTTTTTATATTTCCCAAGGGTATTTATAATAATATGGCCGTCTTTGTAATCGTCTTCAATTACTATATATGGTCCATGTGTATAAGCTAATTTGCCCATAATATCAACTCCGATTTGATATGTAAAAAAGACCAAGAATTAGTCCTGGTCTTAATGTATTGTGTATAGGTAGAACTATCTGCACGTTCACTTATTGGCACCTTAGGTATTTAGGATTATATATCCTCACCGACGGTATAAACTTTTCATTAGCCACCTATTATAATTTATATGAAGTTTTTAGCTAATCATAACTAAGGCACTCCATGAGCCGATAAAAGGGTAGGAGGGAAATACAAATGACAGCATTAAAAATAATGCCAATGGCGGAGAAGGAGAGATTTGAACTCTCGTATCTCATAAGAGATATCTTCCTTAGCAGGGAAGTACCATCAGCCTAGCTCGGTCACTTCTCCATGTTTTTATTTATTATCATATTTAGCCCATCTAGTATTTTTAAACATTTCATATAGTGTCTTATTGATCCATCTACCTCTATATTGAATGTAGGGATTGAAGAAGTACTTAGTTTTATGGTTAGTAATGTTTTGAGCTATAATTCCTCTATCTATTAATGTCTTTATAGAATTGTCAGTGGTCTTTTGGGTTAATCCTAAATTTATGGAAATCCATTCTTTATTTATTGGTTGGTTATTTCCAAATGCTATTAAGCCACTTTTATAGTGTGTATTTGAAATCATAAGTAACAATATTCTATATTCTGATGCAGTAAGTTTTTCGTTAGCTAGTTGCTTAGATGCAAATTCACTTAGCATAGAGAACTTTTTATCTTGACCAAAATTATAGATTTTATCTTCCTCTAGATCTGCTCCATGTTGTTTAGAGAATGAAATTTGCTTTTTCCTTATAATTCTATCGCCTTCAAATAATTCTTTTTCAATTTCTCCAGTTTCAGCATGAACTATATAACTAATAGGTTGTTGAGTATTCTCCAAGCAAATCACCTCTTTAAAGCTATGGAAAAAATTTTCCACGTGTAAAAACTCTGAAATCGTTGAAATTTCAATTAGAACTACTATTCCAATGCGACTTTGGCCCTTTTATATAATGTAATGAGCTGATAAAACAAAAACACCCCTTTTTCAAGAGATGTTTTAAAATATTTATCAATATACAGATATATTCATTTTAATTATATCACAGTTCAGAAACTCATATAGTATCAAAATGGTATCAAAATCGCCTGAAAATGTATAAGAAATGTATTAAAAACGTATTGAAAAAGCATAAACTGCATATTCGTTAGCTTATACGCATACGTGTACGCTGGACAATCGCATATCACGAATAGAGCATTGTGCATTTTACTACTTTTGGCTACAGTTTTATGATATATATAGGATTCAAATGATGATAATAAAATATTCATAGAATATTTTCATGTAACATTATAAGTAACATGATGTGAATTTTGATGTTTTTTATGATGAATTTTTTATGATTTTTCTATGATGTTTTGAACTTTTCTGGCCTTATAGGAAGGGAATATTTTTTCTAGAGGTAACTCTCCGGGCCGAGGTGCAATGGTCCCCCCACGGGTCGGCGAAAATATATCAAATAGGGCAGATATAGCATAAAAAGAGAGTAAAATGCACATGAAAAAGGTTTGTGCAAGCATTGGAAACAGTGATGTATAGAATATAATGCTTAAAATGCATAAATTCGCTAATATATTTGATTAATTCATCAATTATTAGTCACAAAACAGTAATTTTATGACTAATCTTTAAGTATAGTAATTGATGGGGAATAGAAGGTTAAAGTGATAAGGTATAGTATAGGATATATGGAAAGTATTGGAATATATATTACATGAAAAGGGTTTATTTAGGGGCGATGATACTGTTATATATGAGGTATAACAAACATAACAATATAATTACAGTATTAAATTAAACATATATAGACGTATAGCAGAAGTACATACACAATACACTATAGATATACTCAAATAGATTAATAATGATAGATAAAGCAAACTAATTAATATTAAAATAATTTATATAACATAGTAATTACAATGGTTACGGAGAATAAAAGATATAAAATAATTGAACAAATCTATTGACATACGTATAAATACGTGCTATAATAAGTTATAGATATAAAAGAGGTGGCGATAGATGAAATATAGCGAATTAAAGAAATACTTAAAGAAAAATGGTTGTAATTTTGTTCGTAATGGAGCAAATCATGAAATTTGGTACAGTGAAAAGACGAACAAAGAATTCCCAGTCGGGCGACATAATTCAAAGGAAGTAGCATCTGGCACTCTTAAAGCAATATTAAAGCAGGCAGGACTTGAATAGAGTCCTTCTTGCTATTACAAATATATAAAGATAAAATATAAGGAGATGAATAATATGGCTAAATACGTATATCCTGCTATTTTCTCAAAAGAGGAAAATGGATTGTATTCAATAGTCTTTCCTGATTTTGAGGCATGTTTTACTCAAGGTGACGATATTCAAGATGGGTTATTTATGGCGAATGATGTACTATGCTTAACTCTATATGATATGGAAGAAAATAAAAAGGAGATTCCAACTCCATCAGACCCATTAAAAATCAAAGTTGAAAATAATGAATTTGTCACATTAGTGAGTTGTGATACTCTAGAATATCGTAAGTTCTATGATAATAAAGCTGTAAAGAAAACATTAACGATTCCGTCATGGTTGAATACGATGGCAGAGAGAGAAGAGATTAACTTCTCACAATTGTTACAAGAAGCGTTAAAAGACAGATTACAAATACAATAATATAGGTAAAAAGGAAGAGCAGGAAGAATTAAGACAAAAGTATTATAGAAGATAAGCACTATAGCAAATTAACATAATCTATCAGAAGAGAGTATCAACAAAATCCTAGAGTAAAATCTAGGGTTTTTAATTGTACCTAGATTACAGAAATATTAAAATTAGGATGAAAAATATAATATCATGCAGTAAAATAGAAAATTATGTATAATAGATATGATGGGTATATAAAACAAGGGGGATAAATATGAGCTTAATGAGAAGTCAAAAGAATTCACTATTAGAAGAAATTAAAGAATCGGCACTAAATCCTTTTAATTTTGATTGGGATAACGAGATAGATGAGAATACAGATTTGCTATTAGAAGTATTAAAATATAAGGGAACCGAATATTATTTTGCCATAGTAGTGGATGATGATATTTTTAGGGTTGGCTACACTCCAGGAGAAAACATGTTATATGAAAGAACTGAGTATGATGAATGGGAAGAGATTTTATACTATTTCAGAAATTGGTTAAGTTGCCTAAAAAGAGAAATATCTCAACCAGATTTATGGGAAGAGTTAGAGAAAATCAAAATGGATGATTTAATACCAGAATTAGATGGACTTGAGTTTGAAGATAAATATGAAAGAGAAGAGTTTTCTTATAGAGAAGTAATGCAAATAGAACAAGGTATCAATGATATTAGAAATTATTTAGTTGAAACTTCTAATGGAAATGATGAAGAGATTAAAATTATTAATCAAAAGTTAGATTATTTGACAGATGCAGTTAAAAGAATGGGAAGAACAGACTGGAAAAATATATTTATTGGTGTAATGATTGATATTGGAATCAATATAATTTCAAATCCAGTACAAAGGCAAAAAATTGGACAAATGATACAAAATATGTTTTCTGGAATTGTAAAGCTAATATCTATTCCATAAGGAGGAAAGTAATTTGTTTGATAAAATAAATTTAAAAGAAGTTTTTTCTTTACCATTTAGAATATATTTCTCTGTGCTAGTTGGATTAGGATTGTTATTATTTTTACCTTCTGGAATAATAGGCAAGCTATATCTTGATGAATTTTTAAATAAGTATGGTATTTATGTAGGCTTTGCATTTATCATTCTTTTTTCAATAGTAGTATTTTCTATTATAGGTAAGATCTTTATATTAATTAAAAATAAATACTCGAATTACAAATTTAATAGAAATAAAGATAAGGTTTTGGAAGGCTTAAATCCTAATGAAAAAGCTATTTTGTATCTATTCTATAAAAGCGAAACTAATACATTATATTTGCCATATAATGATGGTTTAGTTGCTAAGTTAAGAAGTTTTTTTATTATTACTCCTACAACCAACTCTATAATTACTGGGAATTTAAATAATCCTAGATTCCCATTTATGATGCAGCCTTGGGTTCATGGTTATATAGACAAAAACTACAATGAGTATTTTAAAGGAATTGATTTAAATGAAGAAGAATTATATGGTATTTTACAAAACTTTTCGACTTCTGAATTATATTAATATTGAATAACTAAATTTTTCTTCATTATATAATATAATAAATAGATTAAGGACCAAGTAAGGTCCTATTCCTTTTGCTTTCAAAAAAACGTCAAATAATTTTATCTATGAGTATAACAAAAATTTTATTAAACATCTTAAATCTAGTACTTAAGGGTAAAAGAAACTTATTGGCAGAAGAATATTTCTTTATGTGCAAAGCATTAGAAGTTTCACTTGATGCTATTTTTAAGTGATGAAGATGAATGGGGGGCAATCGTGACTAAATTGTTTACTCAACGAGACTTAGCAGAAAGATGGCAAGTAGATGTAACTACTATAACAAATTGGAGAAAAGATGGAATATTAATTCCGTGCAAAGGCATTCCTTCCATAAGGTTCACAGAGCAGCACATTTTAGAATTGGAAGGAGTTAAATTGGAAAAGGTATCTCCATTGATGTATCAAAAGCTGGAAAGGGAGTTAGAGGAACTAAAATTACAAAATGAAGAGCTAAAAGAAATATTAAGTAACATTTTAGCAGAAAGTAGCAAGGTTATTAATTTAATAAAAGAGGTGAATTAAATGAAGAAAAAGTACGATGCAACGTATAAACTGGGAGATGCGATTGTTCATGTAGTAGCTCCACCACCAATGACAGAAGAAGAAAATGAGAGAATACTTAGCGAATTTCACCAAGCGGGCTATGAGATTTGGAAAAATCTAAGTGCAGAAGAAAAATTAAGACTCTAGGATAATCTAGAGTCTTTTGGTACATATATATTAGTACATGCATATAGGAAGAAATTATTTTATTTTTTAATTTTTTATAAGGATATTATGAAAAGTAAACATATAAATGTAGAAGCTCTTATTATAACTAAAATATATCGAGGTGAATCGTATGGAAAAGAAATATGATGCAACATATAAATTTGGAAATACCACAGTCCATGTGGTAGCACCACCGCCAATGTCAGAAGAAGAAAAGGAAAGAATACTGGATGAATTTCACAGAACTGCATTCAAGATATGGCAAAGAATATATAGAGAGGAAATTAAGACTCTAGGATGATCTAGAGTCTTTTATTGCCTACGATTTGCCAACAATGGGTAAGTTATATTCAAATAAAAGAAAATATGAAAAGATATATTAAAATAAATATTGTCTTTTATATGTGTAATTTTAGCCATTCTTAAACCATCGTAAAATATGCTAAAATATACTATAATATAACCCCAAATGTTCAAGAAGTATACCATAACTGGGAGATGCCAGAGGAAGAGTAATCTTAATGGTTGTAGGGCTTGAACTTATGAAAAGTCAGTAGAAAACCCTTTGGGTTGTGATATACGACTTAAAAAGCCATAATTGAATTACCGACATTCCAAATGCCCTTTTTATATGGATAACAACATATAAAGAGGGTATTTTTATGTTGTTAGAAGATGTATTAAAAGAGTTTATTTATGATTGTAAAATGAGAGGGTTATCTCCTAGAACCATCAAGGGTTATAGAAATAGTAACTTAAGTCTATTTAAGTTTCTTAAATACGGATTTAGCATTACATAGTTAGAAAAGTTGACTAGAAAACATATTTAACTATATTCATATAATTAAAGATAATCTGTGTTGCCTAGCTTCTATAGATACTTTATATTCAAAAATATGGATACCAAATCGGCTATAAAGGCCTTAGAAAATGCTTTTATAGTTCAGAATCTTAATCTTTAATTTTCATAACTCCCAACCAAGTTTCTGGGATTTCGAGCCTCTCTAAGCGTCTCAAGGTAACATAGCCACCTATAATGGTTATAATTATGCCTTTATGCTATAATAATGTATCAAATGAAGAATTATTGTCGCAAAGGTGGAGTTAATGATGGTATTAAAGAAAATATCAGATAGAATTTACTATTTACCTTCTGAACAGGAAACTGACAGGCCCGTACTTGGATATGTAAAAGGAGATAAATATTCCTTAGTAGTAGATGCAGGCAATTCAGAGAAGCATGTTAAGAAATTTTATTGTGCAATTGAAGAAGCAGGATTAAAGCTACCAGATTACACTGCAATTACACATTGGCACTGGGATCATACTTTTGGAATGCATGTAGTAGCAGGAAAAACGATAGCTGGTTCTTTGACAAACTTAAAACTGGGCGAAGTAGAAAAATGGAAATGGGCAGATGAAGATATGGCAAGGCGTCTGCAAAGTGGTGATGATATTGAAACGTGTGATCGCTGCATTAGATTGGAATATTATGATAGAAATGAAATAAAAGTAGTTAAGGCAGATATAGAATTCCATGGTCAGATTATTCTGGATTTAGGTGGTGTCCATTGTGAATTGAGGGAAATTGAAGCAACCCATTCCAGTGATTCTGTTTTAGCATATGTACCTGAGGAAAAAACAGTTTTTATTGGAGATGCTGATTGTGCGGATTACTACAATAATAATGGAAAATATGATAAGAAAAAACTTGTTAAATTGATTGCTTTATTAGAAGAAATTGATTTTGATACCTATGTTTTAGGACATGATGAACCACAGAATAAAGACGAGGTAATTGCATATTTAAGAGAAGAATTATCTAAATTGGGATAGCTTTATATTATAAGCATTTTATCTAATAATGGCATATATTTTATTCTCTGAAGCTATGTGAAGTGTAAGGATATGATAAATAAGAAATAGATATTGATTGAGTTTTAATTTCCCTCAGATTTAAATTTGAGGGATCTTTTATGCAATTTAACCTATTCATAATTGTTTTAAATATTCGATAATATTAGTTAACATCTACGAGCAGACCTAATATAACAGAGTTAATAATGAATAAAAATAAAAGCAGAGTATAAATTTTATTTAATGATAAAATCTGTTATAATCTCTATTAACAATATTACATAAGGAATATTATACATGGAAAATACTAGAGGAAAATAAATGCAATGAAGAGAATTTCTTTGAATTTTCTGTAAAATAGAAGGGGTCTTTAATGAAACACAGAATATAATTTAGAGAGGGATAATAAAGAGAGGTGGAATCATGGAAATTATCATAGTTGCCTTAATATTAATTAATATTTTTACTGTATATAAATTTATATTTAAGTTTATTTTTACTGATCTTGATGATTTTAATGAATCTTTAAGATATTCATTTACGCCAGATATTATATCATTATTTAGGAGAGAATATTGGAAAGATCAATTTGGAGAATTTAAATTAGGCTTTTTTATTGCTATTTGTATTATAGTAACAATAGTAGAATATGGGATAGTTAATGTTATTATACAACAGATACTAAGATTAATATAAGATGCAAAATGGCTAGCATTTTGCATCTTATATTTTTACCTTAATAAATATTTTGAAGTTTTAAAACATTTCTTATCTCCATGTGAACGAGATAGTAAATTAAACTTCTTTTATTTCTACTTTTTAATTTTTAAATTTTTCATTTGAGAAAATATCGTTATAAAATATAATCATCGCTCCAGCAGTAGTTCTTTCTGCTAATGGAAGACCACATCTACTAATTCGATAGAAGCGACTTTCATCATCGGGAATTTTTTTAAATCTTCTATAGATTTTAAGAGCTACTCTTGAATTAAATCTTATGTAATCTTCAATAGAATCTAGAAGATATGTTCCCTTATCAACTTGAAATTCTTTAATATATTCATAGGTATGTTTAACATATGATTCATACTGATGGTGATCATCTAATAAACGAATATTAGCGTGCTGAGGGATGGTCATATCTTGAATAATATGCAAAGTAGCCCCTAGATAAAATAATGATTTATTAAATTCTCCCTTAGCCCATAAAGATAGGGCTTCTTGATAATAGTCTATACCTAAGTCCATGGCAGACCTTCTTCCATATAATCCTCTTTTTTTATAAGGATTGTAGAAATGGTTAGAGCTTTTGAAATCTTGATCTGCCCATACAGCACCTTGATTCATGTCCAGAATAAAGCTGCTAAAGAAGTTATACTCTGCTAAGTATTTGTCATTTTTGAGAATATTTAAAGCATGGATATTAATAAACTTATGAACTTTACAATGAGTTTTCATAATTGATTTTTTTATGGGATTCGCAATACCAAAAACTGTTTTCAAAATATAATCATATGTTGTTTCTATGAAATCTATTTTAATCACCTACCATGTATAATTTACTAATTTCATTATAATCTTCAATGGTATCGATATCCATTAATATTCCAAGATCATTAACATTAAGAAAAGCGGTTTTATTAATAGAAATGAAGTCTCGTAAAGTCTTATAGGAATTATTACTAAGCAGTTTATTGACTAAATAAGATTTCATTAGTAATGGATGACCTCTTTTTCCATTATAGACTGGAATGACTATATCCTCATCTATATTTAGCATATCCTTATATGTTTTTTTATTAATAATAGGATAATCACCAGGAGTTAGAAAAAACTTTTCTCCTTTGATATTATATATTCCTTTTTTTACTGAACTAAACATTCCATCTAGATAATCTAGATTATATATTAGCTCAACCTTGGGATATTTGGATAATATTTTTTTTATATCTTCTACTTTATGGCCACCTATAACTATGATCCTTGAACATACATCATACATTCCAAGAATGCATTGTTCTATTACAGTTTTCCCATCAATATCCAATAGTAATTTATTTATACCAACCTTGATGATAATCCAGCTGCTAGTACTATTCCTTCAACATTCATATTTATCTCCTTTATTACTAAACTCTACCAGTTAGTATAGATTTTATAGCATCTTCAATTTCTGCATATCCTGTACATCTACATAAGTTTGATTGAAGCCATTCTTGTATTACTGTATCATTAGCATCAGGGTGGATTTTAGATAGTGAATGACAAACCATTAAAAATCCAGAAGTGCAATAGCCACACTGAAAAGCAAAGTTTTCGACGAAAGCTTTTTGGATTGGCGCATCCTTTAATCCCTCTATAGTTAGGACTCTTTTTCCTATAGCCTCTACTGTGAGCATTAGACAGGACTTTATAGGCCAATCATCTACTAGAACTGTACATGCTCCACAATCTCCATTTTCACATCCAGGCTTTGTTCCTGTAAGACCTAGTTTAGCTCTAAGAGTATACAGTAAGGTATCAGAAGGCTTCGTAAGCACCTCTCTATCCTCTCCATTTATATTTAAAGTTAAAACAGTAGGATTCAGTATCTCTAGCATTTAGCCTACCTCCTTAAATTTATCAAATAACTCAGATAGCATGTCATGCAGTATGAATTTTCCATATTCTGAAGAACCACTAATATCATTCAGTATCTTACCAGGTATATTTTCAATTGACTTTTTAATTTTTTCATCCCTAGATATTGAAGTATCATTTAGGATTCGTTCAATTTCCAATGATCTAACAGGGTATTCGCATAAGCCACTAAAGGCAACGAGAACCTTACCATTATCATTTAATGCGGACATTGTGATTAATGGATAATCTATTTTTTCGTTTTTAGTTCTTTTCACATGACTATAAGGCAGAGAAAGGAATCTTGCATCTATTATTACTTCAACTAGAATTTCATCTTCTGAAAGCTGAAGTTTTTTATCGAACAAATCCATTATTTGAACAGTCTTTTTACATACATTTCCTTGAATGACTACTCTACTATTAGATAGTAAGAGAGGTAAAATAGCCTCCTTGTATATAATGGTGCCCAGTAAATTTCCACCTAATGTAATTTTGTCCTGTATTGTATGGTCTGCTATTCTTTTAACTGCTAAGCTAAGAAGCGGAAAATAATTCTTTTCTGCAATATTGGTCAAGGTTACAGCAGAGCCAATTATTAAATTACCGTTTTTGAATTCAAATGTATTACATTCTGGAATACCTTTAATATCTATCACTGCATCAGCATATCTATTAAACATCCTCGCCATAGATATAAATTCTGTTCCGCCTCCATAATATATGGCTTTTTGCCAAGGGATATAAGATTATTAAATAGTTCTATGGCCTCTTCAACTGTAGTTGGCTTATAATATTCAAAATCAAATGGTATCATATTTACCTCCAGTCTTAGTCTTCCATATGGATTCTGGTGAGATAGGTAAAGTATCAAATTCAGCTTCTGCTGCTAAGGATAGTGCATTGGCAAAAGCAGAAGGCATTCCAAGTATGCCATGTTCTGCTATGCCTCTTATACCGAAAGGAGCATTTGTATCGGGTGTCTCCACGAAATCAACTATATATTCTGGATTTTCTCCAAATCTTAATAGTTTATAAGTTCTTAAGGAAGTATTTTCTAATATGCCCATAGAATTGTAGACAAACTCCTCTCTAGTTGCTAAACCTAATCCCATACTCATGCCACCCATGATTACTCCCTTTGCAGCCTTAGGATTGATTGCCTTACCTATATCTATGACTGTAGCAGCCTTTCGCAATCTATAGGAATAATTTTTAGGATTGTATTCTATTTCCACTGCTTGAGCACCTACAGACCAAGAGACAGCTGGTTTACCTATGCCAGTTTCTTTATCTAATTTGGTTAACTGTTTCATAATATAATTGCCTTTTCCAATCATCTGACCATATATGGATTCACCATTAGGATATTTGTAGCCATGTACTAAATTCTTAAATCCAATGAATTTAGTAGGATCATCTTTTGAATATACTTTTTGTTCCTCTATGTCTAAATCATCAGGAGAGCATTTTAAAGCCGCAGCACCTACTTCCTTCAATTGTCTTATCAAATCATCTGCGGCATTTATAACAGCATTTCCAACCATAAATGTTGTCATGCTTGCAACAGTTTTCCAATGCTTAGGGCTTATCTGAGTATCTACATCCATATAGACGTGAATATCATTTATGTCCATTTTCATTTTCTCTGCAAGTATTTGAGCTAAAGTCGTCTTCATACCAGGTCCAATTTCGGTAGCCCCAAAGTTTAGATTAATACTACCGTCGGCATTCAATGTAATCACGGCACCAGAAGTAGCATTAGTAGGAGAATTAGGAGATTTCCAGAAGCATGAAATACCTTTAGCTATAATGGTATTTTTTTTAGTTTTTATCAATTGACCTTCTTCCCAATTAATACTCTCTTTTAATTTGTTAAGGCAAGCTTTGAGATTTCCCACATTGCTAAGTGTTATCTTGGCTTGTGTAGGTGAGGTATCTCCTTCTGTTATTGCATTTTTCATTCTGATATCAAAGGGATCCATGTTCAATGCTAATGCTAGTTTATCAATGATTCTTTCAATGGGAAAAGTAAGCTGTACATGGCCGAAGCCACGATATGATGTAACATAACAGTGGTTAGTATAGATACTATAAGAATCACAATGAATATTTTCAATATTGTATGGACCAGAACAGTTAGTGGCCATTGATTTTGCCATACGAGGACCAGTCCCAGTATATGCCCCACAATCAACATAGTATAGACATTCTAATGCCTTAATTTTACCATCATTTGTTGCCCCTAATTTAAGCTTAGCTTTAGTTCCGATATTAGATGGCCAAGTGGATATATCTTCTTCCCTAGGGCTTGCCATTCTAACCATTCTACCGCCAACTGCGGAAGAGGCAAGATATGCAAGAAATTCCATTTGTACACTAGCCTTCCCGCCAAATCCACCTCCTACTAATGGAACACGAACTATAACATTGCCCTCAGAGCTTTGATATTGAGTACTTATTTCTTCTTTAACTGCAAAGGGACCTTGTGTTGATGTGTGTATAATTGTATTTCCATTTGGTAATATCTGAGCATTAGAATTTCTAGTTTCCATAGCTAAGTGGTCTGACTGTGGAAGGAAAAATTCAGATTCAATAACAATATCAGACTCTCCCCAAGCAACCTCCATATTGCCTTTTCTTATCTTCACATGATCTGCTATATTTGTATGAGATACAGGATATACTCGAGTATCAGGACAATAATAATATCCTAGATTTTCATGTACAAGAGGAGCATTTGGCTTTAAGGCATCAGATATGGAATTAACTATAGGTAGTGGTTCATATTCTATTTTAATAAGTTTTAGAGCTTTCGCAGCTTCTTGTTCGCTATTTGCTACAACTATTGCCACAGGCTCACCAAAATATCTAACTTTATCCTTTGCAATAGGTGGTCTATCATTGATAATAGATCCAACCAATACAGGTGTATAATCACCAGTAATTATGGCTTGAACACCTTTTAACTTTAAAGCTTCTTCAATATCGATGGATTTTATAATGGCATGGACATGAGTGCTCGTTAATATTCTTCCATGTAAAGTTTCAGGAGTTAAGGTGTCGCCATTGTACTTTCCAGTACCTGTAACTTTATCCCAAGCTTCTTTTCGTATGGTGCTGACGCCAATCCTTTTCATATTGGGCATAGAACTTTCCTCCTACTTATGTAAAATTATTATTACTAAAATATTATTGCCATGTAAAGTTAAAGTATTCAAAAGTCTATGATTTCAACTACCCTTGAAAATAAAAAGTTTTTATTAAAACATTAATTTAGTAACTTCTTTTAAATTTATTGAGGTTAAGCTCTTTTCAAAGAATCAGAGACAAGTTGAAGCTTTCCTAATGGGTTATAAAAAATGCAATTGAATAACTAGATATTCGTATAAAAGAATAAGTATTAAACATAATAAGTATAGAACTATATAAGCATAGAATTATGAAAAGGAGGTAAATGTATGGAAACAAATGAAACTTTCCAAGAGATAAAAGAAAGGTTTATAGCTGCAGACTTGGATACAAAAATTGAAATATATACAACTGTTCAAGGCTTATCAGTGGAACAATATAAAGAGCTACTCAGGGTTTTTCCAATAAAATATTTAGATAAATTGGAAAAGGCGATGTCATAATTTTAGGAGGATTGAGGGATTATATTTTCTTCAATCCTTTTTATTTGTAATAAAAATATGATATTATATATAAAACATATTATGCAGGAGGAATGGAATTGAAAAAGATACTACTGATTTTATTAGTTATTTCTCTATCTTTATCATGTCTTTTAATAGCAGCAGAGCAGCATATATTTGATATAAAACATTATAGGAGGGCTTATTTTGCACATGATATTCTACAAGTTACCGGAAAAGAATATTTTGAACTTGAAAGTATAACTAATGATATATTCATTTATTTAAGGGGAAAGGCTGGAGATGAAATCCTAGAGCCTAATTTTAATCAACGAGAAATACTACATATGAGAGATGTGCAAGCCTTATTTAAATATGGATTTATATTAAAATATATAGCTATTATATTATCCATTGGACTAATAATTTATTTTGTATTGATAGGAGAGACAAAATTAGTAGGAAAGTGGATTTATAAAGGTCTTTTTGTTAATCTGATTTTTATTGGTATTCTCGGGATCATGATATACTTTGATTTCACTAAGTACTTTACTTATTTTCATTATATATTTTTTACGAATGATCTTTGGTTATTAGATCCTCAAACTGATTTGCTAATACAAATGTTACCTGAAGAATTTTTTAGTTCTATAGCAACTAGTATAGGGTTATCTTTTTTAGGTTTTGTGGCAACAATACAAGGTATAGGATATGCTGCAACTAAGAAAGGGAGAGAGAAAAATGAAAAAGGATTTAAGTTATTTAAAAGAGAATCGTAAAGATAAGGAAGAACAGAGAGTACTAAATAATTTTTATACTAAGCAGATAAAAAAAGGTAAAACTACTCGGGCAGACATTATGGATAAAATATCTTTAGGAATAGGCATTTTAATCCTTTTAGTTTTAATACTAAATAGATTAATAAATAATTTTATCATTTCTTTAATATTATCATTTGTTATTGCAATGTTTATGGGTATATATATAAAAAAAATAAGCCTAGAAATTAGGCGTAAAAAAATAGAAGAATTTAAAAATGAGTATAAAATAAAACTTGAAGAAGAAAAAGTATTGTCAGCTGACGAGGATATAGAGGACTATATTATAAATAGATATTATGAAAAAAAATCAGAGTTAAAATCAAGCTTCAATTTTCTAAGTAAAGATAAAATATTTAAATTATATTTTTTATTTATTGTGTTTTATATCACTGCTTATTTTTCTACTTACCCAACATATTATAAAATAATGGGTGTAATTTCTTTTCTTATGGCAAGTTTTATAGGATCTTATAATTTAACTGAGTATATTAGGAAGAAGGACAATAAAGATTTACTTAGCAGAGATAATGATGTATAATAATGTGTAGTTAGTAAGACAGAGTAGGTAAAGAGCGTTAAGTGTTAAGGGATGGGAAGTTGCCCTTAAACGAAGGATTAAATTCTGCGATTCTTTACCGCGTCCGCTGGACCATTAAAGAATCCTCTCATCTTTAGTGTGACAGTTGCTGTCACTAACAAGAGAAAGGAGGATACAAATGAAAAATGGTAAAAGAATAGACACAAGGATACTAACACAATCAGCTTTTCTAGTGGCGTTGTCAATTGCATTGACAAGATTTGCATCTATTATGGTGCTTCCGACTTTGAGAATAGGCTTTGGAGAGTTACCAATAATGTTGAGTGGAATGTTATTTGGACCAATAGTTGGAGGAATATCTGGAGCAGCTGCAGATCTAATAGGTATTATGGTTAATCCTCAAGGACCACCTCATTTTGGATTCACTTTAAGTTCTATGTTATGGGGTATAATACCAGGGCTTTATGTTCTCTATTTCAGAAGAAAAGATACAAAGAGCAATCCATTCTCGATACTAAGGGTTTTTGCTATGGTTAGCACATGTTATATAATAATATCTTTGGGTTTAAATACTTACTGGCTATCTCAGTTATATAACAAAGGTATTATTGCAATACTACCAAGTAGAATTCTAACAGCTTTAGTTAATATACCAATTCAAAGTATGATTATCACTTACTTGATAAAATATCTTAAAAACATTGTAGCATTCTAGGAGGTTTAAATGAAAAAAGTATTAGCTTTAGTTGGTAGTCCTAGGAAAGGAAAAAATACAGATAACTTATTAGAATTTTTATTAGATGGAATTAGAGAAAATGATTATGAAATTAACAAAATATATTTAATTGATAAAAAAATAAATCCTTGTACTGGATGCGATTATTGCGGAAAGATAGAAGCCTGTGTAAGTAAAGACGATATGAGTTCTATTTATGAAGGCTTTGATAATAGTGATATAATAATATTAGCAGCACCTATTTATTTTAACTCAGTAAATGGGGTGACAAAAAATATGATAGATAGATGCCAAAAATATTGGTCCTTAAAATACTCTTTAGGTAAGCAGTACAAGCGAAATGAAGAGAGGACAGGTGTGTTTTTAGCTACAGGCGGAGCTCCCTTTGCATATAATCAGTTTAATGGATCTATAGCTGTGATGGATTATTTTTTTAAGGCTATAAATGCTAATTACAAAGGAAACTATTTTATATCTAATACAGATGAGGATCCTGTAGATAAAAGATTAGATGTTAAGGAAGAATTATATGAAATAGGCAAAAATATTTGGAACATAAAAGACTTCTACCTTCACAGGTAGAAGTCTTTTATAACGAATAGGAAAGTTCTACTTTAATGTTTCATATCAAGAACTTGACCATAATGAATTTTAAGCAGATTACTTAAATTTTTGATTCCGGGCAAATCGCTCATGCATTGGTCAATAAAAGCATTCTCTAATATGACATTAAAAGCTTTTCTTATATAAGGAGGTGTAAAAAATGATAAGATTTTTAACGGCTGGCGAATCCCATGGTGAATCTCTCGTAGGCATAATTGATGGAATACCTGCTAATCTATATCTGAATATAGATTATATAAATAAAGACTTGAAAAGGAGGCAGATGGGGTTTGGTAGATCAGCTAGAATGCAAATAGAGAGTGATGAAGTAAATATATTATCAGGTGTAAGTAAAAATTTTACCACGGGAAGTCCTATTACTATATCCATTAAAAATAGAGGTACAAATATTGAGTTGGTAGAGGTTACCAAACCAAGGCCAGGTCATGGAGATTTAGCAGGTGCATTAAAATATAATCAAAAAGGTGGCAGGAATATTCTAGAGAGAGCATCGGCAAGAGAAACAGCTATGCGTGTAGCCTTAGGCAGTATCTGTAAACTCCTATTAGAAGAATTTAATATAAATATTTACAGTCATGTTATAAATATAGGTGGTGTAAATTCAAATATTGATTATTACAATGGCTTGGAAATTAGAGAGCTTACTGGAGTTGATCAGTCAAGTATTAGAGTAATTGATAAATGTTCTGAGAAGAAAATGATAAATAAAATCCAAGAAGCAAAAGAAGATGGAGATACCTTAGGTGGGATTATAGAAATTATAGCCAGTAATATTCCCATAGGATTAGGTAGTCATGCTAATTGGGATACAAAACTAGATGGAAGACTGGCAGCAGCATGTATAAGTATACAGGGGATAAAAGGTATTGAATTTGGATTAGGGGGTATTACAGCATCAGCCTTAGGGTCCAAATTTCATGATGAGATTCTCTACGATGATAATAGGTATAAGAGAAGAACAAATAATGCGGGGGGAATAGAAGCTGGTATATCAAATGGAGAAGATATAGTTATAAGGGTAGCTATGAAGCCAATACCTACTCTTAAGAGACCTTTAGAGACTGTGGATATGCTGACTAAAGAGAAAGCAATTGCACAATTTGAAAGGTCAGATACATGTGCAGTTCCTTCTGCTAGTATAGTTGCCGAGTCCATGGTAGCATATATATTAGCAGACGAATTAATTAAAAAATTTGGAGGAGATTTTTTAGAGGAGATTAAGATTAATTATAATAATTATCTTAAATATTTAGAAAGCAGGTAATGAGATGGTGTGGAAACAGGTAGATAATATATGGGAAGAATTATATCAATATTTGATTGATGATAATTTTATTCTTGTAACTGATAAGAATGTATATAATATATATAAAGAAGAATTAGAGAATTTATTAAAGGGGAGAGAAGAAATATATATAATTCCTTCAGGGGAAGCCAGCAAAAACCTAGAGGAATTATCCAATATATATAGTTTATTAATCCAAAGGAATATTGATAGAAAAGGTAGGATTCTTTGTCTAGGTGGCGGAGTGGTAGGGGATTTAGCAGGTTTTGCTGCTGCGACATACAAAAGAGGGATTGAATATGTTCAGATTCCTACAACTTTATTATCTCAAGTTGATAGCAGTATAGGAGGTAAGACGGGAATAGATTTTTCTGGCCATAAAAATATAATAGGTTCTTTCCATTTTCCTTTAATAACTTTAATTTGTACTTCCTTTATTCATACATTGCCAGAAAAAGAAATCACCTGTGGACTTGGAGAAATAATTAAATATGGCTTAATCCAGGATTATAATTTTTTTAAATATATAGAGAGAAATATGAATAAGGTTTATAGTAGAGATATGAAGGTACTCTCATTTATTATAGAAAAATCTATAAAAATAAAATTGTCTATGGTAGAGAAAGATAAATTAGATGCTGCTATTAGGCAAAACCTAAACTTTGGACATACTGTTGGTCATAGTATAGAATCTTTTTTTGGATATACAAAATATAATCATGGTGAGGCAGTTATACTTGGTATGATGTATGAAAGCAATATTGCCTATAAAAGAAATCTTATAGATAAAGAATATTATAATGAAATCATAAAAGTATTGAGTCCTTTAGTGGAACAAATAATTTTTAGTAATGATGAAATAAATATTCTTTTAGAATATATGAAGAACGATAAGAAAAATAAATATGGGAAGATTTCCTTTATTTTACCTGTAGGAAGGGGTAAAGTAAATATATTTTATGATGTAGAAGAAGAACTTATTATAAAAGCAATATTAAATGATTATAAAAAGGAATAATTTATGAGAATTTTCCTATGAGTTATAAAACCAGTTGAAAATAAATTTTTTATAGTTGAAAGGGTGTAGATTTTGAAGATAGAAGGAATAAAAGCTTTAAGAGGTGAAATAAAAATACCAGGTGATAAATCTATTTCTCATAGGGCGGTAATGCTTGGCTCCATTTCTAAAGGAGAAACGACTATTGAAAATGTTTTATTATCTGAAGATACTTTAAGAACAATTGAATGTTTTAGAGAAATGGGTATTAAAATAGATATCGATGGAAAAAGGAATAGGGTGAGAATTCAAGGCAAGGGGATATATAGCCTGGAAAAACCTAATAAACCTCTAGATTGTGGCAATTCAGGTACTACAATGAGGTTGTTAGCTGGAATACTAGGGGGGCAAAAATTTTCTTCAACTCTTATAGGAGATGATTCTTTAAGTAAACGACCAATGGATAGAATTATTATTCCCTTAACCAAAATGGGGGTAAATATTAAAGGGGAAGAAAATAAATATCCCCCACTTAGGATCTATCCTTCAGATGAATTGCAGGGAATTGAATATGAGTTACCTATTGCCAGTGCTCAAGTGAAGTCTTCTATTCTCCTTGCTTCTATTTACAGCAAAGGAAAGACTAAAGTTATAGAGAAAAAAACAACTAGAGATCATACTGAAAGAATGCTTGAATATTTTGGGCAAGAGGAGTTTAAAGGCAAGGAAATTTATGTTCCTGGAGATATTTCCTCTGCATCATTTTTTATAGTAGGAGCTAGTATAATTAAAGATTCCTCTATTGTCATTAAAGATGTGGGAATTAATCCTACGAGATCAGGGATTATTGATGTAATAAAGGCCATGGGAGGAAATCTCAGGATAGAAAATATAAGAACTATAAATAATGAGCCTATTGGAGATATACATGTTTCCTACTCTCCATTGAAAGGAATTGAATTAGATGGAAACATTATAGGAAGGTTAATTGATGAGATTCCTATAATAGTTGTAGCTGCTGCCTTTGCAGAAGGTACTACAATAATTAGAAATGCAGAAGAGCTTAAATATAAAGAAACTGATAGGATAAAGGCTATGGTTAATGAGCTGAGGAAAATGGGTGCTGACATTGAAGCGTTGTCAGATGGATTAATAGTAAATGGGAAAAAATCTTTAAATCCGACCAATGTGAATACTTATAATGATCATAGAATTGCAATGGCTCTATCTATAGCAGCCTTAAATATAATAGGAGAATCGAAGATTATAGATACTCAATGTGTAAATATATCATATCCTAATTTCTATGAGACCATGTGGGAGATATTGGAATAGTCTTTGATTTTTTTGGGACAAAGTTTTATAATAAATCTAGGATACATAATTTATAGGAGGATGAAGAAAAATGAGAACACAATTACCAATAGCTTTATCAAATAAACATATACATTTAAGTCAGAAAGATTTAGATATTTTATTTGGAGAAGGATATCAATTGACAAAGATGAAAGACTTATCTCAACCAGGGCAATATGCCTGTGATGAAAAGGTTGACGTTGTAGGACCGAAAGGCATATTAAAGGGCGTAAGAATATTAGGACCAGTTAGATCAAACACTCAATTTGAGTTATCAATATCAGATGCCTTTGCATTAGGTGTAAAACCAATGGTTAGAAATTCTGGTGATATTAAAGGTACTCCAGGGGCAAAACTTATTGGTCCAAAAGGTGAGGTCGAAATATCAGAAGGCATCATAGTAGCAGCAAGGCATATTCATATGCACACAAGTGATGGAGAAGAATTTGGGGTAGCAGATAAAGATATAGTAAGTATAAAAGTAGGTGGAGAAAGAGGTTTAGTATTTAATAATGTATTAGTTAGAGTATCTGAAGATTTTGCTCTTGAAATGCATGTTGATGTAGAAGAAGGAAATGCATCAGGAATAAAGAATGGGGATTTGGTGGAGTTAGTCAAATAACTTTGGAGGTGACATAATGGTAAATATATTAGGAATGATAGATCATACTGTATTGAAGCCAGAAGCCACAAAAGATATGATTGAAACTTTATGTAAAGAAGCAATGGAAAATAATTTTGCTGCTGTATGTGTAAATCCTTATTATGTAAAATTTTGTAAGGATATTTTAAAGAATTCAAATGTAAAAGTGGCGACTGTTGTAGGATTTCCATTAGGTGCCAATACAAAAGAGGTTAAAGCTTTTGAAGCTATAGATGCAATAAACAATGGTGCTGATGAAATAGATATGGTAATTAATATAGGAGCTTTAAAGATAAAAGATTATAAAACTGTTAAAGATGATATAAAAGCTGTGGTGGAATCATCTAGAGGTAAAGCAATAGTAAAAGTAATAATAGAGACATGCCTTCTTACTGATGAAGAAAAAATTAAGGCCTGTGAATTTTCTATGGAAGCAGGAGCTGATTTTGTGAAAACATCAACGGGATTCTCCACAGGCGGTGCAACTGTAGAAGATGTAAGGTTGATGAAATCTGTAGTAGGAGATAAATTAGAAGTTAAGGCATCTGGAGGAGTTAGAGATTTGGAGTCCGCAAAGAAAATGATAGAAGCAGGTGCTACTAGATTGGGAACTAGCTCTGGTGTTAAAATAGCAAAAGAAATCTAAAAAAATAAATATTTTCCTTTTCTTGTTATAAAATTTGAAAATTATGAAAAACTATAATAAGAGGAGGGATAAATTGAAAAGATATTTATTATTTATATTAGCTTTAATGTTGTTTTTACAAATTGGCTGTAAGGCTGTTAAAGACGAAGAAATAGTTGAGATAGAGGAGCCGGAGGATACAGCAGTAGAAGTATCAATCGAAGATAAGATAATAATAGATAGGTCAGAAGATTTGGCGGATTATGTAGTTGAACTTTTTGGTATAGATGATGCAGCAACTATTATCTTCAACGATACAGCGCTGGTTTCTGTAATCATGGCACATGATACAGTGCTTACAGAAGATACTAAAGACTTAATTAATAGCTTAGTCATGGAAAAGGATGCAGGGATTAAAGAAGTATTAATATCTAATGATGAAAAGACTTTTTTTCAGATTGTACAGATTATAAGTGATCTATTGAATGGTTCACCCTATGATAAACATGTTGGTGAAATTAGTAAAATGATTGAAAAAAACAAATAATAAATCTGAAACCCAATTGGAAAGATTGGGTTTTTTGTATTTTTTTATTAAATACATAATATTAATATAAGTAACAAATTTAATTTTGGGTATAGTAAAATAATATATGAGAAGGAGGAATCAATTTGACACTAAAATCAGAAAGAATCAAAATTGGAAATGGGATATATCTAAACTTAATAAGAACAGATAAATTTAAATCTAATTTACTTAGTTATTATTTTTTAAGACCCTTGTCTAAGGAGGAGGTTACCAAAAATGCTTTACTGCCCTTAGTCCTTAAGAGAGGTACAGCTGAATATGATACAAACTTAAAGATACAAAGAAAGCTAGAAGAAACCTATGGAGCAAGCCTAAGTATAGCTATTAATAAAAGAGGCGAGAAGCATGTTCTTAGATTTACTGTAGAGACTGTTAATGGTGATTATGTAGGTGATGGAGATTATATTTATGAAGTAATTAATCTCTTGAAATCTATTATTTATAATCCAGCTTTGGAAAAAGGATATTTTAGAAGAGATTATGTTGAACAAGAAAAAGAAAATTTGAGACATAAAATTGAAGGAAGAATAAATGATAAAAGATCTTATGCCCTAGATAGATGTATAGAAGAAATGTGCAGAAATGAAAAGTTTAGTATTTTTCCGTTAGGTAATATAGATGATTTGGAAAATATAGACGAAGGCATATTGTATAAGCATTATCAAAATGTAATTAATACATCTCCTATAGAAATATTTTATGTTGGGGAATATGATGAAAAATTAATAGAGTATATTAAAAATATAGAAAAAGTAGAAAGAGATAGCGTTATCACTATACCAAGGGAACAAATTATATCAGGAGTTCAAACTAAAAATATGGTGCATGAAGATTTAGATGTAACTCAAGGGAAATTAGTACTGGGTTACAGAACGGGAATTCCCTATGAGGATAGATTATATAATGGCCTTATAGTAGCAAGTGATATTCTAGGTGGGGGGCCAAATTCTAAATTATTTAGAAATGTAAGAGAAAAGGAAAGTTTAGCTTATTATATTACTTCTACTATTTATAAATATAAATCCATTATGTTAATAGATGGTGGTATTGAATTTAATAATTTTGAAAAAACAATAGATATTGTAAAAGAGCAGTTAGAAGAAATGAAACATGGAAACTTTACTGACGAAGATATAGAGGTATCAAAAAAATCCATAAAATCTTCAACGGAATCTATTAGAGATAGTATTTTTCTTATATCGGAATATTTCTTTAGTCAAATATTATCTGAAGATAGTAGATCTTTGGAAGAAATCTTAAGAGATATTGATAGTGTTAGTAGAGAAGAGATAACAGAAGCTATGTCGAAGGTTGTTCTTGATACTATATACTTCATGAAAAATTCAAAAGCTTAGAAATGACATAGATACTAAAACAGCCTAAAAATAGAAGGAGGTATATAAGTTGGATATCAAAATATACGAAAACGAAAAAATAAGAGAAAAACTTTATTATAAAAAGATGAAATCTGGCTTAAAAGTTTATTTTATGCCAAAGGAAGGATATACAAAACAATATGCAATATTTGCCACTGATTATGGTAGCATTGATAATGTATTTACACCAATAGGAGAAAAAGAAACAGTAGAAGTGCCTGAAGGCATTGCACATTTTTTAGAACATAAACTTTTTGAAGAGCCTGAACAAAATATTTTTGATAAATTCTCCAGATTAGGAGCAAATGTTAACGCTTATACTAATTTTACTCAAACAGCATATTTGTTTTCATCTACTGAAAACTTTTATGATAATCTGGCCCTATTAGTAGAGTTTGTACAGCATCCATATTTTACTGATGAAAATGTAGAAAAAGAAAAGGGAATTATTGCCCAAGAAATAAATATGTATAGAGATAATCCAAGTTGGAGGGTATTTTTTAATTGCCTAGGTGCAATGTATAATGAGAATCCAGTAAAAATAGATATAGCTGGAACTGTGGAAAGTATCCAAAATATAAACAAGGAACTACTTTATAAATGCTATGACACATTCTATAGTCCAACCAATATGGTTATATTTATCGTAGGCGATCTATCCTTTGATGAGATAATCAAAGTAATAGATGAATCAGAGAGAAAGGATTATAAGGAAGTAGAAAAAATCAATAGAGTTTTTCCAGAGGAACCTAAAGAAGTAAGAGAAAAGTTTATTGAAGAAAGCATGATGACGTCTAGCCCTTTGTTTTATATTGGATTTAAGGATACAAATAATGAGCTAGAGGGAGAAAAGCGAGTTAGAAAAGATTTTATTACAAATTTTATACTTGATATGTTATTTGGATCTAGCTCTGTATTTTATAATGATATGTATGAAGAAGGGCTTATTGATAGTAGTTTTGGAGCATATTATACAGGGAAAAAATCCTATGGACATTCTATGATTGTAGGTGAATCAAAGGATCCCAAAGAGGTATATAATAGAATCATGTTGTTCTTTGAAAAAGAAATAACTTCAATTTTATTAGAAGAGGATTTCAATCGTATAAAGAAGAAAAGTATGGGAGAGTTCCTAATGGGGCTGAATTCTGTTGAATTTATTGCAAATACATTTATCTCTTTGTATTTCGATGATTTCTTATTAATAGATTATTTAGATATCTTGGAGTCTATTGAATATAAAGATATAGTTGAGAGATTTAACAATCATTTTACAAAAGATAATTCTGTCTTGTCCATAATAAATCCCTTGAGATAATAGAAATCAATCTTAATTTGTGATATACTAGTCCAATGAAGTATTTTGAAAGGTGGTTTTATTATGGATCCAATTGCATTTCAGATTTTTGGACTTGAAATTAGATGGTATGGTATTTTAATTGCTACAGGGGTACTAATAGGTACTATACTTGCTATTCGAGAAGCTAAAAGAGTTGGACTTGATGAAGAAACTTTACTGGATTTCCTAATATGGGAAGTTCCTTTATGTTTAGTAGGTGCGAGATTGTATTATGTAGTATTTAGTTGGGATATGTATAAGTATAATCCTATAGAAGCATTAAATATTAGAAATGGGGGATTGGCAATACATGGAGCCATAATCACTGCTATTATTGTAGCCATTATTTTTACCAGAATTCGCAAAATAGATTTTTGGACAATTGCAGATGTATGTGCTCCTAGCTTAATACTAGCTCAGGCAATAGGGCGATGGGGAAATTTTATAAATCAAGAAGCCCATGGTGGTCCTACAAATTTACCTTGGGGAATTATGGTAAATGGAGTAAAGGTACATCCTACTTTCCTTTATGAATCCATTTGGAATTTCTTAGTTTTTTTGTTCCTTCTATGGTATGGAAAGAATAAACAAAAAGTTAAAGGAGAAGTTTTTCTATTATATTTATCCTTATATTCATTTATTAGATTTTTTATAGAAGGACTTAGAACGGATAGCCTAATGTTTGGACCAATTAGAGTTGCGCAGCTTGTAAGTGTAATAGGAATTGTTATTCCAATGTATATATTTTATAGAATAAGAAAAAATATAAAGAATAAATTTTAACTGTTGGTAAAAAATGCCAGCAGTTTTTTTATGTCATTTTACTCTGTAATGTCGAAAAATAGAGAACTATGACTAAAGTACTAAATTGTTTTTTTTCAAAAAAGGGTGGAAGGATTTTTTAATTTAGTGTAGAATAGTATATATAGTGGTAGAAAGTGGTGGAAAGTGGTAAGAAATATACAGTAAGTGAGTGATTGGTATGTTTATTGGTGAATATCAACATACTTTAGATACTAAAGGAAGAATAATAATGCCTTCTAAATTCAGAGAAGAATTAGGAGAAGAATTTGTTATGACTAAAGGACTTGATAATTGCCTCTTTGTATATCCTAAAAATGAATGGGCTGTTTTAGAAGAAAAACTTAAAACATTACCACTTACCAACCGTGATGCGAGAGCATTCATTAGGTTCTTCTTTGCAGGAGCTAGTGAAGGTGCTTTAGATAAGCAAGGGAGAGTTCTTATACCAGCTAATCTTAGGGAACATTCCAGATTAGATAAAGATGCTGTAGTTATAGGTGTATCTACTAGGATAGAGATTTGGAGCAAGGAAGAATGGGATGCTTACAATGATGATGATAATTTATCTTATGATAGTATAGCAGAGAAGATGGCTGAGTTAGGGATATAACTGGGGGAGATTGTATGAAATTCGAGCATATATCAGTTTTATTGAATGAAGTATTAGATGGATTAAATATAAAAGAAGATGGAATATATGTAGATGGAACTTTAGGAGGCGCTGGTCATTCAGCTGAGATTGTGAAGAGATTAACTACAGGAAAGTTAATAGGAATAGATCAAGATTTAAATGCATTAAAAAAAGCAAGTAAAGTACTTAAAGAATATAGTGACAAGGTAATATTAATTCACAATAACTATGAAAATATATATGAAGTATTAAGTGATTTAGGGATTGAAAAAGTAGATGGAATTCTTTTAGACTTAGGTGTGTCATCACATCAGTTAGATGAAGAAAGCAGAGGGTTTTCCCATAATAAAGATGCACCATTAGATATGAGAATGGATGAGACAAGTTCTTTTTCTGCTTGGGATGTAGTAAATAAGTATTCTGAAGAAGAATTGGAAAAAATCATCTGGAATTACGGTGAAGATAGATGGGCTAGAAGGATAGCCAAGTTTATTGTTGAAGAAAGGAAAGAAAAATCTATTGACACAACACTTCAGCTAGTGTCAGCTATTAAGAAAGCAATACCAAAGGAAGTAAGGAAAGATGGACATCACCCAGCTAAGAAAACATTTCAAGCTATTCGCATAGAAGTAAATAGAGAGCTAGATGTTTTAATAGAATCAATTCCTAAGATGGTGAACCTTTTAAATCCAAATGGTAGATTAGCTATTATTACTTTTCATTCTTTAGAAGATAGAATTGTAAAAGAAGGATTTAAGGAATTATATCTTGACTGTATTTGTCCACCACATTTACCAAAATGTGTATGTCAGAAAACTAGAGAGATAGAAATTATTACTAGAAAACCAATAATACCAAGCGAAGAAGAAATAACTATAAATCCTAGGTCTAGATCAGCTAAGCTTAGGATAGCTGAGAAACTTAATGTTCTAAATAGAAAAGGGGGAGAATAAATTGTTAGTAGCGAAAGAGCTTAGT
Organism: Tissierella sp. P1; assembly: GCF_002266425.1. Lineage (GTDB taxonomy): Bacteria > Bacillota > Clostridia > Tissierellales > Tissierellaceae > Tissierella > Tissierella carlieri. The sequence continues at coordinate 96,925 of NZ_NPMN01000011.1, forward strand.
TATTACCCTACAGAAGCACTAGAAGTCAAAGAGAAACCAAGAAAGAAAACAAGGAAAATACAAGAAAAAAAGAAGAAGAAAAATAATAGCCTTGCAAAGCTGACAATTATGAGTATACCTATGGTAATCTTAGGGATAGCTTTATCTATATTATTTCGATATGCAAATATAACAGCAGTGAGACAAGAAATAACTAATTTAGAAAGGCAGAAAGTAGAGCTTGAGAAGGTAAAATTAGATTTAGTAGCTGATCTTGAAGGAATAAAATCCTCAGTAAAAATTGCAGAGGATGCAGTTACAAAATTAGGCATGAATTATCCAACTGAGGGACAGATAGTATACGTTTCAATAAATGACAATAAAGCGGAACATGTGGAAAAAAATAGTATTGGAAAGCAAATAAGAAAGGTATTTAGCATGGTTACAAACTTGTTTTAGGAGGTAGTTGCTTTGGCAAAACCCAGTTATTCATCTAAGAAAAGATTATTATTTGTTTTTGGTGTAGTAGTTATGGTTTCTATACTTTTGATTGGAAGATTAGGTTACTTACAGATAGTAAAAGGTGAAGAACTGAAGAAAGGTGCATTAGAACAGTGGACCAAAGGAATAACTATAAAATCAAAACGTGGAGTTATTTATGATAGGAAAGGCAAAAAGTTAGCAGTAAGTATAACAGCATCTACAGTATGGGCTAGTCCGCCTGATATAAAAGATGCTCATAAAACCGCAAAAGAAGTGGCGAGAGTTTTAGGCCTAGATGAGGAAGTTGTATATACTAAGATTACTAAAAAGATAGGAACTGAAAAACTAAAGCAGTGGATAACTAGAGAAGAAGCCGCAGAGTTGAGAAAGTTAAAATTACCTGGTATAGAAATAGTTGATGATAATAGAAGATATTATCCATATGGAAATTTTGCTTCTTTTGTATTAGGTTTTACTGATATTGACAATAATGGATTATATGGAATTGAAAGGACTTATGACAAATACTTGACTGGTACACCAGGAAAATGGGTAAAAACTACAGATGCAGCAAGTAGACAATTACCTTTTGATGGTGAAAAGATATATGAAGCATCAGATGGACTGTCAGTTGTTTTAACTATAGATGAGACAATACAACATTTTGCAGATAAGGCAGCTGAAGAAGCTGTAATAGTTACAGGTGCTAAGAATGTTTCTATCATATTGATGGAACCAAAAACAGGAGATGTTTTAGCAATGTCTTCTAAGCCGGATTATGATCCTAATAATCCAAGAATACCATTAAATGAAGAAACTAAAAAGGAATGGGAAGCATTGCCACAGGAAGAGCTCCAAAAACGTTGGTATGATATGTGGAGAAATTTTGCTATCAATGATGCCTATGAACCAGGATCTACATTCAAGGTAATCACTGCAGCTGCTGCCATTGAAGAGAATATTGCTAACCTGAATTCTCACTTTTATTGTAATGGGTTTGTTAGAGATATAAAAGGTGTATTATTAAGATGTGCTAGATGGTATAATCCTCATGGAGATCAGACATTTATAGAGGCAATGAACAATTCCTGTAACGTAGCTTTTGTTGATTTAGGTAGAAAAGTAGGGAAAGAATTATTATATAAATACATAAAAGCTTTTGGATTTGGTGAAACCACAGATATAGATTTAAATGGAGAACAGGGAGGCATTATACCAGCTAGTACAGATAGCATAAAGGAAGTAAATTTGGCTACAATGTCCTATGGTCATGGTATAGCAGTTACTCCTTTACAGTTAATTAATGCAGTATCTTCCATTGCTAATGGTGGTAATTTAATGAAGCCTAGACTTGTAAAAGAGTTAATAGATGATGAAGGAAAAATTGTTGAAACATTTGAGCCAGAAATAAAAAGAAAGGTTATATCAGAATCAACTTCTAAGACTATAATGGAAATGTTAGAAAATGTAGTTAGTGAAGGTACAGGAACTAAGGCATATATTCCAGGATTTAGAGTAGGTGGAAAAACAGGTACTGCTCAGAAGATTATTGATGGTAGATATGCACCAGGTAAGTATATTGGCTCTTTTGTTGGTGTAGCTCCAGCAGATAACCCTCAAGTGGCAATATTGGTTGTAGTAGATGAACCTGTTGGGCAATATTATGGGGGAACTATAGCAGCACCTATAGCTAAGACTGTGTTAGAAGAGACTTTGAACTATCTCGAAGTTACACCAGTTTTTACAGAAGATGAGAAAGGGCAAATTATTGAAAAGGTAATAGTACCAGATGCGAGAAATATGAAGATTGGTGATGCAGGAAAGATTTTCACTGAGAAAGGACTAAAGTATACAACTGAATATTTAAACTTAACCTCTGATTCAGTTGTAATAGATCAATTTCCATTACCAAATACAGAAGTTCAAAAAGGCTCAATAGTAGATTTATATGTAAATGAAAAAGCAGGAAAACGAATCATAATGCCTTATCTTATTGGAAAAGATAAGGAAGATGTAATTAAAATTCTTGATGAGTTAAATCTAAATTATGAGCTAAAGGGAGAAGGAAAAGCCAAGACTCAAAATCCAATACCTGGTGAAGAGATACCTATCAATACAAAAATAGAGGTTGAATTTGGTGAGACATAAGAGTAATATAATTAGAGGCAACTTAAATGAAGTTGCCTTTTAGTTAATATTTTCATATAGGATAAAAGAAAGTAGGTGCATTATGAATCTAAAGTATATTACAAGAGACTATGAATTTGAGTTAATTAAAGGAAAACTAGACATAAATATAACTGGAGTTGAAAATGATTCAAGGAAAATACAAAAAGGGAACCTATTTATTGCAGAAAAAGGATTTACTGTAGATGGACATGATTACATTGACAAGGCAATAGAAAATGGAGCTGTAGGAGTAGTAGTAGAGAAGCAAGTATCTATTGATGAGGATATTACAGTAATTAAGGTGGAAAATTCAATAGATGCACTGGCAAAATTTTCTGGTATCTTTCATGAAGAGCCATGGAAGAATCTGCAGATGATAGGTATAACGGGAACTAATGGCAAGACATCTATCACTTATTTTATTAAAAGCATATTAGAGGAAAACAATAAAAAAGTAGGGATTATTGGAACTATTGGAGCAGTTATTGGAGATGAAAATATAAAAATTGATAATACTACGCCAAATGCCTTAATTATTCATGATTTATTAAAGAAAATGGCAGATATAGAAACAGATACTTGTATTATGGAAGTTTCATCTCATTCTTTAGAACTTAAAAGAGTAGAGTATATGGATTTTCAAATAGGATTATTTACTAATCTTACTAAAGATCATTTAGATTATCATGAAACAATGGAAAAATATTTTAATAGTAAATTAAAGCTTTTCTATAAAACAGATAAAGCTAATATAATAAATATAGATGACGATTATGGAAAGAAGATTGTTGAAATAGTAGGGGAAAGGGTGCCTTTACTAACATATGGAATAAAGGAAAAGTCAGATGTTTTTGCATCTGATATAGAATTTACATTATCTAAAGTCAGATTTACTTTAAATACTCCTAAGGGTAAAACTAATGTACTTCTGAATGTACCAGGAGAGTTTAGTGTATATAATGCATTGGCAGCAGCAGCTTGTGCATATTCATATGAAATTCCTTTAGAAATTATTAAAAAGGGGCTAGAAGCAGTTGAAGAGATAAAGGGAAGATTCGAGGTTGTGCCTACAAATACTGATTATACGGTTATTATTGATTTTGCCCATACTGCAGATGCTCTAGATAAGGTACTTACTGTCATTGATGAATTTGCAGAAGGTAGAAAAATAGTTGTATTCGGGGCAGGTGGCAATAGAGACAAGACTAAAAGGCCAGAAATGGGAGAAACTGTAGGACGTCATGCAGATTTATTTATAGTTACATCAGATAATCCAAGGTATGAGGACCCAGAGATGATAATTGAAGATGTTTTGGTTGGTACAAGAAAAGCAAATGGAAAATATATAAAAATAGTTGATAGAATAGAAGCCATAAAATATGCGATAGATAATGCTAGACCTAAAGATATAATATTGCTAGCTGGAAAGGGGCATGAAACTTATACCTTATTAAGGGAAAAACTTAATCCCTGTGATGAAAGACAAATTGTTCTTGATTATTTACATTCAAAGAATAATTAAGACTTGGATTAGATACTTGAGAGGAGAAAATAAATGATTGAATATATAGATATTTTTAGAACAATTTCCATTTCTTTTTTGATTACTCTTATTCTGGGTCCAATAATGATTCCATTATTAAGAAGACTGAAAATAGGGCAAAGTGTTAGAGATGATGGACCACAAACCCATTTAAAAAAATCTGGAACCCCTACTATGGGTGGAATTATTATTTTTATAGCTTTAGTCATTACAGTATTGACATCAGGTATGATGAATAAGGATATGTATATTCTGTTAATATCTACTTTTGGTTTTGGTTTAATTGGATTTATTGATGACTACATAAAAGTAGTTAAAAGAAGATCATTAGGACTTCGAGCTTATCAAAAATTAATAGGGCAAGTAATGTTAGCTACTGTACTGGCAGTTTATCAATCATCTACATCTATTTTAGGCACTAAACTGATTGTACCTTTCTTGAACAATCAATATTTAGATTTAGGTCCTCTTTATATTCCATTTATTGCTTTTGTAGTAGTAGCTACTGTAAATGCAGTAAACTTAACTGATGGCTTAGATGGATTAGCATCTGGTGTCACATTAATAATATTATCCTTTTTTGGACTTATTGCATTAAATTGGGGTATGGGAAGCATCTCCATATTTTCAACTGCATTGGCAGGAGCATGTCTGGGATTTTTGATACATAATGCACATCCGGCGAAGGTATTTATGGGAGATACTGGATCATTAGCCTTAGGAGGTTGGCAGTCGTCAGCCATAGCCATACTATTAAATATTCCCCTTGTAATACCAATAGTAGGTGGAGTTTATTTTATAGAGACTTTATCGGTAATTATACAAGTAGCATCTTTTAAATTAACTGGGAAAAGAGTATTTTTGATGGCACCGCTACATCACCATTATGAGCAAAAAGGCTGGAAAGAAACTAAAGTAGTAGCAGTGTTTTGGACTGCCACAGTAATTCTTTGTTTGATTGGAATTTTAAGTTTAATTTAAGGAAAGTGAGCTGGTTTTATGTACTTGAAAAATAAAAGGGTTTTAGTTCTTGGACTTGGTGTCTCTGGATTGTCTACTGTAAAAGCTCTTCATAGATTGGGAGCAAATATTGTAGTATCTGATTCTAAAACTAAAGAGGAATTGAAGGATTTTTTTGATAATATAAAGATATATATGTTGAAAAACATTTAAATACTAATGATATACCTTTAGAGGATATTGATTTAATAGTTAAAAGTCCTGGTATTCCACCAACAGCTCCTATTTTACTAAAGGCTCAGCTAAGAAATATTGAAATAACAACAGATATTGAACTTGCATATAGGATTTCTCCTACAGATAGGATAATAACCATAACAGGTACTAATGGAAAAACAACTACTACGGCTTTAATAGGTGAAATTTTTAAGAAGGCTGATTACAATACATATGTTGCAGGGAATATCGGTGTTGGTATTCTATGGAATATGGTGAATGCAGAAAAAGAAGATGTTTTTGTAATAGAAGCCAGTAGCTTTCAATTAGAAAATACTATATATTTTAAACCAAGAGTAAGCCTTATAACTAATATTACACCAGACCACTTAAATTGGCATGGTTCATTAAATAATTATATTAGTGCTAAGAAAAAGATATTTAAAAATCAAGATGAATCTGATTATACAGTATTAAATTATGATGATAAGACTCTTAGAGAAATGGAAGAGGAAGTTAATTCAAATATTATTTGGTTTAGTGTAAATCATAAATTAGATAATGGTGTATATATTGATGGTGACTATATAGTTATAAAAGATGGAGAAACCATTATAAAAGCCCTACCACACAAAGACCTTAAAATAATATTAGAAAATGCACTAGCAAGTATTGCAGTAGGATGGGCTATGGGCATAGACGTAGAAATAATAGCAAAAGTTTTATCAGAGTTTAAAGGATTAGAACATAGAATAGAATATGTAGAGACTATAGATGAAATGTCTTTTTATAATGATTCTAAAGGAACAAATCCTGATTCAACTATTAAAGCAATAGAAGCTATAAATAGTCCAATAATATTAATAGCAGGTGGGTATGATAAGGGATCTGAATTCGATGAATTAATTAAATCTTTTAATGGAAAGGTTAAAGATCTAATACTTTTAGGAGAAACTAAGGAAAAAATTAAAGAAACTGCTTTAACTTGCGGATTTAATAATATACATTTAGTAGAAAATATGCATGAAGCAGTTAAATTAGCCTATGACCTTGGTCAAAGGAAGGATAATATTTTATTATCTCCTGCTTGTGCATCTTGGGATATGTACAGTAACTTTGAAGAAAGAGGTCAAGATTTTAAGGATGCCGTTTATGGTCTAAAGGAGGATTAAAATGGCAAAAGGGAAATCAGTGAAAAAGAAAAAAGCTGTTGATTTTAGTTTGCTTATGGGAGCTTTAATTTTAGTATTTATTGGTATAATCATGGTATTTAGTTCATCCTGGCCAGAGGCTATGCAGGACTTTGGAGATGGTTATCACTTTTTAAAGAAACAAATAATAGCTGCATCTGTAGGCCTAGTGGGAATGATAATTTGTATGAATATTGATTATAAAATTTGGAAGAAGTATTCATTTTGGGTATACTTACTAGCTTTGATTTCTGGTGCTTTAATATTTTCACCACTAGGAAAAGAAGCAAAAGGTGCTAGAAGATGGATTAATTTGGGATTTACAACTTTTATGCCTTCTGATGCTATAAAAATTGGTTCTATTATCTATTTTGCAAACTTTCTTTCAAATAAGAAGGAACATATAAGAACTTTAAAACAAGGAACAATACCTGCTTTAATCATTATAGGTATATCCTGTGGTTTTATATATGTGCAAAAAGATTTAGGCACTACTATTACCTTAGCAGGTACTTTAATGAGTATGTTCTTTATAGCTGGGATGAATTTATATCATTTGATTTTTATGGGCGTAGGGGCAGTAGGTCTGGGATTTTTAGTATTATCAGGACCAGATAATGCATATAGACGAAATAGAATAACTGCATTTAGAGATCCTTTTGCTTATAAACTTGATATTGGCTGGCAAGCGGTACAATCTTTATATGCTCTAGGTTCAGGTGGATTATTTGGTTTAGGATTAGGGAAAAGCAGACAAAAATTTTCATATATACCTGAGTCCTACAATGATTTTATATTTTCAATTATAGGGGAAGAATTAGGTTTTCTAGGTACTTTAACTGTTATTCTAATATTGATGTTAATTATTTGGAGGGGAATACGTATCGCACTTAGTATAGATGATAGTTTTGGATGCTTCTTAGCATCAGGAATTACAGCTTTAGTGACAGTTCAATCTTTAATTCATATAGCAGTAGTAACATCGTCTATACCTACTACAGGAATTACGCTACCTTTCGTTTCTTATGGAGGTACTTCCTTGATGATTTATATGTCTGCCATAGGAATATTACTGAACATTTCAAGGCATGCAAATTTAGATAGGAGCTGAAGATTATGAAGTATTTGATTACAGGTGGAGGCACTGGAGGGCATATCTATCCTGCTTTAGCCATTGCAAAAGAAATAAAACGTAAAGATAAAAATGCAGAAATTCTTTATGTTGGAACAGAAAAAGGTTTAGAATCAGAGCTAGTTCCAAAGGAAGGATTTCAATTTAGAACTATAAGAGTGAAGGGAATGCCTAGAAAAATAAACAAAGAATCACTTATAGCTATTAAGGAATTAATTCATGGAATCAATGACGCAAAAAAAATAATAAAAGATTTTAGACCAAATGTAGTAATAGGTACTGGCGGATATGTATGTGGACCAGTGGTATATATGGCAAAAAAGAAAAAAATACCTGCATTAATACATGAACAAAATGCTTTTCCTGGTATTACAAATAAAATATTATCAAGATATGTTGATAAAGTTGCTGTAACTTTTGACGAAGCAAAAAAATATTTTAAATATCCTGATAGAGTTTTAAATACTGGAAACCCAATTCGCAAAGAAATTCTTGAAATAAATAAAGAAGAAGCATATAAAGTGTTAGATATAGATAAAAATATTCCTTTTGTTTTATCTTTCGGAGGTAGTGGAGGACAAAAAACTTTAAATGACGCAATGTATTATTTCATAAAGGAATCTATGGGAAAGGGAGATATACAGATAATACATGTAACAGGTAAAAGATTTTATGATGAATTCATAGACAGATTAAAAAAGGATAATATTAATTTAAATAAGAATATTAGAGTATTTCCCTATTTATATCAAATACCTGAAGCCATTAATATTGCAACACTTGTGGTTACTAGCTCAGGAGCTATTACTTTGGCTGAAATTTCCGCTGTGGGAGTTCCAAGTATTTTGATACCAAAATCATATACCGCTGAGAATCATCAAGAATTTAATGCTAGAGCCTTTGAAAATAAGGGGGCTTCTATATTAGTTCTTGAGAAGGATATAAAAGAGAATACATTAAATGATATTATATATAGTGTAATTCAAGATAAAGAAAGATTAGCACAAATGGCAAGTAAAAGTAAAAAGCTTGGGAAAATTGATGCATCAGAAAGAATAGTTGAACTCATAAATACAATTGTCAAATAATAATATGTAACCCCATTTTCATCCATGCATAATATGGTCATATATACTTAATTATGAGCATACATGGAGGTGATTTGGTGGAAAAGTATATTATTAATGGTGGGAATAGATTAACAGGTGAAATTTCAATTTCGGGTGCTAAAAATGCTGTGTTACCAATATTAGCAGCAACAGTTATAGGCGGAAATAAGAGTATTATATCGAATATCCCTAATCTTAGAGATGTTGAAATAATGAAAGAGATACTGATAGCATTAGGTTGTGCTGTTGATGGAACAGGGAGTACAATGGTAATTGATTCTAAGCCACTGAATCAAATAATAGTTCCGGAAGAGTTAGTTAGAGAAATGAGATCATCCATTATCTTTATGGGTGCTATGTTGGCGAGAACTGGTGAGGTTATTATTTCTTATCCAGGTGGTTGTGAAATTGGTCCGAGACCTATAGATTTACACCTTAAAGCTTTAAGAAATATGGGGGCAGAAATCGAAGAGTCTCATGGACATTTGTACTGTAAGACAGAGGGGCTTAAAGGTGCAGATATACAACTAGATTATCCTTCTGTAGGAGCTACGGAAAATATAATTTTAGCTGGAGTGACGGCAGAAGGTACAACAATAATTAGAAATGCAGCTAGAGAGCCAGAAATAATTGATTTGCAGAATTACTTAAATAAATCTGGGGCAAGAATTTCTGGAGCAGGGACATCTGTTATTACAATAGAAGGTGTAAAAGATCTCAGAGATGTAACACATAGCATAATATCTGATAGGATTGTAACGGGAACAATTATGACTGCGGCAGCAATAACTGGAGGAGATATAATAATTAATAATGTTATTGTAGACCATGTTATTGGAATTATAGCAAAGATGAAGGAAGCAGGTGTTATGATATATAGTAATGGTACTTCTATGAAGGTGACAGGACCGAGGAGAATAAACCCCATTGAAATGTTACAAACCCTTCCTTATCCTGGATTTCCAACCGATATGCAAGCTCAAATGATGGCTCTTTTATCAATAGCTAATGGAACTAGTATAATCTCTGAAACAGTATTTGAGAATAGATTTAAGCATGCTGAAGAGCTTACTAGAATGGGGGCAAATATAAAAACCTTTGGGAGAGTTGCAGTTATCAGTGGAGTAAAGGAACTAACAGGTGCTAAGACAACAGCTAAGGATTTAAGGGGGGGAGCTGCTTTAACTTTGGCAGGACTTGTTGCAAGAGGAACTACAGAAGTTTATAATATTCATCACATAGAGAGAGGATATGAAGATCTTCATTTAATGTTACAAAAATTAGGTGCAGATATTATCAAGAGTAATTAGCAGCTTTTGCTGCTAGTTATTTAGAAGGACAGGCCTAGGGGTGAAGACAATGAAAAAGATTTCCCGTGTGGAAAGAAAAATGAGAAGAAGAAGGTTCTTTTTTCGATTTGTATTATTAATATCTTTAATTTTATTAGTATTTGCACTAGCTCTTAATTCTGATTTTTTTGTTATAGATAATATAAAAGTAATAGGGAATAATAAAATCCCAAAAGATAATATAATTAGTGCATCATCTATAAATATTGGAGAAAATATATTTAAAGTAAGCACTAAGTCGGGAAAACGAGGTTTAATGAATTTACCATATATAAAGGAAGTAAAGATAAAAAGAAAGTTTCCAAAAGGAATTATTATTGATATTATAGAACGTAAAGAAATAATACAGATAAAAGAAATTTCCTCTTTTATATTGCTTGATATTGAGGGGTATATACTAGATATTGTAGATATTCAAAATGAAAAATTACCACTATTGTTAGGTGTGAAAATAGAAGATAAGAAACCAGGAGATAATATATTTTTAGAATCAGAAATTAAGGATAATATTGAGTTTATATCTGAAGGACATGCTATTGGATTATTGCCAAAAATGAAAGAAATTAACATGGTAGATAATAACAATGTTAATATAAGACTAATTGATGGTATTTCTGTTGCCTTTGGTACCCTTGATAATGTAAAATATAAATTGAACTACTTAAATGAAATATTAAAGAATATTGAGAAAGACCAAATACCATGTAAGATGATTTTAATGGACAGAGGAGATAATCCTATAGTTGTACTTGATGAAGAAGGGGAGGGGTAAAATGAAAAAAGCTAAGGAATATATTGCATTAACATTAGTATCGATTTTTTTGGGGGTTATTTTATCCATCCAGTTTAAAACCATAAATAAAACTGTTGGTGAAGGAGTTTTACCTACACAGAGGGCGCAGCAATTAGCTGTGGAACTTAAGAAGGCTCAAAACGAAAGAGAATCCCAAGCCAAAAGAATTGAAGAACTGGAAACTAAAATAAAGCAATATGAAATGAGTGAAGTAGATAAAAATGTGTATGCAGAAAATCTATATAATGATACAATGAAATATAGAATGCTTGCAGGATATTTAGACTTAGAAGGACCTGGAATTGTAATGGAGATAAATGATCCGCCTGTAGATCTTGAATTTGGTGAAGGATATAGTATTATAGATGAATTAGAATTAGTACTTCAAGTAATATCAGTTTTAAATGCAGCTGATGCTGAAGCTATATCTATTAATGATCAAAGATATACAGCTTTTACAGAAATAGAAAAGGCAGGAAATCATATTGAAATAAATGGAGTATCTACTAGTGTTCCAATTGTTATTAAAGCCATTGGAAAGCCAGAGACATTGGAATCAGCATTAAATCTTAAAGGTGGAATAGTTACACATTTAAGATCTTATGATTATCTTGTTCAAGTAAACCAAGAATCTAATATTACTATACCCAAATATAGAAAAATCAAGGAATTTATATATTCAAGTCCAGTTGAAGAAAATATAAATCAATAGGGGTGATTATTATGAAAAACAATAATCCTAGAGTCATCCTAACCTTATTTAGTATTATAATAGGTATTTTTATAGCTACTCAAATAAAAATGAAACTTGAGACGTATGCTCCAGTAACTCTTAAATCATTACAAGCAACAAAAGCTGAAATCATCTCAATCAATAATGAAATTTCTGAATTAAATAAATTAATTAAGATGAAAGAAGAGGAATTAGAGCTGCTGGAAAACATTGCAAAAGGTGACGATAATATAATAGATATTCTATTAGAACAAATTAAATACAATAAAATACATTCTGGTCGAACGGATCTGAAGGGTCCAGGAGTTGTTATTACTATGTATGATAATCCAGAGGAAACGGTTGTAGGATTTGATATTAATGATGATGTTATTCATGATGTAGACATATTAAATATAATAAATGATTTGAGAATAGCAGGAGCAGAGGCTATAAGCATCAATGGCGAAATGGTACTTGCTACATCAGAAATAAAATGTGGTGGTCCTACTATTAGAATAAATGGCAGAAGTTCAGCGACTCCTTTTGTTATTAAAGCTATTGGTGATCCAAAGCTACTATATGCTGCTGTCAATGCACCTGGAACTTATGGTGATATACTAAAAAATGTATATCAAATAGGTTTTGAACCAGAAATACAGGATTCAATAACAATTCCTGGTTTTACGAGAGCATTTAATTTTAAATACGCCAAAAAATTAGGGGAGGGTGATTAATTTGTTTTTTGCACTAATTGGAATTTTAATAGGGGCTATAATAGGCTTTGTGTTGCCATATACTTATAATACATCCTACTCACTTTATATATCAGTAGCGATATTAGCTTGTTTAGATTCGGTGTTTGGCGGTATAAGGTCTAATTTGGAAAAAAACTTTAATATAAATATATTTATTTCAGGTTTTTTTGGAAATGCAGCTTTAGCAGCGTTTCTTGCTTATTTAGGTGATAGACTTGGAGTTCCTCTATATTATGCAGCTATATTTACTTTTGGAGGACGACTATTTGAAAACTTTGCACAAATTAGAAGGATTCTGCTATTCAAAAGGAAGGAATCTAATTAATTGATGTATTGAAACTATATTAAATATAGGATTATCTACAATAAGATAAGGGGGAAAAAATATGTTTGATTTTGATGTTGATGTAGATCAATTTGCTAAAATAAAAGTTATTGGCGTTGGTGGTGGTGGAAACAATGCAGTTAATAGAATGGTTGAACATGGAGTTAGAGGTATTGATTTTATAGCTTTAAATACAGATAGACAAGCTTTATATTCTTCAAAGGCAGAGGTAAAGCTTCAATTAGGAGAGAAATTGACTAGAGGATTAGGTGCTGGTGCTAATCCAGATATTGGGGCAAAGGCTGCGGAAGAAAATAGAAATGATATAATGGAAGCTATTAAAGGTGCTGATATGATATTTATAACTGCAGGAATGGGTGGTGGGACTGGAACAGGAGCAGCGCCTATTGTAGCAGAAATAGCTAAGGAATTAGGCATTCTTACTGTAGGTGTAGTTACAAAGCCCTTTACATTTGAAGGGCCTAGAAGATTAAAACATGCCGAGCAAGGAATAGAAGAATTAAAGTCTAAAGTAGATACTTTAGTTACAATACCAAATGATAGATTGCTTCAGGTTTCAGATAAAAAGACTACTATGGTTGAAGCATTTGTGATGGCAGACGAGGTACTTAAAGAAGGTATCCAAGGGATATCAGATTTGATAGCAGTTCCAAATCTTATAAATTTGGACTTTGCAGATGTTAAAACAATAATGCAGGATAAAGGTATTGCGCATATGGGTATAGGCATGGCTTCAGGTGATAACAGAGCTACAGAGGCTGCGAAGCAAGCAATAAAATCTCCTCTGTTAGAAACTTCTATAGAAGGGGCAAAATCTGTATTATTGAATATTACAGGTGGGGAAGATTTAGGTATTTTTGAAGTTAATGAAGCTGCAGATCTAATTAGGGCATCTGTAGATAAAGATGCAAATATAATATTTGGTGCAGGAATAGATGAAAGCCTAAAGGATGAAATTAAAATAACTGTTATTGCTACAGGATTTGACATGTTATCCAAAGATATAAATACTACAAAATCAGGAGTAAATGATATTAATGCTAATAGAGCTGCGGGAAATGAGGCAGCACCTACTCTTGATAATGAAGAATTAGATATTCCAATTTTTCTTAGGAGAAGAGATAAAAAAGAATTATAATAAAAGCAAGAAAAACGTATCTTATTGACGAGATACGTTTTTTTATTTGCTCATAAAGTGACAAAAATTTTACATTTTATGTCCTATAATCTTAATTAGAGAATAAAATAAATCAAAGGAGGTATTCCTTTGTATATAATAGCAGAGTATCTATTTATCGAAAATTTCATAATAAATTACGCTATATTACAAAGTACAAAGATAATTACTAGGACCAAAACGACTAAAGGCAGAATTTTTATTACTTCTACTATAACTGCTTTATATCCTTTTGCTTTATTTTTTCCGTCTTTAAGTTTTCTTGCAAACTTTTATATGAAAATAGTAATATCTTTTATAATAGTAAAACTTGCATACAACTCTAAATCTCTAGTTTTATATATAAAGCAATTATCTGCCTTTTATGTTATATCTTTTATTTTTGCAGGAGCAAGTATTGGTTTTTATTATTTTACTAATAATTATTATAATGTATTATTTAAGCCTGATTATCTGGGAGGTAGATTTCCTATAAAATATATAATATTAGGTGTAGTATTAGGAGGAATCATGATTAAGAATATGGTACATTATTACCAAGAAAAATTATCTAAAGAAAAAGAGCTGTTAAGTGTAACAGTTCATTTAAATAATGAAAAATCATCTTTTACAGCATTAACAGATACAGGTAATTCATTAATTGAGCCATTATCTAAATTACCAGTTTTCGTTGTGGAGTATGAGGTTATAAATAATTTACTGCCTAAATTCATAAGAGAAACTTTTGAAGAAAATAAGGAAGATGATTTCACTGTTGTTGAGAAGATGATGGAAGCTTTGAAAGAAGAAATCACAATTCGAATTATCCCATTTAAATCAGTTGGCTCAAAAAATGGAATTTTAATAGGATTTAAACCAGATTATATAACGATTTCAAATGGCGATTTCATCGCAACCCATGATGATTTATTAATAGGGGTATTCAATGGTAGGCTTTCTGCGGATAATCAATATAGTGGTTTGTTAAATTTAAGGATATTAAACAGGGGGGATTTATGTGTTAATGAAAATTAAGATGAAATTACATAAGCTTTTATATAAGGTATTAAGTAAGTTAAATCTAGTTAAAGGAGTTTATTATATAGGTAGTGGAGAGGTATTACCTCCTCCACTAAAACCTGAAGAGGAAGAATATTATTTATCATTACTTAAAACAGATGAAAGTGTTAAAGGAATTCTTATTGAAAGAAACTTGAGATTAGTAGTATATATAGCAAGAAAATTTGAAAATACAAAGATATCGATTGAAGATCTTATTTCAATAGGTACAATAGGATTAATTAAAGCTGTAAATACTTTTGATCCAGATAAAAATATAAAGCTAGCGACATATGCATCTAAGTGCATAGAAAATGAAATCTTAATGTATTTAAGGCGAACTAGCAAAATGAAATCTGAAATATCTCTAGATGAACCTTTAAATATTGATTGGGATGGTAATGAACTTTTACTATCTGATATTCTTGGTACAGATGGAGATGTAATATTTAAGGATATAGAGATGGAAGTAGATAAAACTCTTCTCAAACAAGCAATAGATAGGTTATCTAGCAGAGAAAAAGCTATAATAGAGATGAGATTTGGTCTTTATAATGGAAAAGAAAAAACCCAAAAGGAAGTAGCTGACTTGTTAGGGATTTCTCAATCATATATATCACGACTAGAAAAAAGGATAATTAAAAGACTTAGGAAAGAAATGGTAAAGTTGATGTAAATTGGTTAGCCTCTAATATTATTTTATGAATAAAAATAATATTAGAGGCAATAATTTTATACGAAAGGGGCAATACAGCATGAAAGGATGAAAATAAATGCATATATCTAAAGTAGAGATATGTGGAGTAAATACTTCAAAACTTCCAGTACTAACTAATGAGCAAATGCAAAAATTATTTATTAAAATAAAAGCAGGAGATTTAAAAGCAAGGGAAGAATTTATTCAGGGAAATTTAAGACTAGTACTTAGCATTATCCAAAGATTTAATAGAAGAGGAGAACATGTTGATGATTTATTCCAGGTAGGCTGTATTGGTTTAATAAAAGCTATAGATAATTTTGATTTAAGCCAAAATGTACGATTCTCTACCTATGCTGTGCCTATGATTATAGGAGAGATAAGAAGATACTTAAGAGATAACAATTCAATTAGAGTTTCTAGATCACTTCGTGATATCGCATATAAGGCTTTGAATGCAAGAGAACAATTAATTAATAAAAATTCTAAAGAGCCGACTATATATGAGATAGCGGAAGAGTTAAATTTACCAAAAGAAGATGTAGTATTTGCTCTTGAGGCAATACAGGAACCAGTTTCTCTATTTGAACCAATATTTCATGATAGCGGTGATGCCATATTTGTTATGGATCAAGTAAAGGATGAGAAGGCCGAAGATGAAATATGGTTGAGGGAAATAGCACTTAGGGAAGCCATGGGTAAATTAAATAATAGGGAAAAACAAATATTGAATTTAAGGTTTTACGAAGGAAAAACTCAAATGGAGGTAGCTGAAGAAATTGGTATTTCCCAAGCACAAGTATCAAGGCTTGAGAAAAATGCTTTAAGACAAATGAGAAAATATGTCTAGCACCATAATAAACTATATATAAATCATAAAAATAGGACCTGATAGCAGAAGGTTTGATATTTCATCAACTTAGAGTTAGAGAATCGCTTTTATAACTTAAAGAAAGGTCTTATTTTTTACCTTAAATACGATGCAAAAAAGATTCTATCAATATTTTGATAGAATCTTTTTATGATTTGTCTTATCTCAGCAAATTATAGTCATATTTTATCTTTATTATTATATATACATAGTAAAAGGTTAAATATTAAGGAAGAGGTGGAACTATGTTTAAATTATCAGAAATAAGAGAAAAAGAAATAATAAATATAAACACTGGTCAAAGAATGGGATATGTTGATGATTTTGAATTAAATCTAGAAAATGGACGTATTGATGCAATAATAATATTAGGGGCAGGAGTAGGTAAAGTATTGGGTCTATTTGGTAAGAATTCAGAAATAGTTATTGATTGGAATGATATAGTAAGAATAGGTACAGATACTATTTTAGTAGATTATAAGAACGAAATATCTAGTTAGACATTTTGTATTCATTATACTATAATAAAGTTGTAGAATATTAGAAGAGGTGAAAATATGAAATGTCCATTTTGTTCATACTTTGAATCAAAGGTAATAGATTCTAGACCTACCGATGAAGGACAAGCAATTCGCAGAAGAAGAGAGTGCATAGAATGTGGTAAGAGGTTCACCACTTATGAAAAAATTGAAGAAATACCTCTTATAGTAGTAAAAAAAGATGGCAATAGACAATCTTATAATAGAAATAAATTATTAAATGGAATAATAAAGGCTTGTGAAAAGAGGCCTGTTTCTGTAGGCACTATTGAAGGGATTGTAGATGATATAGAAAAAAACTTATATAATTCCTTGCAGAAAGAAATAAAATCTGAGGAAATTGGAGAAATGGTAATGAATAAATTAAAAGATGTTGATGAAGTGTCATATGTGAGATTTGCATCTGTTTATAGACAGTTTAAAGATTTAAATTCATTTATGGAAGAATTAAAAAAAATATTAGATGAAGGAAATGAAAATAGGAGATAAATATGGAAATTATAAAGAAATATAAAGATAATATTTTATATTATCAAATAGAGGGATTTAACTTTGATGAAAAGATGAATCATATTTTTTCGACGAGGATAGGCTGGGAGCAGGACAAATTATTTAATAATTTATCTGAAGTATTAAATATACATGAAGAAAATATCTATAGAGCAAAACAAGTTCATGGAACGGATGTACTGATTATAAAAGATCAAAATATTATTAAAGTAAGTACCCAAGAGAAGGATGGATTTATAACCAATAAAAAGGGTATAGCACTTTGTACTTACCATGCTGATTGTGTACCTATTTATTTTTATGACAATATTAAAGAAGTAATAGCCTTGGCCCATGCTGGCTGGAAGGGAACTTTAAATAATATAGTCAAAGTAGTAATAGAAAATATGATTGAACATTTTGGATGTAATATAGAAGATATTTCAGCTGCAATAGGTCCATCTATCGGATCTTGTTGTTATGAAATAGGACTTGATGTAGAAAAACTCTTTAAGAAACAATATCCTGATTATATAGATATGATTATATATAGGGATCATAAGATGTACTTAGATTTATGGAAAGTAAATAAGATGAATCTCATAAATCTAGGAGTAAGTGAAAAGAAAACTTTCTTAAGTAAATTATGTACATCTTGTAATATAGATAATTTATATTCCTATAGAAAAGAAAAAGGAACAAAAAATAGAATGATTGCAGCTATAACCTTAAATCATTAAACTAAGGATGATAGAATGAAGAAAATAGACTTAAACAAAATCATAATGCAAAATATTTTGCATCATGCAGATATAGGGATTCACGTCATAGATAATGAGAGACGGACTGTAATCTATAATAAAGTTATGGCTCAGCTAGAAGGGCTAGATACAAATCAAGTAATTGAAAAGGATATTTTAGATATCTTTCCTAGTCTAAATGAAGAGACATCTACTTTAATAAAGGTACTTCATACAGGAGAAGCTATTTTAAATAGTACGCAATCCTATTTAAACTTTAAGGGACAAAGGATAACTACTATAAATTCAACTATACCTCTTTATTCGGATGAGAAGATAATAGGAGCTCTTGAAATAGCCAATAACATAACACATATTAAAAACTTATCTGATCAATTAATAGAATTACAAAATGAACTATCATCAACTAAATCATCGAAGAAAAGTCTTAGAGCTAAGATAAAAAGATATAATTTTGATGATATTATAGGCGAAGATCCGTCTATGTCATTAGCTAAGAAAATAGCAAGAAAGGCTAGTAATTCAAGTTCCAGTGTGCTTATATATGGAGATACAGGTACTGGTAAAGAACTGTTTGCCCAGAGTATCCATTATGGAGGTATAAGAGCTAATAAACCTTTTATAGCACAAAATTGTGCTGCTATACCCGAGGCACTATTAGAAGGAATATTATTTGGAACTGACAAAGGAGGATTTACAGGAGCAGTTGAAAGAGAGGGAATTTTTGAACAAGCTAATGGTGGAACTCTAATGTTAGACGAGATTAATTCTATGTCATTGCCTTTGCAAGCAAAGCTTTTAAGGGTATTGCAAGAAGGATATATAAGACGTGTAGGAGGGACAAAAGATATACCTATTGACGTACGAATAATAGCTACTACAAATGAAGAACCTTTAGAGACCTTAAAGAAAGAAACCATTAGAAAAGATTTATATTACAGATTAAATGTTATTTTTATACAGATACCATCATTAAAGGAACGAAAAAAAGATATTTTAGTATTATCAAATCATTTTGTCAATAAATATAATTCTCTTTTAGGAAAGAAAATAGAGAAGATATCTGAAGAGGTAATAAATTCTTTCATGGAATATACTTGGCCTGGAAATGTTAGAGAATTAGGTAATGTTATAGAAGGAGCTATGAATATAGTAGATGATGAAGAAAGGATATTGAAAAAGGAAGATTTTATTTCTTCTATCTATATAATGCAAGATAAGCCTTTGAAAAATGCTATTGTCTTTCAGGAGAAAAATAAAACTTTACCTAACATATTAGAAGAGATGGAGAAGGATATTATATTTAATGCTTTAAATAATAATCAATATAATATATCTAAAACTGCAGAAGAATTGGGAATAAAAAGACAGACATTACAGCATAAATTAAAAAAATATAAGAGGTAATGCAATAATATTTGCATCTAGATGCAAATATTATTGCGTTTTTTTATATATTTTAAAATTTAAAATTGTTTGAAAATACTTTTATTTTTGTGATAAATCGCTCTAAATAGACAATTTTCTATAAGTATAATAATTCTTTAAAAAGTTGGCAAAGATATTGCATATATAGTAAGTGTGGCAAAGACATTGCATATACAATAAATAAAATTAATTAAGGAGGTTTATTTCATGAGAAAAGATAATGTAAGAGTAATCGTATGGGGTTTAGGAGCAATGGGTAAAGGTATAGCAGAAATGCTTTTAAACAAGAAAGGTGTAGATATAGTTGGAGCAGTTGTAAGAGGGGACAAGATAGGAAAATCTATGTACGACTTCTTAGATATTGAAAGAGGAAATAGAAAAGACTTACTTACAGGTTCTTATGAAGATGTAATAAAAGAAGGTGTTGCAGACATCGTAGTAATTGCTACTGATTCATTTACAAGAGATTCTTTTGACAAAATGAAATATTGCCTTGAAAGAAAAATCAATGTAGTATCTACTGCAGAAGAAATGGCATATCCACAGGCACAAGAACCAGAATTAGCTAAAGAATTAGATAAGATAGCTAAAGAAAATGGAGTGACTGTATTAGGTACTGGTATTAACCCAGGACTTATTATGGACTTACTAGTAATTACACTTACTGGAGCATGTATAGATGTAGAAAGCATTAAGGCTGAGAGAATCAATAATCTTTCACCATTTGGTCCAGCAGTAATGCACGGCCAAGGAGTAGGTATTACTGTAGACACATTTAACAAAAGGGTAGCAGAAAATGATTTAGCTGGACACGTAGGATTCCCAGAATCAATTACTATGATAGCAGATGCTTTAGGATGGAAATTAAGTGATGAAATTAAATTAGATAGAGCACCTATTGTTTCATCAGTATTTAGAAAAGCTCCATATGCAGAAGTACAACCTGGAGATGTAGCTGGATGTAACATGAAAGGATTTGGCTATGTTGATGGAGAGCTAAAAATTGAAATGCTTCATCCACAACAAGTTGAACCACAATTAGAAGGTGGAACAACAGGAGATTATATAACAATAAAAGGTACACCAAATATCAATATGCAAATTACTCCTGAAGTACCTGGAGGTATTGGAACTATAGCTATGACAGTTAATATGATTCCAAACGTAATCAACGCAAGACCAGGTTTAAAAACTATGATAGATTTACCAGTTCCAAGAGCTATTATGGGAGATATGAGAGAATTAATAGAAGACTAATTAAAACAATTAACAATTAACGAAGAACAATTAACAATTAAAAGATAAGGAGATATTCCCCCAAAAGAGTATGGGTGTTTCTCCTGTCTTTTTTACAAGGTTAATGAGTAATCTAAGGTTAATGTTTTATGTGCATTGAGAATTGATTAAATGGAGGGATATAAATGGATGCAAAACGTGGTGATTGGGTAAGAATTCATAATATAGTATTAGAAGTAGGACAAAGAGCAACAAGTATTCCAGAAGATACACAAAATGTACCACTAGAGATGTGGGTTAAAGGATTTTTATTAGACGAAAGTGCAAATATTGGTGATAAAGTAAAAGTAGAAACTTATATCGGAAGAACAGTAGAAGG
Source organism: Tissierella sp. P1 (assembly GCF_002266425.1). Taxonomy (GTDB): domain Bacteria; phylum Bacillota; class Clostridia; order Tissierellales; family Tissierellaceae; genus Tissierella; species Tissierella carlieri. Next base: position 118,279 of record NZ_NPMN01000011.1, read on the forward strand.
AAATTTATTAGAAGTTAATCCATATTACAAACATGACTTTGGAAAATGTGTTCCTGAACTTTTATATATAGGTCGTCAAGCAAGAGAATTATTGGCAAAGGATGGTGAATAATAATGACTAGAGATATGAGTTATGATGCTGTTATGGCAAGAAGACCAGAGATAATGAAAAAAGCAGTTGGTATAGATTATGAAATATTTGAGTCAGGTAGTATAGCCTTTGACTATGAAAAGATGATGAGAGAAACAGGCTATAGTTTACAAGAGATTGAGGAAATTCAAGGGAGAACGGGAGTAGGTAATACTCCAGTATTTGAACTTAGAAATTTAACAGAATTAGCTAGAAAATTTGCACCAAAGGGAAAGGGAGCAAGAATATTTGTTAAAGACGAGGCAGGAAATCCTTCTGGCAGCTTTAAAGCAAGAAGAGCAGCTACAGCATGTTATCATGCAAAAAAATTAGGGTATAAAGGCGTTATAGCGGCTACATCAGGTAATTATGGTGCTGCAGTAGCATCTCAAGCTGCAATGCAAGGTTTAAAATGTATCATAGTTCAAGAATGTTATGATTCTAGAGGAGTAGGTCAACCAGAGATAATCGAAAAAGCTAGGGCATGTGAAGCTTATGGTGCGGAAGTAGTTCAACTAACAGTAGGACCAGAGCTATTCTATACATTCCTGGTATTATTAGAAGAAACTGGTTATTTTAATGCTTCTTTATATTCTCCATTTGGTATAGCTGGAGTTGAAACTCTAGGATATGAACTATCTATGGAATTTAGAGAAAGAGAAGGAAAAGACCCAGATGTAGTAGTTATTACAAATGCTGGGGGAGGAAACCTAACTGGTACTGCTAGAGGATTAATCAAAGCAGGAGCAACAAATACTCAAATAGTAGGTGCAAGTGTTAGTTTACAAGGACTTCATATGGCTTCAGATACACAATTTAATAAAAAATCATTTACAACAGGACATACAGGATTTGGTATACCTTTTGCTACTTGGCCAGATAGATCTGATGTTCCAAGATCAGCAGCTAGACCTCTGAGATATATAGACAGATATGTTACTATGAACCAAGGTACAGTATTTTATATGACAGAACTATTAGCTCAATTAGAGGGACTTGAGAGAGGACCAGCAGGAAACACTGCATTATCAGCTGCTTTTAAACTAGCGCAAGAAATGGATGAAGACCAAATAATAGTAGTACAAGAAACAGAATATACAGGAGCAGGTAAACATATTAATCCTCAACTTACATTCGCTAAGGAAAATGGAATAGAAGTAATAATAGGTGATCCAGCTGATGAGATACCTGGAAAGAATATAATACTTCCAAAAGACCCATCCTATATTAAGTTACAAGAATTAGACTTGAATAAAACTAGAAGATCATATATAAGAAATGCAGCAGACCATGTTAAAGCAACTAAAGCAACTAAAGAAGATATAGATTTCCTTGTTGAAGACACTAAGTCAAATGCTGAATTTGTCAAATCTGTGTTAGATGAATTAGGAATAAGCTATTAATAGGAGGTTGAAAAATGAGTAGAGCAGATGACTTTCAAGATAGAAGAAAACATTTGGCTAATTTAACAGAAGAAGAATTGGAAGCTAGGTTTTGGGAATTAGCTGGAAAGATAGTTGATCCAATAGTTGAGTTAGCTAGAAAAAATACATCTCCATCTATTGAAAGATCCGTATTACTAAGAATGGGTTTTTCAAGTATAGAAGCCAAATCTATTGTTGATGGAGCAATTGATAGAGGGCTAATGGGTAAAGGTGTAGGACATATAGTTTACAAACTAGCTAAGGAAAAGAATATAAACATTAGAGAAGCAGGGCTTAAACTAGTTAATGGTGAAATGTGGGATGACGTAGTAGTTTTATTTAAAGGAGGTGCCAACTAATGGAATTAAAACCAAATAAAAAATTAGACATAGAATATATTTTAAAAGATATTGATAAATATAAACCTAGAAGAAGAGGCTGGCACTGGAGAGAAGGATCAGAAGAAAATAGACAAATAGGTAAATTTGAATATTATGATACATCTGAATCCTTAGAAAATAGTCAACCGTTACCAGCTGCAAAATATTTTGATAATATAGATCCACAGCCAAAGGCTGTAATCACAACAGAAATTGCATCAGGTAGATTTGAAGATGATATAAGACGTATGAGAATGGCTGCATGGCATGGAGCAGACCATATAATGGTTATTAGAACTGCAGGACAATCTCACTTTGAGAGTCTTATAGAAGGAACTCCTCAGGGAGTAGGTGGAATTCCTATTTCAAGAAAACAAGTTAGAGCTCAAAGAAAAGCTTTAGATTTTATAGAAGACGAAGTAGGAAGACCAATTAACTACCACTCCTATGTGTCTGGTGTAGCAGGTCCAGAAATTGCAGTAATGTTTGCTGAAGAAGGAGTAAATGGAGCTCATCAAGACCCTCAATATAATGTTCTTTATAGAAATATAAACATGATTAGATCCTTTGTTGATGCAGCAGAAGCTAAGAGGGTTATGGCTTGGGCAGATATAGCGCAAATAGATGGTGCTCATAATGCAAATGCTACTGCAAGAGAGGCGTGGAAGGTAATGCCGGAACTTATGGTACAACATGCTATAAACTCAATATTCTCTGTAAAAGTTGGAATGAAGAAAGAAAATATCTGTCTTTCAACAGTACCGCCAACAGCACCACCAGCACCATGTATGAGGTTGGATTTACCTTATGCTGTAGCTTTAAGAGAATTTTTTAGAGAGTATAAGATGAGAGCACAAATGAATACAAAATATATGGAGTCTTCTCCTAGAGAAGCAACTGTAACCCATGTGCTTAACTTATTGATTTCTCAATTAACTAGAGCGGATATTCAATCTACAATCACTCCTGATGAGGGAAGAAATGTACCATGGCATATTTATAATATTGAAGCAGTAGACACGGCTAAACAAGCCTTTGCTGGTATGGATGGATTAGGTGCAATGGTTGAAATCAAGAGAGATAAAGGCGAGTTAGCAGATAAGGTTAGAGAGCTAAAAGAAAGAGCTATCCTATTCATGGAGGAAATCATTGAAGCTGGTGGATACTTTAACGCAGTAGAAGCTGGATTTTTCGTTGACTCCGGATATTATCCAGAAAGAAACAATGACGGTATAATTAGAAAAGCTGATGCAGGAGTAGGAGAAGGAACAGTATACGAAAGAGATGCTGATTATATGGCTCCAGTAACTGCACACTTTGGATATAATAATGTGGGCCAATATAATGAAAATTTAGTAGATAATCCAGCTGCTCTAATCGGTGGAGGAACATTTGAAGATCCATCTAAGATTATATTTATAGATGAATTAGATGAAAACGATAATGTTAATGTAAGACTAGAAGAAGTTAAGGAACTTAGAACTACATCTAAGATTAAGCCTGAGATGGAATGGCTTGGAGATGGCATTGTCTTACAAACATTATTCTTACCTACTGACGAAAGAACAGCAGAATTTGCTGCTATTGAAATAGGCAAGAAAATGGGATTAGAAGATGTAGAGGTAATCCATAAAGAGATAATGCAAGAAGCTGAAGGAACTCGTATAGAGTTAAAAGGTAGAGTTGCATTTACTATAGATACTAAGGATTTAGTTATACCTCCAAAACCAAAGGTATTAACTGAAGAAGAAATCCGTGAAGATATTAAGGCTAAGCCAATGAAGATTGTAGCAGCAACTGTTGGTGAAGATGAACACTCCGTAGGTATTCGTGAAATCATTGATATTAAACATGGTGGAATAGAGAAATATGGTATTGAATGTCATATATTAGGTACGTCAATACCAGTTGAAAAATTAGTTGACGCAGCGATTGAGTTAAATGCTGATGCAATTCTTTCATCAACTATTATTTCTCATGATGATATTCACTATAAGAATATGAAAAAGTTAAATGACTTATGTATAGAAAAAGGTATAAGAGATAAAATCATCCTTGCAGCTGGTGGAACTCAAGTATCTAATGAATTAGCTATTGAATCTGGTATGGATGCTGGATTTGGTAGAGGTACAAAAGGAGCCCATGTTGCTACATTCTTAGTTGAAAAGAGAAGAGCGATGAACAATGAAAATTGATCTATTAGTTGCAGAGATAGGTAGTACTACAACTGTAGTTAATGCATTTAATGATTTAGATACCTGCCCGAAATTTATCGGGCAGGGTCAATCTGCTACATCTGTATTAGAAGGTGATGTTAATATTGGACTAAAAGGGGCTATAGATGATTTAGCAAAAAATCTTGGTGAAGAATCTATAGACTATGATGAACTTATAGCGACCAGCTCTGCAGCTGGAGGTCTTAGAATGACAGTTCATGGATTGGTATATGATATGACTGTTAAAGCTGCTAAAGAAGCTGCATTAGGTGCAGGAGCTAATATTAAATTCATTACAGCTGGTAGGCTACGAAAGTCTGATCTAAGAAAGATAGAAGAAATAAAGCCTAATATCATCTTAATTGCAGGTGGAGTAGACTATGGTGAAAGAGATACAGCACTTTATAATTCAGAGCTTATTGCAGAATTGAATTTAAACATACCCGTTATATATGCAGGTAATATAGAAAATCATGAAGATGTAAAGGATGCTTTTGAAGGCAAACAAACAGAGCTTTATATAGTTGATAATGTTTATCCTAAGATTGATGAATTAAACGTAGAGCCTACGAGAAAGGTAATTCAAGAAGTCTTTGAAAAGCATATAATTCATGCACCAGGTATGGAGCGTGTAAGGGAAATGGTAACTGGCCCTATTATGCCAACACCAGGAGCAGTAATGGCTGCTTCTCAGCTTTTATACGATGACATTGGAGATTTAGTAACAATTGATGTAGGTGGAGCTACAACAGATGTTCATTCAGTTACAGAAGATAGTGATGAAATATCAAGAATTTTAATTAATCCAGAGCCTAAGGCTAAGAGAACCGTAGAGGGAGACCTTGGAGTTTATGTGAGCATGAAAAATGTAGTAGAGATGGTAGGGAAAGAAGAATTAGTTAAGGAACTACAAATCACCATGGAAGAACTGGAAGATTTAATTGCTCATCATAAGCCAATTCCAGAGACAGATTTAGAAAAGCAGTTTGTAGAAAAGTTGACATTGCATGCAACTATTACAGCAGTGAGAAGGCATGCAGGAGGACTTAAGCATCTATATGGACCAAGTGGTAAGAAAACCATTGCAGAAGGTAAAGATTTAACCCAAGTAAAATATATAATTGGTACAGGTGGTGCACTAACACGGTTGCCTAATAGAAAAATGATACTTGGAGAAATTGCACTTTCCAATAAAGGAAATGATTTACTTCCAAATGCTGAGGCTGAAATATTAATAGATAATCATTATATAATGGCTTCACTTGGAGTAATGGCTAAGAAATATCCAGAAGAAGCATTAAGGCTATTAGAAAACAGTCTTAAGGGGGAATAAAATATGAGTTATCCCAAAATGACAGTTAATTTAGAAACTATAAAAAATAATGTAAGATCTGTAGTTGGATTATGTAACAGTCAAGGTATAAAAGTTGCAGGAGTAACAAAGGTTTTCTGTGGTAATCCTAGAATTGCTAAAGCATATATTGAAGGTGGAGTATCCTATCTAGCAGATTCTAGGATTGAAAATCTTATAAGATTAAAAGAATTAGACATACCAAAAATAATGTTAAGATTACCTATGAAATCCGAAGCAGAAAAAATAGTAGAGTATGCAGACATATCTCTTAACTCAGAATTAGATACTATTACTTCCTTATCAGAAAAAGCTTTAGAGAAAGGGAAGATTCATAAAATCATTTTAATGGTAGATTTAGGAGACTTAAGAGAAGGATATTATGATGAAAAATCTCTATTTAATTCTATAGAAAAGATGATAGAATTGAAAGGTGTTAAAATTATAGGTCTAGGTACTAATCTAACATGCTATGGCGGAGTAATACCAACTAAAGAGATTTTAAATAGATTAGCTAAATTAGAGAAACAAATAGAAGAAAAATATAATATAGAATTAGAAATCTTATCTGGAGGAAATTCAAGTACAGTTCATTTGCTACCAGATAACAAAATTGATAGATTAAATAATTTAAGACTAGGTGAATCTTTAGTACTTGGAACTGAATCAGCCTATGGAGAACAGATAGAAGGTACAAAAAATGATGCGTTTACCCTTCAAGTGGAGATTATTGAAGTAAAAGAAAAACCTTCATTGCCTACTGGAAAGATAGGAAGAGATGCCTTTGGAAATATACCAACTTTTATAGATAGGGGAGTCCGCAGAAGAATTCTTTGTGCTGTAGGAAAACAAGACGTTGACTTTGAAGCTCTTTATCCATTAGACGAAGGGATAATTATCCTAGGTGGTAGTTCGGATCATCTTATACTAGATGGATCAGATAGTGAGGTAGATTATAAAGTAGGAGATATTATAGAATTTAGAATGTCTTATGTTGGTATACTGAGAGGTATGACTTCTGAATATGTTGAAAAAGAGATAATTGAATAATTAAAAGAATAGAAATAAAAAGTCTTGAAAAAGTAATATTTTTTAAGACTTTTATTTTTATTTAAGTAATACTTAAATAAAAATAAAAAATATTGAAAAAATTCTAAAAAAAAGAAGGAATTTTAAAATTTTTGTCGAATATTATATATAATGTCAACAGAATAAACATGTGTCAGCATAGTGGACAAAATTAAGGAGGAATAAAATGAAAGATAATTATTCATCAATTGATAAGGCTTTCCTAATTTTAGAAAATTTAGCCGTACCACCTTACGAAAAAACTGCTTTCGAAATAAGCGAAGAATTGAAAATACATAGAAGTACAGTACATAGGATACTTAATATTCTAATAGAAAATAAAATGGTTTATCAAAGTCCAAGCTCTAAAAAATATTCTATTGGACCGGGATCATATCATATAGGGGCTGCCTATTTATATAATCACACTAGTATGGAACAAATAAGGATAATATTGGAGGAGTTAGCTAAAGAAATAAAGCAATCAATAGGGTACGCAATCCTATTAGAAGATAGGATATTAAGTTTGTTCGAATTGGAAAGCTATCAACCTATTCAGATAGGATTTAAAGTGGGAACTTATTATCCAATACATTGTGGAGCTTATGGTAAATGTATTATGGCATATTATGAGCCTATGATAGATTAGAGGAAATAGTTTATTCAAGCAATCTAGAAAAAAAAGGTCCAAATACTATTACTGATCCAAAACAATTATTACAAGAATATTCAAGTATAAGACAGCAAGGTTTCGCAATAAGTGATGAAGAAAATATGAAAGGTCTTGTAGGTATAGGAGTTCCAGTTAAGAATTTTAATGATAAAGTTACAGCATGCATAGCTGTAAAATATATTAAAGGTAATATTGTTGATGCGGAAAGAGATATGATTTTAGGAAAATTAATGCATTATGCAGACAGAATTAGCAAATTAAATTTATAAGGGAGGGAGAATTATACTATCTTGACTGCATCTTAGTAAAAAAATTGTGATAAAAATAGGAGGGATTTTCATGGTAGAAAGTGTAAAAAAGAAAAAATTTAAAGTACCACATACCTATGTAATTCTTTTTTCAGTTATTATCATCATGTCAATATTGACTTATGTAATCCCAGCTGGAGAATTTGACAGAGTAAAGGAGGAGGCTACAGGAAGAACCTTGGTGAGTCCAGATTCATTTCATAATGTTGAACAAAATCCTATAAAACCTTTTGCATTAGTTCAGGCTGTGCCAAGAGGAATGGAGGATGCAGCACAAATAATTTTTTTCATATTCATTGTAGGTGGAGCATTTCAAATTATTACAGCAACTGGAACTATTGAGGCGGGTATAGGGAGATTAGCAAAAAAATTGGATGGTAAAGAGAATTTAATGATTCCAATATTTATGGTGATATTTGGCATTGGTGGGGCAACCTTTGGTATGGCCGAGGAAACTATAGTATTCGTACCTATAGGTATAGCTTTAGCTAGGGCCTTGGGATTTGATGCAATTACTGGAACAGCAATGATAACCTTAGGAGCCGCTTGTGGATTTAATTCAGGATTTATGAATCCTTTTAGTGTAGGTGTAGCTCAAGGTATTGCTGAATTACCTTTGTTTTCTGGAATCATTATGAGAATAATTATATTTGTGGTATTACTAATAATTACTGCTATTTATATAATTCGATATGCAGAAAAAGTTAAGAAGGATTCATCTAAAAGTGTAGTTGCAGAATTGGAGTTAGAAGAAAGAGGTAAAATAATAGATTTAAATAATGTCCCTACAATGAGAGTTCATCATAACATTATATTATTGACAGTTATTGCAGGATTTGCCGTAATAATTACTGGGGTATTTAAATTTGATTGGTATATCTTAGAAATTGGTTCTACATTTTTAGCAATGGGTGTTATAAGTGGACTAATTGGTGGATTAGGACCTAGTAAAATTGCTCAAGAATTTGTCGTAGGTGCAAAATCTATTGCATTTGGAGCACTAGTTGTAGGGGTAGCTCGTGGCATCTTAATAGTTATGAAAGATGGTTTAATAATAGATAGTATTGTATACGGTTTAGCTAAAGCAATTCAAATATTACCTAAGTCTATATCGGTTATTGGAATGTATATAGTTCAAGTAATAATTAACTTCTTCATTCCATCTGGTAGTGGTCAAGCTGCTGCAACTATGCCAATTATGGTTCCATTATCAGATTTATTAGGAATTACAAGACAGACAGCAGTTATGGCATTCCAATTTGGTGATGGATTTACCAATTCTATTATTCCTACTTCTGCAGCACTAATGGGATATTTATCTATGGGTAATATTCCTTATGAGAAATGGTTTAAGTTCATATGGCCTTTAATGTTAATCTGGATTGGAACTGGCATGGCGTTCTTAGTAATAGCTAATGGAATATCTTATGGGCCATTTTAACATAAAGATTGGAGGGGACTACATTGATAGATTATAAGAAATTTTTTTCTGAGGAAGAGTTAATAAAACTGACTCAGGAATTGGTAAGAATACCTAGCCATAAGGATGCGGAAAATCGTGAGAAGGAAGTTGCAGAATATATTTATAAATTTAGTACAGAAAATGGCTTAGAAGTAGAATATCAAGAAGTAGACGGACTTAGGAAAAATGTTATAGTTAATCTAAAAGGCGAAGGAACTGGTAAAACGCTTATGTTCAATGGACATATGGATACTGTGCCCCCTTATAATATGATAATAGATCCCTATGGTGGAGAAGTTAAAGATGGCTTTATATGGGGAAGAGGAACTTCAGACATGAAGGGACCTATAGCTTCTATGTTAATAGCTATGCTTGCTATTAAGAGATCTCATAAATCTATGAAGGGCAATATTATTTTCACTGGTGTATTGGGTGAAGAAGAACAAAGCGAAGGTACTGAAGCTCTAGTAAAATCAAATATCAAGGCAGATGGTGCTATTGTAGGTGAACCATCTAATTATGAATATGCCATAGGACATAGAGGATTAGAATGGATAGAAATAAAAGTTAAAGGTAAGGCGGCACATGGTGGAGTTCCACATTTGGGAATTAATGCGATTTCTAAGACAGCAAAACTGATTCTAAGGATTGAAGAAAGGTTAATGCCTAAATTAGCAGAAAGAAATAATGAATATATGGGACCTTCAGTAATGAATTTTGGGAGAATTGAAGGAGGAAGTCAACCAAGTACAGTAGCAGATTGGTGTTCTATTAAGATTGATAGGCGATATATTCCAGGAGAAAGTGTAGATTCTGTATTTAAAGAGCTTGAAGATATAGTTTTAGAACTTAAAAAAGAGGATAAAGAATTTGATGCAGAGATAATAAGAATGGATAATAATTTCTTAACATTAGATCATCTCTATTTGATGACAGATCCTGAGGACCCTATAGTCGTTGCAACTAAAAATGCTTTGAGCCAAGTAATTGGCGAAAAACCCAATTTAACAAGAAGAAGAGGCTGGACAGATGCAGCACTACTATCAAACTTTGGAAATATTCCAACAGTAGTTACAGGACCCGGAGATATTTCTTATTCTCATACTAAGGATGAAAGAGTTCCTATAAAGCATTTAATAGACTATGTAGAGATTTATTGTAGAATAGCTGAAGATTTTTGTGAAATCCAATGATTTATAAATATTATAGGCAGAATAAAATTTCTGCCTATAATATATAGGAGGTTAATTCCATGATTAAAGATAGAATAAAAGGAAACTATCTAAGAAAAAAAATAATTAGTTCTGAAGAAGCTTCACTGCTTATTAAAGATGGGATGATCATAGGAACCAGTGGATTTACACCTTCAGGTTATCCGAAAGAAATTCCTTTAGCATTAGTTAAGAGGCTAGATGAAAGTAAGGAAAGAATTTCAATAACCTTAATTACAGGAGCTTCAGTGGGAGATGAGATAGATGGAGAATTTGCTAAAAGAGGTATTATTAGTAAGAGGATACCATATCAGACTAATGATTGCTGTAGAAATAGTATAAATAATGGAGAAATTAGTTTTGTTGATATTCATCTAAGTCATTTATCCCAATATATAAATTATGGCTTTTTAGGTAAAATTGATTTGGGGATTATTGAAGCTGTTGAAATTTCAGAAGAAGGATATATTATTCCATCTACTTCAGTTGGTATTACCCCAACAATAATTGAAAAAGCAGAAAAATTAATAATAGAAATAAATACTAGTCAGCCAAGAGAGTTAAGAGGAATTCATGATATATATCAAACAAAAAATCCACCATATAGAGAGCCAATACCTATAGTGAAAGCTTCTGATAGAATTGGAGAAAATTTTATACCTATAGATTTAAATAAGGTGGCAGCTATAGTCATAACTGATAAAAGAGATGATGTTAGGCCCTTTACATCTATTAATCAAAATAATATAAAAATGTCAGGATATCTAATAGATTTTTTAGAGGAGGAAATTAAAAGAGGAAGGATACCTAAAGAACTACTACCTTTTCAATCTGGAGTAGGATCCGTAGCTAATGCAGTTTTAGGAGGATTTAAGAATTCAAACTTAAAAAGTTTAAATTTCTATACAGAAGTAATACAAGACTCCATGTTGGAATTAATAGATTATGACAAGGTTAATATTGTTTCTGGCACTGCTATAACCCCATCTCCTGAGGGATTAGAAAAATTCTATAAAAACTTAGATAAATATAGGAAAAAGATAGTTTTGAGACCACAGGAGATAAGCAATAATCCTGAAATAATTAGAAGATTGGGAGTTATTGCTTTAAATACAGCTATTGAGGCAGATATCTATGGTAATGTAAATTCTACACATATATTGGGGAGAAAGATGATGAATGGAATAGGTGGTTCTGGAGATTTTGCTAGAAATTCTTATATTTCTATTTTTTTCACTGAATCCACCGCAAAAAATGGTAATGTTTCTTCTATTGTACCCTGTGTTTCGCATGTAGATCATACTGAACATGATGTAGATATAATAATAACAGAAGAAGGAGTGGCAGATTTAAGAGGATTATCGCCTAAAGAAAGGGCTTTAACAATAATAAAAAATTGTAGCAATAAACATTACAAGCCAATGCTTATGGATTATTATAAAACGATAACAAAGATCAATGCTTCTCATACCCCTAAAATACTAAAAGAAGTTTTTTCTTGGCATGAAAGATTTGAGAAAAACGGAACTATGAGAATTTAAAATCGCTAAGCCATAAGGAGGAAAGAATATGTATGATATAATTATAAAAAATGGCACCTTAGTAGATTTTGACAAAAATAAGTTAACGGTTAAAGATATTGGAATTAAAGATAATAAAATTGCATCTATAGATAGTAGTCTCAATAGTGGAAGAAAAATAATAGATGCAAAGGATAAAATTGTATCTCCAGGGTTTATTGATATTCATATGCATGAGGAAAAAATTATAGATGGTGAAGATGGGGAAATTTACGATATAGCATATAAAATGCTTAAAATGGGTGTCACAACCTGTGTTGGAGGAAATTGTGGAAATAATAGACAAAGTATTGATGAATTTTTTAACTTTATAGATAGTAATGGAGCTCCCGTAAATTACATGATCTTTGCTGGTCACAATTATTATAGAAATAAACTTGGTATAGATAGATATAAGGAAGCAACTAGAGAACAAATAGAAAAAATGATAGATTTAATAAGAGAGGATATAGGAAAAAATGGTGCTGTAGGATTATCCTTTGGTATAGAATATTCTCCAGGAATATTCTTGGAAGAGATTCTAGAAATCTGTAATTCTATAAAAGAATATGATATTTTGATATCGGCACACTATAGAGCCGATGCTAAAAAAGGAATAGATTCTATAAAAGAGTTGATAATGATTTCTCAAGTCACGGGATTGCCTATGCAGATATCTCATCTCGGGAGCTGTACTGCTATGGGACAGATGAGAGAATCTTTAGATATCATAAAAGAAGCCGTAGATAGAGGAATAGATGTAAGGGCAGATTGTTATCCCTATGATGCCTTTAGTACTTTTATAGGGAGTTCAGTTTTTGATGATGGGTGTTTTGACAATTGGAACAAAAGCTATGACTCCATATTATTAACGGAAGAACCCTATAAAAATATCAGGTGTACAGAAGAAATATTTCATAAAGTGAGAAAAGAATATCCGAATATGTTGGCAGTAGCTTTGTAATGAATGAAGATGAAGTTATTGAATCTTTGAAAGAATCTTTTGTCTATGTAGCTAGTGATGGTCTCTTGAATAAAGGACAAGGACATCCCAGAGCGGCTGGTACTTTTCCTAGAATAATTGGAAGATATGTTAGAGATGACAATAGGTTAGAGCTGATAGATCAATTGAAAAAGATGACTAAACTACCTGCTGAAAGACTAAAACTAGAACATAAAGGTGAGATAAAGGTAGGAATGGATGGAGATATTGTCATTTTTGACTATGATAAAATAATAGATTGTGCAACTTTTGACAATCCAACAGAATCTCCTTTAGGAATAGAGTATGTTATAATAAATGGCGAAATAGCTTTACAAAATAATGAGATATTACAAAATAGGCTAGGGAAAGTGATTAGGAGATTTCAAATATAAAATTAGGTGGGATTAATATGATAGAGAGAATTAATAGTATTACTTACAGTATATTAGATGATTTAAAGAAATTGAATGAGTATATTTACAATAACCCAGAATTAGGATATGGGGAGTTTAAATCTTCAAAGGCTCATATCAATCTTTTAAGAGAATATGGATTTCAGATAGAGGAAGAATATCTTGAAATAAAAACTGCATTTAAGGCTAGCTATGAAAGCAATAAAGAGGGGCCTACAATATGTTATTTATCTGAATATGATGCTTTGCCGGGAATCGGACATGGATGTGGTCATAATTTACTTGGAACTACTAATACAGGGGCAGCTGTAGTTTTAAGGCATTTATTAGATGAAATAGGAGGGAAGGTCATAGTTTTTGGAACTCCTGCAGAAGAAACCAGCGGAGCAAAGGTTACAATGGTAGAAAAAGGAGTATTTAAGGATATAGATATAGCTATGCTAGCTCATCCAGCACCTGTATATAATAAAAGTGGGACATCTTTAGCTTTGGAACCAATACAATTTAGCTTTAAAGGTAAAGCTTCACATGCTGCCTCAGACCCAGAAAAAGGTATTAATGCATTAGATGCCGTAATAATGACTTTTAATAGTATAAATGCTCTGAGGGAGCATATATTACCCTCTGCTAGAATTCATGGAGTGATAACTGAAGGTGGCAAAGCGGCAAATATAGTTCCAGACTTAGCTATTGCTCAATTCTATGTAAGAACTGAAACGAAAGCTTACTTACAAGAATTAGCGGAAAGAGTTAAGAACTGTGCTAGAGGTGCTGCATTAGCTACAGGAACTACTTTGGAAATATCTAATTATGAATTTATATATGATGATTTAGTAACTAATGAAAGTTTATCAAATGTATTTAGCGAAAATTTAAGGATTCAGGGGATAGAAAATCCTGATAATATAAAACTATCTTTTGGTTCTTTGGATATGGGAAATGTAAGTTATGTGTGTCCAGCTATTCATCCATACTTTGGCATATATGGTGATGAAAGTATTGCTGCCCATACTGAAGAATTTAGAGATGCCACTTTAACTGACAAAGCTTATGAGAATATGATTATTACAATTAATGCATTAGTAAAAACTGGAGTCCAAGTTATTCAAGATAAAGATTTACTTGAAAGGATAAAAAAAGAATTTAAGGAATTCTAAAAAATGAGAACTAGTAAATCTAGTTTTTATTTTTTTCTATAAATGAGAAACTTCATTGAAGATTAGCTTTCGATGTATACATAAAGGATAAAACATGCCTAATATGAGGAGTTGTGAGAAGTTATAGTATTAAATATTTATAATTATGGCTATTTTGAGCAAAATAATAAATGTATGAATAGTAAAGGATATTTTATAATAAAAAAAATTTTTTTATAAAATATCCCTTATTTTTTAAAACATGTACAAATGTTAGTATTTTAACACTTTAGAAGTTGGCATGAAATTTGCTATATATTATTATAGACTTTAATATAATACAAAATCTAAGGAGGCACAGTTAATGTCAAAAGAACCAAAAAAAGATGTAGAAGATATTTTAGAAAAGTCAGAAGGACTGCAACGCTCCATGAAAACACATCAAATAATGATGCTTGGTATTGGAGGAACCATTGGTACTGGATTGTTTCTAGGATCTGGTTATGTACTACAGCAAGCTGGACCAGGTGGTACATTAATAGCATACTTATTTGGCGCAATAATAATGTACCTGATGATGTTTTGTTTGGGCGAATTATTAGTTGAAATGCCCGTTGCAGGAACAGTACAGGCTTATGCAACAGAACTTATTAATCCAAGTATGGGATTTACTGTAGGATGGGTAAAATGGTTATCTTATGCTATTACTATACCATCACAACTAGTTGCATCATCAATAATTATGAAAAATATTTTTCCTAATGTTAATTCAATGATATGGATAATAGGTTTTACTATACTACTATTTATTATGAATGCAGTACCTAGTGATAAATATGGAAAATCATCTTTTATATTTAGTAGTATAAAATTTATATTAATAGTTGTATTCTTAATATTAGGATTAGGAATGATTACTGGATTAGTAGGTAAAGAAGCAGTTGGATTTAGGAACTTCGTAAATGACGGAGGACTTTTCCCAAATGGTGCAAAAGCTGTAATTATGACAATGATGACAGCAGCATTTGCCTATGGTGGAGCTGATATTTTCGCTGCTGCTGCAAGTGAAAGTGAAAATCCAGAAAAAGACTTACCTCGTGCAATTCATGCTACAATCTGGGGTTTGATAATAGCTTATATTGCATCTTTAGTTGTTTTAATTGCAGTACTTCCTTGGAGAAGTGCAGACTTGGCTGGAAGTCCTTTTGCCTATGTTTTTAAATTAGCTGGTATCCAATCAGCAGAGCTGATAGTTAACGTTGTTGTATTAACATCAGCACTTTCATCGGCAAATGCGTTTATATATTCAAGTACAAGATCATTATGGTCAATGGGGAATTTTAATCAGGCACCGAAATTCGTCTCAAAGGTTAATGGTAAAAAGGTTCCTATGAATGCATTAATTGTTACAATGCTATTTGCTGTTGCTGCGGTTATATCGAGTATAGTAGCACCTGGAACCGTATATTTATTCTTAACTTCAATAATTGGAATCAGTAATATTTTCATTTATATATTATATGCAGTATGTTTATTCATATTTAGAAAACAATACAAAGAAAAGGGCGGTAATATAGAGAATATAAAATTTAAAACACCATTCTATCCTGTAACGCCTGCACTACTGATAGCATTATGTATAATACTATTCATTGGTATGTTCTTTGATCCTACACAAAAATTAGCTTTAATTCTAGGCATTCCAACTTATGCAGCTTTTTATATAGGATCAACTTTATATAATAAATCCAAGAAACAAGGATTATAAAAATTAGGAGGTAAATTATGAATAAGGAA
>NZ_NPMN01000012.1 GCF_002266425.1 Tissierella sp. P1
GTAGCAAATACTTTAAAATCAGGCGATAATTTACTTATTGTATCAAACGGATTCTTTGGAGATAGATTTATTGATCTTGCAGGGAGAAAAGGTATAAATGTAGATGTAATAAGCAGTGAGTGGGGAAAAATTGTACCTGTAAAAGATATTGAGGCAAAATTGAGTGAAAAGAAATATGATGCTATGACAGTAACTCATGTTGATACATCAACAGGAGTTTGTGCTCCAATAAAAGAAATTGGTGAAATGATGAAAAAGTTCCCTGAGACAATGTATATAGTTGATGGCGTGTGTGCTACTGCGGCTGAACCAGAATATGTAGATGATATGAATATAGATATTTTAATCACTGGGTCACAGAAAGCATTTGGAGTAGCACCAGGACTTGCAATAGTGTGGGCAGGACAGAAAGCAATGGAAAGAAGAAAAGAACTTGGAAGAATTCCAGAGTATTATATAGACTTTGATAAATGGCTTCCAATTATGAATGATCCCTCAAAATACTTTGCTACACCAGCAGTAAATATGATTTGGGCACTTAAAGAATCAGTAAGAATAATTAAAGAAGAAGGAATAGAAAATAGATACGAAAGACATAGAAAAAATGCTAGAGCAATGCAAGCTGCTTTAGAGGCTATGGGCTTTACATTATTAGCAGATAAAGAACATAGAGCAGTTACATTATCAAATGCAATATATCCAGAAGGAATAGATGATGTTGAGTTCAGAAAAATATTAGCAGAAGAAGGTGCAGTGGTAGCTGGAGGTTTAGCTGCATATGCTGGAAAAATGTTTAGAATTGGACATATGGGTAATATAGATACACATGATATGGTAAGCGCAATTTCTGCAATCGAAAGAACGCTATATAGAATGGGCAAAAACATTGAACTTGGTGCTGGGATAACTACATTATTAAAAGAATTAATGGCTTAAATTAAAAACTAGAAATACATCAGATATATCATCAATCAGGAGGCTGTTTTAAAATTATAATTTTAAAACAGCCTCCTTTAATTAGTATAAAGATAAATATGGCAAAAGAGTATATTAAATGGTATAATAATTTACCGATAGTAAATAAATATCATAAGATAAATGTTGAATATCAGGAGGACAATATGACTAATGAAATAGAAGAAAAACAAAAGAAAACCATAAGATCAGTTATTAAGGCTTTTGATGTTATAGATTACATGGCATTATCTGAAAAAGAATTAGGAGTAACGGAGATAAGTGAGGCATTGAATTATGGGGTTAGTGCCACATATCATTTATTAAATACTTTAAAAGAATGTAATATAATTGAACAAAATGAAACGACTAAAAAGTTTAAATTAGGGTTGAAGCTATGGCAAATAGGAATGCGAGCTTATGAACAAAATGATATTTCTATTATTTTAAAACCATATCTAAGAAAGTTAAAGGAATTAACTGGAGAAACTTCTAACTTAACTATTTTAGACAATAATCAAATTGTATATATTGCCCAAGAAGAAAGTAATAGATTGTTAAAGATGTTTACTAAAATAGGCGTATCAGCTCCGTTACATTGTACTGGTGCAGGAAAAATCCTACTAGCCTATCAACCCGAATCTAAACAAGAGCATATAATAGATAGTATTGAATTAACAAAATATACTAATAAAACAATTACAGACAAGGATAAATTAATGGAAGAGATAGATATTATAAAAAAGCAAGGATATGGTTTAGATGATGAAGAAAGAGAAATAGGAGTTAGTTGTATTGGAGCTCCAATATTTGGAGTTAATAATGAGATTATTTCTTGTATTTCAATTTCAGGTCCAAAATCAAGATTTACGAAAGAAAATAAAGATAGATGGATAAAGATGATCTTAGATGTTTCCAAGGAGGCCACTGATTATATCAGAACTATAAGTTAAAATATAAAATAAAAGATCTCCTTATTTATATGAGTTGATCTTTTATTTTATTACGATTAAGCTATAAGCAACAATTGATATTTGTATGATAAAGTAGTATTATTTGGGTATACATTTACCACCAATATATTATAAAAATGAGGAGTTTATAAATGAAAACAATTGATGTAGCACAATCAAAACTAGGAGGAATTAGGGAGATATTTACAAAAATATTATTCATAGTAATTGGAAACTTACTATGCTCTCTAGCATTTAATTTATTCTTTGTTCCAAATGGACTTTTAAGTGGTGGAGTTGGAGGCGTTGCTATAATGACTCAGTATTTGACAGAGATGCCAGCAGGAATATCAGTATTTTTAATAAATCTTCCTATATTTGTAGTAGGTGTCAGAATGATAGATAAGAAGTTTATTACCTATGCATTTATATCTATGCTTGTTTTTTCATCATGGCTTACAATAACCAAAGACATTTCCAAATACTTTATAGTTGAAGATATTCTTCTAGGGTCAATTTTTGGAGCAGTATTAAATGGACTTGGTATGGGATTAATGTTTAGAAATGGTACTTGCCAAGGAGGGCTAGATGTTATAGCTGCAATTCTAAAAAGAAAGCTTAATGTAAATATTGGGACAGGCTTGATGATGGTAAACACTGTTATAATAACTCTATCATCCTTGCTATTTGGATATAAAGCCGCTATGTATACTTTGATTTCTATGTATATAGGATATCAAATATTAGATAAGGTTCAAACTGGATTTAATGTACAGAAGAATGTAGTAATAGTATCAGAGAAATCCAAAGAACTATCAACTGCAATTATAGAACAGTTGCATAGGGGGGTTACATTTCTAAAGGGTCAAGGTGGATATACTCATGAAGATAAGAACATTGTATACTGTATTCTTACATCTCGTGAGATTGCTAAATTAAAAGAAATAGTCAATGAAGTAGATCCGAAAGCCTTTTTCACTATAACGGATGTAGTAGAAGTAAAGGGTAAAGGTTTTAAATCTGCGGAAATATAATAATATCAAATGATTAGTTCCGACTATTTCAGGGTAAATTCATTGGGAAATCAATTATTTTAGATATCAATGAAAGGAGAAATAGATTATGGAAAAAAGAAAAGATCTTGTGACTATGGGAGGAAATCCAGTTACATTATTAGGAAAAGAAATAAAGGTTGGAGATAAGGCACCAGAATTTACTGTATTAAAAAGTGACTTATCCCTATTTACTTTAGAAGATGCAGGGAATGAAGTAAAGATAATATCAGTAGTACCTTCTTTAGATACTGGTGTATGTGAGCTTCAAACAATAAACTTTAATGAAACAGCAACTGAGCTTGGAGATGTGACTGTACTAACTATTTCTGTAGATTTACCTTTTGCACAGAAAAGATTTTGTTCCGCTAATAATATAGATAAAGTAATCACTTTATCTGATCATAAGGATTTATCATTTGGCATGAATTATGGATTTGTAATAGAAGAATTTAGACTTCTAAGTAGAGGGATAGTAATACTTGATAAAGATAATGTAGTTAGATATGTAGAATATGTAAAGGAAGTAACAAATCATCCAGATTATGATAAAGCTATAGAGGAAGTAAAGAAGTTGATATAGTTTAAAAGGAGTTATAAGGACTAGTTAAAAAGACTAGTCCTTTATATATTTAATAAAAAACTTAGTGACTTTTTTGTCAAAGTTTGATACAATATAAACAAACATAAATGTTTTATTTAATAATAAATTTAATATGTTCAAATGGGAGGTGGGAATATGACTACATCCGTAAATTTAGTTAAATTTATATGTAAGGACTGTGGACATATCTGGGATGAGAACTATGAAGAAGGGGTAAACTGTCCAAAGTGTCATTCTGACAACACCGAAGAGATGAGTAGAACGAGATATTGAGTAAGAGGATAGATAATACTATCCTCTTTTTTTACACTTGAATTCTTAAAACTTATCACATAATTAACACATTGAACATTTATAATATAGCTGAGGGGAAGCTTTAATTCCTAGAAATATTATAGGAGGAATTATATGTTTAGGATATTAGTTGTAGATGATGAGGAGAAAATTCGCCAAGTCATTAGAGAGTATGGAGAATTTGAAGGGCATGAAGTATTAGAAGCCAAAGATGGAATGGAAGCTGTGAATATATGTAAAGAAGAAAATTTTGATGTTATAGTAATGGATATAATGATGCCAAAACTAGATGGTTTTTCTGCCTATAAGGAAATTAAAAAGATAAAGGATATACCTGTACTTATGCTCTCAGCCCGAGGGGAAGAATATGATAAGCTATTTGGATTTGAGATAGGCATCGATGATTATGTAGTAAAACCTTTTTCTCCTAAGGAGGTTATGGCTAGATTAAATGTAATTGTTAGCCGTAATAAAAAAACGCAAAAAGATATTAATTCTAATGAAATATATAAATTTGACGGTCTTGAGATTGATATACTAGGAAGAAATGTATTTGTTGATGAAGTAAAAGTAGATATGACCCCAAAGGAGTATGATTTATTATTTTATTTAGTTAAAAATAAGAATGTTGCTTTAACTAGGGATAAATTATTGAATGAGGTATGGGGCTATGACTTCTTTGGTGATGATAGAACTGTTGATACCCATATAAAAATGCTTAGAAATAGTATGGGACAATATAGAGATTTTATTGTAACTTTAAGGGGACTAGGATATAAATTTGAATATATAAAATAATAGAAGTGGTGGTAATTTTGAAGAATAAATTAGATATGAAAAGCCTAAAAGTTAAATTGTGGACATATTTTATCCTATTTGCGGCAACAATCATGACCATATTATGGCTTCTTCAAATTGTATTTTTAAATACCTATTATAAATCAATGAAGACTAATGAGATTAAGAAAATCGGAGACAGCCTGGTAGTTGAATATGGAAAGGATGATTTTGAAGATATTATTTATACAATATCCTTTAGTAGGGGAGTAATTATTCAGATTTTAAATGAAGACGGTATTCCTATATTTCCTATGAATACATCATTTAACCCTAGACCACCTAAATTTAATTCCATGGATTCAAGCAAATT
Source organism: Tissierella sp. P1 (assembly GCF_002266425.1). Classification (GTDB taxonomy): domain Bacteria; phylum Bacillota; class Clostridia; order Tissierellales; family Tissierellaceae; genus Tissierella; species Tissierella carlieri. The sequence continues at coordinate 5,008 of NZ_NPMN01000012.1, forward strand.
CATAGATAAACTGGAGAATGATAATCAAGGAAAGATTCTATATACTATAGAAGATCCTAGGTTAGGAAGACCAACTATAGTCTATGGAGCTGTATTGCAAGGTGAAGATGGGGAGAATCTATATTTATATATTAATGGATTATTAGACCCTATAGACTCTACTACTTTTGTTTTAAAAAACCAGCTTATTATAGTGACTATAATATCTTTGCTCTTAGCATTGGGATTATCATTTATTATTGCATCTAAAATATCTAAGCCTATTACTCAAGTAACTAATGCAGTCTCAGTTCTAGCTAAAGGTAATTATGATGTTGTATTTGAAAAAGGTGATTATACAGAAATAGATGATTTGGTAGCTACCTTAAATTATACTACTACAGAATTATCTAAAATTGAAGGACTAAGAAGAGACTTAATTGCAAATGTTTCCCATGATTTAAGAACACCGCTTACATTGATCAAATCCTATGCGGAAATGATAAGAGATATATCTGGCAATAATCCAGAAAAACGACAATCTCATGTTGATGTAATTATAGATGAATCAGATAGACTTACTAGACTTGTCAATGATATTTTAGATTTATCTAAGATTGAGGCAGACCTTAATCAAATTGATTATAAAGAGTTTGATATAGTTAGAACTACAAAGGAAATCCTAAAGAGATTTTTAATCCTTGAAGAAAAAGATGGATTTATTTTTCGCTTAAATTGTAACGATGAAATAAAAGTATATGGTGATGAGAAAAAAATAGAGCAGGTAATTTATAATCTAATTGGTAATGCTGTGAATTTTACTGGAGATAATAAATTAGTATTTATAAATATTAAAAATGTTGGCGATTTTGTTAAATATGAGGTCAAAGATACTGGGAAAGGTATTCCCGAAGAAGAATTAAATCACATATGGGATAGATACTATATGGTAGGTAAAACCCATAAGCGAGCAGTAATAGGGACTGGACTAGGACTTTCCATTGTTAAAAATATATTAACTGCTCATAATTCAGACTTTGGAGTAGAAAGTCATGTTAATCAAGGAACTACATTTTGGTTTCAATTAAAGACTAACAAATAGATATAATTTATGAAAGACAAGATTTATTCTTGTCTTTTTTATGGCCTAACCCAATGAACATCAGATTTATATGAGAGTAACGAGCCCTAAAAGATTACTGAATTATACTGTGGGGCAAATTAAGATAGCAAATAGATTTGGGTTGCAAAGCTGCGGAAAATGATTTTCACAAATATTTCGATTAGTTATCATCTAGATTTCACAAAAGAAATATATCCTTAATATAAATCTAAAGCTTGGAGGTGAAAAATGTGCATAGTATTAAATATAGACATGAGCATAAACTGTATATAAATTTAGGAGATTATTATATACTTAGATCTAGACTCAAAAATATAATGAGATTAGATGAAAATTCTAAGGGAGATAGTGGTTATTTTATAAGAAGCATATACTTTGATGATATAAATGATAAGGCTTTATTTGAAAAGATATCTGGTGTTAATCATAGGGAGAAATTTAGGATTAGACTTTATAATAATGATGCCTCTTTTATTAAATTAGAAAAAAAGGTGAAAGATAATGGTCTTACAGCAAAGTTTAGTACTAAAATCTCCATAGAAGAATGTAATAGAATTTTGAGTGGAGATATTGATTGGATCAAATTTATTGATAATAGTTTATTAAAAGAACTCTATATTAAAATGAAAAGTGAGTTATTTAAGCCAAAGACAATAGTGGATTATAATCGTGAGGCGTATATTTATCCAATAGGTAATGTTAGAATAACTTTTGATAGAACCATAAAATCAGGGGTGTTTTCGAGAAATATATTCAATGAGAATCTTCCCGCTGTAAATGTATTGGATTCAAAGATAATTATTCTAGAGGTAAAATATGATGAGTTCCTTCCCGATGTTATAGCTGATATTATCCAAGTTGGAGATAGGAGATTTACCGCGGTTTCAAAATACGCCCTTTGCAGAGTATTTGGCTAAATTTAATAAAATCAGGAGATGAAAAAATGAATACAACAAATACAATAAACTTTAGTGATATTTTCAAATCAAGTTTTTTAAATAAAGTGGGATCCATATCAGCAGTCGATATGATTATAGCATTAGGACTTGCTTTTGTCTTAGGTTTATTTATTATGACAGTCTATAAAAAAACTTTTAAAGGAGTTATGTATTCCCCAAGTTTTGGTGTAGCCTTATGTCTTTAACACTTATTACAACTTTAATTATATTGGCTGTTACTTCCAACGTTGTACTATCTCTTGGTATGGTTGGTGCATTGTCAATAGTTCGTTTTAGATCTGCAATAAAAGAACCAATTGATATAGCATTTTTATTCTGGTCAATTTCTGGAGGGATAGTGTTAGGTGCTGGTTTAATTCCATTAGCTATATTCGGTTCAATATTCATAGGTATTGTAATGGTATTATTTGTAAATAAAAAGTCAAATGAAACTCCATATATAATGGTAGTTAATTATGAAGATAATGAATGCGAGAAAGATATCTTAGACATCATAAATAATAAGGTACAAAAATATTTAATAAAATCTAAGACTGCCTCAAAATATAGCGGGATAGAGCTTACTGTTGAGATTAGATTAAAAGAAATCACCACTGATTTTATAAATGAGTTATCTAGTCTTAAAGGAGTTTCTAATGTAGTTATGGTTAGTTATAATGGGGATTATATGGGATAAAAAGAAGGTGATGTAATGATAAAAGAAAAGTTTGCCACAATTATATCTCTAGCTTCTATCTTTCTAGTGGCTTTAGCATTAGTAGTTTTTGTTGGATTTATACAGAAAGATAATGACTTAGTTAATATTAGTATTAAACAACCAGATTATGTTAACAAGATATTTAATAAGGATATGGTATCAGAAATAAATATTATTATAGATGAAAATTCATGGAATGATCTATTAGAAAATTCCATAAAGGAAGAGTATTATAATTGTGATATTATAATAAACGGAGAGACCTTTACAAATGTAGGAATTAGAGCTAAAGGTAATTCTAGTCTAAGTATGATAGCTAATGATAGCACCACAGATAGATATAGTTTTAAGATCAAATTTAGTGAATATATTAAGGGGCAGAACTATTATGGCTTAGATAAGTTAGCACTTAATAATAATATTTCTGATGCTACAAATATGAAGGAATATTTATCCTATGAGATATTTGAAGAAATGGGAATTGCTACACCTGGATTTGCATACACTAGTATTAAGGTAAATGGAGAAATATGGGGATTATATTTAGCTGTTGAGGTGATGGAAGAAAGCTTTATTGAAAGATATTTTGGAAGTATGGATGGAAACTTATATAAACCTGAAGGTATGGAAATGGGTGCTAGAGGTATGAATATGGGGAGTCCAAATATAAAGAATGATGATAATGCTATGAGAGTATATCCCAAAAACATAAGAATAGAGAATGAGGAATCTGTAAATCTAAGAAATTTTGGGGTCCCTAGTAGAGGTAGTAGCGGAACAAACTTAGTATATACTGGAGATGATATTTCCAACTATTCAGGGATTTTTGATAATGCTATATTCAAGACAACAGATAAAAAAGACTATAATACTGTAATTGATATGATGAAGAATTTAAGCACAGGTACAAATCTAGATGAATTCCTTGATGTAGATGAAATATTAAGATATTTTGCTGTAAATACATTTCTTGTAAATTTAGATAGCTATGCTGGTAGTTTGAAACATAATTACTATTTATATGAAAGAGATGGCAAGTTCCAAATACTTCCTTGGGATTTTAATCTATCCTTTGCAGGGCATGAAGTAAATAATGCTTCATCTGCTATAAACTTTCCTATAGATAATCCAGTTAGCGATACTATGGAAAATAGTCCTCTTATATCTAAGTTACTTGAAAAAGAAGAATATAAGAAGATTTATCATCAATATCTAGAAGATTTAGTCATAAATTATATTAAATCTGGAAAATATAAAGCATCTATTAGTAAAGTTAATGAGCTAATAAAGGAATATGTTAGAAATGACCCTACAGCGTTTTTTACTTATGAACAGTATGAAAATACCTTACCTATATTACTTCAATTTGGAAAGGATAGAGCTGAAAGTATTATAGCACAACTTAATGGAGAGCAGCCAACTACAACTTATGGAAATATTAATACTAATATAGACTTGGCAGCCCTAGGATCTATGGGTAGAGGCTTTGGGAACAATATGCCAGATATGAATCGAGAGGGAATGGTATCACCTGATAATTTTGGAAATAATGATAATAGAAATACTATGGTGAAAGCAATGGAGATTATCCGAGATTCTTCCAGTGAAGAATTGACAGATGAACAAAGGACAAAGTTAAAGGAATTGGGCTTGAATGATAATCAGATAGAAGAAATGATAGATATGAGAAGTCGAATGCCTGTTGATAGGGAAGGAAGGTCCCAAGAAAATAATAATTTTCGATCTAATGATGAGAGAAATTTTCCTCCACAACAAGGAGATATGATTCATGATAACAGAATTCAGCAAAACAATATAGATATAGAGAGATTAGTTATACCGATTACATCTATATTAGCACTATTATTAGCATTAATCCCTATAAGTAAATTAAAACGAAGAAAGTATATTACTTCTAGTCCGACCTCTTTAAAATAAGTAAAAGCATTCCAAGGAATCAATAGCATCCAAGGGATGCTTTTGCAATTAATTTTAATATTCCCTCTGATGTATAGACAAATTAGTAAATAACAAATAGAATATAATAAAGTAATAAAAAGCAAATCAGATATTGGGGTGATATTATGAATTATAGGGATAAATATAACCATTGGCTAGAAAATGATTATTTTGATGAAGAAACAAAAATAGAGCTTATGGGTATAATTGATGATAAGGAAATAGAGGATAGATTTTATGCCGATTTATCTTTTGGTACTGCTGGACTTAGGGGTAAGATGGGAGCTGGAACTAATAGAATGAACAGATATACTGTATCATTAGCTACTCAAGGATTAGCTCAGACCATAGTAAAGAAAGGTAAAGAAGCAATGAGTAGGGGAGTTGCTATTGCCTATGATGTTAGGCATTATTCAGATAAATTTGCTGAAATAGCTGCTAGAGTATTAGCAGCAAATGGGATTAAAGTTTATCTTTTTGAAGGAATTAGACCAACACCGGTATTATCATATACTATTAGGAAATTAAAGACTATATCTGGCATAGTGGTTACAGCTAGTCATAATCCGAGAGATTATAATGGATATAAGGTGTACTGGGAAGAAGGATCCCAAATATTAGATGATATTGCAGATGAAATATTATCCGAAATAAACAATATCAAAGATTTTTCTGAAATAAAACTTATGGACTTAGATGAAGCTATTCAAAAAGGACTTATTCAATATATAGGAAAAGAAATTGATCAAGCATATGATGGAGACCTGCTTAACTAAGGTTAAATGATGAGATAGATAAAGATATAAAGATTATTTATACACCATTGAATGGTACTGGAAATATTCCTGTAAGAAGAATATTAAAACAAAGAGGGTTTACTAATATAATAGTAGTACCGGAGCAAGAAAAACCAGATCCAAATTTTACTACTGTAGGATATCCGAATCCAGAAGATGTAAAGGCTTTTGATTTTGCAAAAAAATTAGGGAAAGAAGAAAATGCAGATATAATCATAGCCACCGACCCTGATTGTGATAGAGTAGCTATGATGGTAAAAGATAAGGATGGAGAATTTAGATTCATTAGCGGGAATCAAACAGGAGTTTTACTAGTTAATTATATATTGTCACAGAGACAAAAAAGAGGAGATATTCCTGCTGATGGAGCAATTGTAAAATCTATAGTTACAGGTGATCTAAGCAAAGCCATAGCGAAAAGATATAATGTAGAGACTATTGAAACATTGACAGGATTTAAACATATATGCGGTAAGGCAAATGAATTTGATAGAACTGGTGAGCATACATTCATTTTTGGATATGAAGAAAGCATTGGATATGTTTATGATACCATAGTTAGAGATAAGGATGGAGTAAATACTTCTATGTTCATCGCAGAAATGGCTGGATACTATAAAATGCAAGGAAAGTCATTATTAGATGTATTAGAAGAATTATATCAAGAGTATGGATATTATAAAGAGAAACTTGTATCCATAGTATTAGAGGGACTGGAAGGTAGTAAGAGAATAGGCAGAATGATGGAGGAGTTTAGGAAAGAACCTATCAACTCATTTGAAGATATGAAACTTATTAAAGTTGTAGATTATTTATTGGATGAAACAGGCAGCCCTAAATCAAATGTTTTAAAATATTATTTAGATGATGGTTCTTGGTATGCCATAAGACCATCTGGAACTGAGCCAAAGATAAAATTATATATTTATTCTAAAGACAAAAATAGTGAAGTTTCAGCAAGAAAAATAGAACTAATAGAATCCACTGTAACCGGTAGAATGAATTCAATCAAATAAATGATATATATTTGACAAAGAAAGGTAATTGTATTATAGTCTTAATAGGTTGAATTAAATAAACTATTGTGTTAAAATTTTAGTGACTAAATTTAATAAAGATTTGGAACACAGCACCAAAAAATAACTTAAATAAATTATATTATAAGGGGGAAATGCAATTGTATAAAATTGTCGAAAAAGAAATTCTTGCTCCAAATATTTTCTCAATGGATATTTTGGCACCAAGAGTAGCAAATTCAGCTAATCCAGGACAATTTGTTATCGTAATTGCCAATGAAACAGGTGAAAGAGTACCTCTAACAATCTGTGATTACGATAAAGAAAAAGGAACAGTACAAATAGTTGTTCAATCTATGGGTAGTTCCACTAAAAAACTTGCTATATTAGAAAAAGGTGACTACGTAAAGGATTTTGTCGGACCATTAGGAATCCCATCAGAGTTTGTAAATGAAGACATCGAAGAATTAAAGAAGAAAAGAATACTATTTGTAGCTGGTGGAGTTGGTACTGCACCTGTATATCCTCAAGTAAAATGGTTACATGAGCACGGAGTAGAAGCTGATGTTATAATGGGAGCAAAGACTAAGGATTTAGTTATCTTAGAGGACAAGCTAAAATCAGTTGCTGGTAATCTATATGTTGCAACAGATGATGGTTCCTATGGATTCCATGGTTTAGTTACTAATTACATAGAAGAATTAGTAAATAATCAAGGTAAAGAATACGATGTATGTATTGCAATTGGACCTATGATAATGATGAAATTTGTTGCACTAACAACTAAGAAATTAGATATTCCTACAGTAGTATCACTTAACCCTATAATGGTAGATGGTACAGGTATGTGTGGTGCTTGTAGAGTTACAGTAGGCAATGAAACTAAATTTGCATGCGTTCATGGACCTGAGTTTGATGGTCATCTTGTTGATTTTGATGAAGCTTTAAAAAGACAAGGACAATATAAGACTGAAGAAATAAAGAAAGATGAAGCAACTACATGCAAAATAGAGGAGGGCAGAAAATAATGGATAGATTTACGAGAACTCCCATTGCGGAACAAGATCCCCAGGTAAGAAATCATAATTTTGAAGAAGTATGTTTAGGATATACTGAAGAAGAAGCTGTTCGTGAAGCGAAGAGATGTTTACAATGTAAAAAGCCTCTATGTAGAGGAAATTGTCCAGTATCTATAGATATACCAGGATTTATTAAACATATTGCAGAGGGTAATTTTGGTGAAGCTGCTCAAGTTTTAGCAGAGTATTCAGCTCTTCCAGCAGTTTGTGGCAGAGTCTGTCCACAGGAAACTCAATGTGAGCAAAAATGTGTCTTAGGAAATAAGGGAGATGCAGTTGCAATAGGTAAATTAGAGAGATTTGCTGCTGACTGGGCTAGAGAAAATAATATTGAAGTTGGTAAGGCTAAGCCAAGTAATGGACATAAAGTAGCCGTTATAGGTTCAGGTCCTGCAGGAGTTACATGTGCGGGTGAATTAGCAAAGGAAGGATATGAAGTAACTATTTTCGAAGCTCTTCATGAACCAGGTGGAGTATTGGTATATGGTATTCCAGAGTTTAGACTTCCAAAGGAAACTGTAGTTAAAAATGAAATAAATAACTTGAAAAAATTAGGCGTTAAAATTGAGACTAATGTCATAGTTGGTAGAACTATTACTATAGATCAAATATTTGAAGAAGGTTATGAAGCTGTATTTATAGGTTCAGGAGCAGGACTTCCTAAGTTTATGAATATTCCAGGAGAAAACCTTAATGGAGTGTTCTCTGCTAATGAGTTTTTAACTAGAAATAACCTAATGAAAGCATTTAGAGAAGATTTTGATACACCTATTAAGGTTGGGAAGAAAGTAGCGGTAGTTGGTGGTGGAAACGTTGCTATGGATGCTGCTAGAACAGCTAAGAGACTAGGAGCAGAAGTATATGTAGTATATAGAAGAACAGAGGCAGAATTGCCTGCAAGAGTTGAAGAGGTTCATCATGCTAAGGAAGAAGGAATTATATTTGAACTTCTTACAAACCCAATCGAAGTAATTGGAAATGAAAATGGCTGGGTAAAGGCTCTTAAATGTGTGAGAATGGAATTAGGTGAACCAGATGCATCAGGTAGAAGAAGACCTAGAGAGATTGCAGGTTCAGAGTTTGAATTTGAAGTAGACACTGTTATTATGTCATTAGGTACATCACCAAATCCACTAATTTCTTCAACTACTGAAGGCTTGGAAGTAAATAACCATCTATGTATAGTAGCTGATGAAAGCGGTCAAACATCAAGAGAAGGTGTATTTGCAGGTGGGGATGCTGTAACAGGTGCAGCTACTGTAATCTTAGCTATGGGTGCAGGCAAAGATGCAGCTAAGGCTATGGATGAATATATAAAATCAAAGAATAAATAGTAATTAAGTATGAAAATAAACTCTCCTTTAGAGAGTTTATTTTTTTAATTCTTTATGTTATAATATTTAGAGTATCGAATTAAATAAGGGAAAGTAAAGGTGATTTGTGAATGGAGTCTAGTCTGGATAAAAAACATCTAAGAGAGGAAATAGTGAAAATAGCAGGGCCTGTATTTATAGAATTACTAATGGGTACTCTATTTGGTATGGTGGATATGATGATGCTAGGCAGATCAGGGGATGCTGCTACTACTGCTGCATCTATTGCTGCAGTTGGTGTTACTAATCAGCTAGTGTTTTTAGGATTAGCTTTAGTACAATCTTTAAATATTGGAGCTACAACTATGGTAGCTCGTTATATAGGAGCAAAGCGAGAAGATAGGATTGAATCTGTTGTAAAGCATGTCATGATATTAACTCAGATACTTTTAGTTATTCCTATATTGTTTATAGGTCTAGGTATGACAGATACCGCCATGAAGTTCTTTGGTGCACATGAAGATACTCTTCTAATAGGCAGGGGTTATTTTAGAGTAATTGCCTTGGGATTTATATTTCAAGCTTTTAATTTTTCTATTTTTGCTTCTTTAAGAGGGTCAGGGGACACGAAGACACCTATGAAAATAAATATTATATCTAATTTATTAAATGTTGTTGGTAATGCTATTTTGATTTACGGTTTATTTGGATTTCCAAGGTTAGGTGTGTTAGGAGCAGGTATATCAACATCTCTATCACAGGTGGTAGCAAGTATATTGCTAACTAGAGTTGTATTAAATGAAAAGAATATAGTTCATATAAAGTTAAAGAAGAAATTTAAGTTCGATAAAGACATAATATACAACTTAATTAAAATTGGATTACCAGCTTCAGGGGAGCAACTTGCTATGAGAGCAGGAATGTTGGTTTTTACAAAGATTATAGCTTCTCTAGGTACAGTAGCCTATGCAACCCATCAAATTTGTATTAGTATACTTAATCTATCATTTACTCCAGGGCAGGCATTTGGTATATCAGCATCAACTTTGGCAGGGCGAAGCTTAGGAGAAGAAGAGCCAGATAAGGCGGAGGCATACATAAAGATGTGTATGAGAATAGGTGCTGTAATAGCAGCAGGTATGGGTATTGTATTCTTTCTATTTGGATCATTTATAGCAGGGCTGTATACTGATAATCAGGAAGTAGTTGTGCAAGCAGGCAAGGTATTGAAACTTGTGGCATTTATTCAGCCTTTTCAGTGTTCGCAGCTAATTATTGCTGGTGGACTTAGAGGCGCAGGTGATACAGTATGGACCCTTATATCTACCTTTCTAGGAATCTTAGTAATCAGGTTAATTTTTGCTTATATATTTGTTATTAAAATGGGAATGGGACTTCAAGGAGCTTGGTTATCAGTGTTAGTTGATCAGGGAATAAGATGGGCCTTTATTTCAATTAGATTTAGAACTAATAAATGGAAATATATTACTATAAGATAAATAGCCTCAATTGAGGCTATTTATCTTATGTGCAAATTCTTTTGCTAAATTTTCTATATTTGGTACTTCTTTTATAGCTCCTTTATCATTAGCTGTTGTCATAAGTGAAAAATAAGGAGGGAGTCTAAAAGTCTTATTCATATTTAAGCTAGATATTAATTGTTTTGCTATAGCATCTCCTCCAGAATAGCCAGACACTATAATAGAGAATATAGTTTTATCATAGAATTTAGTTTGTCTATAGAGAGCTGTAAGTCTATTTATGGTGGCCACAAGATTTGCAGTTACCATATCATTGTAGTTAGGACATATGAATAATATGGAGTTTGACCTAAGTATGGCTGGATACACCTCTTCTACCACTATTCCTCCATAGAAACACCTAGTCTGCTTACCTAAATACTTACAAGTCTTATAGGGGCATCCTTTACAATCTAGTACATTTCCATTGCCGACATTTATCTCAGATATTTCAATTTCATGTAAGTAGGACTTTACCATATCCCAGAGCATAAGAGTATTTGATATCTCTCTATTACTTGAATGTAATACTAATATTTTTTTCTCCCTTTCATTATTAGTGGTATGATCTTTTAAAAACCTACTGCCTAAATCCTTGCATTGTTGTAAGCATATATCTTCTAAAGACATATTGTATACTTTTTCCATAGATATAAAATTTTCCAGCTTAGCTGTGGCCTCTACAAGAGGTCTTCCCATAAAGCTGCATCCTAAGTTATTCGCAAGAAGTATAATAGATTGAGCCGTAGTTTTTGTAAATAATATATTATAATTATTATGGATTAATAATGCGCCTTCGGAGTTAAGCAAAGAATCTCTTCCCCTATTATAGAGCTCCAAAAAAATATTATTTAATGTATTAGATGCGCCAATTTCATTTAATTCCAATACAAATAATATCTTTTTATTTTGTAAATTTTCCAATTCATTAGCTGAGGTTATTATGGAAAATTCTTCATTGCCTAATACCTCAGTCATCATATTAAATAATAGGGTGCTAGGTTTTTCAGGCATTATAACCAAAATTTTTTTCATATTATCGCCGCCAATTTGCTATAAGTTTCTTCCAATCGATTTACTAATGATTCAGGTAAGTTCAGTTGTTCCACTTCAATGCCAGAAGGTAATAGTCTACATTTGGCTCCCATATATACTTCTCTCATATAAGTGGAGCCATAAAACCAATCTCCTTTAATTGTAGCTATAAGGGATAGTGCACCAGAAGAAATGGACGGAGCAACAAAAGGCTTATACCCAAATTCCCTTACTTCTTTGTTTGCATGTATAGTTTTATTAGTTAAATAATTTGAAATTTCTTCATTATAGTTTTCTATACTATCTGCTACAATTAGTCCTTCACCGTGAGGACCAAAGACTCTTCCTTCTTTAAGATAATGAATCATTTCAAGAGATTTTTCTGCATAGAAGCAAGCTCTGCCATTCATAACTCCAAGGCCATATCCTATTATCTGGTCTGCAGATAATCCATAGAAATCCATATTTCCAGATTCGTCCTTATTACTTTCAAGGAAAGCTACTTTGCAAAGTAAATCTACAGGATCAGATACTACTGCAAATATGCCTTGGAATCTAGCATCTCTTGCCATTCTAGCATATTTCTTTATGATTTCAGAATTTGATTCAAACTGTGCCATTCTAACGTCAGTTACATTGCTTCCTACAGGAGGTATTCCTTTTGAAGCACAGAAAACAAAGATATCACAATTGAATAAATCTTTCTCATCAATAATTTCTACTGCAGGAAATGCAAGTTCATCAAAGGGACGCCTTATTTGATTAAGTTCATATTCCCATCGTTTTAATCTATTGATGTCTCTATCATATATGCCTATTTTACTAATGCAGTCTCCTCCAAGGAGTCGAAGACCCAAGGTTAAGGTACTGCCTACATCTCCCAATGCTATAAGGTTTAATCTCCATTTTTTCTTTATAGATTTATTTAATACATCTTTCCAGTTTGGATAATTTGTATTTACTGCTACTAGCTTTTTATTTTCAATTTTCTTTAGAATCCAATCTGGAATATTATCTACTGAATTCCTATTTTCCAATTTCAATATATTTAATCCTTCATCCTTTAAATTTAATAGGGAGGGATGAGATATAGAAAAATATTTTCTAGAATTCATTTGAGGTAATTGATTAAGAAAATATATTAATCCATCAGTATTTTTCATTTCTTTTTCAGATGATTTTGCTAGATTATTATAATCAAATTTAGAAAATAGATATTTATCTTCAAGTTTATAGTACTTAAACATATAATCCCCCTTATTTATCGTCTTATGATATTTTCTAATCTTCTTAAATATTGTAAGTCCATTTCTATATAAGTAGAAGGCTTAATATTTTTATTTAAGTCCATATTTTTATTTATATCTGGATGTCTTGGTGATACGAGAACTTCTCCTAAGCCTTTAATGCTAAGGTTCTTTTCATTGACTGATTGATAGACTTCTTCTATTGCTTTAAAAATACTAAGACTATTTTCTAGGCAAATTTCTGATAGATTATATATTGCATCGTTTTTAGTATTTTTTATGAATCTAGGCGATACATAGGGTAAAATCATGTTGATACTAGGGATTGAAAATGATTCTAAGATACTATCTCCTACCATATCCCCACCTATATAGGGATATTGACTACTTTCATTAAACCACAGCTTTAGATTAGGTATAAAGTAGGCATAATCTAATTCTATACCTTTTATTTCACCTATTTCTTTTCCTTTTCCAGAAAGTATACCTACTATAATTTTTTTTATTTCTACACCTGCATTTCTTAAAATTGGTTCTATGACATTTATTCTATAGCCTTTACTAAGTAAATCGTCAACTAATATGACGGGCTTATTAAAAGATTTTAATACCTTAGCCTGTTCTTCTAGGGATAAATAGTAAGGAGATGAGCCTACTGTAAAATTAACAATATCGGGTTCGAATATTTTTTCTGTGTGCATAGTTTTAGTAACTGTATTTGGTATTATACTGCTGTTTAATATTGAGCCAAATGGTACACACATATTAGGACCAAATTCTTTAATTGGTGATGGAATTATACTTACTTCATTTGCATCACAAATTTTTTGAATCAATTTACTATAAGTCATATCCCTATTATAGGTAAGTAAGAGCTCACCTGGATAAAGAGCAGATAAGGCTTCTTTAAGTTTGTTTCTAGTATTTCTTATGGTTTCCAGTATTTTTGTATCAGTACTATATGGAGGCTTCAACATATTTTCTAAGTCTAGATTCAAAGTCATTGGATTATTCATATCCACTATAAACAGAGAGTTTTCATTATATACAAAATCTGTCATTAGGAAGCCTTGCAATAATAACTGTCTTTCAACCTCAGAATTTTTATTCTTCAGTAAGGAGTTATTATATAAAGCATAATTGTAATCTCTAGTTATAGCTAAAGATAATGTTTCATTTAGAACTATCTCTACGAGATATTCATCATCGTTTTGAACACATATTCCTGATATTAAGATAATCCTTCCCTTTGCATTTTTCCTTATATAGTCTGTGATATTTGAATCATGGAATTCATCATATAGCATATTTTGGCGAACCCAATAAAAACTAGAAAAGCCTAATAGATTATTAGTTACAGAATCCCTTACTAATAGAATTCTATAATTTAGTTTTTTTCTAAGAGAATTAAAATGATTTATGTCTATTGCATCTCCAAACTGTTCTTTTATTTCTTCTAAAATATTTTGATTCAGGTTCCTTATAGTTTCTATTTCAATTATTTTAGATTGAATCAATGTTTTGTATTGTGGTTCCCTTAGATATAGTCCATAGTTATAGATATAAGATTCTGCTAGGGGATCTATAAATTTTGATATATCTCTATTTAAATCTATATTTTGTCTTATTTGCGTTGAGCTAATATCTTCATATCTAGGAGGTAGAGAGAGTCTAATGACTTTAGATCTTATATTTTTAATACTTTTCTCTAGAGTCTTCTCGTCATCATCTTTAGAAATACTAGATTTCCTATCAAAAATTATGTGAGGAAAATCCAAAATAATACTCTCTTTTTTATATGCAGCTGCATTGATTAAGACATCAGAGCCAACTACAATATATACTTCCTTTTTAGGAAATAATTTTCTTAAGCTGTCTAAATCTATTGGATTACTGATATTTATTGGTGTGTTTTTTGGAAATAAATAAATATCCTTTTCATTTGCAATACTCATATTTACAATATTTCTTCTAAAGTTATGAGGTTCAGTTCGTTTGGACCATGAGAATTCATCTACTGCCAAATATACTTGGAATCCTTGATCTCTTATTTCAATAGCTATTTCCTTATGGCCTAGGGAGAATGGATCAAAGCTACCTGGGAAAAATGCTATATTTTGATCATCAACTGGTTCTAAAGAACCGTGGAAAAACTCGTAGTCTGATATAAATCTGTATATATGATTTAGTGAAGCTGCATTATTATAGAATAAGAAATCATCTTCTCTATTATCATCTAAAAGAGTTAAGATTTTTTTTCCGATCTTATTGAATATATTATATTTTTCATCCAAGCTTAAGATATTCGATTTAAATAGAGTAGAGCTTAAAACCCTTAGAGATTCATTTTTAATATCATTATTATAGGAAGCCATAGCTATGGAGAATAAGCCTAGAAGTCTGTCTATTCTATGGTTATGAATTTGTGATTCTTCTTCAAATTTAGTTATATAAGATTTATAGTTTTCTATACATATGGCTATAGTATTTAGAAGCAAGAAGACAACACTTATACTAGATATTTTAATTTTATCTTCAAAATCATCTATGATTTCATCTAATTCTTTAGGAGGCAAGTATAATAGCAATTGACCTAAATAAAGAGGAATAAATTTTGCAAATTGATAAGAATCCATTTCCAAGGCTCTTAAAAGCTCTATAGCCACATCATTTCTCTCTTCTAATGATAATAGATGAAATATATTTAATAGGGTAATGCCACTATAATTTCTAACCCTCTCTATAGCACTTACCTTAAGTATATTACATAGGTGCATTGCAGTATGAAGCCCTTTAGCAGAAGGGTTCTTAACTACTTGGTCATAAAGCATATCTATATTTATTTTCTTTTTTACCCACTCAGTTGCAGTTTTTAAATTTTGAAGAAAAATTTCTGAGGTTTCATTTTCACTATGATTTTTACTTAATATTACTTGATAATTAGGAGAGATATTTATCTTTTTCCCTATTATATATTTTAAATAGTTTTCTCCTAAGATAGGAGACTTGTTTAAATTTGCTATAAGCCAATTCCTAATAGAAGCTATAAATATAACATTATCTGTATTTATTAACATCTGTGATATACTATCTAAAGTAGTTAGTCTTATTTCCATATTATCTGAATCTAATTGTTTTAATGTATAGGTGAATAATTTAAATAGTCTTTTCTCATCTAGACTGGGAATGGGTATATAGTCAATTGTTTGTGATAAATAGAACTGTCCTATGATAGATAAATTAGCATAGTCATCATAGTATTTAGCTAAGATATCAAAATATTTTCTATGATTGGACTTGTGAGATTCCTCAAATAAAGATTTTATTGTATTTTTTAGATTATAAAGCCATTCTCGTTGAGAATCTGCAATTTTATGGTCAGGAAACAATAAATTATTTAGAAATTCATCTAGCAAGTCTTCTGAAGGCTTTGATCGAGCGTTAAATTTTATTGACTTTGGCAATTCCTTTCGATATTCTTCATCAAATAGTGCAATTAACTTACCAATCAGCTCAGCGGCTTCTTTTCTAATATCATCTCCAGTATGAAGAAGCAAATCTGATAGAAAATGTAATGTAGTGATTTTCTGACTTTGCGTTAAATAAGTTGAGTATTCTTTGAAGATTTGGAGATAGAGTCGAAGTTTCCTCCAATTATTTTCTCCCCTTGCCATTTCTATAATAGTATTAAAAGAAACACTATCTGTTAGTCTAGACATTAAATTGATATTGTGTTCTATAGACATATATTTTATATTACTGATTACCTCTTGCTTATTCATTAACTCAAATGGTTTTTTAAATGGTTCTGTTAAAGAACCATTTAATGTAGTATCTATTCCCAAGGATATAATATAATCTTCAAAATCTTTTAATTTTTTATATACTTTTTTATATCTATTTTCTTTGGTTTCGTCTACATTGTCTAATTTTTGGAGTATTACATCAAAGGATTCTTCTAAGGAGAATATATGCATATTATAATCATTGTTTTCAACTTTGTTTTTAACTCTAAAATCCGAATATATAAGTATTAGAGATTCAATAGGCAATGTCTCTAATTCTAAATCCCAAGTTGAATGATTAGTTGCAATATGTCCAATTTTATCCATTTTAAATCTTTTAAACCATTCTTCAGTATAATAATAGTGAAGGTAAGGAACTCTTTTACTATCTTCATCTAATACTCCATATTTACCTATATCATGTCCTAGGCTGGCTCCTGCCACAACCCCTAAATCTACAGGAAGACCAATAGCATAAAGTTGTCTTGCTATATACATACTAAGATTATTTACTCCTATTACATGGTCTAGAGTGTTATGACCAGTGATTGCCATATCTAAATGCATTAGCTCATTAATATAACAATTATTAAATATATTTTTAAATATAAAATATTCTTTAGATATATTCTTATTCAGCTCTTCTTCACCAGTTAAAAAAGAAATAGGATATTTTTCAATAAAATTATTATCAAAAAGTTTTAGTTCTACTATAAAATAATTCATAGATCTTACGAAAAATTCATATAAGGAAGTTAAATTAGGGTTAAAATCCTTTATGCCCTTATGGGGAAATGATTTATTAATAACCCAATTAAATATGGATTTTAACCAATTTTCCTGTGTATCTGGATTATATTCATTAAAATAATCTAAAAATAGATCTAATAAAGAAAAGACAGAAAAGTTTCTGTCTTCAAATTTAAAGTCTAATTGATTTTGAAACTTTTCGTTACTAATATATTTGAGAAGAGTTTCTTTATATTTTACTAAATAACCTTTATCTATTTCCTTATTAAAAAAATTATTAATAATTTCTTTCATTAGTGTTGAATCTCCCTTCTAAGTCTCTCGCCTGTCGGGGTAGTAGCAACACCTCCTAATGCAGTTTCTCTCAATGATTCTGGCAATAGTTTACCCACTTTATACATAGCTTCAACTACTTCATCAAAGGGAACTAATGATTTTACACCAGCCAATGCTAAATCAGCAGAAGTAAGTGCATTTACAACACCAGATGCATTTCGAAGAGCACAGGGATATTCTACTAATCCACCTATAGGATCACATACAAGACCCATTATATTAACTAATGCAAAGGATGCGGCATTAAAAGAAGCTTCAGGTGTTCCGCCAGCCATTTCTACAATAGCAGCTGCCGCCATAGCAGCGGCAGTCCCACATTCCGCTTGACAACCACCTTCAGCCCCAGAAACTGTTGCATTTTTGGCTACGATTTCTCCAATACCCGCGGCTGTGAAAAGACCCATAATAAGTTGAGCATCTGTTAGATTTAACTTTTCTTTAGCGGATAATAATGCGCTAGGCACAATTCCTGAAGCACCAGCTGTTGGAGCTGCAACTATTCTACCCATAGAAGCATTTATCTCCGATGTAGATAGTGCCTTAGCCATAGCAGATACT
Source organism: Tissierella sp. P1 (assembly GCF_002266425.1). Lineage (GTDB taxonomy): Bacteria > Bacillota > Clostridia > Tissierellales > Tissierellaceae > Tissierella > Tissierella carlieri. The sequence goes on from NZ_NPMN01000012.1 coordinate 23,161, forward strand.
ATCAAACTACCAGATAAAGTATTTCCAGAATTCTTATATTCTTCAACTTTTTTAGAGTCGCCACCAGTTAGTCCACTAACGGATTTCACTTCTTTATCTAAGGCAGATGTGGCAGAACTTTTCATTACAAATAAGGTGTCTCTCATTCTATTCATCAATTCATCGTATGAAATATCAGCGTTTTTAATTTCCTTTTCAATTACTATTTCAGATATTCTCTTGTTACTTTCGTTACATAATTTTATTAGCTCTTCAGCTTTATTAAACATAAAATCACCTCTTGATTGGATTTATCCCTTTAATGTATATTATTTCGTTTAATTGATCGATTTCATCTACAACTCTTTTATTAATATCAGAGTCTGTTTCTACCACCATGGTAGCAATATCATTTTCCCTTGTTACTTTCATTGTAGCAATATTGATTTCACTAGCTGAAAGGATTGAGCTAATACGAGATATGACACCTTTTTGATCTATATATTTAATAATGATAGTTGGATAATCTCCACTAAATTCTACTTTATTTCCATTGATATCTGTAATTAATATGCTTCCGCCGCCAATAGATGAACCTATAATATAAATGTCCTCTTTATCCTCAAACTTAAAAACTATTTTTACAGTATTTGGATGTTGATAACCTAGATCAGCTTCTATAAACTCAAAATCTATGCCTTTAGACTTTGCAATCTCAAAAGAATCTCTGAGTTCTTCGTCAGAGGGGTCCATTCCAAGAATACCTGCTACTAAGGCTTTGTCAGTACCATGGCCTTCAAAGGTTTTACCAAATGAACCATGTAAATAGAAAACTACCTTATGAAACTCAGTACCAACAATATCTTTAGCAATTTTACCTAATCTAGCAGCACCAGCAGTATGTGAGCTTGATGGACCAATCATAACTGGACCAAGTATATCAAACACTCCATAATCTTTCATTGCATTACCCCCTAATTTGATAGTCTACTAATTCTATCATTTTATACCCAATTTCGCAATAAGTTTAACCCCCAAGAGTAATATCTTGATTATTATACCATTCTAATGCTCCATAAAAATGTCCAGGTTTAAAATCTGGCCAGTATTCATCAATTATATAAAAATCTGAATAGACTGATTGCAGCGGTAAAAAACCGCTAAGTCTTCTTCGACCACCCCATCTAATTATCATATCAACTCTAGATATATCCCGAGATTTTATTGTACTTAATAAATCAGATTTGTTTTCTCCTTCTAAAAAATAGTCTTTTAGATCCCATTGCCAACCATAGTTAACTAAAAAATTCACTTTAATTCCACCAGTTCCAAATCGTTGCCTTTTGAGTGCAAAGGGTAAAAGAGCCTTGGGAAACATATCTGATTCCGTATTTCCTAAGACTAAGAGATCAGCATTTTCTTTAGATAGCATATTGACTGCATCAATACAAGCTTTTGTAAATGCAAGTCTTTGAAATTTAGGTCTCTTAGTATTATCTACTGTAAAACCGTAGTAGGTAATTTCTTTTATCCCAATTTCTTTGCAAAGTTTAAACAATTCTAGACCAGGATTTAAACCTTTATTATATCCTTTCTCCTTAGTCATTCCTTGATCTACAGCCCACCGTCTATTTCCATCTGGAATCACACCTATATGATTCGGAATTCTCATAACTAATATTACCTCCTAAATTTTGTTAAACTTAGTATTCCATAAAAAAATAAAAGAATTCATAAAAGGTTTCGAAATAGTTTAACACTATTTATTAAGTCAGTCGCGTATGATACATAAATTAAAGACTATGAGTAATTGCCCACAGCTATATAAGTACAAAAAGTTAATAATCTGGTAACATCTTCAACCTAGTTTGTAATAATTTTATGATAAGATACGGATTAGGAGGGATAAGAGATGAATAAAAAGATAGTATTAATAGCCATAATCTTAGGTTTAACTATTGGATTAACTGGTTGTAAAGAAAAGAAACAATATAATGCAAAAAGAGTTGTAATCGAAGATGATGTAAGTGTGAATGATAAAGAAGATGGTAGCTCTAAGAATTATAAAAATAGTAAGGCTGTGAATTCTAACTCTATAGAGCATGTAACTTCAAAAACAGTAGAATTTCAATTAGAGGAAGGATACTATTTTTATCCATCTTTCTATTATCAAGGGGAAGTATATGGATATTTTTGGGAAGGACATGGATATTCAAACCATTCGGATTTGGAACGAGAGGCTCAAATGGAATATCTATATAAAATAGATAAAGATAATAATTTAGTAAGAACTTCTAAGATGTATCATAATTACCTCCAAGGACGTCATTCAAAGGTTTATCCGCAGGATACAAAATTTATTAATTTTGTGGAGGATGTGGTATTTACTGTAGATTACAAGGTTGAGGATATTCCTAAACCTTGGCCAGAATTAACGGATGTAGTAAATAAGTTAAAAGGTGATAGTCGTCATAAGCTTTACTTTATACGGCCAGTTTCAGAAAATGAAAATTACTTAATTATTAGTGAGGGAATAATTAATGATGGAAGTGATTGGAAAAGATATATATATGATATAGAAAATAATAAAATATATAAAATGAAAAATGAGGAAAGAGAGGGAGCAATTTATTATGTGAATGCCTTGCAATCATTAGTCTGGGTAGATGATAAAGATTTTAAAATATATAAGATAGTTTTTAAGGATGAATATTATGATTTAGAAGAATATATTGACTTAAACAGATATGGTAAGGCAGACAAGATAGAGGCTGTAATGAAAGATAATGACGAGATGATATTGTTTATGGATAAAAACGTAGAGGGATATTTATTTAAAACTATTTATATTGGTAAATTAAATTTTAAGACTAATCAATATAATTTATTACTTGAAGCGCCTAAGGAAATAAATATATATGCTGAGTATGTGGGACATAATATATTGCTGATAGAAGAGTTTAAGATAAATGATAGAGTTGTAATACCTGTAAAGAGGTATCTAAAACAGGTATTACATGATGAAATGAATGCCATACTCGAGGAGGAGCCTAAAGAAGAATCAGAGCAGTGGTATTTAAATAAGTGGATTGTAATTAGTGAAGATGGAAAAGAGATGTTTGATGCTATGGAAATAAATAAGATGAAAGGTGTATTAACAACGGAAAAGATGATATATCAAAAATACTATATTAAATATAGTGATGATTGATTTAATATATGTATAGACATTGATGGTGGGATAAATTTAAGATACAATTAAAATGAGTATAATAAAATATAGTTATACTCATTTTAAAGTGCTTATATAATCATTACGAAGATTAGGGTGAGTATAATGAGTAAAAAAATATTGGTAGTTGAAGATGAATATTCAATCAATGATATCTTAACTATAGCATTAATAGATGAAGGATATGAGGTCAAAAGTGTATTTAATGGTAGATCTGCATTAGATGCAATAAAAAGTTTTAATCCAGAGTTGGTCTTATTAGACCTTATGCTACCAGATATAGATGGTTTTGAAATATGCAGAGAGATATCAAATAATTATTTGGTGATTATGATTACAGCTAGAGATAATATCTTTGATAGGATTGTTGGATTAGAATTAGGAGCAGATGACTATATTGTAAAGCCATTTGAAATAAGGGAAGTTATAGTTAGAATAAAAGCATTGTTTAGAAGCTTAGAAAAAGATAAATCCTCATTTACTGAACAGATAATGAGATTAAAAGGAGATATAGAGGTAGATATAATGGGGGAAAGGGTATTTAAGAATGGAAAAGAGATAGAGCTAAAGAGGCAAGAGTCTAAACTATTTTTCTATTTACTTAATCATAGAAATCAAGTATTTTCACGACCAGAACTTCTAGATAGAGTATGGGGATATGATTATTATGGAGATGCTAGGACAGTGGATGTACATATTAGAAGGATCAGAGCTAAATTAAAAATGCCTGGAGATACCATCATAGAAACTGTATTTGGTACAGGCTATGTTATGAGGTAGAAGATGTTAAGAACTATTAAAGGTAAAATTACAGTAGGTATTGTATTTATTAGTATAATTGTGCTTATTCTAATTAATTTGATTATATGGGGAATATTTGAAAATAATTTACAAACCTTCATTATAAATGATATGGAGAAGATAAGGGACATTGTTTTTTCTGAAATAAAGAGACAATATCCTATTAGCAGTGAAAAAAATAGTTTAAATAATAAAAATGAGATATGGTCTGTCTTAAATACTGTCAGTAAACAATATGATATATATTTGTCTATGAATTATTTTGAAGATAATTTCAGACAATTCGCTGGGGAATTGCTAGATGAGGAAAGTGTAGAAAATATAGTTCTAGATAGCGATAAAAAATCATCATTATTATATATTCACAACCAAAAAACAAAATTATATGCTACTTATTCTTACCCTATTTATATTGAGGATGATTACATAGGGATTTTTGCATTTCAAAAAAATTATTTAAATGAATACAATAATAATGTTAATTTGATGATAAGGATTACATTTATTCAACTCATCCTATTTATAGTGATGATTCTAGTCAATTATATTTGGCTGAAGAAAACAACAGATCCTTTAAACGATTTAGCAACGGCCATGACTTTTATAGGGCAAGGTAAGTTTTCTAATGGATTAAAAACTAGGAATAATGATGAGATAGGCATACTGATCGATCATTTTAATAAAATGGAAGATCAAATAATGGAACAGGTGAGATATCTACAGTTAGAAAAGAAAAAGATAGAAGAATTGGAGAAAGAATCTAGGGATTTCTTCAATTATGCAACTCATGAAATGAAAACTCCTATTACTTCAATTTTAGGATATACTCAATTATTGCAAAAAGGAAACCTAGACAAGGAAGTAACGGAAAGAGCTTACAGCAGGATTATAGCTGAATCTGAAAGAATGTATAAGCTTATTCAAAATATGTTAGTTGTTGCTAGATGTGAACAATTAGAGGAATATGAACCAGAAAGTTTTAACATTAAAGAATTATTAGCTAAAATAATCTATGAGTTTGAGCTAACTTTTAATAAGCAAAAAATTAATATCTGCTTTGATTGTGATGATACTATAATTTTTGCTATAAAGGAAGAGGTACGGACTATAATTAAGAATTTGATTGACAATGGAATTAAGTATAGTCAAGATGGAAAGATAAGCATTAAATGTAAATCTGAAGATTATGTCTGTATTATTGTAGAGAATAAAATTTTACCTATTCCAAAGGAAATAAGAGAAAAACTTTTAGAGCCATTTATTAAATATAATTATGGAGAGCATACTCAGATGAGCTCAGGGTTAGGATTATTCATTTGTAAAGAATTAGCTGAAAAGAACAAAGCATATATTGACTATAAAATTTACGAAGATAGAATTTGTTTTAGAGTTAAGTTTATCAATATAGAACAATAAATAATAGGGAAAATCTATAGATTTTCCCTATTATTTTAATGATTATATCGTTATTTTTTTCGTTTAAGTCCTAATAATACTAAAACTATTATTAGAGCTGAAACACCGTATACAATAAATATAGTTTTATTATTTTTTGATTCTGTTGGCTTTTCATCATCACTATGTTGAAAAGCTTCTCTAGCATCGTCTTTTGTCGCAATTAGTTTTAAATCCAATAAGTTTTCAGATTGATTTATTTCATAATCCTCATTTAACAATATATTGAGATCTTCAAGAGAAATATAGGTGTTTTCTTTATAGATAATTGGTTCACCTATTAATTGCAATTCTTTTTCTCTTAAATTAGCCTTTCTACTTCCAATTTCTAAATTTAATATATTTCCGATATTTATACTACCATCTATTGAGTTTTCAACTGGAATATTTAGTGTTTCAAAGGTTTCTCTTATAGGAAGATATATTTTATCATCAATTTTATATATTTTTTCCATAGACACTTCTTCTTTATCATCTACTTTGATTTTGAAGTCAATAGGTTCATTATCAGGAGTTTTGTCTACAAAGTAGGATTTCACAGGTTTTCCAGGTTTTACTCCTTTAACTATACCATCTTTATTTTTTACGATAACCCCATTGACGAGTACATATTCGATTCCAACTGAAGGAGCACCAGAATCTTTTACAGTAGATTTGTCTATTATTGTATCTGGATTGAATATAGTAATATCTGCATCTCCTCCAACTTCTATTCTACCCTTATATTTCATAGAAGGAGCGGAACTCTCCATTCTTTTAGCAGGGAGGTAAGATACTTTCTTTATTGCATCCATTATAGATAATACTTTTTCTTCTCTAACATATTTACCAAATATACGACTATAAGTTCCAGCGCCTCTAGGATGATTATTATAGCTTGGCTCTATGATAGTATCACTTCCTATCATAGTGTCAGGGTCTTTTAAGAGCATTATAAGTTCTGATTCAGGCATAGAACCATGGGCGGCAACTAATAGATGTTGCTGACGATACCTGTCGAATGTATCTTTTGTAATTCTAATATCTGTACCGCCTATCTGTAAATCTTCATAAGTGATTTTGAACCTATCTTGCCAGCCTGGACGGAAACGAGCTGAATCTATATAGGTTGCCCAATAGTCATATGGATAAAAACAAGTTGTAATATCCAAGCCTTCCTCCTTAGCCTTTTTTACCATATCCAAAGCCTTGTCCATAACAAAAGTACCGCCTGTACTGTTGATATGCATAATATGGATTATAGCGCCAGTTTCTTTTCCATAATCTATCACTTCTTGAATACCATCTAAGCCTTTTTCTTCATCTGAATGTCTTAAATGATAGAAGGTAGGTAGATTATATTCCTTAGCTAAATTTAATAGTGGAATAACTTCATTTTTTACTCCAGGTACATATTCAAAGCTAAAAGAAATGCCTAATGCACCGGCTTCAACATTTTTTCTTACAACATCTACTAATTTTTGTATATCCTCTTCCTTAGTTACTTCAGTATCTACGCCATATCCTACAATAGGCCATCTATGTCTTGTAACAAAAGATGAAGCCCCAAAGTTAGCCAATACTCCATTTTTTTCCCAAGCTCTATACCAAGAGACTGCATCCTCGGTACCACCATGCATAGCTAGATTGCTAGTTACACCATCCAATACCTTTAACTCTATACCCACAGAGTTTGGATCATATGATATAAGGTCTACAAATCCAGGAGAAATAACAAGACCATCTGCATCAATTACTTTTTCTCCTTTCAATTCTTCCTTGGTTATTTTTTCTACCTTAGAACCAATTATTCCAATATTATAATCCTTAAGTTCGTGATCTGTAGATGGATTATAAATGGTTCCACCTTTTATGACTATGTCATATGTAATAGGTCCATCAGCTAATGATATAGTCGGTATTATATTTAACAACATAATAATTGATAATGATAAAAAAATTATTTTTTTGAGATTCACTTACACACTTCCTCTCTTTTTTAAATAGCTTGTCTCATAATGTAATATTTTATCATAAAGAAAAGAAGAAGTCTTTACAAAACAAAGACAATTAATGGAATTGAATTATCAAAAAATAAAATTAAATATATAAAACAACTATTGACATCTATTTCATTATCTAATATAATTAGCTTAATTTAAAATTAGACTTATCAAGAGAGGTGGAGGGAAAGGCCCTATGAAACCCAGCAACCAGTATTAATTACACGGTGCTAAATCCTACAGCATTAGCTGAGAGATAAGATTTCGATTATTTTACCTCTTTTAGCTAAAGAGGTTTTTTTATGACCTAACACAACGAACGATAGTGAGTTGATGTAGGTGAAACGCAACATTCGCTACGTTCATTTGAATCTGTGCAGTTAGGCTGCGAAAAAATTATGGATAAGTATAATTTTAAAAATTCAATAATTTAATATTCTTATCAAGAGAGGTGGAGGGAAAGGCCCTGTGAAACTTCGGCAACCTTCAGATTAATCTGAAAAGGTGCCAAATCCTACCCTAAGTTCAATCGAACTTAGAGAAAGATGAGAAGGTGTTTGCATACTGTTATGAGTGTAATCTCCTTTCATCTAATATTAAAAAATTAGGAAAGGAGGTTTTTTATTATCTAGTAGCAAATAAATTTTATTGAATAAAGGAGAGATTATAATGAGTGAAAGAAAATTAAAATTTGATACATTACAAGTACATGCAGGACAGGAAGTTGATAAAACTACTGGATCTAGGGCAGTGCCTATATACCAAACTACATCCTATGTTTTTGACAGTGTTGAACATGGATCAAATCTATTTGCATTAAAAGAAGAAGGATATATTTATACAAGAATAATGAACCCAACAACTGATGCCTTTGAAAAGAGAATAGCAGCATTAGAAGTGGGAGTTGGAGCATTAGCCGTTGGTTCTGGTTCAGCTGCCATTACTTATGCAATTTTGAATATTGCTGGTGTTGGAGATGAGATAGTATCAGCAAGTACATTATATGGAGGCACTCATACTTTGTTTTCTACAACTTTACCAAAGTTAGGTATAAATACAGTTTTTGTTGATCCAGATGATCCAGAAAACTTTAGAAAGGCTATAAATGAGAATACTAAGGCAGTTTATATAGAAAGTATAGGAAATCCTGGAATAAATCTTATTGATATTGAGGCTGTGGCTAAGATTGCACATGAAAACAATATACCTTTAATTATAGATAATACATTTGGTACACCGTATCTCATAAGGCCTATAGAATTTGGAGCAGATATTGTAGTTCACTCTGCAACAAAATTCATTGGAGGTCATGGGACCTCAATAGGAGGAGTAATAGTTGATTCTGGAAAATTTAATTGGCTAAATAACCCTAAGTTTCTAGGATTCAATACACCTGATCCAAGCTATCATGGTTTAGTATATGCAAGAGATATTGGAGAAGCGGCTTATATTGTAAAAGCTAGGGTACAGCTTTTAAGAGATACTGGTGCAGCCCTAAGTCCATTCAATTCGTTCTTATTCTTACAAGGACTTGAAACTTTATCATTGAGAGTTGAAAGGCATGTGGCTAATGCAAAAAGAATAGCTGAGTTTCTATACAAACATCCTTTAGTTTCTTGGGTAAATTATCCTAGCTTAGAAGGAAATAAATACAACTATCTTGCTAAGAAGTATTTTCCTAAAGGAGCAGGGTCTATATTTACGTTTGGAATAAAGGGTGGAGTTGAAGAAGGAAAGAGATTTATAGAATCACTAGAGATATTTTCACACCTTGCAAATGTGGCTGATGCAAAATCTCTTGTCATTCATCCGGCTAGTACTACACATTCACAGCTAAATGAGGAAGACCAAATAAAAGCAGGTGTTGCTCCAGACTTAATAAGATTATCAATAGGAATAGAAGATGTAGAGGATTTAATAGAAGACATTGAGCAAGCACTTGAGAGAGCAGTAAGATCTTAAAGCAGCACATATTATAGACAAATTGCTAGAACTTCAAGAGTTTTAGCAATTTGCCTAATAATTATCTATATAAAATTGAAATATTATAATGAGATATTAAAGGAGGCAAATATGAATATAAAACAATTATTTGATAAGAAAAACTTAGTTTTTTCCTTTGAGATATTCCCCCCTAAGCCTGACTATCCAATAGAGACAGTATATGATACCATAGAAGAATTAAGTGTTTTAAATCCTGATTATATAAGCGTTACATATGGAGCAGGGGGTAGTGTTAACAACAACAGAACCTGTCAGTTATCACATTTAATCAAGGATAGATATAATATTGAATCTTTAGCACATTTAACTTGTATAGGTTCTAGTAAAGAGTATATGGATTGTGTACTAGAAGAACTAGAAGAGAAAGGTATAAATAACATATTAGCCCTAAGAGGTGATATTGGAAGCATAGGAGTAGGAGAGTTCAATAACTCTCAAGAACTTATACAATATATAAAACAAAATGGAGATTTTGGAGTAGCTGCCGCTTGCTATCCTGAGGGACATATAGAAAGCAAAAAAGATATTGATAAAGATATTAGAATACTTAAATTAAAGGAAGAGGCTGGTGCAGATTATTTTATTTCTCAACTTTTCTTTGATAACTCCCATTTCTATAATCTCTTAGATAAGGCAGAACAAAAAGGAATTAAAGCTCCAATACAGGCAGGAATTATGCCAGTAATAAATAAAAAGCAAATAGAAAGAGTAATCTCCCTTTGCGGAGCTTCACTTCCAAATAAGTTCCTTAGAATTATGAATAAATATGAATATGATAAGCTTGCTTTAAGGGATGCTGGAATAGCCTTCGCACTGGAACAAATAGTAGATTTAGCATCATCTGGGATTAAGGGAATTCATTTATATACTATGAATAATCCTTATATAGCTAAAAGTATAACTAATAATATTGAATTTATAGTAAGCTCCATAAATAGAAAAAAGGTGATTTAATAATCAATGAGTAGTTACAGCATCATTAAAGAGAACTGAAAGTCTGTAAATTTCATTTAATATAAAGATATAAAGAGGTTGTGATAATTCATGGATAGAATTGAAAGAAATAAGACTGAAATTTTAAGATATTTAGGATATAAGAATCAAGAAATAGACAGTGTTACTAATATGATAATCGAAGAATCTATAGATGAAATAAATTATTTAAAGAAAGAGAAATATATTTATAGATTTTTTTGTATTTCAAAGAGGAAGGGTAAGCTATTGTTAGATAATAGCAGTCTAAAACTAATAGGAAATGATATTAAGAAACATTTAAACAAATCAGAGTCTTGTGTACTAATGGCTGCAACTTTAGGTCATGATGTGGATACTAAAATAAGGTACTATGAAAAAACTAATATGACAAAGGCATTGATATTGGATGCTTGTGCTACTGCTGCTATTGAAGAAATATGTAATAGATTATGTAAAGATATAAGTGATATTATAGCCCAAGATAATAAAAAATTAACTTCTAGATATAGTCCTGGCTATGGAGACTTCCCATTGAATATCCAAAGTGATTTTTTGGAAGTATTGGGAGCAAAAAAATCCATGGGACTTATGGCTTCATCTGAAAGTATATTAATACCTAGAAAATCAGTTACAGCAATAGCAGGAATCATAGACATAGATAGTAAGGCAGAAGAAATTAGCTGTTTAAACTGTAATAAATATGCTACATGTAATTTTAGTAAGGGAGATGCTAGATGTGGGACTTAGAGATTTTTTAAATGAAGGAATTATAATATTTGATGGAGCTATGGGTACTATGCTTCAAAGCAGAGGACTAAAGATAGGTGAATTACCAGAAAAATTAAATATTGAATCACCTGAAATAATAGTTGAAATCCATAAGAAATATATAGAGGCAGGCTCAAAGATTATAACTACTAATACATTTGGTGCCAATGAACTTAAACTTAAAAATAGCGGTTATACTGTTGAAGAAATAATTCATAGGGCAGTTAAAAATGCAAAAGAAGCTATTGACGGAAAAAATGTATATATAGCTTTAGATATAGGACCTATTGGAGAGTTATTAGAGCCTATGGGAACATTGGGATTTGAAGATGCTTATAATATCTTTAAAGATCAAGTGATTCAGGGGGTAAAAAACGGAGTAGATCTAATACTGATAGAAACTATGACAGATTTATATGAAGCAAAGGCAGCTATATTAGCAGCTAAGGAAAATTCAGATTTACCAGTGTTTTGCACCATGAGCTTTGAAAAAGATAAAAGAACTTTTACAGGTTGTAATATTATATCTATGGTCATGGTACTGCAAGGATTAGGAGTAGATGCATTGGGAGTTAATTGCTCGTTAGGTCCTAAAGAAATAGAACCTATAGTAGATGAAATATTAAAGATTTCTAAAGTGCCAGTTATGGTTCAAGCAAATGCAGGACTGCCATCTATAGTTGATGGAAATACAGTTTTTAATATCTCTCCAGAGGAGTTTGCATTATATGGAAGGCGATTTGGAGAAAAGGGTGTAAAGGTTATAGGGGGATGTTGTGGAACAACGGATAAGCATATAGAGGCTTTAGTTAGTGCTTTAAATAATATTGTAGTACAAGATAGAGAATATTATCCTATAAATAGTATATGTACTCCTACAAATGCAGTAGTTATTGATGAAGTAAAGGTAATCGGTGAAAGGATAAACCCTACAGGAAAAAAACTTTTCAAAGAAGCCTTAGTCAGGGGAGATATAGATTATATATTAAGAGAAGCCATAGCTCAAGTTGAAGCAGGAGCAGATATCTTAGATGTAAATGTAGGGTTGCCAGAGATAAATGAAGAAGAAACCATGGTTAAGGTTATTAAAGAAATACAATCTATACTGGATGTTCCTCTCCAAATTGATTCTACTAATCCTAGAGTTATTGAAAAAGGATTAAGAATTTATAATGGTAAAGCTATAGTTAATTCAGTAAATGGAGAGGATGAAAGCTTAGATAAGATTCTTCCTATAGTAAAAAAATATGGTGCTTCTGTAGTAGGTCTTACATTAGATGAAAGAGGAATACCAAAAACTGCTTTAGAAAGATTTAAGATTGCAGAAAAAATTGTAAAAAGAGCAGAGGAATATAATATAGATAAAGAGGATATCTATATAGATTGCCTGACATTAACAGCTGCAGCACAGCAAGAAGGTGTAAAGGAAACATTAAAGGCTATTGAATTAGTAAAGGAGAAATTAAAAGTAAAGACTGTCCTTGGAGTATCCAATGTGTCCTTTGGACTACCAAATAGAGAATTGTTAAATAGAACATTCTTGGCATCAAGTATATATGCAGGTTTGGATTTACCTATAATAAATCCATTGAACAAGGAAATGATGGATACAATAATATCATCTAAAGTATTATGGAATGATGACAAAGGAGCTAAGGAATATATTAACTCCTACGAAAATATAAGGAATGAAAGTGATTCCAAAGAGATTTATAAAACCAATGGAGAAGATTTGTTTAATATAATATTAAAAGGAATTAAAGAAGAAGCTAAAGATGCAACTGAAAAGTTACTATTATATAAGGAGCCCCTAGATATAGTTAATGGATATATAGTCCCTGCATTGGATCTGATGGGGGAGAAATATGAAAAGGGAGAGATATTCCTTCCTCAGCTAATACGGTCAGCTGAAACTGTAAAGAACTCCTTTGAAATCATAAAGGAAGGTTTAATAGGAGAATCGAAACTTCAAATTTCTAAGGGCAAGATAATATTAGCTACGGTAAAAGGAGATATCCATGATATAGGTAAAAATATAGTGAAAGTTCTATTGGAGAATTATAACTATGAAATTATAGATTTAGGAAAAGATGTACCCAAGGAAAAGATAGTAGAAGAAGCAATTAAAAATGATGTTAAGCTCATAGGACTTAGCGCTTTAATGACTACAACAGTAAAGAATATGGAGGATACAATAAAGACTTTAAAAAAAGAAAATTCCAATTTTGTAGTTATGGTTGGAGGAGCAGTGCTAAATGAGGAGTATGCTAATATGATAAAGGCAGATTTCTATGCTAAAGATGCAAGGGATGCTGTAACCATAGCAAGGAAGGTATTAGGGCAGAATAAAATAAACTGAGTGAGAAATGAGTGCTCAGTTTATTTCAAAAAAGCAATGACTATGGAAAACAATAAAACTAATAAGAACAATATATAACACATACGAATAAATACTTTCTAGCAATAGATAGTCTGTAAATTAACTAGAAAAATATTAATTGCTTATCTATGTTTTTTTGTTTTTTAGTGAGCTTATAAAAAAGATAATCATTTTAACAAGCTTTTCCCCAATAAAATTTGAAACTTTCATCCAAAAATTTATTAACACTATGAAAATAATAAGCATAACTAATATCCCCCAAATAAACTCAATATAATCCATAATATCCTCCTCAATATTTTATATGTTTCTTCATATTCTACAGGTTATTTCCAAGTTTGTTTTTTGCCTATCAGACGTAGGTGATTCTTGGGAATCTAATAATTTTTCTGAACTGCTGGCTCACTTAATTTTGTGTCCATAACTATATACTAACACAAGTTATATTTTGGGTGTATTATAAAATTCATACGGAAAGATTTTCTAGGTTCAATAGGCTAGGAATTGGAAAATTTATCGATATAAATAGCTCATCTATATAAGGGTTAGAGATAGTATGATTTTTAGTCATTGAATTTTGAATAAAATGGAATTTTAAGATAGAATTATGTAGTTAATAAATAAGTGTGGTAGGATAATGGGGGCATATTAGTGTCCCTATTTTAAATTCATTTGACAATACATAAATAAAAAAATATCATATAGTTAATATACTAAGGTGGGGTGAAAAAATTGATTACAAAGGTATATGAGGATATATATATGATAGAAGTGATACTACCTAACAATCCTTTAAAGGCATTAAATTCTTATGTAATAAAAGGTAACGATAAATCTCTGATAATAGACACTGGATTTAACAGGGAGGAATGTATTGATGCTCTTTTCAATGGGTTAGAAGAACTGAATATAGATATAAAAGATACAGAACTGTTTATAACTCATCTACATGCAGATCATTCAGGAATGGCCTCCATATTTAAAGAAGCAGGAGTAAAAATCTATGCAGGTGAAATAGATGGAAGATTAATCAATGAAATGACAGGAAATGATTATTGGGAAAGGTTTGAAGAATTTAAGATTTTGCTTGATTTAGAAAGAGATAAGGTGACCTTTTCTGAGCATCCAGGATATAGATATTGTTTAAAAGAGCCTGTGGAATTTACCTACTTGAAAGAAGGAAAAGGCATACAGGTAGGAATATATTTTTTTGAAGTAATCGATATTCCAGGACATACTCCAGGACATATTGGACTGTATGAAAGAAATCATAAGCTATTTTTCTGTGGTGATCATATATTAGATAAGATTACACCTAATATAGGGTTTTGGGGATTTGAAGAGAATATATTAGCAACATATTTTAATAGTTTAGCAAAAGTATATTCCTATGATATAGATTATTTATTTTCTGCCCATAGAAATATAATCAGAGATCATACTAGACGAATAAATGAATTAATATTCCATCATAAAGAAAGACTTGGTGAAATTGTTCATATATTAAAGGATGGAGAATTATCTGTAAGAGATGTAGCTGCACAGATGCATTGGAGTATTAGAGCTAGGGATTGGGAGGATTTTCCTATTCCACAGAAATGGTTTGCGGCAGGTGAAGCTATGTCACATCTAGAACATTTATATTGTACAGGCAAGCTAAATAAAGAATTAAGAGAAGGAAAGCTGTTTTTTAAGTTAAAATAGATTTCTTTGGGTATTAATAGTAAGATAAATATTATATGGGAGATGATGATATGCTTAATTTTAACTATAATATTCCTACTAAAATTTTCTTTGGTGAAGGGAAAATAGAAGTTCTAGGAAAACAGATAAAGAAATATGGCTCTAGGGTGCTTTTAGCTTATGGTGGAGGAAGTATTAAAAAGATTGGACTATATGACAAGGTGGTTGAGATTTTAAGAGAGAATAATATACCCTATTATGAGCTTTCTGGAATAGAGCCAAATCCAAGAGTAGAATCTGTAGCTGAAGGCGTAAGGATATGTAGAGATAATAATATTGATTTTATCTTAGCTGTAGGTGGAGGAAGTACTATAGATTGCTGTAAGGTTATAGCTGCTGCATATTATTATGATGGTAATCCGTGGGATTTAGTAATTCGTAAAGCAAAAATTGAAAAAGTATTACCTATTGGAACTATACTTACATTAGCAGCTACTGGCTCAGAAATGGATGCTGGTGCTGTTATAAGTAATATGGAAACTAATCAAAAATATGGAATTGGCCACTCTGGAATGTTTCCTAAGTTTTCAATTTTAGATCCAACATATACCTATACTGTATCAAAATATCAGACAGCATCTGGTGTAGCTGACATTATGAGCCATACTTTTGAAGAATATTTTAGCAATGAAAAAGGAGCATATTTACAGGATAGATTGGCAGAATCGATTCTGAAGACTTGTATGAGATATGGTAGAATTGCTATAGATGAGCCAGAAAACTATGAGGCAAGAGCAAACCTTATGTGGGCCTCTTCATTAGCTATAAATGGATTATTAGGATATGGAAAAGACTCTGCTTGGGCAGTTCATCCATTAGAACACGAACTATCTGCATACTATGATATTACACATGGTATAGGATTAGCAATACTAACACCTCATTGGATGGAACATGTATTAGATGAAAATACTATATGGAAATTTGTAGAGTATGGTGTAAATGTATGGAATATAGATTCAAGTCTTGATGATATGGAAATAGCTAAGATGTCTATTGAAAAGACTAGTGAGTTTTTCAAATCCTTGGATATTCCAATGACCCTCAGAGAAGTAGGCATAGATGAACACAAACTTGAGATCATGGCTAGAGATGTAATAGATTACGTCGGAGGAACTGTTGGCAACTTCAAGGCCTTAGACTATGAAGATGTGTTGAGTATCTATAAGAAAGCACTGTAAAAGCAAAAAGGTTATTACTTCTACTTAGTAGTTGTTTAAGTAGAAACTAAGATTTTGGTTTTAATTGTGAATTATCAATTGTGCATTGTATAAAGGGGGGAGAATGTGATTTTAAACATAGATTTGAATCCTAATTTGGATAGAAATTATACATTAGACAAGGTATATCTAGGCAAGAACAATAACACTAAATCCTTTAGTTGTAACCCTAGTGGAAAAGCTTTCATCTCTTCAATTTTATTAGATGCCTTTAATGAAGATTCTTTCATTACTGGATTTCTTGGTGGTATAAATGGAGAATATTTTCATAAAAGATTAACAGAGATGAAGATGGCACATGAATTTATACCTATAAAAGAGGAAACTAGAACAATAATTAGATTAAAAGATAATGAGAATGATACCACTATATTAGAAGAAGGACCTAGGATTACTCGAGAGGAAGTAGTGAGTTTTTATGAGCTATATTCTCGGCTAATTGAAAGAGCTAATATTATCTGTGGATTAGGTTCTCTTCTTCCCCAAGGTGTACCAAAGGATATTTACTTTGACTTAATAACCTTAGCTAATAAAAGGGGAAAAAAATTTATCCTAGATATAGGAGAAGATGGATTATCCTATGGAATTGATGCTACTCCTTATATGGTAATACTTAATCAAAGAGAACTTGAAGATATTCTTAAAGTAAGTTTACATTTCGAAAATGAAATAATTAAATCCGGTAGATATATCCTTGACAGAGGTGTAGAGTTTATAGTTATAGATTTACAAAATAGAGGAAGTTTAGTACTTGGACAAGATAGAGGTTATAGGGTGGAGATTCCTTATCTAGGCAATACAATAGCTAATATAGACTATAATGGTATGTCAGCGGGATTTGCCTTAGGGATCAATAGAAATTATGACATTGAAATGACCATAAGATTAGGACAAGCATTTAATATTGTATCTAATTTAGAATCAGATATAATGAAGATTGAAGCAAGTGATATTAAAAGACTTATGAGTCAAATAGAAATTTATCCTATTAATTATTAAGTAGAGGAGTGATATAATGGATAGATATACATTAAACAGAGATAACACAGCATTACTTATTATTGATATTCAAGAGAAATTAGCTTCTATAATGAAATATAAGGAACAAGTAATCGATAACACAAAGATATTGATTACTGCGGCTAAAGAAATGAACGTGCCTATTATTGTTACAGAACAATATCCGAAGGGAATAGGTCCTACAGTAGCTGAGATAAAGGAAGCTGTAGATAATATGGAGGCATTTGAAAAAACTAATTTTTCTGCATATATAGGTAAAATCAAAGAAACATTAGATGCTACCGGTAGAAAAAAAGTAATTATAACAGGGATGGAAACTCATATATGTGTCTTTCAAACGGCTAGAGATTTAATAGATAATGGATATGAGGTATTTATTGCGAGAGATGCTGTATGTTCAAGAACTAAAGAAAACTTTTTAAATGGATTAGAACTTATGAAAGATGTTGGAGCAGTTATATCAAATACTGAAGCAATTGTATTTGATCTTCTTAAAATTGCTGGTACTCCAGAATTTAAAGTATTATCTAAATTAATTAAATAATAATAAAGAATACTCCTCTTTTAAAGCCATATATATTTAGTATAACGCTTTAGGAGAGGAGTTTCTTGTGAAAATTAATATTGAGGGAATTAAATTATTAGAAAAAATATTTGAAGATTATTACCTAAATTATGATACTTTAATAAAGTTTACAAAATCAAAGGGTACAAAGGGATTTATAGATCATGAAAAGAGCTTCAATAGAGATATAAGTAAATCAAAGATAATAGCAGAATTAATAAAATTAGAAGAAGACAATGAGTATAAGGATATATATGATTTTTATATATTAAGAGAAGATGTATCTAGACTAAAGAAATCACTACTATATATAGATAAGAATGGAGAGACGATTATAAATGAATCATTATCTAAGGTATATAATTTTATTCCTAAAAATATAAAAATTCAACCTAATATTTATCTTTATGCAGGAGGTATAGATGGAGGTTTTACAGTATATAGAAAAGATATTTTTATTAATTACATAAAATATTTTAATGACTTAGATGAATTTACTAAGGTGATTAGCCATGAATTATTTCATTGTAGATTAGTTTCTTTAAATAATAAATTTAAAAATTTATTCATTGATAATATTAATAATAGATATACTTATGAAATTTTAGGAAAAATATTAGAAGAAGGGACTGCATGTCTAATACAGCATGGTAGCATTTTAGAAAAAGATGATCCTATAGGAACCATTACCAAGGAAAAGATGAAGCTAATAGGTAAAAAGTTTTCACAGCTAAACTATATTTTGTTAGGGATAAGAGAAGGTAATATAAATTACCTAGAAATGGAAAAGCTAGATATTTATTCTTTGGGTTATTATATAGCAAGTTCACTATATGATTTTTATGG
This sequence comes from Tissierella sp. P1, assembly GCF_002266425.1. Classification (GTDB taxonomy): domain Bacteria; phylum Bacillota; class Clostridia; order Tissierellales; family Tissierellaceae; genus Tissierella; species Tissierella carlieri. Next base: position 42,131 of record NZ_NPMN01000012.1, read on the forward strand.
TAAGGAAATATTGTTACCTTGGATAGAAAAGTACGATTATAAAAAACCAATAAAATCATATATTCAAGCTATGAGACAAACAGGAAATAATTCAGGATTCACTAAAGAAATTGAAGGCTGGTTATTACAGTTATAAAAAATCAGCACTAACTCCTTAATAATGCATATTTTATATTAACGAATAAAAAAGGAGTGAAAATCATGAATGAAAATATTTTTCCCGTTGAAATAAAAACCTTAAAATTAGATATGCGTAGGCTTGAAATATATTATCCTCAAGTATATGGGCTGGAAAATATATATGTGGAGGACAAGATTAATGATGTAATATTAGAAGTAATGTATAATCAAATAAATCAACAAGGGTATTATGATAACCCAGAAACGCAGATAACAGGCACATGGGAACTTAAAAATAATCAAAAAGGTATACTCTCCTTAACTTTAATAAACTATGCTTTTTCTGGTGGAGCCCATGGCTTAACAATAGTCAAAGGATTGACATTTGATATAGAAACTGGGAAACTATATGAATTACCAGAGCTTTTTAAGCCGGGTTCAGATTATATTAAAGTTTTGTCTGAAGAAGTTAAGGAACAAATTGAGGATAGAGATATCCAGACCTTAGGAGAATTTGAACATATAAAGCCAAATCAAGATTTTTATATAGCTGATTTGTCCTTAACTATATTCTTTCAAGAGTATGAAATAGCACCATATGTATATGGAATACTTTACTTTCCTATTTCCATATATGAAATAGAAGATATTATAGATGAAAATGGACCATTAGGGAGAATGATATCTTAAATAATGAAGTCAGCTTTTTAAGCTGGCTTTTCTTTTTAATTAGTATCTATCTGTAATTATATGATATAATTTTAGTACCATAATTTGGAGGAGGGATATTTTGGTTAAGTTTATACATACAGGAGATTTACACCTAGGTCTAAAGTTTAAAAATGTTTCTTTCCAACAAGAAAAAGCAATAGAAAGAAGAAACGAATTATGGTCTACATTTGAAAGAATAGTGAAATATGCTAAGGATAATAAAGTTGATTTTTTATTAATTGCTGGAGATTTATTCGAAGAAGCCTATTTTACTATAGGGGATATTACTAGGGTAAGAGATACTTTTAAAACTGCAGAGAATGTTAATATAATCATATCAGCTGGAAATCATGATTTTAAGGGGAGAAAATCCCTATATACTAGAGTTGAATGGACCAGTAATGTTACTATTTTTGATGGAGAAGGAATCAATAAAAAAGAGTTTGGGGACTTAAACACAGTAATATATGGATACAGCTGGGATACTGTTGAAATTCGTACAAACAATTTATTTAATGGATTAGAAAATAAATTAGATAATACAAAGAATAATATATTAGTATTACATGGTGATATATCCAACAATTCATCTTATCTTCCTTTAAATCTTCAGGAGCTAAATAATTTAAATATGGATTATATAGCATTGGGGCATATTCATAAACCTCAGATTATATCTGAAAAAATTGCATATTCAGGTTGCCCAGAGCCATTGGACTTTGGAGAACTAGGAGAAAGAGGTATAATTAAAGGGATGATAAATAATAAAAAAATAGAATTTGAATTTGTTCCTTTTAGTAAAAGAAGATTTATTGAAACTGAAGTAATAATAGATGAAAATATGGGTTATCCTGATATAATTAATGAGATAAGAAATGCTAGTATAGGAAATAAAAAGATAGATTTCTACAGAATAAATCTTAAGGGATTTATTCAAAAAGATATTGTAGTTGAAAATTTAAATAAAGATTTGAACAATGATTTTTATCATATAGAATTAGTCAACAACACTATATTAGACTATGATTTAGAACAGTTAGAAAAGGAGAATCAAGGAAATATAATTGGAAGATTTATAGATTCTATGAAAAAGAAGAATTTGGACAACCCTATAGTAAAGGATGCTTTATATATGGGATTAGAAGTACTCTTAAAGGAGAGAAATTAGACATGCTTCTTAAAGAACTTAATTTAATTGGATTTGGAAAATTTAAAAATAAAAATATAGTTTTGAAAGATGGTATCAATCTTATATATGGAGAAAATGAAGCAGGCAAATCAACTTTGCATAGTTTTATTGATGGCATGTTTTATGGTTTTTTGAAGCTCAATATAAAGAGAACAGATTATTTGCCAGAATACGAGAAGTATAATCCTTGGACTAACAATAGATATGCAGGTATTATACGCTTTAAATATAATGGGAAGTTCTATAGAATCGAAAGAAATTTTACTAAAGGAGAAGAGAATACAAAGGTTTTAGATGAAACTACTGGAGTAGATATCACTAAAAATATAGAGGCTGGTTCAGGGAGAGTACTGCAGCCAGGTATTCATTTCTTTGGTTTTAATACTAGAGTTTTTTCTAATACGATATTTATTAAACAATTAGGTACAAAGACAGATGATAAATTAGCTGCTGAAGTGACGGAAAAGTTAATTAATGTTACCACAACTCTAGATGATAATATATCAGTTGATAAGGCTATATCTGAGTTGAAAGTAAGAATGGGGGAAATTGGAACTGATAGAGCATCAACAAAACCCTATGCTAAAAATCTTAGAGATATAGAAAGACTCCAAGAGGAAAAAAGCAATATACTTTCAGAAAAGGATGCTTACCAATATTATCTAGAAGAGAAAATAAGATTAAATAATAATTTGGAAATAGAAATGAGAAATTTATCTAGATTAAGAGAAAAGTTATCAAAGGTTGAAATATTAGAAAAGGCAAGGACATTAGAAGAGGCTAAGATACTGTCAGATGAGATTGCAAATTTAAATTCAAAAATAGACAAATTATCAAGTTATGCCAATATATCTATGGATCAATACAAGGAAAGTATTAACCTAAGTAATGCCATTGATTTTATAGACAAGAATATTGTTCAATCTAAATTTGAATTAGAAAATATAGAAAATAGATTACAATCTATGGATAACGAAGGATATAATGATATTTATGGGAAGAAAATTGAAGAAATAAGTAAGGACTATAACTATTATGAGGAATTAGAGGAAGAAAAAAATACAATTTTCTATAATAAAGAAGATAATAAAATAGAATTTTTAAAAAGAGATTATAAAGAACTTAAGGGTAAATCTTCAAAGTATAAAGTTATTCAAATTTTTTCCATTATATTAGCTATAATTGCATTTGGTGCTACAATTATAGCCATAATTACTAAAAAGTATTTACCAATTGGTATCTTATTTATAGTCTTCGGTTCCATTGGAGGCTATTATACTAATAAAGTTAATAATCTCAAATATATTATAGAAGATATAAGTAGAAAAATAGAAGATATATATAATAGAGAGAAAGAAAAACAATCTAGAATTGAAGAAAATAGAAAAATTGAAAAAAAGTTTATTGGAAAAATATAATACTACGGGCAAAATGGAATTTAAGAAATTATTAGATAGATTACAAATTGAGTATTATAGACAAAAGGAACAGATTGAATTATACAATGAACTAAAAACTAAGAGAGGGTTATTACTAGATAGAATTTATGAAGATGAATTTAATAGAAAACAGAATTTAATTACACTTGAAGCAATATTTACTGAAAATAATGTTAAGGATATCCAGGAGTTTAATTATAGCTTAGATAAAAGAAATATGTATGAACAATATATTAGAGAATCAGAAGGGAAAAAGGAAATTCTTAGGAAGGTATTGGGACAACATACAATAGAGAATCTAACTGCTGAACTTGGTAATTTTTATTTAGATATAAATAATAGCATTGAAGATATGGATAAAAATCAAATAAAATATCAAATTGATAGAATTAATGAGAATATCTCGGATATAAAAATTGCACTAAGGGGAGCAGAGGAGAATCTTAATATCCTAGGTAAAGATATGGAAAGGTTGGTTGTAATAGAGGAAGAAATTGAGAGAAAGATAAAATATAAGGAAGAATTAGAAAATAAATATAAATCTCTTGAAATTGCGGCCCAGGCTATTGAAGAATTATCAAGGGATATTCATAGTCAGTTTACTCCAGAAATAAATAAAAAGGTTAGTAAAATAGTTGAAAAAATTACAGAAGGAAAATACAATAATATTAAGATTAGTGAATCCTTAAACATTAGTGTTGAAAATCCCATTACCAGGGAAATAATAGATATAAATAGTTTAAGTGGTGGAACAATAGATCAATTGTATTTCTCTCTTAGATTTGGGATAATTAATTCTATGGTAGATAATAAATTACCTTTAATTTTAGACGATTGTTTTATTCAATATGATGATAGCAGACTTAAAAATATCATAGAGTTTTTAACTGATATTGGAAACGAAAGGCAGGTTATTTTATTTACTTGTCATAATCGTGAGAAAAAGGCATTAGAAGACTTGGGAGCTAAGTTTAATTTAATTAACTTAAGGTAAAGTATTACATTAACTAAGAATATGTTGAAAACACTAGGTTATAACTTAATGTTCATCAACAACATTAACTGAGGTGGTATATTGATATTTGCTATTGGAGACTTACATTTTGATAATACTGGTGATAAACCCATGGGGATATTTGGTGATAACTGGTTAAATCACGAAGAAAAAATAATAGATAATTGGAAGGCTAATATAAAGGAAGACGATCTAGTGTTGTTAGCTGGAGATATATCTTGGGCATTGAAACTTGAAGAAGCTTATGAAGATCTATTGAAAATAGATGAATTACCTGGAAAAAAGATAATTATAAAAGGAAATCATGACTATTGGTGGAATAGCTTAAGAAAGTTAAATAATCTTGGACTTAAAACAATTAACTTTCTTCAGAATAACAGCTATATATATAATAACATTGGAATTGTAGGCACTAGGGGATGGTCATCTATAGATGCGGATACAGTTGAAGACCAAGATTATAAGGTATTTAATAGAGAATTAAATAGATTGAAACTATCTTTAGATTCTTTAAGGGAAAGTGTGGAAAAAATTATAGTAGTTTTACATTATCCACCATTTAATATTGATTGTAGTCCGAATGGATTTATTGATATAGTAAAAGAATATAATGGTGATATTTGTGTATATGGACATTTACATTCTGAAGGACATAAATATGCTGTTGAAGGAGTAGTTGAAGGAATTGAAATTCACTGTATATCTAGTGATTATATTGATTTTGTTCCAAAAAAAATATTGTAGGGAGTGAAAATATGAAAATATTAGTTGAAAAAAATTATGAGGCAATAAGTAAGACAGCTGGAAGGATATTTATAGAATCCATAGCAAGTAAGCCAGATATTGTATTAGGGTTAGCTACTGGAAGTACACCAATCGGTATGTACAAAGAGATGATAAGAGCGTATGAAGAAGAAGGATTAGATTTTTCTAAAGTTAAAACCTTTAATTTAGATGAATATGTTGGACTTTCTCAGGAACATCCGAGTAGTTATGCATATTTCATGGATAACGAACTTTTTAAGTATATTAATATAAATAAGGAAAATACTCATGTCCCAGATGGAAAGGCAGAGAATATTGAGGAATATTGTAAGAGATACGACGAAATGATAAATGAGGCTGGTGGAATAGATATTCAAGTACTTGGGATAGGTGAAAATGGACATATAGCTTTTAATGAGCCAGATGAAGCTCTATCTGCAGGTACATCTGTTGTTAAACTAACAGAGAATACTATAGAGGTAAATTCTAGATTTTTTGATTCACTGGAGGAAGTACCAAAGACTGCTATAACAATGGGGATGGGGAGTATATTAAGAGCAAGAAAAATAATACTTTTAGCCAGTGGAGAAAAAAAGCGCCGGTTATAAAAAGATTATTAAATGATAATAAGGTTACTACTATGTTTCCAGTATCTTTTTTACTTCTTCATCCAGATGTAACTATTATAGTTGATGAAGAAGCTTATAATGGCTAATGGAGGAAATGAAGATGAAGGAACTTGAAGTAAAAGTTTTAAACATAGATTTAAAAGAGATGGAATCAAAGTTGATGTCTTTAGGTGCTACATTAATAGATAAAGAACTTCAAGTAAATACATTAATTGATTCTAAAGAAAGTTTTATTCAAAGCAAGCTAGATAGTTATTTAAGAATAAGAGAAACTAAATCAATTTTAACTGAAGATACTAAGCTAACATTAACTATGAAGAAGAACATTAATAGAGAAGGTATTCGAGAGAATATTGAAATTAATACAGATATATGCGATAAAAATGCTATGTTGGAAATCCTAGAATCCTTAGGATATTATGTTATTCAAGAAGGCTTTAAGGAAAGAACTTCTTATATTTTAAATAATGCAAGATTTGATTTAGATAAATGGGATGATTTAACTTACCCTTATCCTTATATGGAGATTGAAGTTAATGATGAAGATGAACTTGAAGATATAGTTAAGTTACTCAATATTCCAAAGGAAAATATTTCTACCAAATCCATAGTAGAGCTTGGAAAGGAAAAGAACCTATTGTAACCAAAACCTCCCTATAAGAATAATATGTATTAGTCTAATATAGGGAGGTTGTTTTTATGTTAAATGGCTTGTTTGGTGGCGAAGATAACAGTATGATACTAATCATTATATTTATATTCCTATTACTATTTAATGATGACTGTGATAGAGATCGCTGCGACGGAGGATTTGGGGGAATATTTGGAAATGGCGGCATAATATGGATACTTATACTATTATTCTTCCTAGGTGATTTCTTTTAAGAAGGGCAGAATATCTAATGTTTTTCATGACATATAGGAAAGTTATATTCAATCTTAATCTAACATTGACATAACTGAGTTTCATAAAAGGCTTCCTTAACGTACCAGTGTTTACATGGAAGCCTTTTTTATTTTCAAAAAACTATTTCCAGTCCCGAAATAATATTATATAATAATGATAAATACAAATAAAGGGAGGGATTTTTTTGTTAGAAAAAAAATGTAATAGAGAATGTACTTTATGCAGCTTTGTCTAAAGGTGGAGATTTTTCGGAAATTTTTGTTGAAGATAAGTACAATTCTAGTATTAAATTAGTTGGTGGACTTATTGAAAATAATATTTCTGGTAGGGACTATGGAGTAGGCATTAGAATATTCGATAAATTAAATTGTATTTATGCTTTTACGAATGATTCTACAGAGGAAAATTTAATAAAAGTTGCTAAAGAAGCAGCATCTGCTTTACAGGGGACAGCAGTTGATTTAAGGTTGAATTTTATAAAATCTAATGTAAGTAATTATAACCCAATTAAAATAATGCCATCAACTGTTAAAAAGAAAGAAAAGATAGATTTAATGAAAAGGGGCTATGAAGCTGCAAAAAATTACGATTCTGTTATATCACAGGCAATGGTAAGTTATCTTGATGAAGAGCAGAATGTACTGATAGCTAATACTGATGGATTAATAGCCGAAGACAAAAGAGTTAGAACTAGATTTATTGTTTCATCAGTTGCATCTAAGGATGGAGAAATGCAGGAAGGATATTATGGTCCAGGTGCATCTATGGGATTTGAATTTTTTGATAAGGTTAATGTAGAGGAAATAGGTAGAGAAGCTTCAAGAATTGCTAAAACTATGGTACATGCAGAGCATTGTCCATCAGGTGTTATGCCAGTTATTATGGACAATGAATTTGGTGGAGTTCTATTCCATGAGGCATGTGGTCATGCACTAGAGGCAGCTTTTGTATCTAAGGGTACATCGGTATTTGCTAATAAATTAGAACAGTTAGTAGCATCACCCTTATTAACTGCAATAGACGATGGAACTATGATTAATGAATGGGGCACTACTAATATAGATGATGAAGGTACTCCAACACAAAAGAATATACTTATAGAAAATGGAATTTTGAAATCCTATTTAATTGATAAGCTAAATGGTAGAAGAATGAATATGGACTCCACTGGCTCAGGCAGAAGACAGTCCTATAAATTTGCTCCTACTTCTAGAATGAATAATACTTATATAGCTGCTGGCACTTCAAGTCTAGAAGAGATAATATCAAATACTGAAAAAGGTCTATATGCTAAAAAATTAGGTGGAGGATCTGTGAATCCTGCTACAGGAGATTTTAATTTTGCAGTTATGGAAGGTTATTTAATTCAAAATGGGAAGATTTTAAAACCTGTAAGAGGTGCCACATTAATAGGTAATGGTATTAAGGTATTAGAGCTTATTGATATGGTAGGCAATGATCTATCTTTAGGACAGGGTATGTGTGGTGCAGATAGCGGTTCTATACCAGCAGGCTTAGGTCAGCCGCCTCTTAGGATAAAGTCCATAACAGTTGGCGGAAGAAGGGGGGATGAATAATATGGATTATAGAGCATTAGCAGATAAATTGTTTAACAAAGGTAAAGAAAAGATGGAGGATCTAGAAGTCTTCATAGAAAGGTCAAAGGAAATTGAAATTGGTGTGTTTGGTGGAGAATTAGATAAATATAGCATTTCAGAATCAGGAGGTTTATCTTTAAGAGGAGTGCATGAAGGAAAAATGGGATATTCATATACAGAAAAAATAGATGAATCTTCCATAGATATGCTGATTGATGAAGCCTTTGAAAATAGTAAATATATTGATTCTTTAGATAAAGAGATAATTTTTGCTGGTTCAAATCAATATGAAGAAATAAATAATTATAATGACAGTCTAGAAAAAACTCCTATGGAAGATAAGATAGCTTTTATGAAAAACTTGGAAAAAGAAGCATTAGCTATAGATAGCAGAGTATCAGCTATACAAGTATGTGCCTATCAAGAATTCCAAAGGGATAGATATATAATAAATACCAAAGGAGTAAATTTATCTGATAAATTTAGTGGAGGATTTTGTTATATTTCCATAATTGTAAAAGATGGTGAAGATACAAAAACTGGTCTAAGTTATAGAATATTTAATGATCTTGAAAAGATCGACTATAGAGAAATTGCTAAAGAAGCGGTAGAAGAAGGTATATCTATGTTAGGGGCAACTACTATTAAATCAGATAATTACCCTGTTGTATTTAAGAATACTGTATTTGCAGATATCTTATCTGCTTTTACCCCAATATTATCAGCTGATAATGTGCAAAAAGGTTTATCACGATTAAAGGATAAAGTTGGATCTAAAATAGCAAATGAGATATTAACTATAGTTGATGATCCTTTCTTGAAAGATGGATTTGGTACTAGAACCTTTGATGATGAGGGATGCAAGACTTCATATAAGAAGATTATAGATCATGGAGTTTTAAATTCATATTTATATAATTTAAAATCAGCAAATAAGGACGGAGTAGAATCTACAGGAAATGGAAGCAGAAGATCATATAAATCATCAATATCTATATCACCTACTAATTTATATATAGAAAAGGGTAGTAAAACTCTAGAAGAATTAATAGAGAGTATTGATAAAGGTATATGTATCATAAATGTAGAAGGTCTACATGCTGGTTTAAATGAAGTATCTGGAGATTATTCATTATCTGCCTACGGATATGAAATAGAAGATGGTAAGATTAAGAGACCAGTTAATCAGATAACTATAGCAGCAAATTTCTTTGAAACATTGATGGATATTGAGGAAATAGGAAAAGACTTGGAATTTGGACCTTTTAGTGGGTATGTAGGTTCGCCTTCAATTAAGGTAAAAAATATATCAGTTTCAGGAGAATAGAACTAGAGAGAGAATAGATTAATCTATTCTCTCTCTAGTTCTATCGTTCAGTAAAAATTTAATTGAATAAATACCTGCTAAGCCGACCAATCCATATACTATTCTGCTTAATACAGAATTAGAACCACCAAATAGGCTAGCAACTAAATCAATATTAAATAATGCTATAAATCCCCAATTAAATGCGCCGATAATTACAAGTATTAATGCTAATTTATCCATACTATTCCTCCTAAATTTTTATATATTTAATATGTCCAAATTGACTATTTTTATACAATTAATATCTTAATTTTAGTAACCACTTATATCTCAATTTCATAAAATACATTGAGGAATAAATATAAGGAGGTTATTATAATGACTGAAGATTTGGGCGTAAGGAGAGAATGTGGAAGAGGTATATTTGAAAATTTTGGTTGTATGGATGACTCATTATTATTTTTCTTTCTAATATTAGTTATTATATTCTGCACTTCAGATTGCTTTAATGAAAGAGAAAATGATTCATTATTATTCTTCTTCCTTCTTTTAGTAATACTATTTTGTGGAGAAGGATGCTTTTAAATATACCTATAGAAAAATCCCGTTATATACGGGATTTTTTTCTTTTATAGAGAAAATGATTTTGGGTAAAATATTAAAAATAATTAATATAATTAATTCAAAAAAATAATATATAGTATGGCACATTTAAATATATATGCTATAATATATAATATAAAAGCAAATAGGAGGATATGCTAATGACTGAATATAAATACATTAAATGGTTTAATGAAATTAATAAAAATGATATTCCTGTTGTAGGAGGTAAAGGTGCAAACCTAGGAGAATTGACTCAAAAAGGGTTAGATGTACCACCAGGATTTTGTATAACAGCAGGAGCTTATACTCATTTTATTAACTATGCTGAGCTCGATGAAGTAATAAAAGAATTAATCAGAGGATTAGATGAAGAAAATTCCGATATGCTTCAAAATGTGAGTCGTGCTATTCAAGATAGAATAAATTGTGGAAAAATACCAGAAGATTTAAGAATAGAAATAATAGGTGCTTATAAAGAATTTAGTGAGAAAATCAATTTAACTACTCCAGAAGTAGCTGTAAGATCTTCAGCTACTGCAGAAGATTTACCAGAAGCATCTTTTGCTGGACAACAAGATACTTATTTACACATAAGTGGAGATGAAGAACTAATTAAGTATGTTAGAAAATGCTGGGCATCTCTTTGGACGGCTAGAGCTATATATTACAGAGTAAAACAAGATTTTGAGCATTTTGATGTATCTTTATCAGTTGTAATTCAAAAAATGGTCAACAGTGAAAAATCAGGAGTTATGTTTACTGCCAATCCTGTAAATAGTGACACTAATGAAATAATGATAAATGCAAGCTGGGGGTTAGGTGAAGCAGTAGTATCTGGAATAGTAACACCAGATGAGTATTTAGTGAATAAGAAATTAAAAGAAATCCAAGAGAAGCACATTGCAGAAAAAAATATTATGGTAGTAAAGAGGAAAGATGGAGTAGGTACAGAGGAAATCAAAATTGCAGACTATTTGGGCCAAGATAAAGTAAATGATCAATGTCTATCAGATGAAGAAATAATGACTTTAGTAAATTATGGGATTAAGATAGAGGGAATGTATGGAGCTCATCAGGATATAGAATGGGGATTTGATAGAGATACTAAAGAACTATATATATTACAATCAAGACCAATAACTACTTTAAAAGGAGATGTTAGTGTGAGTGAAGTAAAAGAACAAAAAGAATTAAAAATGCTTGTAAGGGGCTTACCTGCATCCCCTGGAATTGGCAGAGGAAATGTTAGAAATATTAAGGATATATCTGAAATTGGAAGAGTAGAAGATGGAGATATTTTAGTTACCGTAATGACAAATCCTGATATGGTTCCAGCTATGAGAAAGGCTGCAGCAGTAGTTACAGATGATGGAGGTAGAACTTGCCATGCTGCTATAGTATCTAGAGAGCTTGGTATACCTTGTATAGTAGGAGCAAAAAATGCTAGTGAAATTTTACCAGAAGGATTGGAAGTAACTGTTGATGCAAGTAGAGGAGTAGTTTATGAAGGTACTGTATTAGAAGAGAAGGAAGAAAAGAAAATCGAGGGAGGAGCTGTAGGAATAAGCGAAGAGATATTAGCAGGGTTAGCTCCAATAACAGCTACAAAGATATATATGAATCTTGGAGAACCCTCATTAATAGGAAGGTACAAAAACTTACCTTTAGATGGTATTGGTCTAATGAGAACAGAGTTCATATTTACAAATATGATTGGTGCACATCCAATGTATTTAGTAAAAACGGGTCAGGGACAATTATTAATAGATAAGATGGCTGAAGGAATTCAAATGGTTGCTGGGGAAGTTTATCCAAGACCAGTAGTTGTTAGAATGTCTGACTTTAGAACTAATGAATTTAGAGGATTAAAAGGTGGAGATGAAGTCGAACCAATAGAGGCAAATCCAATGATCGGTTGGAGAGGAGTATCCAGATACATTTCTTCAGAATATGAAGAAGGATTTAGATTAGAGTGCAGGGCGTTGAAAAAGGTTAGAGAAGAATTTGGATTGACAAATGTATATGCAATGTTACCTTTTGTAAGAACTACATGGGAATTAAAGAAGGTAAAAGAAATAATGGCGGAAGAAGGATTAGTTCAAGATAAGAACTTTAAGATTTGGATAATGGCAGAAGTACCATCAGTAGTCTTTGAAGCTGAAGAATTCGCTCAAATGGTAGATGGATTTAGCATAGGAAGCAATGATCTTACTCAGCTTGTAATGGGAGCAGACAGAGATTCAGGTATATTGAATAATATGGGATATTTTGATGAAAGAAACGAAGCTGTTAAGAGAGCTATATCAATTCTTATAAAGGCAGCACATAAATATGGAAAAACAATTTCTATTTGTGGTCAAGGACCCAGTCAATATCCAGAGTTTGCACAATTCCTTGTTGAAGAAGGAATTGATAGTATGAGTGTTAATCCAGATACAGTGGCTTATACAAGAAGATTAGTTGCTTCAGTAGAACAAAAAATGATATTAAAAAAATTAAGAGAAATCTAATTTTATAAGAAGTTCATATATTATAGAGAAAATCTATAGTACAAGGCACTGGTATATACCAGTGCCTTAATTTATATTTTTTTCTAGTTGTCAAATCTATGGAGGTATAGTATAATCTTCTTTGTCGGAAATTGTCGAACAAAGTCGAAAAATCGTATTTTTAGAATTTTTAGAATACATACAACAATGGATAATGTTGGTAAATTTATTAATGTAAAGATACTATTAATACGATTTAAGAAACAAAAAATAAGGAGTGATTCAATGTTTAAAAACAAAAAAGTCTTATCACTAGTAATCGTTACTCTTATTTTATCACTTGTTTTAACAGCTTGTGGTGGGAATAAAGAAATTGCTAGAAAGAACCCAGCTGATACTTTGGTAGTTGCCCAAGGTGCAGATGCTAAGACATTAGATCCACATGCAAGTAATGATCAACCATCATCAAGAGTTATAAAGCAAATTTATAACACTTTAATATTTGCTAATGAAGACATGGAATTGGTTCCAGCTTTAGCAGAATCATGGACAAGCATAGATGAATTAACTTGGGAATTTAAACTTGCTCAAGGTGTTAAATTCCATAATGGAGAAGAGTTTAAAGCGTCAGATGTTAAGTTTACATTTGAAAGAATGATAAATTCACCATCTGTTGCTCATATAATTGGACCTGTTAGTGAGGTAAAGGTTATTGACGACTATACAGTTCAGATAATTACTTCTGAGCCATTTGCTCCACTTTTATCCCATCTTACTCACACTGCTTCTTCAATATTAAATGAAAAAGCTGTTACAGATGCTGGAGCTGATTATGGACAAAACCCAGTAGGAACTGGACCTTTCAAATTTGTGGACTGGCAATCAGGAGATAAGATTACTCTTGAAAGATTTGATGAATATTTCCAAGGGGCTGCAAAGGTTAAGAATGTTGTGTTTAGAAGTATTACTGAAGGAACAAACAGAACTACAGGTCTTGAAACTGGAGAAATCGATATAGCTTATGATATTGAGCCAATTGACAAGAGAATAGTTACTGATAATAGTTCATTAGAATTAATTGAAGGACCATCATTTTCAAATGAATACTTAGGATTCAATACTAAGAAGGCTCCATTTGATGACATTAGAGTTAGACAAGCTATTAACTATGCAGTAGATGTAGATGAAATAATAGCTACAGTACTTGAAGGTGCAGGAGAACCAGCTAAATCACCTTTAACAGACTTAGTATTTGGAGCAAATAATAATATAGAAGGTTATAAATATGATCCAGAAAAAGCAAAAGAATTATTAAAAGAAGCTGGATATGAGAATGGATTCCAGACTACTATCTGGACAAATGATAAGCCTGAAAGAGTTAGAATAGCTGAAATAGTTCAAGCTAAACTTAAAGAAGTAGGTATAGAAGCTAAGATAGAACAAGTTGAATGGGGCGCTTATCTAGATAGAACATCGGCGGGAGAACATGATATGTATATCCTTGGATGGACTACAGTAACTGGTGATGCAGACTATGGTCTTTATGCACTATATCATAGTTCACAGCATGGAGATGCTGGAAATAGATTTTTCTATAGCAATCCAGAAGTAGATAAATTATTAGATATTGGTAAAACTGAAGTAGATCAAGAAAAGAGATTAGAAGCTTATAAAGAAGCTCAAGAATTAATTGTACAAGATGCTCCTCAATTATTCTTATTCTTCAAAAATCAAAATGCTGGTCAGCATAGAACGATAAAAGGTTTTAAATTACATCCTGCTGGACATCACTCATTATATAATGTAACTATCGAAGGTGCAACTGTCGAAGAATAAAATGTAAGTTTATGATGAAGCGGGACAATCATGTCTCGCTTCTAATTCTTTAGTGTAGTAACTAGAAACAATGATAGTGTATACCTATTAGATAAGGAGGGAGAAATGTGCATAAATATATTATTCGTAGATTATTACTTTTAATTCCAGTAATGCTAGGAGTTACGTTTTTGGTTTTTACAATTATGTACTTTACACCAGGAGATCCAGCGAAGCTTATACTCGGTGAAAGTGCACAACCTGAACAGGTGGAAGCCCTAAGAGAAGAGATGGGTTTAAATGATCCATTTATAGTTCAATACTTTAGATTTATTGCAAAGGCGTTAACAGGAGATTTTGGCAGATCCTATTCAACTAAAAAACCTGTTTTTGATGAGGTATTTGCAAGATTCCCAGCTACTTTAAAGCTTACTGTAGCTGCAATGATTATTGCAGTTATAATAGGAATACCAGTAGGGATTATTTCAGCGACTAAACAATATTCAGCACTAGATAGTATATCTATGATTGGAGCTTTAATCGGAGTTTCCATGCCCGTATTCTGGCTAGGTTTAATGCTGATACTAGTATTTTCTGTAAAATTTAGAATTTTACCATCAAGTGGTTCTGATACTTTATTACATTTGATCTTACCTGCATTTTCATTAGGAGTTGGATCTGCTGCAATTATTACTCGTATGACTAGATCATCTATGCTTGAGGTAATTAGACAAGATTATATAAGAACTGCTAGATCAAAAGGTGTAGCAGAGAAAAAGGTAATAAATAAACATGCTCTAAAGAACGCTTTAATACCTGTAGTTACAGTAATAGGTCTACAGTTTGGAGGATTGCTAGGTGGTGCTGTACTTACTGAATCTGTATTCTCATGGCCAGGATTAGGAAGATTAATGGTTGATGCTATTAAACAAAAAGATAGTCCTACAGTTTTAGCATCCGTTGTATTTATATCTGTAACTTTTAGTGTTGTTAACCTTTTAGTTGACATGCTATATGCATTTATAGATCCAAGAATAAAATCACAATATAGATAGTTAAGTACTTAGGCAAGGAGGTAAAATAAATGGATAGTAGTGTTAAAAGTAATGGAAACGACTCTAAGGTGAATAAAAAGAAAAGAAGTCAATGGTCAGAAGTGTGGAGAAGATTAAGAAAAAATAAAATGGCTATGTTAGGCTTAACTATAATCGTTATTTTAATATTATTAGCTTTATTTGCAGATATAATTGCTGACTATGAAGAAGTAGCTATAAAAATGAACACTTCAATAAGACTTCAAGGTCCAAGTAAAGAACATATCTTGGGCACTGATGAACTAGGTAGAGATATATTTGCTAGAATGATACATGGTGCTAGAGTATCTTTAAAGGTAGGTATAATAGCAGTAGGTATTGCTATTATAATAGGAGGTACTTTAGGAGCAATTGCTGGATTTTATGGTGGAAAGCTTGATAATGTCATAATGAGAGCAATGGATATTTTCTTAGCGATTCCAAGTATATTACTTGCTATTGCTATAGTGTCTGCTCTTGGTACAAGTATGCTAAATCTAATGATTGCAGTAGGTATATCATCTATACCTAGTTATGCACGTATTGTAAGGGCTTCAGTACTTTCCATTAAGGATCAAGAATTTATTGAGGCTGCAAAAGCAATTGGGGCTAAAGATACTAGAATTATATTAAAGCATATATTACCAAACTCTATGGCACCTATAATTGTACAAGGTACTTTAGGAGTTGCTGGTGCTATATTATCAACAGCGGGTTTAAGCTTTATAGGATTAGGTATTCAAAAGCCAGCTCCTGAATGGGGTGCGATGCTTTCATCAGGCAGACAATTCATTAGAGAGGCATGGCATGTTACTACATTTCCGGGAATAGCTATTATGATTACTATACTTTCGTTAAATTTACTTGGTGATGGTTTAAGGGATGCTCTAGATCCTAGACTAAAACAATAAGGGAGGAGGAACTTAAATGAGCAAGGAATTCTTAAATATTAAAAATTTACACATTCATTATATAACAGAAGAAGGTACTGTTAAAGCTGTAAATGGTATTAATATAGATTTAAACAAAGGTGAGACTTTAGGGCTTGTTGGAGAAACAGGAGCAGGAAAAACAACAACTGCTTTAGGAATTCTAAGGTTAGTTCCCAATCCTCCTGGAAAGATTATTGACGGGGAAATATTTTTAGAAGGTGAAAATATACTAAAGCTTTCAGAGGAAGAAATGAGAATGATAAGAGGGAATAAAGTATCTATGATATTTCAGGATCCTATGACTGCTTTAAACCCTGTAATGACAGTAGGAGAACAAATAGCGGAAGTTATTGAAATACATGAGGATTTATCTACTAAAGAAGCAGACGAAAAAGCTAAGAAGATGCTTGAATTAGTTGGTATACCTGGAGCTAGAGCTAATGACTATCCACATCAATTCTCAGGTGGTATGAAGCAAAGAGTGGTTATAGCCATAGCATTAGCATGTAATCCGGGACTTTTAATAGCTGATGAACCTACTACGGCTCTTGACGTTACTATACAGGCTCAGGTTCTAGACCTTATGAATAATTTGAAAAATGAATTTAATACGGCTATGCTTTTGATTACTCATGATTTAGGTGTTGTGGCAGAAGTTTGTGACAAAGTGGCTATAATGTATGCAGGAGAAATAGTAGAGTACTCAAATATTGAAGATCTTTTTGAAAATCCAAAACATCCATATACCTTAGGATTATTTGGATCTATTCCAAGCCTTGATGAAGACGTAGATAGATTAAAACCAATTAAAGGATTAATGCCAGACCCTACTGATTTACCTTCAGGCTGCAAGTTCCATCCAAGATGTCCACATGCAACAAATGCGTGTGCAGCTAATCATCCAGAAGATATAGAAGTGTCTCCTGGTCACAAGGTAAAATGCTTAATTTATACTGGACAAGTAAAACAGGAGGGGGAAATATAAATGGAACCAATTTTACAAGTTCGAAACCTAAAAAAATACTTTAATACCCCTAAAGGACTACTTCATGCAGTAGATGGTGTTACTTTTGACATTAACAAAGGAGAGACTCTTGGAGTTGTAGGGGAATCAGGCTGTGGAAAATCAACTTTAGGTAGAGTGATACTTCATCTATTAGAATCAACAGACGGTGAATTAGTTTACGAAGGACAAAATATTACAAAGGTTACAAAATCACAGTTTAGAGAATTAAGAAAGAAAATGCAAATTATTTTCCAGGACCCATTTTCATCTCTAAATCCTAGGATGACTGTTAGTGAAATTATTAAGGAACCATTGATAATTCATAAAACCATAAGGGATAAAAAAGCAATAGATAAAAAAGTGTCTGAATTAATGGATACTGTAGGTCTAGCTGAAAGACTTGTAAATACTTATCCTCATGAACTTGATGGAGGTAGAAGGCAAAGAATTGGTATTGCTCGTGCCTTAGCGCTTAATCCGGGATTTATTGTCTGCGATGAGCCAGTATCAGCTCTTGACGTGTCTATTCAGGCGCAAGTATTAAATCTAATGCAAGATTTACAAAAAGAAATGGATTTAACTTATATGTTTATCACTCATGACTTATCTGTTGTTAAACATATTTCAAATGATATACTTGTAATGTATCTTGGTCAACTAGTTGAAAAGGCTGATTCTAAGGAATTATTTATGAATCCATTGCATCCTTATACAAAGGCGTTACTTTCAGCTATTCCAGTACCAAGCTTAAAGTATAAGAGAGAGAGAGTTTTATTAAAAGGTGAAATCACTTCTCCTATAAATCCAAAGCCAGGATGTAGATTTGCACAAAGATGTATCTATGCAAAAGACAACTGTCATGTTGACAATCCAGTAATAGAAGAAATAATGCCAGGTCATTTTGTGGCGTGTCATCATATTAGAGAAATAAATGGATAAAAATAGTTAGATATCAAAGGGAAAAGCTAAAGGCAGATTATCTGCCTTTTTTCTTTTCTAAAATATATAAGTATAGTATAATAAGAATATTATATAGTTGAGGTGGAAAATGCTTAATATAATGGTTGTTTTTTCAATTCTTGCAGGAATTGACAAGATATTAAATAATAGGTTTGGATTAGGAGAGAAATTTGATGAAGGGTTCAAAGCCTTGGGAGGACTTGCTTTAACTATTATTGGGATATATAGTATATCTCCTATTGTAGCAAAGAGTCTTACACCAATACTTTATCCATTGGCAAGAGTTATAAATACGGATCCTTCTGTATTTATAGGCAGTTTATTAGCTCCAGATTTGGGAGGATATACTACTAGTATTGGTATAGCGGCATCAAGAGCTGTTGGAGAGTTTAACGGACTTATACTTTCATCTATGCTCGGAACAATTATATCTTTTACTATACCAGTTGCTGTAGGGCTAATATCTAAAGATGACTTTTATTATTTTGCCAAGGGAGTTTTAGCTGGAATCATGACTATACCATTGGGGATGATTGTAGGCGGGCTAATGATGGGACTGAAGGCAGTAGATATTATTTTTAGCTTGATTCCGGTAGTAGTATTCTCCATAATAATAGTATTTGGGCTGTTAAAGGCCCAAAAAAGCATTATTAAAATATTTAATATTTTAGGTAAGATTATTATAATCGTCAGTACATTTGGATTGATTTTATCTATTGTAAATTTCATGTTTAGAATTGAATTGATCAAAGGTATGATTCCAATTGAAGAGGGAGCTATATTGGTGGTAAAGATAGGTATTATATTGTCAGGAGCCTATCCTATGTTCCACGTTATATCTAGAATATTACATAAGTACTTGTCTAAAATAGGAAAAAAATTTGAACTTGATGAATATTCTATACTTGGAATCTTTAGTTCCTTAGCTAATTGCATTCCAATGTTGGGAATTTATGATAAAATGAATGAAAAAGGAAAGATATTAAATGCAGCATTTGCTGTATCTGGTGCATTCACTTTTGGAGGTCAACTAGGTTATATTTCATCAGTTTCACCAGAGACAGTTAATCCATTTATAATATCTAAGTTAGCAGCAGGTATTTCTGCTATTTTAGTAGCTGTGCTATTATTAAAATTAGAAAAACCTAGGAGGGGTGAGTATGAAAATTAATGAAAGAGTAAAGAAATTAAGAGATTTAATGAAAGATAGAGGTATTAATGCCTATATCGTAAACACTGCAGATCCTCATCAATCTGAATATGTGGCTGACCACTATAAGGGAAGAGTATGGATATCAGGATTTACAGGTTCAGCTGGTACTGTAGTCATTACCCAAGAAGAAGCAATTCTTTGGACAGATGGCAGATATTTTATTCAAGCAGAAAGGCAATTAGAGGGTAGTGAATATAAATTATTTAAAATAGCAATACCTGGATTTCCTACTTATACAGAATGGTTAAAAGATAATCTAAAAGATGGAGATGTTCTTGGATTTGATGGTAAAGTATTTCCACAATCCTCAGTTGAAAACTTGGAAAAAGAATTTAAGGAAAAAGATATTAAATTTGTTGATGAATATGACTTAGTGGGTGAGATTTGGGAGGATAGACCTAAGTTACCTAATGGGAAAGCATTCATACACCAATTAAAATATACAGGTAAAACTGGTAAAGAGAAAATTGAAGAAATAAGATCTGAGATGAAAAAGCACAATGCGGACTATTTTCTTATAGCAAGTCTAGATGATATAGCTTGGACTTACAATATAAGGGGGAAGGATGTAATAAACAATCCTGTTGTAATCTCATATGCTTTAATTTCAATGAATAAGTCTTATTTATTTGTAGATAAGGAAAAGATAAATCTTGAGGTAGAATCTTTCTTAAATGAGAATGGAGTTGAAATTGCTACATATGAAGAAGTAGTCCATTATGTAGAAGAAATAGATAAGAAATCGAGAGTATATGTAGATAAGAATAGAGTTAACAGATGGATATATAAAGCCATACCATCTGAATGTAAAATAATAGATGGTATGGATATTACCACAAAACTAAAGGGAATTAAAAATTCTATTGAGATTGAAAATCAAAGAAATGCTTATATAAAAGATGGAGTTGCATTAGTTAGGTTTTTGTATTGGCTAGATAAAAATATAGGCAAAATACCTATTACTGAAATGTCAGCACAGGAAAGATTACTAGAGTTTAGAAAAGAACAAGAAGGATTTATTGAACCAAGTTTTAATACTATTTCAGCATACAAGGCAAATGCAGCCATGATGCACTATTCTGCTAGTGAAGATTCTAATGCAGAAATTAAAAAAGAAGGTCTATATTTAGTTGACTCTGGTGGACAGTATCTGGATGGAACTACTGATATTACTAGAACAGTAGTTATGGGGCCTATAACTGCAGAGGAAAAAAGAGATTTCACTTTAACTCTAAAAGGGCATATTAATTTAGGGAATGCAAGATTCCTTTATGGTGCAACAGGACATAGTCTTGATGTATTGGCTAGATATCCATTATGGCAGGAAGGTATTGACTATAAATGTGGTACTGGTCATGGTATAGGATATTTGTTAGGAGTACATGAAGGTCCTCATAGAATAGCTATGGTAGCAAATACAGTTGTACTGAAAAAGGGTATGATTGCAAGTATAGAACCAGGTGTATATAAAGCAGGAAGTCATGGAATAAGAATAGAAAATATAGTTGTAGTACAGGAAGATATAAAAACTGATTCAGGTCAGTTTATGAAGTTTGAAATATTATCATTTGTTCCAATAGATATAGAAGCGATAGATGTAAATCTATTATCTGAAGAGGAAAGAAGTTGGGTGAATGAATATCACAAAGAGGTGTTTGATAAACTTTCTCCTTATTTAAATGAAGAAGAAAAAGCTTGGTTGAGAGAGGAAACTAGAAGTATATAAGTTATGATGAATTAGAATAAGTATAACTTTCGGTGCCAGGCACCAAAGGTTATACTTATTCTATTCATGGTTTTGAATAGGTGAAATATGGGTATAAGAAGTAAAGGAATTTTGTTTTTTAAATATTAATTGGAGTTATTAATACATATTAGAATTAGGGGGAAATGAGAATGAACGTGACAAAAGTTAGTGATGATACCTATTTACTTTCAGTAAATGTGGAAAATATATTATTTGAAGGATTATGGGAAATACCAAATGGAGTTGCATTAAATTCTTATATAATTAAAGGGGAAAAAACTGCAATTATAGATGGAGTTTGTGGTTGGGATGGAGTTCCTGAATCATTATTTGCTCTTTTAGATAAGCTAAATATAGACCCTAAGTCAATAGAATATCTTATAATAAATCATATGGAGCCAGATCATTCAGGATGGATTGAAGATTTTAAGAAAATAAATCCCAATTTTAAAGTTGTTTGTAGTAAAAAGTCAGCTGAGTTATTAGATGCTTTCTATGGACATACTGAAAATATTACTGTTGTAACAGATGATGATACTTTAGATTTGGGTAATGGTCATATTTTAAAATTTGTAGAGATCCCTAATGTACATTGGCCAGATACAATAGCAACCTTTGATACTTTAACAGGTACTTTGTTTTCCTGTGATGCTTTTGGATCATTTGGTAATGCTACAGAATCCAATTATGATGATATGTTAAAATCTGATGATATTGATTTCTATGAGAATGAGGCTGTTAGATATTATGCAAATATTGTAGCAGCATTTTCTATGCCGGTTAAAAAAGCTATTGATAAATGTTCTGCCTTACCTATCAAGATTATTGCACCAGGTCATGGAATAGTATGGAGAGAGAATCCTAATAAGATTATAGAAGACTATATTAGATATGCTTCCTATCAGAAGGGACCTGCAAAAGAAGAAATAACTCTTATATGGGGATCAATGTATGGAATGACAGAAAAAGCAGTAAATTATGTTGTGAAAGTATTAGAGGAAGAAAATATAAAGTTTAATGTTCATAGAGTTCCAGAAGTCTCTTGGGGCACAGTATTAGCATCAGCATGGAATTCTACAGGAATAATACTTGCTATGCCAACCTATGAATATAAAATGTTCCCACCAATGGCTGCAGTATTAGAAGAATTAGGAAAGAAAAAAGTATTTGGAAGAAAAGCTTTTAGATTTGGTTCCTATGGTTGGTCAGGTGGAGCTCAAAAAGAACTTGATGAGATTATGAATAAATATTGTATGAAGTGGGATTTCATAGATCCAGTCGAGTTTAAAGGAAGTCCAAGAGACGAAGATTTACAATTAATTGAAACAAGAATTAGAGACTTAGTAAAAGAAGTGAGGAATGCAGTGAATAGTTAAAAGTAAATAGTTAATAGAATGCGATACTAAAAATATTAGTATCGCCTTTTATATATAAATGCGATAATTTTAACAACTAAAAGCTAATTAATTTGCTATAATATAAATATAGGCTTTAATTTAAAGTTTAACATTCAAAATTCAAAATTGGCGAAAGCTGAAGGGTGATCAAATGTTCAACATAGAAGAAGAATTAAAAAAGTTACCTGATAAACCAGGTGTTTATATAATGAAGGATAAGAATGATGAGATAATTTACGTGGGAAAAGCAATATCTCTCAAGAAAAGAGTAAGGCAATATTTTCAATCAGGAAAAAATAATCCACCTAAAGTTAACGCTATGGTTAAGAATATCTCTGAATTTGAATATATAATAGTAGATAATGAAATAGAAGCTTTAATACTTGAAGCGAATTTGATAAAAAAACATAAACCTAAATATAATATTCTATTAAGGGATGATAAGCAGTATCCATATATTAAGGTAACTGTTAATGAAAAATATCCTAGAGTTATGAAAACTAGGCATATATCAAAAGATGGAGCTAAATATTTTGGACCTTATCCTAGTGTATATGCAGTAAATGATGCAATAGAGATTATAAGGAATTTATATCCTCTTAGAACATGTAACCGTAATCTAGATAAAGATATAGGAAAAACAAGGCCTTGTTTAAATTTTTATATAGGAAGATGTTTAGGACCTTGCCAAGAACGTGATGAAAAAAAATATATGGATATGGTAAATGAAGTACTTTTATTTTTGAATGGGAAAGAGGATAAGCTAGTGGATATAATAGAAAACAAAATGAAGGAAGCTGCTAAAGGCCTAGACTTTGAGGGAGCAGCAAAATATAGAGATCAAATAAATTCTTTAAACTTACTTCATGAAAAACAAAAGATTGTATCAACAACAAATGTGGTAGACCAAGATGTAATTGGAATGGCGAGAGGTATTGAAGAAGTATGTATTCAAATCTTTTTTATTAGAGACGGGAAGATAGTAGGTAGAGAACATTTTATATTAGAAGATACTTTTGAAGAAGAGAGAAAGGAAATACTAAGCTCATTTATTAAACAGTTCTATATAGGGGCAGCTATGTACCAAAAGAGATAATAATTGAAGAGGATATTGTTGATATAGAGATTATAAGTAAATGGCTAAGTGAAAAGAAAGGTGCTAAGGTAAATATATTAATACCAAAACGTGGAGACAAAGTAGACTTGATGGAGATGGTAAGAAAAAATGCCTTAGATATGTTAAATCAATATGGCGATAGGTTTTTAAAAAAGGCTAGGGAAAATCAAAAAGCCTTGGAAGAGTTACAAAATATTATTGGTATTTCTAGTGAATTAAATAGAATTGAAGCCTTTGATATATCAAATATTAGTGGAGTAGAATCAGTAGGTTCAATGGTAGTATTTGAAAAGGGAGAGCCTAAGAAGTCAGATTATAGAAGATTTAGAATCAGAACCATAACTGGATCAGATGATTATGGCAGTATGGAAGAGATATTGTTGAGAAGATTTACTAGGGGCATTGAAGAGAGAAAGTTGATGACAGAGAATAAAATAGAGGTAAAAGGATTTTCAATTTTCCCAGATTTAATAATGATGGATGGTGGTAAGGGTCAAGTCAATGTGGCAATTCGAGTATTAAAAGATTTAAATATAAATATTCCTGTGTGTGGTCTTGTAAAAGATGATTTTCACAAAACTAGAGGCATAATATATAATAATAAAGAGATTCGATTAGAAGAAGATTCTTTAGGGTTTAGATTAATATATAAAATTCAAGAGGAGGCCCATCGCTTTGCTATATCTTATCATAGATCACTTAGAACTAAAAAAATGTTTAAGTCTGAATTAGATGATATAAAAGGTATAGGAGAAAAAAGAAAGGTCGAACTTTTAAAGCATTTTGAAAGTATTGATAAAATAAAAAAAGCATCTCTGGAAGAATTAGTAGAAGTAAAGGGTATGAATAGAGTAGTAGCAGAAGAATTATATAATCATTTTAATAAAGAAAAGGAGGAAAAAAGATGAAACAATTATTTTTATCTGATACTGATAAAAAAATATGTGGAGTATGTGGCGGAATTGCAGAATATTTTGATATTGACTCTACTTTAGTAAGACTTGCTTGGGTATTATTATCTCTTTTTACTGTAGCTTTTCCGGGAATAATAGCATATATTATAGCTTGCATGATTATTCCAAAAAGAAGCTTTTAATATTGAAGATGTATTAGATGAAACAAAGCAGATAACAGAATAATGCAAATAATCTGTTATTAAAATTGGGCCTTTCAGAGATTGACTTTCGCTCCAATATTTCATATACTTGAATAGGAACACACTGTCATAAATTACTAATGTTTTAATTGACAGAATGTTAAAATATCTACAAACTATAATAGTTTTTATAATAAAAAGGAGGTTTATATATGGCAAAAATAATGAAGACCATGGATGGAAATACTGCTGCCTCTCATGTTGCTTATGCTTTTACTGATGTAGCTGCGATCTATCCAATTACACCATCTTCAACAATGGCAGAATTAGTAGATGAATGGTCTGCCAATGACAGAAAAAATATATTTGGACAAGAAGTATTAGTTACAGAAATGCAATCTGAGGCGGGAGCAGCAGGGGCAGTACACGGTTCCCTATCAGCAGGAGCATTAACTACTACTTTTACGGCTTCACAAGGTTTATTACTTATGATTCCAAATATGTATAAAATGGCAGGAGAACTGTTACCGGCAGTATTCCACGTTACAGCAAGAGCTATAGCTGGACATGCCCTTAGTATATTTGGAGATCACCAAGACGTTATGGCAGCTAGACAAACAGGATTTGCTTTACTTGCTTCAGGATCTGTTCAAGAAACAATGGATTTAGCAGGTGTTGCACATCTTTCCGCTATAAAAGGAAGAGTTCCTTTCTTACATTTCTTCGATGGATTTAGAACATCTCATGAAATACAAAAAATTGAAGTAATGGATTATGCAGATTTAGAGAAATTAGTTGATTATGATGCCCTTAATGAGTTTAGACAAAGAGCATTGAATCCAGAAAGACCATATACAAAAGGAACGGCACAAAATCCAGATATTTATTTCCAAGCTGCAGAAGCTGCTAATCCATACTATGAAAAGATAGTAGATGTAGTAGTAGAATATATGAACGAAATAAACAAAATTACAGGCAGAGATTATAAACCTTTCAATTACTATGGACATCCAGAAGCTGAAAGAGTAATAGTTGCTATGGGTTCAGTTACCGAAACTATAGAAGAAACTATTGATTACTTAATAGCAAAAGGGGAAAAAGTAGGAGTTATAAAAGTTCACCTATACAGACCTTTTGCACCAAAATACTTCTTCGATGTGTTACCAAAAACTGTAAAGAAAGTAGCAGTATTAGACAGAACTAAAGAAAAAGGCGCTGTTGCTGAACCACTACATTTAGACGTTAAAAATATATTCTATGATTCAGATATAAGACCGGTTATAGTTGGTGGAAGATATGGGCTTGGTTCAAAAGATACTACTCCATCACAAATATTAGCTGTATATGAAAATTTAAAAGCTGATCAACCAAAAGATAGATTTACTATTGGTATAGTAGATGATGTAACTAACCTATCATTAGATATTAATGAAGTTATAAAGACTGAGCCAGAAGGAACAATTAAATGTAAATTCTGGGGCTTTGGTTCTGATGGAACAGTTGGAGCTAATAAATCTGCTATAAAAATCATTGGTGACGATACTGATATGTATGCTCAAGGATATTTTGCATATGATAGTAAAAAATCAGGTGGAGTTACTATTTCTCATTTAAGATTCGGACATAAACCAATTAAATCAACTTATTTAATTACTGATGCAGATTTTGTTTCTTGTTCGAAACAATCCTATGTATATCAATATGATTTACTTAGAGGATTAAAAGATGGAGGAACTTTCCTTCTAAACTGTACTTGGAGTCCAGAGGAATTAGACAAACATCTTCCATCATCAATGAAGAAATATATTGCAGAACATAATATCAACTTCTATACAATAGATGCTACTAAGATGGCAGTGGAAATAGGATTAGGCGGAAGAATCAATATGATAATGCAATCAGCATTCTTCAAGCTATCAGAGGTATTACCATTAGATGAAGCAGTTGCTCACCTAAAAAAATCTATAGTTGATGAATATGGTAATAAAGGTGAAGAGATCGTTAGAATGAATTATGAAGCAGTAGATAAAGGCATCGATGCTTTAGTTAAGATAGATGTTCCAGCATCATGGAAAGATGCAGAAGCTGGAAAGGTAGAAGGTAAAGATGTACCAGAGTTTATTGAAAAGGTATTGATACCAATGAACAGGCAAGAAGGGGACGATCTGCCTGTAAGTACTTTTGTTGGTAGAGAAGACGGATCCTTCCCACATGGAACATCTGCTTATGAAAAACGTGGTATTGCAGTAGATGTACCAAAATGGATACCAGAAAATTGTATCCAATGTAACCAATGTTCATTTGTTTGTCCACATGCAGTTATTAGACCATTCTTGTTAGATGGAGAAGAAGAGAAAAATGCTCCAGAAACCTTTACGACACTAAAGGCTACAGGAAAAGGCTTAGAAGACTTAAGATTTAAGATTCAAATCAGTCCACTAGACTGTACAGGATGTGGAAATTGTGCTGATGTATGTCCAGCTAAACAAAAAGCTCTAGTTATGACTCCATTTGAAGAAGAATATGAAGTTGAAACTAAAAATTGGGAATATGCTATGACAATTAAGGCTAAAACAGATGTAATGGACGAATATAGTATTAAGGGATCTCAATTCCAAGAGCCACATCTTCAATTCTCAGGAGCATGTGCTGGATGTGGAGAAACTCCATATGTAAAACTAATCACTCAATTGTTTGGAGATAGAATGATGATTGCCAATGCTACAGGCTGTTCATCAATCTGGGGTGGATCTGCACCATCTATGCCATATTGTAAAGGTCAAGACGGCAGAGGACCATCATGGGCAAATTCATTATTTGAAGATAATGCTGAGTATGGCTATGGTATGGCAGTAGCTGTTAAACAAATGAGAGATAAGATTGAAAGATTAATGAAAGAATTTATTGAATTAAATATAGATGAAGAATTAAATGGATACTTTAATGCTTGGATAGAAGGTATGAAGGATGCTAAGGCTTCAAAAGCAGCTACAGGAATGATTTTACCAAGATTAAACAAAGATGTAGCGAGTGCAAGAGGAAAAGAAATTCTTGCTGAAATTGAAGAACTTAAAGACTATCTAATTAAGAGATCCATGTGGATATTTGGTGGAGACGGTTGGGCTTATGACATTGGATTTGGTGGACTAGACCATGTTCTAGCATCAGGAGAAGATGTAAACATATTAGTTATGGATACTGAAGTATATTCAAATACAGGTGGTCAATCATCTAAAGCGACACCAACTGCAGCAGTTGCTAAGTTTGCAGCTTCTGGTAAAAAAGTAACTAAGAAAAACTTAGGGCTTATGATGACTTCCTATGGATATGTTTACGTAGCTCAAGTAGCTATGGGTGCTAATATGAATCAACTTATTAAAGCACTTAAAGAAGCAGAATCCTATGATGGACCATCTATAGTTATAGCTTATGCACCATGTATTAACCACGGTATTAGAGTTGGAATGGGTAAGACAATCAAGCAAGAAAAGAAAGCTGTAGATACAGGATATTGGCATCTATTTAGATTCGACCCAAGACTTAAGGAAGAAGGAAAGAATCCATTTGTTCTTGACTCCAAAGAGCCAACAGAACCATTTATGGACTTCATCAACTCTGAGGTTAGATATACTTCATTAAGAAGAACATTCCCAGAGATAGCAGATGAATTATTCCAAGCAGCTGAGGCTGATGCTAAGGCAAGATATGATCAATATAAGAAAATGGCTGAGTAATAATATATAAAATAAAGTTATCGTGACGACGATAACCTTTTTATTTTATATATTATATCAAGATATGTCGAAATATGTCGAAAAACCAGTAAAATCAATAAGTTGACTATGGCATTTAGTAAGGATATAATGGCTTTAATATACAATAGAACAATATAGGAATTCAATAGGAGATATATTTCAAAAGAAGAATTTCAATAGGTATTTGGATGGACTAAAAATTTAAATAAAGAGATATAAGAACAGGGGGAAGGTTAATGAGTCAATGGGGATACTTTGCAATATTCTTAGCTATAGCAATTATAACTAAGGGTTATGGATATTATAATAAAAAGAAAGGAAAGAAAAGGATAGATGAATAAAATAGTACAGGTTAAAAATGTACAGAAAAGCTTTGGGAATAATATAGCTCTTGATGATATTAGCGTTGATTTTAATGAGGGATGTATACATGGATTATTAGGTCATAATGGAGCTGGGAAAACAACATTAATAAGGATTATAGGGGGAACATATAAGCAAGATAAGGGAGAAGTAGAGGTATTGGGACTAAATCCAACTGATGATGGGTATGAGCTTAGAAAAAACATAGGTATTTTATCTGAAAATATGTCCATGTATGATAGATTAAGTATTTATGATAATTTAATATTTTATGGAAGACTTTATAATATAGAGAATAAAGAATTAAAGAATAGAATAGATAGTTATCTTAAGATGTTTCAAATTTCAGAGTTTAAAAATAAGCTTATTAAAGATTGTTCCACAGGGATAAAAAAGAAGGCAGGAATAATTAGGGCAATTATCAATGAACCAAAATTGCTTCTATTAGATGAGGCTTCTAATGGACTAGATCCTATAAGTAAAAGTGAATTTCATGAACTTATTGAGGAACTAGTTAAAATGAAAAAAATCTCTGTGGTTTTATGTAGCCATGACTTAGAAGAAGTGAAGAAACTATGCGAATACATTACTATAATTAAAAAAGGAAAAATTGTATATAGTGATAATATTAATAGCTTATCAAGGAATAAAGAATCTATAGGAATTGTAATAAATACTATTCAAGATTTATTTCAATTTAAAGAACAAATAGAAGAGGAATTAAAAAAGAATAAGGTTGATAATATAGAGTTTGATATGAATTCTATAAAGATGGAGATTGATAGTTTAAATGATATAAATAGCATTCTAAAAATCTTTATGGAATATAACTTTAATATTGTAAATGTAGAACATGAAATATTTGATTTGAATAAACTTTATGTAGATAGCCATAGAGAGGAAAATGCAATATGATAAGAGCTATTATGGAAAAAGAAATAAAAGAATTATTAAAATCAAAAGAATTTATATCATATTATATAATGCTTATTGCTGTTATAGGGATTATTATACCTATATCTGCAAAAGAAAGTATATTGAATAGAAGTTGGTATATAATGGGATTTGTCTTTCAGATTATAGCCAGTATTATTCCATCAGGGTTAACAGCAGATTCTTTTGCCGGAGAAAAGGAACGAAAAACAATAGAAACACTTTTGCTCTCACCAGTACCATTGGCATATATTTTTTTAGGGAAGGTAATATATATAGTTATTGTAACTTTAAGTATTATAGCTATAATTTTTGGAATAAGCTACATATTATTTATAATAATGAATTTTATAGAATATAAAAATTTAGTTTTAAACTTCTATTCTTTCAAAGCTATATATTTTATATTTATTAATTCATTAATAGCATGTTTTTTTACTACTTTTCTAGGAGTTTTAATTTCTTTAAAGAGTAAAACCGTAAAGTCAGCAAATCTATTTAATTATTTTATAGCTATGCCTGTAATTGCACCAGTTCTAGGGAAATTATATACTGGATCTATATCATGGGCTTTTATACTAGTATATCAGTTGATTTTATTGTGTGGTATCGGTTTATTATCATTGATAATTAAAAATAAATTTAAGGCATATTCTATATTAGAAAACATGTAGATATAAAATATTTTAGATGAATTAACTAGGTAGAGCTTAAGCTCTACTTTTTCTTTGCACATAAAGAGTAGCATATAAGAATATTATATTATGATGAATATAAAATAAATTAGTAATACTATAGGAAATTTGATACAATAATAAAGATATGGAGATTACATAAGGAGTGGTTTATTTGAAAAAAGAAGAAATGCAGAAAATGTTTGAAAATAAATCTTTTGGAAAAATATTATTAGATGAGCCAATGAGAAATCATACTACATTTAAAATCGGTGGACCAGCAGATGTAATGGTTATTCCATCTAATGAAGAGGAACTAATAGAAGCAATTAAATTCTCAAGAGAAAATAATATAGATTTTTTAATTATGGGTAATGGAAGCAATTTACTTGTTAGAGATGGTGGTATAAGAGGTGTTGTAATTAAAGTAAATGAAGGATTTAATAAAATAAAAGTAGATGAGACTAGGGTTTATTGTCAAGCGGGAGTCTTATTATCCACTACTAGCAAGGTAGCTTTAAAGCATAGTCTAAAAAACTTTGAGTTTGCATCTGGTATACCTGGTACCATAGGAGGAGCAATTACAATGAATGCAGGTGCCTATGGTGGGGAAATGAAAGATGTAGTGACAACAGTTAGAGCATTGGATAAAAATAATGAAATTAGGGAATATACAAATGAAGAGATGAATTTCAGATATAGAAATAGTAGGGTATGGGATGAAGGATTGATTGTACTTGAAGTGGAGCTAAGCTTAGAAACTGGAGAATACTCAGCTATTGAAGAAACAATGAAAGATTTAACATATAAAAGAACATCAAAACAACCTCTTGAACTACCAAGTGGAGGTAGCACATTTAAGAGACCAGAAGGATATTTTGCTGGGAAATTAATAGAAGATGCAGGACTTCGTGGGCTAAGACATGGTGGAGCCCAAGTTTCAGAGAAACATTGTGGTTTTGTAGTCAATGTTGATAATGCAACTTGCAAGGATGTATTACAGCTGATTTCTGTTATACAAAAAGTAGTAAGAGATAAATTTAACGTAGAACTTGAAAGAGAGATAAAGCTATTAGGAGAGGATTAGATGATAAAGCTAATAGGGGATTATCATACTCACACTATTTATAGTAGTGGTTTTAGAAAAGAAGGTAAACATGCAATAGGTACCATTAGAGATAATGCAGAAGCTGCTTTAGCTAAGGGACTTAGTGAAATTGCAATCACTGAGCATGGACCTGGACATTATCTTTATGGTGTTAGGAAAAAAAGAATTCCTCTTATGAGAGATGAAATAGATAGATTGAATGAAGAATTTATGCCTAAGGGATTAAAGATTTTACTTGGGATAGAGTCCAATTTAGTAGGATTAGATGGAACTCTCGATGTAGATGAAAAACTCCTTAAATATATTGACTTCCTAATTATGGGATATCACTATGGTGCTACCCCAAAAACTTTAAAGGATGGCATAGGATTATATGTATTAAATCCAATATCTAAAATTTTTCATATAGGTAAGGAAAAAGCCAAGGAGTTAAATACCAGAGCATATATAAAAGCTTTAGGGAAATATCCTATAAATATGATTTCTCATCCAGGATCTAAGGCAGTAGTTGATATTGTAGAATTAGCTAGGGAGGCTAACAAATATGGTACGGCTCTGGAGATAAGTGCAAAACATAGCCAATTATCTGTAGAAAGCATTAAACTTTTATTAGATATGGATGTTATTTATATGGTAAATAGTGATGCCCATAGACCAGAGGATGTTGGAAATGTTGAAAATGGAATAAGAAAAGCAAAAGAGGCAAATCTGCCTCTAGACAGAATAAAAAATATTGAGATAAACTAATGAGGTGTTTTTATGGAATTTTTATTGATTACTGGTATGTCAGGAGCTGGTAAATCTCAAGCAATGAAGGTAATGGAGGATATGAATTATTATTGTATGGATAATCTACCTCCTGCCCTTTTGGCGAAATTTGCGGAATTATGTTACAAATCTAGAAAAGATATAGATAAGGTAGCTGTAGTAGTTGATATTCGTTCTGGTGAATTCTTTGAACATCTCTTCAAAGGATTACAAGAACTAAATGATGGTGGAATGACACATAAAATTCTTTTCTTAGATGCAGCTGATAATGTATTGGTAAAGAGATATAAGGAGTTAAGGCGGCCTCATCCATTAAACCCAGAAGGAAGTATAATTGAAGGTATTAAAAAGGAAAGAGAGCTTTTAGAGAATGTGAAGGGAAGAGCAGATTATATAATAGATACGTCTAATTTGACTTTAAGCATGCTAAAAGAAGAGATGTCAAATATATTTCTAGAAGGAAAAGGATCAAGAAATATATCTCTCTCGGTAATTTCTTTCGGTTTCAAGCATGGGACATTATTAGATGGTGATTTGATATTTGATGTACGATTTATTCCAAATCCTTTCTATATTCAAGAGCTAAGAGAGTATACAGGAGAAGATGAGAATGTAAGAGATTATGTATTTAAATGGCCTCAAACCAATATATTTATATCTAAGGTTATAGATATGTTAGAATTCTTGATTCCTCATTATACAAGAGAGGGAAAAACTCAATTGATTGTAGGCATAGGATGTACAGGAGGTGTCCATAGATCTGTGGCAATAGCTAATGAAATAGCTGACATATTGGAAACAAATGGTCATAGGGTAGCAGTAAGCCATAGAGACTATAGATTAAAATAAAGGGGAATATTTATGAGAAGTTTTAAAGTAGAGAAAGAATTATCCATGGAACCTAAATTTGTAGTCATAGGTGGTGGTACAGGACTTTCCATTTTATTGAGAGGACTTAAAAAACTTACATCTAATATTACAGCTATAGTTACTGTGGCAGATGATGGTGGAGGATCAGGTATACTTAGAGAGGATCTAGGAATGCTTCCTCCAGGGGACATTCGTTCTTGTTTATTGGCTCTGGCTAATACGGAGCCTACTATGGAGAAACTTTTACAGTATAGATTTACTGATGGGATACTAAAGGGTCAAAATTTTGGCAATTTATTTATAGCAGCTATGAATGAAATATATGGTAGTTTTGAGAAGGCAATAAAGGAGACAAGTAATGTACTGGCTGTAACTGGAAAGGTACTTCCTATGACTTTAGAAGACGTGAAGCTTTGCGCCGTTCTAGAAAATGGTGATATATTAAAGGGAGAATCCCATATCCCACTTGATGCAATGAGGGCTGGCAGCAGAATAGACTATATCTATACTGAGCCTAAGATATCTTATCCTTTAGATGAATCTGTGGAAGCAATTAATAATGCAGATTTAATAGTCCTTGGACCGGGAAGTTTATATACCAGTGTTATACCTAATCTTTTGGTGAACCATATAGTAGATACTATATATAATGCTAAAGCTCCAAAAGTATATATTACAAATGTAATGACTCAACCTGGAGAGACAGATGGATATGATGTCTTAGACCATGTAAATGCAATACTAAAGCACAGTACATTAGATTTCTTAGACTATGTAATAGCAAATAAAGAAGAAATCCCTATAGATACTTTAGAGAAATATATAATGGATGGTTCTAAGCCAGTATTGATGGGATCAAATGATGAAAAGATATTAAAATCTAGAAATATAAAATTAATAGGTGAGAACTTAATAAATATTAGAAAAGATTATATTAGGCATGATAATATTAAACTTAGTAAACTATTAATGGAAATAGCTAAAAAAGAAAAATAAGCAAAATGCTTATTTTTTCTTTTAGTAAGAATAGATTATGGAAAAATAAAACTATATATAACCATTTATTTTATATATGACTAAAGTCATATATAAAACATGACCCAAAATATTAATTAAGGTTGTAGAAATATTCTATATTTTCATATATACTATATGGGAATAGAGGAAGAGGTATATAGAGATTTAACAGCAAAAGAAATTATATAATTAATCTATTAACAATGGAATCGGAGGGATGATGGGATGGAGGCTGTGGAAGTTATTAATCTGACAAAGCATTATGAAACGGTTAAGGCAGTGGATGATATTTCTTTTAGAGTTGAAAAAGGAAGTATATGTGGAATACTTGGGCCAAATGGCTCGGGGAAAACTACAACTATTAAAAGCATTTGCAATTTAATAATTCCTGATAAGGGCGATATTAAGATATGTGGGAAAGACAACAAGAAGTCTACAAATCGAATTTCAGCCGTATTTGAAGGTACTAGAAATCTCTACTGGAGACTAACCCCAAGAGAGAACTTACGTTACTTTGCAGGTATAAGAGGATTGGGAGGAAAAAGACTAGAAAAAGACATAGATATGATATTAGATAGATTTAATTTGACAGATAAAAGAGATGTTATGGTAAACAACTTATCGAGAGGTATGCAGCAAAAGGTTGCTATAGCTATGACGTTAATCTGCAATACGGATGTTATTTTGCTAGATGAGCCCACTCTTGGTCTAGATGTCCAAAGTCATTCAGATATTAGGAATATTTTAATGGATATAACATCTGACTTAGATAAAACTATTTTGCTTAGTACTCACGATATGAATTTAGTTCAGGATATATGTGATTATGTAGTTGTTTTAAATAAAGGGAAAATAGTTGCAAAAGATAATATGGAAAATTTATTAAATATGTTTAAAACAATGACTTATGAAATTGTGCTTGCAGAAAGTCTCTCTGAAGAAAACAGGAATTTATTAATGGGATTAGATTATGGTTTTTATTTTATAAATAATGGATCCAAAATAGAAATAGATATATTTGATTTTCAAGATATATATAAAATCATAGAAGAATTAAAAAATATAAACATCCTTATAAAAGAGATTAAGCAGAAGGATATCAATTTTGAGAGGGTATATTTAAGCCTCACAGATGGGAAGGTGAGTTAATTGACTAAGTACTTTTATCTATTTAAAGTATCTATGGAAAAAACACTAAAGGAATTGAGCAGATATAAGTTTAATACAATCTCAGACATTATAATCTTTTATGTACTCTTTATGGCAATGTTTCTAGGAGTTAAAAGTTTTGGTATAAATTTTGGCATTTCCCCTATAGATATGGGGAGTAGCTTAGAAGGATTTATAGTAGGATATTTTTTATGGACAATTATGTTGATGGCTTATTCAGGTGCTGCTTATGGCATAATACATGATGCTAATAGGGGGACATTAGAGCAGCTAAATATGTCAGGTATAAAGCTTTCAACTATAGTGACTGTAAGGAGTCTTTCTGATTTGTTAGTAAACTTGATAATTTCTATTGTTCTATTATTTATTATTATGGTGACAACTGATTATCAATTTGAGATAAAGATATTTTCAATTTTGTTTCCTATATTTATAGGTATATTTAGTATATTAGGTATAGGGTTGATTTTTGGAGGCTTAGCACTTATCTTTAAAAAGATTCAATCTTTGCTAAATATAGTCCAATATTTTTTAATAGCTTTAGTTATGGTAAGTCCAGAAAATAAAATCATATACAATTTACTGCCTTTTAGACCTGCGGCAGATAAGGTTATGTTATCTATGAGGAAAGGATATTCATTTGCTGATTTCTCAATATATGATTATGGAATTATGGTAGGCAATTCTATTTTATATTTTAGCATAGGTTTAGTGGTATTTAATAAATGTGTTAAATTGGCTAAAAGGAAAGGTTTGTTAGGTCAATATTAGAGCAAGAAGAATTATAAACCTATAAACTATACTGATAGTAAGATAGTATAAGATTGTTATTATAGAAATTCCTTGGATAAGAATTATATATCCAAGGAATTATTTGTTTTATCAATATTTAAGTTTTTCTTAAATGTAGCACTAGAAGTAAATTTGCTTATTTTTTCTTTTCTTCTATTAATCTAGATATTATATTTCCAGCAGTTTTCTTAGTTAAAGTATCGTAATTTACTTGATAGTTTAACTCTCCAGCTAATTTTTTTATAGTTTCTACCTGTCTAGGAGTGGGAGGTTCTTCTTGATAAGTTGAATAGCCCTCTTCACCATCAGTCACAATAGAATCTTCAATAGATAACTCCTCTATCGCAGTCATCCCAACATTGGTTAGATCTCTAAGAACACGAGCTTTTGCACGAGTAGAAGCCATTCTAATTAAATGTGGAACCAAAGCTGAATTAACAGAATTAGGAGAAGCATCTCCTATATCCTGGAATCTTTCCTTATCAGTAGTAGCTACAGCTTTACATATGGCAGTCATATTATTTTCCTTAGTAGGTATCTGAATTATCTCAACCTCTATAGATATAAGATTTCTTTGATGAGCTAAATCAAGAAGCCCTTCATAGGTTACAAAAGACTTTCCTTGTAAATTTATAATAAATTTTTCATTTACAGTCATAATATCACCTCTCTAAATATATATTTCCCTTAGAAGAATAAAATAGTCATTTATAAGTGCTAGATGACACTGGGTAATTATGGCAATATTATATCATACAGTATACTAAAATTAGTAATAAAAGATAAGATAAATAATAGTGACATCTAGTTTCACAAAGTGTATCATTCTTTTGTGAAAGAAATAGTGTCAATCAAGCCTGTATATAATTGCTTATATAAGAATAACAAGATATATTGGAATATGTCGAATTATGTCTGAATATGTCTAAAAGCTAGTCAGATCAATAGGTTGACAGTTTTTTCAGTGGATGTTATACTGATTTTAGTAAAAATTTTGAAAAATATGAAATATAATGTCAATTTAAAGGTAAAGTAATAAATTATCTTAGCTCAAATGAATCAAGATAATTTATTACTTTAAAACTCTTATGAGAGATAATGTATTTGGATTAAGGACAAGCTAAAATTAATAATGTTTACCTTAAATGATGGTACATCTATATATTATTTTAAAGGCTGATAAAGGAGAGCTGAATATGAGAAAAAAGATATCATTGATTCTACTAATACTTATTTTTGCATTATTCACTAATGGATGCAGTCAAAAAGTAAGTTTAATAGAAACTAAAGAAGAATATTTTACGGCATATGCAAATGAAAATATCAGCATAAAGATATCTAATACAGTGAAAGACAATGAAAATATCTATAATACTATTTTAGAAAGTTTACAAAAAATTAACGGATTTTCACCAATAGAAAAGGTAGAAATAGATATAGATGAGAAACACGTTATACCTAAAGTAGAAGATAGTATCAAATGTAATAGTAGCTTTATAGATACAGAAGAATTTAAAAAAGAGCTTATAAAAAGATCCTATGATATATACGATAATTGGATTTCAGAAGGACTCTATGTAAACATATTCGATATAGGGAAAAAAGACCTAGAGTTTTCTAAATACTATGAGAACCATGAATTTTCATTATTTGGAGCGAGATTCTTTGAGCCATTCGCATCTAAGGATGAAGTAGAAAATGTGCAAGCTGCATCAATTGATTTAGTTGAGTATCTAATAAAAAAGGGGAAGAAAGAGGAATTATTGAGAAATCAAGTATACATATCAGATATTGAAGAATGGGCAAATGATAGAAATATAGATTTATCTTATCAAAGAGGTATAGATAGTCTAATGAACAGGATGGAAGTGAATAAACTAAAACCAAATATATATTTAACTTTAAATACAAAGGAAGAAATCAATGGATTTACCATAGATATAAATACTATGGATGAACAATATGATACTGCAAAGAAAATTGAAGATGCCATATTAAAATTTGATGCAGATATAGTACGAATTAGAGAAGGAATAAAAAAAGATGCTCCTAATTTTTATAGAGATTATAGCCATGTAATAGAAAATATGCCTAAGATACACTATTATTTTGATATAGATGCATTGATTAATTCCGCAGAAGCTGAAAAAGATATAGTTCTTAAAAGTTTGTTAGCACAAATACATGAACATAATCACATATTAATAGGAAATTATTTTAAATCGAAGAAGAATAACAATGCCGTAAGACCACTTTTGTGGTTAGATGAAGGCATGGCAAATTATTTGGATGTTGCATATACAGATTCATCTAAATTTATAATAGAGGAAATGCTTAAATCAATTTCATATGCTAAAGAAAATGATAATAAATTAGATGAAGAAGCAAAAGAATTTATAGATATTATGTTTAAAGTCCTTAAGGAAAACAATATAGAAGTAAATAATCTAAATAAAGTAATGAAAGATAAGGATGGAAGAATAAATGCAACTACAATAATAAGCACAATGGGAGTAAAGTTTGGAAAATTTATCATACCAAAAGGGATTCTGAAAGATGATGAAGTTGGATTAAATATAAGTTCTCAAAATGTATGGCCTATGGGGACGGGAAATCATATTAATTATCGAGCTAATCAAAGTTTTACAAATTATTTAATACACGAATATGGATTAGAAAAACTTCTATATCTAATAGTTGAAGATTTCAGTACATTAACCTATGAAGAGTATTTTGGAAAAAGTTATGAAGAGCTTAAGGTTGATTGGATAGAGTATCTTAAAGAGAATATTAAAGCTATCGAATTGATGCTTTGATATAAAAAGATTATCAAAGTTATATGAATCTTATACCATAGTAAAAAATAAGCTCCAGATTAATTTGGAGTCAGATTGATGATAGCCCCATAATTTTTTCTTGAATTATGAGGTTATCATTATTTTATCTAAGTTTATACTATAGATAAACAAGTTCAGAGATTAAACTATTTATAATAAGATCTAGCATTAGCAAGAGATCTGGTTTCAGCTGGTGCAAGTATATTGCTGAATAATTTTGCCACCAAGGGAGTTATCCATTCTATTTTAGAGAGCATCTAGAAAAAGTTTGTGTTAAAATAAAAAATTAGAATTTAATGGACAGTTTTGTGCAGAATATGACAGGATTAAATTTCCTATACATGGTATGATGCATATGGAGGTGAAAACAATGGAGTGGACAGAAAGTATAAGAGGTGCAATTGGATACATTGAAAATCATTTGCTGGATCATATCGGCGCCGAGGATGTAGCAAATGAAGTTCACATGTCATCTTTCTATCTTCAGAAGGGGTTTAAGTTTATGACTGGTTATTCTATCGGTGAATATATCAGATACCGGAGATTGTATCTTGCGGCATTGGATGTTATTGTAGATAAGGAGAAGACGATAGAAATTGCCTACAAGTATGGATATGATACTCCAGAGAGTTTTACAAAAGCTTTCAATCGATTTCATGGATGTTCTCCTATGCAACTGAAAAAAGATATAAGCGGGATGAATGTATTTTTACCTCTGAAGATTAAAATAACGATTCAAGGAGGAAATGAGATGGATTATGTAGTAGAAAAAATGCAGGGGTTTAAGGTAATTGGATTCGAGAGAGAATTTTCTTTCGATAATTCGTATGAGGAAATTCCAGAATTCTGGGATGAGTTTTGTGAAAAGCATATGACACCTTTATCTGGGAAGGAAAAACCTGAAGGAGAGATTCAGCAGGTAATTTCCGATTGTTGTATAGGTGAATATGGGATTTGTATTGACAATATTGGGGAAGAAGGAAAGTTCCGCTATCTGATTGCAGGTACATATCATGGCGGAAATGTACCGAATGGAATGATTGTGTTTGAGTTTCCAGACATGGAATGGGCAAAGTTTACTTGTTCGGGACCTATGCCAGGAGCATTGCAATCCGTGAATACGAAAATATTTAATGAGTGGCTTCCAGGAAATCCTGATTATGAGATAGCGATGGGCGCTAATATAGAGTGGTATGCACAGGGGGATATCAGAGCAGTTGATTATGAAAGTGAAATATGGATACCGGTTTCTAAGAAACGCAAGTAAAAGACTTCCAATTTGTTGTGAAGATTATAAGTATAATCTTCCTGACAACTTTTAGTTTGGATTAATTCAGTTGTAAGGGGATATTTCATAACTAATTAATTAGTTATGAAATATCCCCTTTATTATATTTATTTAGTTAAATAGGCTATTCCAAGCTTTATCGTATTTTCAATTGCTTCAATATGAGTTCTTTCAAAACTATGAGAAGCATCGACTCCAGGGCCGATTAAACCAACTTTAAAATCATATCCTGCTCTAAGAGCTGCTGAGCCATCAGAGCCATAGAATGGATAGATATCTATTTTATAGTTTATCTCTTCTTCTTTAGCTAAATCAATAAGTCTCTTTCTAAGCTCAAGGTCATATGGGCCAGTGCTATCCTTAGCACAAATTGTAACTGAGAATTCATCTGATGTCTGACCTTCTCCAGGAGCTGCCATGTCTATTGCTATAAATTCAAAGGTTTTCTCTGGTATAGAAGCAGATGCACCATGACCAACCTCCTCATAAGTAGATATAAAGAAATTAGTTGTATAATTAGGTGTGATATTATTATCCACTAAATGCTTAGCTATACCAAGTATAGATATAACTCCAGCCTTATCATCTAGATGTCTTGATTTTATAAACCCTGATTCAGTAACAACTACTCTTGGGTCAAAGTATACAAAATCTCCTACATTTATGCCAAGTTCTAGAGTATCCTCCTTAGAAGAAACCTTTTCATCTATTCTTATTTCCATATTATCAGAGTTTCTTTCTATGGTTTTGGTTCCTTCACCATGGACATGAGATGAAGCTTTAGTGGTCATTATAGTGCCAGTATAAGTTTTTCCATCTAAGGTTTCAACAGTTACATGTTCACCCTCTATGGTGTTCCATACATAGCCGCCTAATTGAGTAATCTTAAGTCTTCCATTTCCTTTTATTTCCTTTACCATGCCGCCTAAAGTATCCACATGACCAGATAATGTTACCTCTTTATCCTTGTTCTTTCCTTCTATAGTGGCGATTAAAGCACCTTTTGTAGTTCGTTTTGTTACTATTCCCAGTTCTTTGAATTTTTCTTCTACAAGTGATACAGCTTTTTCTGTATTTCCAGTAGGACTTGGAATTTTTAATAATTCTTCTAAATTTTTAACTATATATTTCATATTATAATGCCCCCTTTTTTAATATATCTATTATATATTATATTGAGATTATAATTATAAGTCAAAATCATTTAGCAAATCTAGGAATAATATAGTATAATTAAATTAGTATGTTTTTAGGGAATAATCTAATTAATATATTGGGAGTTGGTTTCAATGATTGAAGAAGTAAGTTCTGGAGGTGTTGTGATATTTGGCAATACCATATTGCTATTAAAGAAATTTAATGGAGATTGGGTATTACCTAAAGGTAGAGTAGAAAAAAATGAGAGTATAAAGGATGCTGCCTTAAGAGAAGTATTAGAAGAATCTGGCGTAAAGGCTGAGGTAGTTAGATATATAGGCATGGTCCATTATAAATATAAAAATCTAAAGGAAGATGAAATGGTTTATAAAACCGTTCATTGGTATCTAATGAAAACCAACAGTATGGATTGTACTCCTCAAAAAAAAGAAGGGTTTATTGATGCTTTATTTGTTCATATAGATAAGGCTAAAGATTTAGTAAGATATCAAGATGAAAAAGATATGATTATCAAAGGATTAAAGATGTTGTAAATAGAGATAATGGGGTGATTTGATGTCATTTTCGGCAACGACTAAAAATGAATTGTCAAGAATACCTTTAGCTGATAGTTGTTGCTCTATAGCAGAACTTGCAGCTCTTGTTAGGATGAATGGAACTATACAAATATCAGGAATGAAGAAGATAAACTTAAAATTCACTACTGAAAATGCAGCTATTGCTAGAAGAATATTTTCATTATTAAAAACTATCTACGATACTGATGTAGAAGTTATGGTCAGAAGAAATAAACAACTT
The DNA here is from genome assembly GCF_002266425.1 of Tissierella sp. P1. GTDB lineage: Bacteria > Bacillota > Clostridia > Tissierellales > Tissierellaceae > Tissierella > Tissierella carlieri. Next base: position 84,795 of record NZ_NPMN01000012.1, read on the forward strand.
AAAAAAAATAATAATTACTTAATAGTGATTAATAATAAGGATATATCAAAAAAGATATTAGAGGATGTAGGATTTATTAGAGGAGAATCAAGTTTTTTTAATCCCAATTTCATGATTCCAGAGGAACTAATAAAAAATAGATGCTGTAAGCGCGCTTATATTAGAGGAGCTTTTCTAGGCGGAGGTTCTATTAGCAATCCAGAAAAAACCTATCATTTAGAATTTGTAACGAGCAACGAGGAACATGCTGTAGACTTATCTAATGTAATCAATTCCTTTGGATTAAATTCAAAAATAGTAACTAGGAAGGAAAATTATGTAGTATATATCAAAGAGGGTGAGCAAATAGTAGATCTATTAAATATTATAGGAGCTCATCAAGCACTCTTAAAGCTTGAAGATATCCGAGTTTTAAAAAATGTAAGAAATAATATTAATAGAATAGTGAACTGTGAAACTGCAAATTTAAGTAAAACTATAGATGCTTCCATGAGACAGGTGGAAAATATTAAATATATTGAAAATACCATTGGTTTAGAAAGATTACCTGATAATTTGAGAGAGGTAGCAGAGCTTAGATTGGAATATAGCGATGCAAGCCTAAAGGAACTTGGTATGATGCTTAATCCATCAGTTGGAAAATCAGGAGTAAATCATAGATTTAAAAAAATAGAAGAACTTGCAGATAGATTGAGAGGAGATAGAAGAAATGTCTAGTATAATAGTAACAAATAACCCATATGTATATGAAAAATATAAGGATAAAATGGAGATGCTTTATAAGGAGGACTGTAATTACATACAAATCCTAGAATTCTTAAGAGATAAAATTCATGAAGGGCATCAATTACTTACTCATCCATTATCAGGCAGCATAAAACCAAATGAAACACCTTATAAAACTATTATGATTTCCAAGGAAAAAGGAAGTCTAGACCAACAAGGCATATTAATAGTTGAAGAAAGTATAGAGACAGCAAAGAAATTTCAGTCAAATAAACCTACTCCAGATTGGACTGAAAGAGTATTAGATGATTTTAGAGTCATAGATTTATCCTTAATAGAAAATGTAATTGATAAGCTAGGACATAGATAAGCAATTAACAAACGACAATTAAACAAATAATAACAAAAAGATTTCCTTATATATAGGGAAATCTTTTGTTTTATGATAGAATATATCTATGAGATAGACAATAGAGAGGGATATTTTATGAGTTATGAAAATAAGTTTGTTCACTTACACGTCCATACAGAATATAGTCTGTTAGATGGATCTATTAAAATAAAAAATTTAATGACTAGAGTAAAGGAGCTAGGTATGGAATCCATTGCTATAACTGACCACGGCTCTATGTTTGGTGTTATTCAATTTTATAAAGAGGCTAAGAAGAAAGGTATTAAACCAATCTTAGGCTCTGAAGTCTATATAGCGATGGATAAATATACAGATAGAGAACCAAAGGATAAAAATCAATATCATTTAGTACTTCTTGCAGAAACTAATGAAGGATATCAAAACTTGATGAAAATAGTGTCTGAGGGATATGTGAATGGTTTCTATTATAAACCAAGGGTAGACCATAGTATTCTTAGGAAATATAGTAAAGGAATCATAGCACTATCTGCATGCTTAGGTGGAGAAATATCACAGCATATACTCAATAATAATGTAGAAAAGGCAAAGGAAATTGCTTTAACATATAAGGATATATTTGGAGAAAATAATTTTTTCATAGAGCTTCAAGATTATGGCCTTGAAGAGCAAAGAATGGTTAATAGAGAATTAATAAGGATATCTCAAGAAACAGATATACCTTTAGTAGCTACCAATGATGTCCATTATCTAAAAAAGGAAGACGCAGTAGTTCATGATGTGTTACTATGCATTCAAACGGCTAGAACAGTAGATGAAGAAGATAGAATGAAATTCCCTACAAATGAATTTTATCTTAAATCTCCAGAAGAAATGAAAAATGTTTTCAGCAATCATTTAGAGGCTTTAGAAAATACTGTAAAGATTAGCCATAGATGTAATGTAGAACTAGACTTTGATACACTGCATTTACCAGAATATAAGGTGCCAGATGGATATACAAATATAGAATATCTAATGAAACTATGTTTTGAAGGCTTACAAGAAAGATATAAAGAAATTACTCCAGAAGTAAAAGATAGATTTGAGTATGAGTTTAATGTTATAACACAAATGGGATATACAGACTATTTTCTTATTGTATGGGATTTTATAAAATTTGCTAAGGATAATGACATAATGGTAGGTCCAGGCAGGGGTTCTTCTGCTGGAAGTATTATTTCTTACGCTCTTAAGATTATAGATATAGACCCCTTAGAGTATGGACTGATATTTGAAAGATTTTTAAATCCAGAAAGAGTATCTATGCCAGATATAGATATAGATTTCTGTTATGAAAGACGGGAAGAAGTTATTCAATATGTTATAGATAAATATGGAATAGACCATGTGGCACAAATAGTTACCTTCGGTACTATGGCAGCTCGTGGCGCTATAAGAGATGTAGGGAGAGCTATAAACATGCCCTACGGACAAGTAGATTATATCGCAAAGCAGATTCCTATGGAACTAGGTATGACCATATCTAAAGCCTTGGAAGTAAATAAGGTTTTAAGGGATACCTATGAGGATGATGAAGAAGTCGAAAACCTTATAGACCTAGCAAAAGCTGTAGAAGGATTGCCCAGACATACATCTACCCATGCAGCAGGGGTAGTTATATCAAAGGAGCCTGTGACAAATTATGTACCTTTATTGAGAAATGGGGATGCAATAACGACACAGTTCAATATGATAGAGTTAGAAGAGCTTGGTCTATTAAAGATGGATTTTTTAGGGCTTAGAACTTTAACTGTAATAAGAGATGCGGTCAATTTAATAAAAGAAAATCATAAGATTAAGATTGATTTCAATGAAATAAGTTATGAAGATCCATTGGTACTTGAAATGTTTGCTAAGGCTGAGACATTAGGGATATTTCAGTTTGAGTCTCCTGGAATGAGGGCATTTCTTAGGGAACTAAGACCAAATGTATTTGAAAACCTTATAGCTGCCAATGCTCTATTTAGACCTGGACCGATGAATCAGATTCCACAGTTTGTTGCCTGTAAACATGATTTTTCAAAAATTGAATATTTGCATTCAAGACTTATACCCATATTAGATATGACTTATGGTTGTATTGTATATCAGGAACAAGTAATGAAGATTGTAAGAGATATAGGTGGTTTTACTATTGGAGGTGCAGATTTAGTAAGACGTGCTATGAGTAAAAAGAAGATGGATGTGATGGAAAAGGAAAGAAAACGATTTGTATATGGGGAAACTGATGAAAATGGAGAAGTAATCATAAATGGTGCAATAAGAAATGGTATAGATGAGAAAGCCGCAAATAAAATATATGATTTAATGATTGATTTTGCTAAATATGCGTTTCCTAAAGCACATTCAGCTGCATATGCAGTAGTGGCATATAGAACTGCATATTTAAAATATTATTATCCAGTGGAGTTTATGGCGGCTCTTATTTCTTCTGTCATGGGAAATACTAACCAAGTATCACTTTATATACAAGAATGTAAAAGACTTGGAATAGATATATTGTCACCAGATATAAATGAATCCTACAATAAATTTACTGTCTCACAAAATAAAATTAGATTTGGGCTTTCAGCAGTAAAAAATGTAGGTGAGAACTTTATAAAGGCGATCGTCAAAGCTAGAGAATCAGGAAGATTTAAAGGATTTACAGATTTTATTGAAAGGATAGAAAAGGTAGATTCATCTGTAATGAATAAAAGGGCAGTTGAATCCCTAATTAAATGCGGGGCAATGGACAGTTTAGGAGCAAATAGAGCACAATTACTATCCATATTTGAAAAAACAATAGATGGAATTCACGCTGATAGAAAGAGAAATATAGAGGGACAATTTTCAATATTTGATACAATAGATGAAAATATTTCAAAAGATCATCTGCCTGATTTAAAAGAATTTCCACAGAATATGTTGCTTACAATGGAAAAGGAAATGGTAGGCATATATATATCAGGACATCCTTTAGAACCTTATAAATCTGAAATTGAAAGGGTTTCTACTATGACTACTTTTGATTTAAGAAACAGTGAAGAAGAAATGGGCGGAGATTTAGATGGACTAAGGGATGGAGAAAGGGTCGTCATTGGTGGTATAATTATTGAAAAGAAGAATATGATAACTAAAAACAATAATATGATGGCATTTATTACACTTGAAGATCTATATGGAACCATTGAGTGTATAGTATTTCCAACTACTTTTGAAAGATATAATAAACTTTTAAAAGAAGATGGATTAGTTGTTATAGAGGGTAAAGTTAGCACTTCTGAAGTAGAAGAACCTAAAATAATAGTTGAGAGAATTTCTGAGCTAAATATGTATAAAAAGGGGAAGATATACTTAAAGATATCTTCGAATAGCTCAACTGACACTTTTAATAGAATTAAGGATACTCTAAAAAAATATAGTGGAGATACACCAGTATATTTATATTTAGAAAAAGAGAAGAAAACTGTTGTAGCAGACAGAACACTATGGATTGATATAGGAGAACAGAACGTAATAATCGAGTTGAAAAAATTACTCGGTGAAGAATCAGTAAAAATTTCTTAAGTTTTTTAATTGTAAACTGGGCAAGTGCCCACTGGGTATAAACTGTGAATTGTGAATTTTATAAAGGAGTGCTTTTATATGTGGACGGCTGTTTATATGGCTACAGGATTAAATAATGCACATGAAGTAGAACGAAAACTTAAGGCAGAAGGTTTTCTTGTGAAAATAAAATACTTTGCTCAAGAAGGAGAGGAAGAACTTTATGAAATATTAGCTCCAGAGTTTGAGGCAGAAGACATTCAAGAAGCCATGATAGAATTGGGAATAATTTAGTTTTTAAATAAGGGGGAATTTTATGAAGACTATAGGAGTATTAACTAGTGGCGGAGATGCCCCAGGTATGAATGCTGCTATAAGAGCCGTAGTTAGAGCAGGAATATTTAATGATTTCAGAGTGATGGGAATAAGACAAGGATATAGTGGTTTGATAAATGGTGATATAGATGACATGAATCTCTCATCTGTTGCAGATATAATACATAGGGGTGGAACTATGCTTAGATCTGCTAGGTCTGATGAATTTAAGACTAAGGAAGGCTTTAAAAAGGCATTAAATGTGTTGAAAGTATTTGGTATAGATGGACTGGTAGTATTAGGTGGAGATGGAACTCTTAAAGGTGCTAAAGAACTATCAAATGCAGGTATACCAACGATTGGTATACCGTGTACGATTGATAATGATTGTGGATTTTCAGATTTCACCATTGGCTTTTTTACAGCTGTAGAAACTGTAGTAGATGCCATATCTAAAATTAGAGATACCTCTACATCCCATGGAAGGGCTAATGTTATTGAAGTAATGGGCAGACACTGTGGTGATATTGCATTATATGCAGGTCTTGCAGGTGGGGCTGAAAGTATAATAGTACCAGAGGTAGAGTTTAATATAGATGAAGTATGCAAAAAGGCAATTCAAGGTAAAAATAGAGGGAAATTACATCATATAATTGTCCTAGCAGAAGGAGTAGGTAATGCCTATGATGTATCTAAGTCCATTGAAGAGAAAACAGGAATAGATACTCGAGTTACAATTCTAGGATATATTCAAAGAGGTGGAAGTCCTACCTCCTATGATAGGATTGTAGCTAGTAAAATGGGGATTAAGGCAATAGATTTGCTAAAGGAAGGAAAAACAGGGAGAGCGTTGGGTATCAAATGTAATCAGATAATAGACATAGATATTAATGAGGCCTTGGAAATAAAGAAAGAATTTGACACTGAAATGTATAATACTGCAAAGATATTATCCATATAATATTTAAAACTAAAACATAAAAGACTAGGTTAAGGGAGGAAGAATAGATGAAAAAAACAAAGATAGTATGCACCATAGGGCCAGCATCAGAGTCTGAAAATGTTCTTAAAGAGTTATTTGTAAATGGGTTAAATGTATGTAGACTCAACTTTTCCCATGGGAGCCACGAAGAACATAAAAGAAGAATAGATAACATAAAAAAAGTTAGAGAAGAACTGAATATGCCTATAGGGATCATGCTAGATACAAAGGGACCAGAAATAAGACTAGGAGATTTTAAGGATGGGACTATAGAAATAGAAGAAGGAGACATATTTACTTTAACTACTAGAGATATAGTAGGAGATAAAAGTATTGTGTCTGTTTCTTATGTAGGACTGCCTAATGATATCGAGAAAGAAAGCAGAATTTTAATAGATGATGGATTAGTGGAACTGAAAGTATTAGAGATAATAGATGGTACGGATATAAAATGTATAGCATTAAATAATGGTACATTAAAGAATCATAAAGGTGTAAATGTACCTAATGTGAAAATCAATTTACCGGCAATTACTAAAAAGGATATAGATGATATATTATTTGGTATTGAAAATGGAATTGATTTCATTGCTGCTTCCTTTGTTAGAAAGGCATCTGATGTTATAGAAATAAGAAAGATATTAGAAGAGAATAATGCGGATTTTATAGAAATAATTTCAAAGATAGAGAACCAAGAAGGTGTAGATAATATTGATGAAATACTTGCTGCATCTGATGGAATAATGGTGGCTAGGGGTGATTTGGGTGTAGAGATACAAACAGAAGAGATGCCTCTTGTACAAAAAGAACTGATTAAGAAATCGAATCTAGTAGGAAAACCTGTAATTACGGCTACTCAAATGTTAGATTCTATGATGAGAAATCCAAGACCTACAAGAGCTGAAGTAACAGATGTTGCAAATGCTATTCTTGATGGAAGTAGTGCTATCATGTTATCTGGAGAAACAGCAGCTGGCAAATATCCTATTGAATCAGTAAAGACCATGTATAATATTGCCATAAGAACTGAGGAGTCATTAGATTATGGTGAGATATTAAAATCCAAGGTTGCTATAACGGAAGTGTCTACAACTAATGCTATAGGAAAGGCTACCTGTACTACAGCTATGGATTTAGGCGCATCTGCCATAATTACAGCAACGTCATCAGGTTATACATCTAAAGCTATATCTAAATTTAGACCAAAATCACCTATAATAGCTGCAACAACCACAGAATCTGTTATGAGGAGATTATCTTTAGTATGGGGTGTTTACCCAGTGCTATCACCTTATAGCAATTCCACAGATGATGTAATAGAATTATCTATTCAATCAGCAGTAGATAAAGGATATATAAAAGAAGGAGATTTAGTTGTTATAACAGCAGGAATTCCTGTAGGTACTTCTGGATCTACTAATCTTATAAAGGTACACACCATAGGTAAGGTACTATTGAAGGGAATGGGAATTGGTAAAGATTCCACATTAGGTAGAGTTTGTATTGCAAATAATGGGGAAGAATTGATGAAAAAATTTAGAGATGGGGATGTTATAGTTAGTAAAGATACTGATAGAGAAATGGTAAAATTTATGGAAAAAGCTTCAGCTATTATAACAGAACAAGGAGGACTTACATCTCATGCTGCTATTGTAGGATTGAATCTTAATAAACCAACTATAGTAGGTGCACAGGATGCCACAACTATATTAGAAGATGGGGAAATAATTACAGTAGACAGTACAACAGGTCTTATATATAAAGGTGAAGCAAGGGTTCTATAAGGGGGGACCGTAGTGGAAAGAAGAATACTAGGAAGAACTAATCTTGAAGTATCTGTAATTGGATTCGGAGGAATTCCAATACAAAGAGTAGACAATGAAATGGCAGTTAAGCTTATCGAAGAATCATGCAATAGAGGTATAAACTTTATAGATACCGCAAGGGGATATAATGAATCTGAAAGTTTAATAGGTGAAGCATTAGAAAAAGTGGGTAGAGATAAATTTGTCCTAGCTACAAAGTCCATGAAAAGAGATTATGATGGAATGCTTCAAGAATTAAGTATTAGTTTAAAAGATCTTAGAACTAATTATATAGATTTATATCAGTTTCATAATGTTAGGAGTCTTGAAGAATTAGATTTTATTTTGAGTGAAAATGAAGCCCTTAAGGCTCTAAAAGAAGCAAAGGAAAAGGGTATAATAAAAGAGATAGGTATAACATCTCATAGTCCGGAAATTTTAGATAAGGCTATAGAGACAGGAGAATTTGCAACTATACAATGTCCATATAATCCTGTTGAACGTCAGGCGGAGGAAGTATTTAAAAAAGCTAAGGAAATGAATATTGGAGTAATAGTTATGAAACCATTGGCAGGAGGTGCCATTACTAATGGAGAATTGTCCCTTAGATTTATAGCGGACAATCCTAATATATCTGTTGCTATTCCTGGAATGGATACATTAGAACAAGTAAGCTCTAATGCACTAGTAGGTATTGATAAAAGGAAATTAACAGATGAAGAAGAGAAAAAGTTATTTGAAGAAGCAAATTCATTAGGTTCTCAGTTTTGTAGGAGATGTGGATATTGTTTACCTTGCCCTCAAAATATAGATATACCAGTACAATTTTTAATGGAAGGCTATTATACTAGATATAATTTGAAAGAATGGGCGAAGTCAAGATATGATGCAATGGAAAGAAGAGCAGTACATTGTGTAGAGTGTGGGCTTTGTGAAGGTAGATGTCCTTATAATCTTCCAATAAGAAAGATGCTTAAAAATGTAGTGAAGAAGTTAGGATAGGTACAGTATGCTTATTGCTATAGTATGACTTAAGGAATAACTAAAAAGAGGGCAAATAGCCCTCTTTTTAGTTATTAATTTTTTTTATTTGCTTATTTTCTCTATAACAAATATAATAATACTTAATAATAACTTTAAGTAAGGAGTATGACTATGAGTGATAGTAAATTAGACACAGATAATATATATGAAATATTAAAAAATAGAATTATACATCTTGAGTATGAACCAGGTCAAGTTTTAAATGAGGTAGATGTAGCGGAGGAATTTAATATTAGCAGAACACCTATTAGAAGGGTATTTCAGCTATTACATGGAGATAAACTTCTAAATATTGTTCCTAGATTCGGTGCTCAAGTTACTCCTATTGATTTTAAGCAGATGAAATATATTTTTGAAGTTACAAGGGAGTTAGATCCATTTGCAGCTAGACTTGCTGTTGAAAGAATAAGTGATGACAAACTTATTGAGTTGGAAGAAATAATATCTAGGCTCAAGAATTATGATATAAGCAAAGATTACCAAAATGCTATTAATGATGATGAGCGATTTCATAATATTATATTCTCATCCTGTGGAAACCCATGGTTACAGGATATATTAACATCCTTGCATTATCATACAGAAAGATTATGGCATTATTGTGAGCAGTATTTTGATAGTATTGATCTCTTTAGTCATACTTTAGGAAAGGTATTAGAGGGAATAAAGGAGAAGGATTCCGACAAAGCAGAAAAATATGCAAGAGAGCATATAGATGAATTTGTTCTCAAGATAAAAAAAGAAATGTTATAAAAAATTTTTAAAAGCCCTAATTTTAGATGATTTGAGTCATCTGAAATTAGGGCTTTTGATGTTTTTTGAAACTTTCTTAATAATTTTATTAAAATACACTTGAAATACAAAACAAAAACATATAGAATGTATTTAAGAAACAAATGAAAAACATTTAACAAACTGAATTAACAAAGAAAGGAAGTGGAAAAAATGTCAATTTTTAATGAAAACTCAAAAGTTATCATTATTGGAGACAGAGATGGTATACCAGGACCAGCTATGGAAGAATGTATAAAGACCACTCCTGCAGAAGTAGTATTTTCAGCAACAGAATGTTTTGTCTGAACGGCTGCAGGTGCAATGGACTTAGAGAATCAAAAAAGGGTTAAAGATTTAACTGAAAAATACGGTGCAGAAAACATGATCGTATTAATTGGTGGTGCAGAAGCTGAATCAGCAGGATTAGCAGCTGAAACGGTTACGGCAGGAGACCCAACTTTTGCAGGTCCATTAGCAGGAGTTCCGTTGGGACTTAAAGTGTATCATGCAGTAGAGCCAGAGTTCAAAGAATCAGTAAATGCTGATGTATATGATGAGCAAATTGGTATGATGGAAATGGTTCTGGATGTTGATTCAATTATTGAAGAAGTTAAAGCTATGAGAGATGAATTTACAAAATTTTAACAATGGATCTAGAAAACAATAAGATTTCTATGATGATATGGGAGGAGGGAAACTTATGACAAGTAAGATAAATTATCAAATTGTGACTAATAATCCGACTGTAAAAAACAATTATGAAGAAGTAACCTTTATTGAAGGTAGCTTTGAAGATGTGTTATTTAAAGTCAGGGATTTAGTTCATACAGGTTTCGAACTTATTAATCATCCTCTAGGAGCAAGTAGTAGAATGTTTTTCTCTCCATATCGTTCAATCATAATTGGTGAGAAGTCACAAAAAATAAATGATATTTATATAGAAACCATTGAAAACAGCATAGAAAACTATAAAAAACATATGAACATCAGGAAACCAGATATGGTAAATGGTGAAGATTATGCTTTAATTGACAGTGAACTTTTAAAGTCATCATTAGAAGAATTTAAAAGGATTTATAATTAAAAATTACAAATAAAATGGAGGTGACTTTCCTTGAAACTTGAACTTAGAAGAATCCATATTAAAGACATCCAGTTAGGAAATGAAACAACTGTAAAAAATGGAGTTCTAACAGTAAACAAAGAGGAATTGATCAATAAGCTTAAAGAAGATGACAGAATTAAAGATGTTAAGCTTGATGTGGCGAGACCTGGAGAAAAGGTAAGAATTATTCCAGTAAAAGACGTTATTGAGCTAGAGTGAAAATCGAGGGAGATGGAAATGGTTTCCCAGGAGTATCTACAAAAATGGCTCAATTAGGTGATGGAAAAGTAAATGTACTTTATGGTGCAGCTATAGTAACAGTTGGTGATATTGTAGGGTTCCAAGAGGGTGTAATTGATATGTGGGGTGAAGGAGCAAAATGGACTCCATTTTCACAGACTTTCAACCTAGTAGTTGATATTATACCTGTGGAAGGATTAGCTCCACATGTTCACGAAACAACCGTTAGATTGGCAGGATTAAAAGCTGCTGAGTTTGTAGGAGAAGCTGGAAGAAATGTAGAACCAGATGAGGTATTAGTATATGAAATGGGAAGCCATGCTGAAGAATCCAAAAAATATTCAGACCTACCAAAGGTGGCTTATGTAGAAATGCTTATCTCTCAAGGATTATTACATGATGGATATATCTATGGTGTGAATAGTCAATTGATATTACCAACCCTTCTACATCCAAACGAGGAATTAGATGGAGCAGTAATCAGTGGTAACTGTGTTGCAGCATGTGATAAGATAACTACTTATCAACATCAAAATAATTCAGCAATCCTTGATTTATATGCACAGCATGGAAAAACTATAAACTTCCTAGGTGTAATACTTACACCAGAATTGACTACACTTGAAGGTAAATTTAGAACCTGTGATTACACAGCAAAATTATGTAAGGGCTTAGGAGCAGATGGAGTTATTATATCTGAAGAAGGTTATGGTAATCCAGACTCTGACTTATTAATGATTTGTAAGAGATTAGAAGATGCAGGTATAAAGACAGTATTAATAACTGATGAATGCTCAGGCTGGGATGGAATGAGCCAACCATTAGCAGATACAGCAAAAGAAGCAGTAGCAGTAGTATCTACAGGAAATGTTAGCCATGTAGTTACATTACCACCAGCAGATAAGGTAATCGGAAGTGACAAGGCAATAGCAACTTTAGCCGGAGGATGGGAAGGATGTTTGGAGGCTGATGGAAGTTTGAAATGTGAGTTAAATGCAGTAATAGGAGCAACTTCAGAAATTGGATATCACAACTGTACGGTTAAATTATATTAATTAGCTTGGAAAGGAGGAGGAAATATGAAATTCAAAGTATTATATTATGTTAATCAATTCTTTGGTCAAATAGGTGGAGAAGAAAAGGCCGGAATGGCGCCAATTTTTAAGAACGAAAATATTGGACCAGCATTAGGATTTAATAGTCTTCTTGGAGAAGAAGGAGAAGTGATTGGAACATTAATTTGTGGTGATAACTACTTTAATGAAAATAAAGAAGAAGCATTAGAATATATAATGAAAGTAATAAAAGAACAAAATCCAGATATGGTTGTGGCAGGACCGGCCTTTAATGCAGGGAGATATGGAATGGCTTGTGCTGGAGTTGCTAATGCTGTAATAGATGAGTTAGGAATTCCTGTAGTTACAGGTATGTATATAGAAAATCCAGGTCTAGATGTGTGTAGATCTAAGGCTTTAGTAGTAAATGTAACAGATTCAGCTGCTGGTATGCGTAGTGCACTACCTGTAATGGCTAAATTAACAACTAAATTAATGAAAAATGAAGAAATAGGTCTTCCAGAGGAAGAAGGATATATCTCCCAAGGTAAGAGACTTACTTGTTTTCTCAGATAAAAGAGGTTCTCAAAGAGCAGTAGAGATGCTGCTAGCTCGTTTAAATAGTGAACCTTTTGAAACAGAATTACCAATGCCAGTATTTGATAAGGTAGAACCAGCATCAGCTATTAAAGATTTAAGTAAGGCAACAATTGCTCTAGTAACTAGTGGCGGTATGGTTCCACACGGTAATCCAGATAGAATTCAATCAGCTAGTGCTCAAAAATGGGGCAAATATGATGTAAGTGGAAGAGATGCGTTAACTGGAGAATATTGTACAATTCATGGTGGATTTGATCCTGTATATGCTAATGAGATTCCAGATAGAGTAGCACCACTTGATATGCTAAAAGAATATCAAAAAGAAGGCATTATAGGTAATGTGTTTCAGTATTTCTATACTACTACAGGTACAGGAACATCTGTTGGAAATGCTATAAAATTTGGTACTGAAATAGGAAAAGAGTTAAAAGAAGCAGGAGTAGATGGAGTTATACTAACATCAACCTGAGGCACCTGTACACGTTGCGGTGCAACAATGGTAAAAGAAATCGAAAGATATGGTATACCAATAGTTCATATGTCTACTATAACTACAATCTCTGAATCGGTCGGAGCTAATAGAATTGTTCCAACCATTGCAATTCCTTATCCAGTTGGAAATCCAAATCTTCCAAAGGAAGAAGAATACAAATTAAGAAAGAAAATGGTTGAAAGGGCTCTAAAAGCACTAAGTACAGAAATAACTGAAGTAACTCAGTTTTAATGAGAATTTCCATTATTAAATTAATAAAGGGGCTGTATTTAGCCCCTTTTTCCTAAGATAAACCAAGTAAGTTACTATTAACAATGATAGGAGATGGTAATTATGGAAAAACAGCAAATAAGCTGGGGAAGAGTTATGACGTACGCAGGCGCATTTATTGCATTTTTAATAGGCTCAGGATTTGCAACAGGGCAGGAGGTACTACAATATTTTAGTTCCTATGGTTATCTAGGAATATTAGGAGTAGTAGTAGTGTTTTTATTATTCCTTTATGTGGGTATTGATTTTGTAACTGTAGGCCAAAAACATAAATTTCCTAAGGGAAGTGATGTATATAAATATTATTGTGGGAATATAATTGGAAGTTTTTATGATTATTTTTCTATTGCTTTTATATATATGTCATTTATAGTTATGATAGGAGGAGCAGGTGCAACTGTAAATCAGCAATATGGACTTCCAACATTTGTTGGAGGAATAATGATGGGAATATTAGCAGCAGGAACAGTAATATTTGGCTTAGGAAAGATAGTAGATGTAATAGGGAAAATAGGACCAGCTATAATTTTCCTAACAATTATTCTAGGAATATCTGCTATAGTAAAAAATCCACAGGGATTAGCTTCAGCAAATGAAATAATACCACAGCTTAATTTATTGAAGGCATCCTCTAATTGGTTTTATGCGGCGGCTTCGTATGTAGGGTTTTGTATGCTATGGCTGGCTGGATTTATGACATCCATGGGTGCATCTAGTAAGAGCAGAAAAGAATCTGTTCTTGGAGTGACCTTTGGTGCTGTAGGATTTAGTGTAGCATTGGCAATCATTACTCTAGGTATCCTTGCAAATATTGAACAATTAGCTGGCTCAATGGTACCATCATTAATATTAGCTGGAAATATAAATTCAACATTAGCTATAATATTTTCATTTATAGTGGTAGCTGGTATATATACAACAGCAGTTCCACTTTTATGGCAAGTTGTTGCCAGATTTTCAGAAGAAAAGACCAATAAATTTAGAATGCTAACAGTAGTATTGGCTGCAATCGGTGTATTTATTGGTTTAAAAGTTCCATTTGATAGATTAGTAAATATAATATATGTAATAAACGGCTATGTAGGTATTATCCTATTAGGATTCATGTTAGTGAAAACCATAAGGGTTAGGGTAGCCGATAAACAACAATTAATTAAGTGAGCAAACTCAATTTGAGTACTCAATAGATTCACAAGGAAATCCTTTCCCCATAAGGACTCCTTCCTCTTAAAATATTTTAGCAAGATATTTTATAAGTTTCGGGTATTTAAAATTTTATGACACATGGTAATATAAGTTAGACAGATGACGTCTAACTTATATTATTTTTGCATATTTTAATTTTACTACTTCTCTTTTTCATATAAAATGATATAATAGATTTATGTTTAGTGACCCGAAATATATAATAAGGTGGTAGAATATGAATAAACAAAATAAAACAGAAATGATATTAAAGGGAAGTATATATAAAGTACTTATTACACTCTCTATACCAATTATGATTAATAGTCTTATCCAGACATTATACAATCTAGTAGATGGATTATATGTAAGCATGATATCTTCAGTTCATTTTGCAGCCACAGCTTTTGTATGGCCAGTAAACTTCCTATTTATATCATTAGGAATTGGCTTATCTATAGCAGGTACTTCACTTTTATCCCAGCTAATAGGTGGAGATAAAATAAAAGAAGCAAAAGAATATTCTACCAACTAATGGCAGTTACATTATTAGCCTCAATAGTGTTTACAATTATGGGATATATCATAAGCCCAACAATTATCAGATTAATGGGTGCTACTGGTGATTTAGCTGAACTAGGAAATATTTACTTGAGAATTACATTTCTAGATATGCCTTTTATGTTTCTATTCTTTAATATCAACTCCATGATGAATGCACAGGGAGATACAATAACTCCTACTGTACTTAGTGGTATTTCTGCAATTATAAATGTAATCTTAGACCCTATATTTATTTTTACTTTTGATATGGGTATAGCAGGAGCAGCATGGGCTACATTAATATCTAGAGCCATTTTAGCTGTAGTTGGATTTATGATGTTATTTAGTGAGAAGAATAAAATTAGACCAAACTTTAGAGGATTTAAATTTAATGGAGAAATAATTAAAGAAATAGTTACAGTAGGTTTACCTTCTACAATTGGGCAATCAGGAGCATCCTTAGGCTTTATAGTACTAAATGGATTTATTGGTTCTTATGGAACAGCTACTATAGCAGCATATGCTATGGTTAACAGAATAACCTCATTAGTAATGCAGCCAGCTATGGGATTAGGATCTGCACTGACTGCAATAGTGGGGCAAAATATGGGTGCAAATCAGATAGATAGAGTAAAGGAAGCATTTCACAAGGCTTTGAAACTTACTATCATCATAGGATCTGTGGGATGTATACTGTTAATAGTATTTGATAACCCTATTATCAATTTCTTTATGCAGTCAAAGGATGATCCTTCTGTTATAGAACTAAGTTTGACCTATTTATTTTATATATCATTATCTATGCCGTTAATGGGAATATTTAGCGTATTACAAGGATTATTCCAAGGTTCTGGAAATACTAAATATTCCATGGCCATGGAAGTAGGCAGACTTTGGTTTGTGAGACTTCCAATGATATTGATATTTAAACATCTTACAAACTGGGGATCTTCAGGTATATGGTTCTCTATGAGCTTTAGTAACCTTATTGTTTGCTTATATGGTTACTGGATATATAGAGGAAATGGATGGCAAAAAAGAGTAATAAAATTAGATGATGAATGCCAAGGTGAAGGAACTCTTGGAATAGTTGAATAAAATAATGATAAAAACGGAGAATTAATTCTCCGTTTTTGTAATTAGGTTATTGATAATTTTGTAATAATTCTTTTATTTGTGTGTTAATATAGAGGAAGAAACAGTTCACTTACATTATGATAAAAGAGGGATAATATGTGTACAGGTATAAAAATAAATTATGAAGATGGTTGTGTTATGGGTAGGACAATGGATTATGAAGTTCCTTTAAATTACAATGTAATTTATTTGCCAAAAAAGTATGAATTTTGTAATGATTTAATGGGGAAGCCTTTGTATTCAAAGTATAAGACATTAGGTATATGTTTTGAAAATCGAGATCCATTGAAAGACGGTATAAATGAGCATGGATTAATGGGAATTACCAATGCTTTTTCAGGGTTCAATCTTTATGCTAATCAAAGTAAATCAGAAAAGATTAATATTTCTAGTCTAAATTACTTGACATATGCGCTTACAAACTACAAATCTGTAAAGGAATTAATTGAGGATTTACCAAATATTCATATGTCTACTAAAGATCATATGGGGGAAAATGTAATATCACCAGATTTTCATTTTATGTTTGCCGATTCTACTAAAAGGTGCATTATTATTGAACCTAGAAAAGGGGAATTGATATATTATGAGAATCCATATGATGTAATGACCAATTCACCAGGCTTTGAATCTCATGTTAGAAGACTGAAGCAAATTTTAGATTTAGACAATCTTGTAGATTTTAACTCTGCTAAAAATTTGCCAGGAGGTTATGACCCTATTTCTAGGTTTATTAAAGCATTTTATCTAACTAAAATGAATGTTAAGCCCAATAGTTCAAAAGAGGCACTTTCATATTCTTATAATATAATGCTGCAATGACTATGCCAAATGGATTTGTTAGAAACGAAAAGTATAATTATACTACTTATACTAGATATATTTGTTCCTATGATTCAAAACATAAACTACTAACTGTAAAATCTAACACTAATCCAACGGTTTATCAGTTAGGATTTGAAGACATAGAAGATAAGGATAAAAGACAAGCGTTTTTTTTAGATACAGATTTTATCGTAGAAAAGTTAAAATAGCAAAGATTGGGAAATCTGTAATATATAATTTATGTAATTGACAATTTTTACAAAATAATATAGACTAGATTTAAGTGGTACGAACCACTATTATAAATAGGGTGGTAATATATATGAAAATTATAGATAAACAAAATAAAATGCCTTTATATTTTCAGCTCATGGATATTATTATAAATATGATTGAAGAAGGTAATCTTAGAGAAAATGATCAATTGCCATCTGAAAGAGAGCTATGTGATATTTATGATATAAGTCGTTCTACAGTTAGACAAGCTATTCAGGAGTTAGAAAAAGAAGGTTATATTTACAAGCTTCATGGTAAAGGTACTTTTGTTTCACCTAAGATGTTTAAACAAAATTTATTAAAGTTTTATAGTTTTACAGAAGAGATGAAAAAAGCTGGTAAGATACCATCATCTAAGGTTCTAGATTTCCAGATTATTAGTTGCAGTGAGAAGCTAAGTAAAAAGATGAATCTAAATATTGGTGAAAAAATATATGTATTCACTAGACTTAGGCTTGCAGATAATGAGCCAATGATGTTAGAAATCAGCTATGTACCTTACACTAAGTTTTCAGGTTTAACTCAAGAACTATTGGAAGAAAATCCTATGTATGATATATTTGCAAAGATGTACAACATATCCATCACATCAGCAGAAGAGGTCTTTCGATCAGTTCTTACTAGAGCAGATGAAGCAGAACTGCTTAAATATTCTTCTGGATTACCTAGTATGATGATAGAGAGGACAACCTATGATAATGAAGATGTAGTTGAATATACAAGAAGTATTGCAAGAGGAGATAAATTTAAATATTCTATATTGCTGGAAAAATAAATTTTTAAAAATAGTGGTAATGACAACATGATGACACTACAATACCACTATTAAAAAAGATTAGGAGGGTGATAAAATGTTTGGACCTAGCGTTCATGATTGGAAAGAATTAAAGGGAATTAATACAGCTACAGAGATATTTAGGCAGCCAGAACTTTGGTTAGAGACATTAAAGATTGTTGAGTTTCAGAGAGAAAAGATTGATAAATTCATTACCGAAAATTTAATTAAGGAAAATATTAGAGTTATTTTTACAGGGGCAGGTACTTCTGCTTATATAGGTGATATTGTTTCGTCTCAATTGAATAAAGGCAAAACTTATATTTTTGAATCAATACCTAGTACTGATATCGTAGTTAATCCAGAGACCTATTTCAAGAAGAATATTCCTATCTTGTTGGTCTCCTTTGCAAGATCTGGAAATAGTCCTGAAAGTATTGCAGTATATGATTTGGCTAATAAATTAATAGGTGATGTCAACCATGTTTTCATTACCTGTAACAAAGATGGAAAATTAGCTGAAATAGCTCAGAATAAAGAAAATGTACTACTGCTCATGATGCCTGAAGAATCTAATGATAAGGGATTTGCAATGACTAGTAGTTTTTCTTGTATGACTCTTGCAGCGGTATTGGTTTTTAATATTAAAGCTTTCGAGGAAAAAAAGAAACAGGTCATGGAAATGGTAGAAATAGGTGATGATGTTCTAAAAAATCAATTTAGTAAGCTGAATAAATTAATAGATTATGATTTTGAAAGAGTAGTATATCTAGGGTCTGGAAGTTTTTATGGCTTATCGAAGGAAAGTTCTCTGAAGCTTTTAGAGCTGACTAGAGGTCAAATAACATCATTTAGTGAAACGATTTTAGGATTTAGACATGGTCCTAAATCAATTTTAAATGATAAGACCTTAGTATTTATCTTTTTATCACTTGATGAATATTCAAGAAAATATGATTTAGATCTATTGAATGAAATATATCATGATTTAGGAGATCATAAAGTCATTGCGATTTCAAACAATTATCTAAAAGAGGTTGAGGAATTATCAGATCATTATATTTATTTAAGTAAGGAAAAAAATAATATTAATGATGATGAGTTTGCAGCATTGCTGTATGCATTATTTGCTCAGGTACTGGCTCTGAAGGTTTCAATCAAAACAAAGATAGAACCTGATAACCCTAGTCCAAGTGGATTAGTTAATAGAGTTGTTAAGGGTGTAAATATCTATGAATATAATTAACAGTTAACAATTAACATTTGTTAGGATCAGTCTTTGGGATCTTTTTAGTGACTGCAGATCGCTTCCTTAATTGTTAATTGCAATATATTTGAGGAGGGTCAATATGGATAGAATAAGAGTTGCTTTAATAGGAGCTGGACAACGTGGAAAGGATGTTTATGGAAATTATGGGTTGAAATATCCGCAAAACATTGAATTCATAGCTGTTGCAGAGCCTAATGATTTGAAACGAAAGGAGTTTTGTGAGAAACATAATATACTTCCTGAGAATGAATTTAAAACATGGGAAGAGCTGCTGACAAAGGATAAATTTTGTGATGCTGTAATCATTGCAACTCCTGATAACACTCATTTTCAGCCTGCATCACAGGCATTAAGAAAGGGTTATCATATTTTATTGGAAAAGCCTATGTCTAATAATCCGGCAGAATGTATTGAGTTAGGAAGATTGGCAGAAGAAAATAACAAAGTATTTATGATATGTCATGTACTGCGATATACCCCCTTTTATTCTACCTTAAAAGCAATTATAGAAGAAGGAGAAATAGGGGATATGATGACTATTCAACATAATGAAAATATTGGATACTTCCATTTTGCTCATAGCTTTGTAAGAGGAAACTGGAGGAATTCGGAGCTATCCAGCCCCTTAATATTACAAAAATCCTGCCATGACTTAGACATTTTATTGTGGTTAGTGGGAAGCAATTGCACAAGAATTACTTCATTTGGTGAGTTGAGCTATTTTAAATCAGAAAGAAAACCTAAAGAGGCTGGGAGTAGATGCCTTAGCTGTAAAATTGAAAATGAATGTCCTTATTCAGCAAAAAAATTATATTATAAGAATATAGGAGGATGGCCTACAACTGTAATTACAGAGACTCAAACTGTGGAATCAATTGATAAAGCTTTGGAGGAAGGCCTTATGGCAGATGTGTTTTTGAATGTGACAATAATGTTATGGATCATCAATCTACTATACTTGAATTTGAAAATGGAGTCACAGTAAATTTTAACTTATCAGCATTTACAAATAAAGTCCATAGAACTATAAAAATAATGGGTACTAAAGGTGTAATTCGTGGTGATGACAGTATGAACGAAATTGAAGTACAGTTATTTGCATCTAATGAAAAAAGAGTTATCAACCCACAAGTAGTAGCTGGAGGTCATGGTGGCGGAGATACAGGTATAATGGGGGATTTTCTATCATTGATTAAATCAAATAAAGGTAAAGCTCTAACCTCTGCTAAGGCTTCTGTTGAGAGTCATATAATGGCATTTGCAGCAGAGGAGTCAAGATTAAACAAAACTGTAGTTGATATGAAAGATTACTATAACAAATTTTAATAGACAAGATTTATAATGATAGGGGGAGTTTTCTTGATATTTCTAGGTATAGATGGTGGTGGAACTAGAACAGAGTTTATAATTATAGATGAAAATGGAAAGATTTTGGGACATACTACCAAGGCCACTTGTCATTATAAACAGACATCTTTACAAAACTTTAAGGAAATTATAATTGACGGTGTAAATGAAGTATGTAGGAAAGCAGATACTACAATATCACAAATTGATTATTCCTTTATAGGAATACCGGGCTATGGAGAAATATTGGATGATGCAGAAAAAATGGATTTAATTATAAATGATATTTTTAAGCAGAATTCTTTTGAATGTGCTAATGACGCTGTAGCAGCATGGGCAGGGTCATTAGCCTGTAAACCAGGCATAAATATAGTAGCGGGTACTGGTGCAATAGGATTTGGTATGAATAAAAACGGTAAATTGCATAGAGCTGGAGGATGGGGATATTTCTGCGGTGATGAGGGTTCTGCATATTGGTTAGGAAAGAAGACTATAGAGATATTCTCAAAGGAAGCTGATGGCAGACTGGAAAAAACACAATTATATGATATATTTAAGTCTAAACTTAATATCAAAAATGATTTTGATTTAATAGATTTAATCTATACTACATATGAGATGAAAAGGGACAAGATTGCAGAACTAGCTATAATACTACATGAAGCTGCTGAGGTAGGAGATAAATTTGCAATAGATGCATTTTCCCAATCAGCCTATGAACATTATCTTACAATTAAAGCTTTAATAGAAAAACTGGATTTCTTATCAGAAGAAAAGGTATTAGTATCCTATTCAGGAGGAGTTTTCAATTCAGGGATATATATATTAGAGCCATTAAAATCATATTTAGATAACTTGAATATGATTATAGAATTGATAAACCCAATATTAACACCTGTAGCTGGTGCTGCATTATATGCTTATAAAATTTTCACACGGGAAGATAATCTTAAAATTGTTAAAGCTCTAAGGGAAGAAGAAATAAAATGGAAAATAAGATATTGATATATAATCGATATTTTATGATTTTATTATTATTAAAGTAAAAAAATAGATCATTAATCTTACTAAAAGGATGGAAGAAGCAATGGATATTATATCAACTAAAGAAATTTTATTAGATGCAAAGAGAAATAAATATGCTGTACCAGCATTTAATATACATAATTTAGAGACTATACAGGCTGTATTAGAAGGAGCCACGGAGTTAAAATCACCTGTAATAATAGCGACTACTCCTGGAACTGTGAATTATGCCGGATTAGAATATCTGGTGTCAATACTTAAAGCAGGGGCTAAAAAGACGAATATTCCCGTGGCACTACATTTAGACCATTGTTCAGATGAGGATTTCATAAAAAAATGCATCAATGCAGGATATAAATCTGTTATGATAGATGCATCCATGGAAAGCTTTGAAAGAAATATTCATATTACAAGAAGAATAGTAGAATTCGCTCATAAGCAAAGGGTTACTGTGGAGGCTGAATTAGGAAGAGTTGGAGGACAGGAGGATAATAGAATTATAGATGATAAAGATGCTTTGCTGACAGATCCTAATATGGCTTTAGAATTTGCAGATAAGACTGCTATAGATTCTCTAGCTGTGGCTATAGGTACTGCCCACGGAGTATATAAGTTAGAGCCTAAATTAGATTTTGATAGACTAGAAAGAATTAATGAAATAATAGATATTCCCCTGGTGCTTCACGGAGCGTCAGGAGTAGGAGATGGAGATATAATTGAGGTGGTTAAAAATGGTATATGCAAGGTAAATATAGCTACTGAAATTAAAATATCCTTTGCCGAAGAAATTAAGAGATATTTCAATCAAAATCCAACTGCTAACGATCCTCGAGATTACTTAACTCCCGCTAAAAGTGCTGCAAAAAAGGTAGTTATGGATAAAATTAGGATTTGTGGGAGTGAAAATAGAGTATAAGTAGTTGATAGGAGGAATATATGTGATATTAACAATTACTTTAAATCCTTCCATTGATAGAAGATACAATATAGATAAGATTGAAAAAGGGAAGATTTTTAGAACGGATAATTATCAATATACAATTGGCGGAAAGGGTTTGAATGTGACAAAGGTAATAAAGACTCTAGATGAGCCGGTAATAGCAACTGGATTCTTAGGGGGAAGCAGTGGAGATTATATAGATAAAGGCTTGAATAATATGGATATTTCACATAGGTTTATAAAAATTGATGAAGAAACTAGATCTTGTTTAGCTGTTATTTGCAGTGATGGAAACCAAATGGAAATATTAGAAAGAGGACCATCTATATCAGAAGATGAGATTGCTGAATTTCTAAATTTATATGAAAAATTATTAGAAAAAGCAGATATTATTTGTGCCTCAGGAAGTATACCCTATGGTGTACCATTGGAGATATATGGAGATATGATTAATCTTGCAAAGAAAAAGGATAAAAAATTTATATTAGATACTAGCGGAGAGGCTTTAAGATTTGGTATTGATGCGGGGCCCTATCTAGTAAAGCCTAATAAAAAAGAGCTGGAGGATTTAACTGGTATAAAGATTGATTCTAATGAACAATTAATTAGAGCAGCTAAAGATTTGTCAAATGAGGATATTGAAATAGTAGTTGTATCATTAGGGGAAGAGGGGGCTATGGCAGTTCACAAGGATGATGTATATAAAGTCATAATACCTAGTATTAGAGCATTAAATCCTATAGGTTCAGGAGATTCTATGATTGCTGGATTTGCTGTAGCTATAAACAGAAACTATGATTTTGAAACCATGTTAAAGGTTGGAGCAGCTTGCGGTACTGCAAATGCGATGGAAAGTGAAACTGGTAAAGTGAATAAAAATAATGTAGATAGAATAATGGAGAAAATATTGATAGAAAAATTAACGTAATATCAGATGAAGATTGTCAAAGTGAAGTTTTTTTCTAGCTCTCTTATTTGTGCATTAATAGAGAGGAAAAAATAGTTCGGTTACATTATACTTGATTGTAAAGGAGAGAAGAGGATGGAATGGATAGAGCGATTAAATAGTGCCATAAGTTACATTGAAGAACATTTAGAAGATGAAGTTAATTATGAACAGATTGCAAAGATTGCTTGCTGCTCTACATTTCATTTTCAAAGAATGTTTTCTTATATAGCAAATGTACCTCTTGGAGAATATATTCGTCGTAGACGTATGACAATGGCAGCTGTCGATTTGCAAAATAGTAATGATAAAGTCATTGATATTGCTTTGAGATATGGATATAATTCTCCTACTGCATTTAACCGTGCTTTTCAAAGCGTACATGGAATTACACCATCGCAGGCAAGAGTAAAAGGTGCATTAATCAAAGCATTCCCTCCAATTAGCTTCAAAATAATAATTAAGGGAGATGTGGAGATGAACTATAGAATTGAACAGAGAGATAGTTTTAGAATCATTGGAGTAGCACAACCTTTATATAAGGAGATTGAGAAAAACTTTGAGATTGTTCCACAAATGTGGCAAAGGGTAGCAGAGAACGGAACTGTGGAAAAGCTTGTTTCCATGATGAATTCTGAGCCCATGGGTGTACTTGGAGTAAGTGCATGTAACGAAGAAGAAAATTGGAAGTATTATATTGCTGTTGCAAGTGATAAGCCTATTGATAAAGAGTTTGAAGAATATATTGTTCCTGCATTAACTTGGGCAATTTTTTATGGAGAAGGTACTATGCCATATTCTATACAAGAACTTGAAAAGAGAATTGTAACTGAATGGCTTCCTACATCAGGCTATGAATATGCCAATGGACCTGATATTGAAGTATATCTATCACCAGATCCGCAAGATGCAAAGTTTGAAGTATGGATACCTGTTATAAAAAAACATAATTAATACAGGTAATTAAATAGAAAATAGGAGGACGGTAAGAGTAAAATCTTGCCGTTTTTTATGTTATTTTAGTTATATTAGATGAAAGTGTAGACAGTTGCATCTTAAGTTCACATAAAGTATACTAATTTAAGAAGGGGGATTGCTTTATGAGAAGATATGTTATTTTTGCATAGCATTGGCTATTGCAATTTAATTGAAAAATTTAATTTGCCATATAGCCATTGCTATTCCTAAAAGAATATTATTTTAGGAGGGCAAAATGAGCTATAAGAGAGCAGAAGATATTCTGCCAGCAGAAATTATTGAATTAATTCATAATTACGTTGATGGAGAATATATATACATTCCTAGAAAAGATAATAATAGACGAGAATGGGGAGAGAGAACCAATATTCGTAGGGAATTAGATGCACGAAATCAACAAATATATGCTGATTATCAGCAAGGACATAAAATTATGGAATTAGCTAAGAAATACTTTTTATCTGAAAAGAGTATACAGCGTATTATCCTTAAAATGAAAAAAACAATTAGAGAATAATAAGTCAATGCACTTTAAGTGTATTGGCTTATTCTTTTTTATGAAAAGAGTTTAAGGTAGAAACGTAGCATAAAAGGAATTAAAATAGATTTTGGAAATAGAACAAAATTTAAGGAGGAAAAAGTATGGGTACACCTTTTTATTTTGCATAGTTAAGGCTATTGCAAATAAACAATATAATGTAATAGCCTTTTGAATATCTCTCATAAACAAAGGAGTGCAAAATGGGCTATTTAAGAAAAATTGAATATAAGATTATACAAAAGGATTCATATAAAATCATTCGCAATTGTTCTGGATGTGGATGTAAAGCAACATATATAAATACAAGGAAGTTTAGAGTAAATGCCAATGGAAAATATTTAGATATATGGTTGATTTATCAATGTGAAAAATGTAAGCATACTTATAATTTAAGTATTTATGAACGAATAAAGGTGACTGACATTTCTAAGATTGAGTATAACAAATTTTTAATGAATGATTTACAGTTTGCTTTAGACTGTGGAAAGAATAAGCAATTATTTTTAAAGAACAAAGCAGATATTGATTGGGAAAGTGTAGATTATTATATTATTGGAGATGATATGGAGTTTAAACAGGGAGATTATATTACAGTATGTAATTCTCAGCAATTAAAAATTCGGATAGATAAATTAGTCGCTAATATATTACATATATCAAGAAGCAAAGTTAAATCATTGGAGAAGGATGGAACTATAGAGATAATATATAATTATTTTGAAGGTATGATAGAAATATTAATTAAGGGAGAATTTATAGGGATATAGTGTTTAACTCAGCCTATGGAGTAATTATTAATAACGAGATTAATTGCCCTAATAATAAGTATATTAAACATTTTCTCTGGACTAGCTATTTTCATGATAGTGAAATAATAGATATAGAATTAGAAAGAAAGTATAGTCAGAAAGAAGAATATTATGGAAATTTGCTTTTGATAAAAAAATATAATGGATGTAATAGAAATGATAAATTACCGTAATATGGTATAAGTGTTACCAATATTTATCAGCATGAAGTATAATGTAAATTAGAAGGTGATTTAGTAGATCAATATATGGAATGCAGCAGCATCATTTGAAATGATTATGCATGGTATTGGTGATATTTTTAGTGTGAACAGTAACATTTTATGATTAGAATAACTGTGAAACCGCTCTATTTTTAACTTACACTGTATTAACTTTCATGAAATGTAACACCTGAAAAAGCTTGATTCTAAGATATGTCAAAGAATTTTGACAGTCTAAAAACAGCTAATGGAAAAGCATTTTGATAGACGGATTCCCAAGATCATGAAACAATAATGGTGTAAGGAGGAAATTCAAATGGAGATAGGTAAGAAGTTAAAAGCTGCTCGTTCAAAAGCAGGACTTACTCAAGAAACAGTTGCAAATGAAATACATGTTTCAAGACAAACAATATCTAATTGGGAGAATGAAAAAAGCTATCCCGATATTGTTAGTGTCATTATTTTAAGTGACCTTTATAAAGTTAGTTTAGACGAACTACTGAAAGGAGATGCCGGTATGATTAAACATTTAGAAGATAGCACAAATGTAGTCAAGAGCAATAAGAATTTGACCATTGGTACGATTCTTTGGATTATCTTTTATGCTGGTCTTTTGATTGTGGATACTTTCTTCTATAAAATTCCCAGGATTGGAGGTTTATGGTTAAATATCTTCGTGATGTTCTTGTTCTTCATAGGGATCCTATGGTATTTTTTCGGCTATATAAAAGTATTAAAGTATATAGACAGAGAGAAGAAAAAGAAAAATTTATGTCTAACTCTATTTATCATACTTTATATAGGGAGTATATTTTTATCATTTCATTTAATAGGGTTAATTATAAATAAATTATGGCTTGAAATGGCCTTAAGAGGTATTCTTGTATTGGCATTATGTGCTCTAGCTAATTGGGGTTATAGGTTGACAATAAAACGATTTAATTAAGTAGTTGAATTATTAATTATTAAAGCGGTTAAGGTCTAAAAAGATTAGGAAATAAAATGAAGCAGCTTGAAAAAGGAAAAACAAGGATTAATATTAAAAAATAAAGAAGAACCAGCTATAGATTATCATAAACAAATTAAAAATATTAGAGCAAAAACGGAGAATTAATTCTTCGTTTTTTGTTTTGCATGTCTAATATATGTTATAATATTAAGTTAGAAAACTTAAATGAAAGGGTAATATTATGAATCTAATATCTATAGAGAATTTATCAAAGGCATATAGCGAAAAACAATTATTTAGGGATATAAATTTTGGAATAAATGATGGTGATAAAATAGGTTTAATAGGTATAAATGGCACTGGTAAAACCACATTTCTAAAGATTATAGCAGGTATAGAGGAGTCTGATACTGGGCGAGTAATTAAAGGAAATAATGTAAATGTTGAATACCTTCCACAGGATATAGACTTCGATCTTAATGCTACTGTAGTAGAGCAGGTTTTCAAAGGTAACTCTAAAAATATTCAGTTAGTCAGAAGATATGAAGAAGCTATTATGAATCCAAATACAAAGAATGAAGAAATTCTAAGATTAACTGGAGAAATGGACGAAGCAAATGCATGGGATTTGGAATCTGAAGCGAAATCAGTATTAACTCAGCTTGGAATTACAGATTTTAATGAGAAGATAGGAAATTTATCTGGTGGTCAAAGAAAAAGAGTAGCCTTAGCATCCGCTTTAATAAATCCTGCCGAACTACTTATATTAGATGAGCCTACAAACCATTTAGACAATACTACAATAGACTGGCTTGAAGAATATCTAAGCAGAAGAAAGGGAGCACTCCTTATGATCACCCATGATAGATATTTCTTAGATAGAGTAGTTAATCAAATAATTGAATTAAATAAAGGAAATATCTATTCATATAAAGGTAATTATAACTATTTTCTAGAGAAAAAGCTGGAGCGAGAAGAAATGGAAGTCGCCAGTGAAAGAAAAAGACAATCCTTGCTTAGAAATGAATTGGCATGGATGATGAGGGGAGCAAGGGCTAGGACTACAAAGCAGAAGGCTAGAATAGAGCGGTTCAATGAACTAAATGATAGAGAAATAGATTCTCCTCATGAAAAGCTTGATATATCTGTAGGAGGAACAAGATTAGGTAGAAAAATAATTGAAATAGAGAATATAGAGAAGTCCTTTGAGGGAAAGAAGGTTATAGATAATTTTAGCTACATTGTTCTAAGGGATGATAGAGTAGGTATCCTAGGACCAAATGGAAGTGGCAAATCAACTTTAATGAATATTATCTCAGGTAAACTTAATCCAGACAAAGGAACAGTAGATATAGGGGAAACAGTGAAAATTGGAGTATTTGCTCAGGAAAATATTCATATGGATAATAATCTTAGAGCCATTGAATTTATAAAGGAAGGGGGAGAATATATCGAAACATCTGATGGAGAAAAGATATCAGCTTCTCAGATGATGGAGAGATTTTTATTTCCTAAAGAACTTCAATGGACACCAATAGGTAAGCTTTCGGGAGGAGAAAAGAGAAGATTACATTTACTTAGGGTGTTGATGGAAGCACCAAATGTACTTCTTCTAGATGAGCCGACAAATGACTTAGATATAACTACGCTGACTGTATTAGAAGACTACATTGATGAGTTTCCTGGTGCAGTAATTATAGTATCTCATGATAGATATTTACTGGATAAGGTAGTTGAGAAACTATTTGTATTTGAAGGAAATGGAAAAATAATAGGATATACTGGAAATTATGAATATTTTAAAGAAGTATCTAAAATGGAAAAAGAAGATAATATGGTAGAAAAGAAACCAGAAAAAAAGGAAAGACAAAAGGAAAATAATAAACCATTAAAATTATCATTTAAGGAGCAAAAAGAATGGGACGAAATAGATGAGATCATTGCAAAACTTGAAAACGATATATTGGATATAGAAACTAAGATGACAGAGGCTTCTAGTGACTATACAAAACTTCAAGAACTTTTCAAGGAAAAAGAAATAATAGAAAATAAATTAGAGGAAAAGATGGAAAGATGGATTTATCTAAGTGAATTAGTGGAAAAGATAGAAGAACAAAAAAGGGATTAAATGAAAGGATGTTTATATGAATAAGATATTAGTTTTAGCAGAAAAACCTTCTGTAGGCAGGGATATTGCCAGAGTATTGAAGTGTAATAAGAAGGGAAATGGATTTTTAGAAGGAGATAAATATATTGTAACATGGGCATTAGGTCATTTAGTTACATTAGCTGATCCCGAAGAATACAATAAAAAATATAAGACTTGGAGTATGGAAGATCTTCCAATGCTTCCAGAAAGGATGAAACTGGAAGTCATAAGACAGAGCAGTAAGCAGTTCTATGCTGTTAAGGAGCAAATGCATAGGAAGGATGTAAAGGAAATAATAATAGCTACAGATGCCGGAAGGGAAGGTGAGCTTGTAGCTAGGTGGATTATAGAAAAGGCAAATGTAAAGAAACCAATTAAAAGATTATGGATTTCATCAGTTACAGATAAAGCTATAAAGGAAGGGTTTAATAATCTAAAGGATGGTAATGCATATGAAAACCTTTATTATTCTGCTGTAGCTAGATCTGAGGCAGATTGGTTCGTAGGTATAAATGCAACTAGGGCACTTACAGTAAAGTATAATGCTCAATTATCCTGTGGCAGAGTACAAACTCCTACACTATCTATGATTGCACAGAGAGAAGATGAAATTAAAAAATTTGTAACAAAAGAATACTATGGGATTACTGCTAACACAAAGGAGCTAAAATTAATATGGCAGGATAATCAAACCAAAGATATAAAGACCTTTGATAAAGGTAAATCCGAAAAAATATTAGAATCTCTAAAAGGTAAAGATGCTAAGGTAATAGAGGTAGAAAAAATCCTTAAGAAATCATACGCTCCAACGCTATATGATTTAACTGATTTACAAAGAGATGCAAATAGGATATTTGGATTTTCAGCAAAGGAAACTCTATCTATAATGCAGAGATTATATGAAAATCATAAGATATTAACCTATCCAAGGACAGACTCTAGATATATATCAGATGATTTGGTGGATACATTAAAGGATAGAATCAAGGCTTGTGGTATAGGACAATATCAAAAGATTGCATCAAAAATACTTGCTAGCCCAATAAAAGTTAATAAATCTTTTGTAGATAACTCTAAAGTAACAGATCACCATGCCATTATACCTACAGAGCAAAGAGTATTATTATCAGAGTTAAATGATAATGAAAGAAAAATATATGATTTAGTAGTTAAAAGATTCTTATCAGTACTTTATGCACCTTTTGAGTATGAGCAAACAACAATCAAAGCTAAGATAGGTGATGAGAATTTTATAGCTAAAGGGAAAAGAACCATATCACTAGGATGGAAGGAAGTATATTCAAATAATTATTATGATGAAGATGAAGAAGAAAATGAAGATCAAAATCTTCCAGTAATCAATAAAGGAGATACAATAAAGGTAATATCACTGGTGCAAACAACAGGAAAGACTAAGCCACCAGCACCATTTAACGAAGGAACCTTACTTCAAGCAATGGAAAATCCAGTAAAATATATGTCAGATGAAAGTAAAGACTTGAAAAAGATAATTGGAGAAACAGGTGGAATTGGAACAGTAGCCACTAGAGCAGATATAATTGAAAAGCTATTTAATACATTTTTAATAGAGAAAAACGGTAAGGATATATTTATTACATCAAAGGGCAAACAGCTATTAGAGCTAGTGCCAGAAGAATTAAAGTCTCCGGCATTAACAGCAGAATGGGAGCAAAAACTTGGGCTTATTTCCCAAGGTAAGCTAAATAAAGATAGTTTTATAAAGGAAATGAAAGAATACTCTAAAACTGTAGTTAAAGAGATAAAGAACAGTGATGAAACATTTAGACATGATAACATGACTAGAAATAAATGCCCTGAATGTGGAAAATTTATGCTAGAGGTCAAAGGAAAAAAAGGAAAAATGTATGTATGTCAAGATAGAGAATGTGGCTATAGGAAAAATATATCCAGAGAGACAAACGCAAGATGTCCAAATTGCAAGAAAAAATTAGAACTGCGTGGAGAAGGGGAAGCACAAATATTTGCTTGTCAATGCGGATACAGAGAAAAACTATCGTCATTTAATGAAAGAAAGGCAAAAGAAAAGAATAATGTATCTAAAAAGGAAGTAGCTAATTATATGAAACAGCAGAAGAAGGAAAAAAATGAGCCACTGAATACGGATTTGGCAGATGCATTATCTAAATTAAAGTTTTAAACCTAAGACAGCAGATTAAATTCTGCTGTTATTTTTTTGTATTCAAGAGTCTATATCATCACATCAATATAAATCATGTAATTTAAAATAGTTATTGTATTATTAGCAAAATCATGTTATTATCTATATGACTAAAAGAATATAAATAGTCATATAGAAAGGAGGTTTAAAATGCCTAAATTTACCGAAAGTGAAAAACAAGCCATACAGGAAACCTTGCTTAGAGAAGGTGAGAAACTTTTTGTTGAGTATGGTTTAAAAAAAGTAACTGTTGATGAGTTAGTGAAGGCAGCGGGAATTGCTAAGGGTTCTTTCTACAGTTTTTACTCTAATAAAGAACATCTATATATGGATATTTTAAATAATTGTCAACGTGAAATGAGAGAAAATATGGAACAGTTTTTAAGTGAAAACAAATCGGAAATGCCCACTGACTTGACTAAGAAAATATTTTTCTGGATGCTGGAAAGTGCTCAACATTATCCACTAATTGAAAAGACCGATGAAATGACAATAGCATATTTATATCGAAAGCTTCCACCAGATTTAATAGAGATGCATACCCTAGAAGATGTTGAAGTATTTGAGAAGCTTGAGAAAATGGGTGTTACATTTAAGTGTAATTTAACTATAGCAGCAAAAGCATGTCAGGTATTATTTATGTCATCATTGTATCTGCAAAAAGAAGATGAAAATGTAAAGGAATCTGTTATGCATATACTTGTAAATGGATTGATTTCCGAGATTGTGGAGGTGGATACAAAATGATTGCTGTTGAAAATGTATTTGCAAAATATCCCGGTACTTCTGTCAATATAATTAAGGATGTAAGTTTCGAAGTTGGTGAGGGTGAAATATTTGGATTTTTAGGACCATCTGGTGCAGGAAAAAGTACTTTGCAAAAAATATTAACAGGTGTCTTACCTAATTATCAAGGAAGTGTAAAGGTTTTAGGCTCAGAAGTAAATAAACACTTATCTGATTTCTATGAGGAAATAGGCGTAGATTTTGAGTTTCCGAATTTTTACAATAAGTTTACTGCTATGGAAAACCTCAATTACTTTTCCTCTCTCTACAAAAAACAATCATTAGACCCTATCCCTCTATTGGAAAGAATGGGGTTACTTTCAGATGCAAATAAAAAAGTTGGGGGTTACTCAAAGGGAATGAAAATGCGATTAGGATTCATAAGGTGCTTGCTGCATAATCCGAAACTATTGTTTCTGGATGAGCCGACCAGTGGACTTGATCCAGCTAATGCAAGAATTTTAAAAGACATTGTGCTGGAACAAAAACAACAGGGGAAAACCATTATCCTTACAACACATAATATGCATGATGCAGAAGAGCTTTGCGATCGAGTTGCTTTTATAGTCGATGGAGCTATAAAGCATTAGATTCGCCCCAAACACTTCGCAAGTCAAAAGAAAATACCTCTGTTGAGTTTTCATACATTAAGAATGGTATTGATAAAAATAAAAATGTATTACTCTCAGAGCTTTATAATGATATGGACTTTATGTATGCTCTGAAATCCTCCAATATTACAAAAATCCATTCTAAAGAGCAGTCATTGGAGGATGTATTTATTGAATTAACAGGTAGGTGCTTACTGTGAGAGTTTTAAAAGCTTTGAAGAATGATATCTGTTACCAAGCTAAGTATGGATTTTACTTTTTATATGCATTTATCACATTTATATATATTATTTTACTTAAAGCAATTCCCACAACATATAAGCATACAGTATCGTCTATTATTATACTTTCAGATCCCGCTATGCTAGGATTCTTTTTTATCGGCGGTATTTGGCTTTTAGAAAAAGAAGAAGGATTGCATAGTTTCTGGAGCATTTCACCATTACAGCCTATAGAATATATTAGTTCAAAAATAATCTCATTAGGAGTAATATCTACTTTAGCAGCATTATCAATTATATTCTTTGGGGTTAATAGTGCAGCAAATATATTATTGATGACATTC
This sequence comes from Tissierella sp. P1, assembly GCF_002266425.1. Lineage (GTDB taxonomy): Bacteria > Bacillota > Clostridia > Tissierellales > Tissierellaceae > Tissierella > Tissierella carlieri. The sequence goes on from NZ_NPMN01000012.1 coordinate 118,205, forward strand.
AGTGTATTTATAGGTTCTTGTATTTTTACACTTGTAGGCTTATATTTTGCTTCTTTTGCAGAAACGGTGAATCATTATATGGTAATATGTGTTCCAGCACAAGTTATATTGATGCTGCCTGCTTTTATGACAGCATTTAGATTGGGGAATCCACTATTTAATCTTATTCCAAGTACATCTTTATGGAATCTGATATATTACTGTATTAGTGGAACAGGAAAAGTGTTTTATAATTTAACAGTGCTTATTATTTGGTTATGTTTTTTTCTGCTTATAACACTGTCAAGAATAAATTTAATCTTTAAAGGGTGCAGGAGGTGAGATAAGGCATGAGACAGCTTTATAGAGTTTTTAAAGTGGGACTGATACAAGCTGGACGTGATGGAATACTTTTGGCATTATTGCCGTCTCCATTTTTAATAGGTTTAGTTTTTAAATTCGGATTGCCAATTTTAAATCAGATTTTAGAAAAACACTTATATTTTTCCATAGAAGAATGGTATTCCTTAGCAGATGCAATGCTTGCTGTTTTAACACCTATGATGTTAGCAATAGCGTGTGCGTTTATCATGTTAGATGAAAAAGACGAAGGAACGGGAACATATTATAGAATTACACCTGCACAACATAAAACCTACCTTTTGGCAAGAATCGTGTTACCAATGCTTTGGTCACTGTGCTGTACTATTATTGTAATGGTTATTTTTCGTTTAACGAATTTAACATGGACCCAGATACTTATTTCAAGTTTTATAGGAATGGGGATGGGGGCTGTTATTTCTATATTGATTGTTGCATTTTCAAATAACAAAGTAGAAGGTCTGGCCATAAGCAAGCTTTCAGCAATCACTCTTTTGGGACTGTTTGCAAAGCCATTTATTCCAGCACCTTATCGATATGGTACTGTTATTTTGCCTAGTTTTTGGATTGGAGAAGCAATCTATAATCAAGCAAATATACTTTCCCTTATTATAGGTATATCTATTTGTTTACTATGGATTTTATTATTTACAAAAAGGTTTTCAAGAAAAGTTTAGACTTTAACATAATAACACACTAATCAAACAAAAAGATCAAAGTAGAATAACATAATTAATTATAAAACATGTCATATTGTTCTTCCAAAATATAATTATATCTGTTATAATTAGGGTTGAAAAATACTAACAGTGAATATATTATGAGGGGGACAAAAATGGCGACAATAGCAAACTATAGAAGAGAAGATATAACTAAGAACAATCCTATCTTTTCTCCTATACGTACTACAATTGAATCTACTTTTTATGGCAACAATGTAGTTAAGGTTTCTTCATTATCAGAGGCGTATAAATTAGCTAAGGATTCACCAGGTACCATAGTTACAGATATGCCAGTACATAGGCCAACAGAATTAGGATTAGACGAAGAGTCCAAAATACTTTTATTTAATGATGGTGAAATAACAGGACGATTTGCAGGTGCAAGAGTATTATTGGAGAGAATAATGTAGACGAAGGACAATTTGCTGGCATTGCAAGAGAGGCAGCTTTTCATACAAGATATAAGAAATTATATCATGCCCAAGTAGTTATAGGACTGGACAAAGACTTTATGGTAAAAGCACATTTATTAATACCAGAAGGATATGAAAATACAATGTATAGCTGGATGTTAAACTTCCAATATATAACAGAGGAGTACATTAAAATGTACAAAGACTCAGTTAAATTACCAGAGGGAGATATCTATATATTATCCGATCCAGAATACTATCCGCCAACTCATCCAAATGGATTAGCATTATTTGATCCAATGCATAATTGTGCTTTATTATGTGGAATGAGATATTTTGGAGAACATAAAAAAGGAACATTGACATTAGCTTGGGGTATAGCAAATAGAAATGGATTTGCATCATGCCATGGCGGTATGAAGAGATATAATTTCCCAGGGAATGAAAAATATACAATAGGTGTTTTTGGTTTATCAGGTTCAGGAAAATCCACCATTACTCATGAAAAACATGATGGAAAATACGATATAACAATTCTTCATGATGATGCTTATGTAATATCAACTGAAGACGGATCATCTGTTGCATTAGAACCTTCATATTTTGATAAGACTCAAGATTATCCAACAGACCATCCATCAAATAAATATTTGATTACAGTACAGAACTGTGGTATAACTTTGGATGACGAAGGAAACAAGGTAATAGTAACAGAAGATTTAAGAAATGGTAATGGTAGAGCTGTTAAATCTAAATTATGGGCTGAAAATAGAGTAAATAAAATTGATGAGCCAGTAGATGCAATATCATGGTTAATGAAAGATGCTGTTATTCCTCCAGTAATTAAAATAAATAATCCTGTACTTGCTTCAACAATGGGAGCTACACTTGCAACTAAAAGATCTACAGCCGAAAGACTTGCTAGCGGTGTAGATATGAATGCTTTAGTTATTGAGCCATATGCGAATCCATTTAGGACTTATCCTCTTGAAAACGACTATGAAAAATTTAAGGAATTATTTGCAAATAGAAATGTTGAATGTTATATATTTAATACAGGGCATTTCTTAGATAAAAAGATTCCAAAGGAAGTTACCTTAAAAATTCTTGAAGATATTGCAACTAAAAAAGCTGAATTTAAACAATTAGGTAATTTTTCAGATATTGAATTTATGGAAATAGAAGGTTTTATACCAGATATGAATAGTGTTGAATATCAAAAAATGTGGCTTAGCAGTATTGATTATAGAAAAGAATTCTTATTAAATATGGAAACCTTTAAGGGCGGAAGAGATAAATTGCCTAAAGAAGCATTAGAACAATTAGAGAAATTAGAAAAAGAAATTTACGAGTAATAATTAAAGTAGGGGCGAACTTTGTTCGCCCTTTAAAATTTTCCAAAATTATTGAGATAAAATATTGTTATTGTGATAAAATAAGAGTAGAATGAATTACGAAGGAAGTGAATTATGATTAAGCTTGGGGAAGTACAAAAACTAATAATTAAAAGATTTACCTCTGTTGGAGCTTATTTAAACATAAGTGATGATGCAGATGATGATATACTACTCCCTAAATCTCAAATACCTAAGGGTTTAAATGTAGGAGATGAGATAGAGGTAATGGTGTACAATGATTCAAAGGATAGAATTATAGCTACAACTAATAGAGCAAAGTTGCAAGTTGGAGAACTGGGACATTTAATGGTAGTTAGCCAAACTAAAATAGGTTCATTCTTAGACTGGGGATTAGAAAAAGACCTATTTTTACCTTTTAGTGAGACTGTTGGCTCAATAGATAAGGGTAAAGAATATTTAGTTGGTGTCTATGTAGATAAATCTAATAGAATATGTGCTACTATGAAAATTAAGGATATGCTGAGTACAGATTCACCATATAAAGAAAATGATAAAGCAGCTGGAACAATCTATAGTATCAATAGAGATATTGGAGCTTTTGTGGCGGTGGATGACAAATATGACGGATTAATTCCCAAAAAAGAATTATTTGGAGCCTATGAAGTAGGCGATATTATAGAAGTGAGAATCGCTAAGGTAAAAGAAGATGGGAAATTAGATCTAAGCCTAAGAGATAGAGTTCACGTTCAAATGGATCAAGATGCAAAAGTAATTCTATCAAAATTAAAGGAAAAGGATGGGTTTTTACCTCTAGGTGATAATAGCCCGCCAGAAGTTATAAAGAAAGAATTAAATATGAGCAAATCAGGATTTAAAAGAGCAGTAGGTAGATTATACAAAGAAGGTATTATTACGATACAAGATAATGGAATCAAACTAAAATAGCAAAAGAACAGGAGACGATCTAGGTGGTAAAGACAATAAAAATTAATTTTGATACAGTAGAAATGATGCTTTATTTTTGGCAATCAATTGCAGAAAGAGATAAGGTAGCAGAATCTTTTATGAGAGAAGTAGCAAGTAAGGAAGAAATGAAATATTTATATGGCCCTGATTTCAATGAAGAATCTGTAAGGAAAGTATTATCAGCAATATCAAATAGAGAGCTTCTAAACAATTCAACTAAACAAGAGAGAAAGTTTTGGAACAATAACATGTGGATGTTAGAAGATTTAGGTAATATGAATAATATGGTTAAGCCTGTGAAGACATTAAATTTAGATGATGTAAAAGAGAAATTAAGCGGAGAAACAAAATTTGAAGAATTAGAAGTAATCTTCATACCAGGTCATGAAGCAGAATATTATATAGATGATAATAAGTTAGTAATTAACTTCTTTAGATTAATGGTAGATTTCATGGATGAGACTAAGGTAAATATAGCTGGGAAACCATTTAAGGAATATGTAGAAGAAAAGCTATTTGAGATTGTAAAATAATATTTTGAGGAGGCATATAAGATGATAACCACTACAACGCCAACTATTGATGGAAGAAGAATAGCAGAGTATAAGGGTATAGTTTTTGGGGAAGTAATAGCGGGAGTAGACTTTATCAAGGATTTTGCAGCCAGTCTGACTAATTTCTTTGGTGGAAGATCTGGAAGCTATGAAGGAGAACTTATACAAGCTCGTGAGGAAGCTCTTAGAGAAATGGAATCCAGAGCAAGGCAAATGGGTGCAAATGCAGTAGTGGGAGTAGATATTGACTATGAAGTATTAGGTCAAGGCGGAAATATGCTAATGGTCACTGCCTCAGGTACAGCAGTAATTGTAGAATAGTTTTCTAATAAATACCCTTTTTTGAAGGGTATTTAATTTTATAAGGGTATAACTAAGTAAGTAATTACAAGGTGGAGGAAAATATGGAAATCAACATAGGAGATAGATTTGAAGGAGAAATAATTGATTTTACTCATGAAGGTAATGGAGTACTAAAGATTGATAACTTTACTGTCTTTGTCGCTGGAGGTTTGATAGGTGATAAAGTAGTAGTAAAAATAGATGAAATTAAAAAGAGTTTTGCCATAGGCTCAGTAGTTAATATTACTGAGCCTTCAAAGGATAGAGTAGTATTAGGTTTTGATATAGCAGAGGCAAGGGGAGGAATACCTCTTATTGAATATAGATATTCTAAGCAGCTAGAGTGGAAAAAAAATAAGGTGAAGATGGATCTTGCCAAAATAGCTGGATTATTGGATGTAGAGATAAAAGACACTATTGGTATGGATAACCCCTTTAGATATAGAAATCATGTACAAATACCAGTTGGTGAAAAAGACGGAAAAACTGTTATTGGATTCTATGAAACTAATAGCAATGACATAGTGGATATGGAAGGTAGCATTTTACAGCCTGAAATAGGAGATAGGATAATAAAGATAATCAGAACCTGGATGAACCAATATAATATTAGGCCCTATGATAAAAAAACTAAAAAAGGAATACTTCGTCATATTGGTATAAGAATTAATAGAAACAACAAAGCCATGGTAATTTTAGTTACTGGTAGTGATAGATTACCTAATGAAAAAGAATTAATAGATATGTTAATTAAGGAAAATGTAATCAGTATCTATCAAAACATTAATAAACTAAATTCGTCCATTACATATGGAAAAGAGTATATAAAGCTCTATGGAGAAGATAGACTTTTAGATTATATTGGAGAGTATAGATTTTACTTATCGCCTAACTCCTTCTTTCAAATAAATAGAACTCAAGCAGAAGTCTTATATAATAAGACTATGGAATATTTGAATTCAGATAAAGATGATATTATATATGATTTGTACTGTGGAATAGGAACTATTTCATTATATATAGCCTCCAATGCTAGAAAAGTATATGGCATAGAAATAGTAAAAGAAGCTATAGAAGACGCTAAAGAAAATACATTGCTGAATAATATAGACAATGCAGAATTTATAGTAGGTAGATCAGAAGAAATATTTCCTAGATTGATGAAGAAGGGAATTAAGGGAAACAAAATTGTCTTAGATCCACCAAGAAAAGGCTGTGAAAAGGAAGTCTTAGAAGCAATAGTAAATATGTGTCCAGAAAGAATAGTTTATGTATCCTGCAATTCAACTACTATGGCTAGGGATGTTAAGTATTTAGTGGAGAATGGATATAAGGTAGATGAAGTGCAGCCTGTGGATATGTTTTCTCATACGGCGCATGTTGAGAGTATAATTCTGATGACGTATTGTGGTTTGGGGGAAAAATAAGACCGATTGATCACAACATATAGGGGCTGAAGGACAAAAATTGGGTCAAAAATTGGTGAAAAAACACCGTTTTTTAACCCTTATTGTTTATGAATACCACCCGCTAAGCGGGTGGTTCCAAAGAGCTTTCAGCGGTGAACAGAAAATAAGAAACCTCCTTTGATATAATAAAGTTAGGTCTGACCAACCAAACTTAATCAAAGGAGGCATCCATAATGGATAATAATAGTTTATCACATACGAAATGGGATTGTAAATATCATATAGTTTTTGCACCAAAATATAGAAGACAAATAATATATGGAAAGATAAAATCAGATATCGGAAAGATATTAAGACAGTTATGTGAATATAAAGGAGTAGAAATAATAGAAGCAGAAGCATGTAAAGATCATATACACATGCTAGTAACTATTCCACCAAAACTTAGTGTATCAAGTTTCATGGGGTACTTGAAAGGAAAAAGTAGCTTAATGATATTTGATAGACATGCCAATTTAAAATATAAATATGGGAATAGGCATTTTTGGTGTAAAGGATATTATGTGAGTACAGTAGGTAGAAATAAAAAAGTAATAGAAGAATATATAAAGAAACAATTACAAGAAGATATAGCATATGACCAATTAAGTATGAAAGAATTTATAGACTTTTACTGGGGAAAAAATAAAAAACTAAATATAAGAAGAACCCCTTTAGGGGTTGCTTGAGAAAATAAAGCGGTTGGCAGACCTTTCAATGTGTCTTGAGACACAGCAAGTACCATGCCCTTATAGGGCTAGAGCGAACCACCTGTTTTTGAAGTGCACCCCAAAGGTTAGACAAGAATTTTAACTTTTGGAGTGGAGATGTCAATGTTTTGTTGACACAAAGTTAAGAGGATTTTATGAATTTTGTTCCTCAAATTTGGACGGAGAGAGGTATCCTAATGAGGAATGTATTCTTTTCGTATTATAGTATAATTCAATATATTTAAATATTTCTTTCTGAGCTTGTTCAGGAGTTGCAAAATGAGCATCTTGAATAAGCTCTCTTTTTATTGTTTTGTAAAAGGATTCCATGACTGCATTATCATAAGGATTTCCATTTCTACTGTTGCTATGAGTGGCACCGTATTTTGCAAGAGTAGTACGAAAGTTGCCGCTCGTATATTGAGAGCCTTGATCCGTATGAACTATTAGGCCGTTCTTTCCCATAAGCTTGAATAAATGCTTCAATCACAAGGGTATCTTTCATTCTACTTCCCATCGACCATCCAACTACCTTTCGAGAAAATATATCAATAAATACTGAAAGATAGAGGGTTCCTTTTCTAGTTGGTACATATGTAATATCACCTACCCAAATTTTATTTTTGGTATCCGTAACGAACATTTGATTAAGTAGATTAGGCCTTTCTTCACCTCTATTTTTTTGATTATATTTTTTATAACTATATCTGGTTCCTTTAGGACATAGATTCATTTCATACATTAATCTAGATATCTGCTTACGATTTACATGAATTCCACGTTGCTCTAGTACTTTTCCTATAGGAATAGATCTGTATCTACCTTTATTTTCATCAAAAATCTCTTTGATTACTTCCTTTAATGCTTCATTTTTTAGATCACGTTTGGATTGTTTATGATTTAAATATTTATAATATCCAGCTCTTGAAACTCCCAGTGTTCTGCAAGCCTTCTTGATGTTCAAGGAATCTTGATTATCTTTAATGTATTGAAATCTCACTTGTTCTTTCGCTTCAAGAAGACCTGGTACTTTTTTAGCATATCCAATTCTTTTTTCAGTTCTGAATTTTCTTGGCGTAATTTTTTAAATTCATATTGATAAGAATAGAGTGCAGTTCCATGTCCTGGGAATGCACTCTCTCCATATTCTTCATATTCATTTATCCAGCGGTATAAAGAATTGTAATGGGTACTTAATGCTTTTGCAGCTTCTGCAACGGGCATATATCTTCTAGTACTAACTTAACTGCTGAAATCTTAAATTGTTTGTCGTATGAACGTCTCATAAAGTAGTCATCCTCTCATATTTTTCTCTTATCTTTGTGTCTACTTTATTATACCATGTCCATAGTTGCTTAATTTAATATGTCCAACTTTTTGGGGTCAGATCAGAAGTTTACATATGAAAAATATGGAATACAAGCATTAGAAGAAAGTAAAACATGGAAAAGGTATTCTAAAGAATTAAAAGAAATGGCAGTTTTAGAATATTTAAATGGAGAAGATACACAATTAAATATTTGTAGAAAATATGAAATATCTTCTCGATCTGTTTTAATGAAATGGGTTAAAAGGTATAATAGTCATAACGAATTAAACACTACGAAAGGTAGGAATGATGCTGTTATGACAAAAGGTAGAAAGACCAATTTAGAAGAAAGAATAGAAATTGTTAAATATTGTATAGAACAAAATAAAGACTATAATAATGCTTCTGAAATTTATGAGGTTTCATATCAACAAGTCTATCAATGGGTTAAAAAATATGAAGAATTCGGTGAAAATGGACTTGTAGATCGTAGAGGAAAAATAGAACTTACATCAAAAGATAAAGATCAAATTGAGATGAGAAAACTTAAAAAAGATAACGAAAGATTAAGAATGGAAAATGATTTTTTAAAAAAGCTACAGGAGCTGGAAAGGGGAGGATTTTAAGCTCATATAGTCTTAAATATGAAGCAATACAGCAATTGCATAAAGAAAAGAAGTACTCCATAATTTCCCTATGTGAAGTGGCAGAGATTTCCAGAGCTTCATATTACAAATGGCTTAAACGAGTTGATGCAGTTAATGATAAAATTAATGATAATTTAATGGAAGAAATTATAAAGTTATATGAAAGAGTAGATGGAATCTATGGTTACCGAAGAATTACTATGAATATTAATCGTAAATTAAACAGTAAATATAATCATAAAAGAATATATAGACTTATGAGAATTTTAGGGTTGAAATCAGTAATTAGAATTAAAAAGAAAAGATATTTAAAAGTATCTGCTGAGGAAATTGCAAAGAATAAGTTGAATAGAAACTTTTTAGCGTTTAAACCAAATGAGAAATGGTTAACTGATGTAACAGAACTTAAATACAGCATTGGTCAAAAGGCATACTTAAGTGCAATTTTAGACCTTTATGATAATAGTATCATAGCTTATAAAATAGGACACAGCAATAATAATTCCTTAGTATTTAAAACCTTTGATAAAGCTATCAAATCTAATCCCAATGCAAGACCACTCCTTCATAGTGATTACATCCCATGGGTTTAAAAAGCGATTGGAAATCTATGGTATGGAACAAAGTATGTT
>NZ_NPMN01000013.1 GCF_002266425.1 Tissierella sp. P1
GCAGCTTACGATAAATTAACAACAGCTCAAAAAGCATTAGTAAAACCAGTTAATGTAACTGCATTAACAAATGCAGAAAATGCATTAGCAGGAACATTAGTACAAGAGTTAATAGATGCATTACCAGCAAAAGCTAATGTAAAATTAGCAGATAAAGCGCAAGTAGAAGCAGCAAGAGCAGCATACAATAAATTAACTCCAGCACAAGCAACAGGCTTAGTTTTAACTAAATTAACTGAAGCTGAAGCGATGATAACTGCTTGGGAAAATGTAGCAGAAGCTAAAGCTGATTTAAAATTAACTGTTACTAAAGTATCAGATACTAATTATACTATAGCTGAACCAAGCAATCATACAAATGGTGCTAAACATGTTCTAGCTGTAGGAACATTACCAACATTTGAAGATACGGGTGCAGTTACAGGAACTAGTCCAGTAGATATAACAAAAGATTCAAAAGCATTCACATTTGAACTTACTGTAACTATAACTGATGGAACAGAAGCTTCAGCTACAGAGAATGTAGTATTTGTAGTAACAGTTCCAAACACATTAGAAGCAGTAACAATTGCTGCAAAATAATCAACGAACTAAATTGAGATAATACATCTCAACTAAAGAAGAACCCCAGAGGAGTAAATCCAAAGGGGTTCTTCTTATTCAATATAAAGAATTGTAATATAAATGTAATACTATTGTAACCTTAGTGTCTTTGACAAAAGCACTATTTTATAATATCATTATAGTGTGAGATAAAGCAGGAGGAAAAAGGGAGGTTAATATTATGAAGAATATGAAGAAGAAAGCAGTAGCTGTTCTAGGTGCTGCTACAATACTTGGTACATCTGTATTTACGGGGGTTATGGCAGCTGGCACAGATGTTGTTGGAAAAATTGCAAACATGACTATTTTCAACAATGGTGCAGCAATGAGCTTACCAGCAGATCAAAAACCAATTATAGTAAATAATAGAACTTATTTACCAGTTAGAGCTTTAGGAGAAGCCCTTGACAAAAATATAGACTGGACTGCATCTAATCCAAATAGTGTTTATATTACTGATAAGTCAGGGCAAAATCAACAAGACATTAATTATCTTTTACAACAGATAACAAAGGCACAAGCCGATGTAAAAGAAAAAGATGCAAAGATAGTTACACTTGAAGACAAAGTTAAAGAATTAGAAGCTAAACTTAAGGAACAAGATGATAAAATAGGAAATCTTTCTGATTTAGAGAAAAAATTAAACAGAGACTATGGAGATTACAAAAAAGTAAGATTAGATATAGTTCTTAAAGGGGATAAAGATGAAGTAAAAGTAGATGTTGTAGTATCTAAATCCGATAGAGGTACATGGGATAATTTATATGATAAGGAAAGAAAAGATTTAGTAGAAGATATAGTATATACTATTCAGAAAGAGTATAAAAATGCTTCTGTAAAAGGATATGTAAACAGTGGACTTAACAGTACTTCTCTAGATTTCTATACTGATAAAAGAGGAGATGTCCAATACTATGGAACAGGTTCTAGTTCAGGAAGTTATTTAACAGCAACAGAAATGAAAACTTATCTAGAAAATAGATATAGAAATGATGTAGATAGAGTATCCGTATCTGTAAGTGGATATAATGTAGATGTTGAAGTAGATTTATACAAAGATTTATATGATTCTGAAATAAGAAATTTAGTAGATGAGATGAAATCTGATATAGTATATCAAATGAAAGACGTATATAAGCAAGATATACTTATAAAAGTATACTATAAGAATCAAAAAGTTTATTAATATTCAAATAAAAAAGAGTCTTAAGACTCTTTTTTTATTAAATCTGTTTTACATGATACATCATGGGAATATATAATATATAAATATGAAGGGGGAAAATGACATGAATAGAAAAATAATATCTACTTTTCTTGTATTTATAATTTTACTTAGTTTAGGTACAATCACTTTTGCTAAGACTGGAAATGAGAAAATAGATTGGTTAGTTGAGAAGAAGTTTGTTGAGGGAGATGGAAGTGGAGATTTAAATCTTAATGGAAATCTAACTCGTGAAGAGGCTGCAACTATTATAGTCAAGGCTTTAGGTAAGGAATCCTTAGTGGCTTCATATCAAAATGTTGAAAATATATTTAAAGATATGAATTCCAAAGTATGGTCAAATGGTATGGTCAATGTTGCAGCACAGGAGAAAATTGTAAGTGGTTTTCCAGATAAGACCTTTGGACCTAAGAAGAACATTACTTACCAAGAGATAACCACTATGTTAGTCCAAGTAAAAGGTGGACTTACAGCAGAAGAACAAAAAGCTGGAGTATGGCCAACACCATATATCCTTAAAGCTAATGAATTAGGTATATTAGATTCATCTATGAAATCCTTAGATTACAAAAAAGATGCCACTAGATTAGTAGCCTTTGAAATGTTATATAATACTGTAAAACCTAATGAAGATAAAGGTTTAAATGCCTACAAAGCTATAGTCCGTGAAGTAGAAAGAGTTTACTCCATAGATAAGGACGAATTAGGACTTACTATATTTAAAGATAGCAACAATGCTAGTAAGTATAAATCCAATGAATATACTAGGATAAAACATACTAATAAAGATTCTCTAGAAGACTTATTAGGAAAGGTAGTTAGAGTTAAATTAGATGATAATAATAACTTAAAGTCCTATGAAATAGATAATTCCTATGATTATCTAATGGGTAAGGCAGAATTTAGAAGAGATGAAGTAACTTTGAATGGCAAAACATATGATATCTTATTTAAAGATTCATCTGATAATGTAAACAACAAACTACAATTTGTATATCATAATGATGAAGAAATTGATTATAATGATTTCTACAACAAAGTAGAATCAGACTTTGCTAGAATTACTGTTGATGGAAACAAGGTACTAGCGATTGAATCCTTTAGTTTTTCCAAGGTAGAACCTATTCTTAAAGTCGATGGAAACAAAGTGACTTTTACTGATGAAAGGTCTATGGTTATAGATAGAGCTATTTTAATCAAAGACAATGTATTAAAAACTGTAGATTTAGCTGATATCCAAGATTTTAATATTGGGCATGTATATGGAGATAGACAAATCTTAGTTACCGAAGAAGTAGAATTAGATGGTATACTAGACAATGTCCTATACAAAGATAGAGAAGGTGTAGTCGTTAGAATAGATAACAAGGACTACAAGGTATCAGATAAATTCCATATGGTCTATTCTACTAATGGAGATAAATTCATAGTCTTAGACTCTGATAAGGCATATGATGATTTATATTTAATTAGAGGGCAAGAAGTTAAATTTGGACTAGATGCAGCAGGAAATATTAAATATGTAGTATCATCTAAAACAAGTGATGAAGACTTCTATGTGGTTAGTAGGATTACATCAAATCATATTAGATTAGTAGATAAAAATGGGAATAAAGTAGAATTTGAAATTAGTCTAAAAACTTCTATTAAAGATGTGAATAAAAAGGATATCAAACTTAATTCTCTAAAAGAAGGAGATTTAGTATATATCATTAAAGATGGAAAAGATATTAAGAATCTATATCTAGTAAAAGGTTTTGAAAGTATGAAAATAGCTTCAGTAGCTATAAACAAGAGTTCTGATGGAAAATTTGCTTTAGATAAAAAATATATTGTAGACAAAGATACAAATTCTTTCCTATTCCATGAAGATAGTAAGGGAATAACAGATATTGAATCTATGGAAGTGAATAAAGTATTTGAAAATACAAAATCGGATGCAAAACTAAAGGCATATATAATATCAGACTATGACTTTGATAGACTAAAAGTAGGGGATAAGGTCATTACATCAGGAGATAAAAATGAAATAAATACAATTTTATTTACAGGATTTAAGCAAAGTTTAAAGAATAGTAAAGAAGAGATAATTAGGCTAAAATATAAATTTAGAGTTGGCTATGATGATGAAATAGAAGGTTTTGTTGGTGACAAGTCTGTAGTATATAAAATTGAAAAGAATGCTAAACTAATAGATATAAACCCAGATGAGTATGTCAAACTATTTATAAATGAAAGTAATGAAGTGATTGGATCAGAATTAATCTTCAATAACTCTGATAAATATCTAGAAGTAACTAAACTAGAATCTTCTTCTGGAAAAGTAGTTGAAATCACAGTAAAAGAAAACAATAAGGAAAAGTCCTATTGGGTAACTAGTGACTATATAGAAATAGGATTTGTTAAAGAAGACTCTCTAGTTAAATTACATTTCAATCAAGATGGAGAAGTAGATATAATCTTAGTAAAATAATAATAAGCAAGGTCAATATTGACCTTGCTTATACCATTTTATAAAGTCTTCCATGAATATTTGAACACCGCTATAGTTAAGATGTGCATCATCTCTAAAGTTTTCGTTGACAAATAAATTCTTTTCTTTATTTACTATATTGTAATCTCTATATGGAACATTCAGCTCATCAGCAAAATCTGCAATCTTTTTATGAAGTATATCATAGTTTTTAATATATTCCATTGAAACATTGGCAATAGGTGCTGTCACAAATATAGGTGTAATTCCTTCATCTTCGCAGAGTTTAACTATTTTTTCAATATAGGATTTTTGTGTTTCATTAAAATCCCATGTAGCACCATCAAATCCAATAAATTGATTGGTTTCATGGAACTCTGATTCAGGTATAACTATATTTGAATATATAAACCCTCTCGATCTATGATAGCTCACTCCAGGAACATTTTTTTGCTCCTCCTCTATAGGCTTGAGTTGCTTTTCTATATCTTCTTTTAGTTCATCATTCCAATAGCTAAATACATCCTGCTGAAATCTAACGGGTTTAAAAATATATTTTACCAGTTCGTTTAAGGGAAAAGCATTTCTTAAAAATTCTCTTTCAAATTCCTTGTTATTTATTGCTGAAATAACTGTATCTGCCTGTTTTAACTCAAACTCATTACTAAGCATATCCCAATATAATTCAAATACCATTATTTTAGGCTTATGATATTTTAGGACTTCCTTTAAAACATAGTAAGTAGAATCAGCATGTTGTAGTGGAGAACCGAAGTTAAAACTGCTAGTTCCAAGTTCAGCATCAATGATTTCAGGATCAAAGGTACAGTATGCATGGGATGAGCCTATGAATATTAAATCTAAAGTATTAGGCTCTAAAGTATAGAACTCAGTCCATGCCTTTTTGTATGCAGATGTAATTTGATTTTCATTGCTTATATCCTCATAATAATTTCCGATATAATGTAATAAAATTGATAAGATGATTATAAATATAATCAATTTTATCCATATGAATCTTTTCCTATTAGAACTGGAAGTATATGAATTGGTTTGCATTGAAGTATACCCCCATCGTTAATATTATCAATAATAGTATGATATAAAAGGAACCCTCTATTATGAAGTTAGAGTTATTGAGAGTTAAATATAAAGGTTTTTTCCTAGCAATAAGCTCTCCAATAAATAACAATATAATAGAAGCAATCCCCAATAAAAGCTCAAAGAAACTAAGTCCCATATTATTCGCTACAGCATATAGATAATCTATATTTCTCCAATTATCCATATCTGAAAATAAGTTTTTAATAATATAGATTGCATCAGAAATGGAATTTGCTCTAAAGAATATCCAAGTAAAGCACACTAAAGTAAAAGTAAATATTACCTGAAATAATTTTAGAACAAAGCTATTATTAAGCCTTAAGGTTGACTTAACCTTAGAGCGAACTCTTTTAGTCATATGGGCTATAATTTGATATATACCATGTAGCCCTCCCCAAATTACAAAGGTCCAATTTGCACCATGCCAAAGACCACTGAGTAAAAAGGTAATTAATACATTAAGATAATATCTTGGCTTACTCACTCTATTTCCACCTAAGGGTATATATAGATAGTCTCTAAACCAAGTGGATAGAGAAATATGCCATCTTCTCCAAAACTCTTGTATACTTTTAGAAAGATATGGTCTATCAAAGTTTCTCATCAAATCAATATCCAATACCTTTGCAGCTCCTAAGGCTATTTCTGAGTATGCAGAGAAATCACAATATATCTGAAAAGCAAATAATATGGTAGCTATAATATAGTATATACCTGAGAAATCCTGTGGAGAGTTATATACTGCATTGACTGCTACAGCTAATCTATCAGCTATTACTATTTTCTTGAAAAATCCTATTAGCATGATCTTTATACCATCTAAGACCCTATAGATGTCAAAATAAGCCTTCTCACGTAATTGAGGTAATAATTTATCTGAACGTTCAATTGGTCCTGCCACAAGCTGAGGAAAGAAGGTTACATATAAGGACAGCATAAAGAAATTCTTCTCGGGTTTAATATCTCCTCTATATACATCTATAGTATAACTCAATGTTTGAAAAGTATAAAATGATATTCCCATGGGAAGAAGTATATCAAAATGTCCAATTGGATAATTAAAATTGAAATATGCAAATACATTCCCTAAAGAATCATTAATAAAGGAAAGATATTTATATATAAATAATACTCCAAAGCTAATACTTAAACTTAGAACTAACCAAAACTTTCTAATTCCTTGATCTTTATGTTTACTTATTATTAAAGCTGCAATATAGTTTATTATGGTACATAATAGTATCAATAGTATATAGCGGGTTTCCAAGCCATATAGAAATAATAGGAGCTAACTAAAAGTAGAACCCACCTAAATCTATGGGGAAGAATATAATAAACTAAGGTTACAACAATAAAAAATATAATAAACTGTACTGAATTAAATAACATATTAGCACCTCATAGATTAGTTTTACACTAGTATTATAAAGCATTTATCATATATTATCAAGTTGCAAAAAAGGGACAGAGGGACAGGATTAGTGTCCCATAGTAGAGGTGAAGTGAAAATCTTCAAGGGGTTAGTATCTCACGATTAATAATATAGATAAGGTTGAAAAAAGGATTAAGGGTTAAGATATGAAGAGCATTTAAAGAAGTATTTAGTCAAAAGAGAATAGTAAAGGACTTTATAGAAAATAATATGCCAAAAGAAGTATTAGATATAAATAGATATAGAAAATTTAGAGCTGCAAAATGATACATTTATAGATGAAGATGCAATTAAGGAGCAAATAAGAAAGTTAGAAGGGGAGGGGGCTGTTACTATGAGTATATTACAAAGAAGAGAAGAAATTGGAATATAAAAAGGAATCAGAGAAATAGCTAAGAATCTATTAAAAGAAGGAGTAGAGATAGCCTTAGTAGAAAAGGCTACAGGTCTTTCCAAAATTGAAGTAGAGAAATTGAAAAAAGAGATAGAGAATTAGTAGATATAATTATTCAAGGTCTAATATAACAAAAACACCATCAAAGTAGCCAGTAAATTACTAACAAAATTTACAACATCGTTATTTATAATGGAAAAACCTTTAACAAGCCTGTTAGACTTGTTTTTATATACCTTTTTTTCAGTAAATGACTTTATTTCTTCACAATAATACTGAGCCTGTATAGAAGCTCCTAGTATACTATCTATAATTGAGCCTATGAATCCCAGAATTAGACATACTAAAGAATAAGTAAGTCCTTGTCGTATATCATTATATATTACAATATAAGCAATTAAAAACATTGAAGATATAAAGGCTGAGCCTAGAAAAGCAAAGGTAGTTCCCAATGTACTTATACCGCCGGACATTCCTTTTTCTATAGGTTTAAGGGTTAATATAGATAAGGGCTTATCCTTGCTTAATACACCTACTTCAGAGGCCCAAGTATCTGAAGTTGCAACTCCAAAGGACACAGCATAAGCTAATAAGAAGATAGGATTATTATAAATGTAATATAAAAAGGCTAGAACAAGGCCTATTCCTCCATTAACAAAAACCTGAATATAGTCACGTCTTCCATCCTTTTCATTTAATCTATCAAGATTCTTCTTGTTTATACCCTTAAACTTAGTTAAAAGACTGGAGGACACAAAAAAGGCTATCATTATATTGAAAAACCATAAACCTCCAAAAAAATAAATTGCAGTACCTAATGCTACAGCAGCTAAAAATCCAGTTATATTTAAGGATGATTTTTTATAAGCTGCAAAGGAAATTAAAGAAGAATAAACTAATCCTATTGTAAAATTTAACATTTAACCACTTCCTAAATTTGTAATAATAGAATGATATAAAAAAACATTGCAGATCCTAATGGTACAGTGAGATTGTCTAATCCAAGGGGAGAAAATAACTCTAAGGCTGTGCTAAGTAATGCTAACATAAAGCTAAATAATAATATATTAACAGGGTTGAATATGTATAATATTATTATAGAGACTATAAAAGAGAAAACAAACATAGCCAAGCTGCCTTCTATACTTTTATCATTTCCCAATATTTTAAACTTGTGATTTCCAAAGTTTACTCCTACTATTGCAGCGAAGCCATCACCATACCCCATTATTAAAATGCCCAAAGCACCTATATAAGACAGCTCTTTATTCTTAAAAGTAATTAAAGATAAAATCAGTAAAGATAAGGCATAGTATACAGTTCCTAAATCCTTCTTTGAGCCATCCCTTTCCATAGCATTAAAAATTTGTTTTTTATATGATATATAATTGATGATAACAAAGAGTCCTGGTACAATTGCTGCACTTATATTATTATCAAAAAAAATCATTGCTATAATCCACCAATTAGAAACACCTATATGAATAAATTTTCTACTACCTTCATTAGATAACATATCTAATTTTTTCATTACAGAAGCTATTCCTATTATTAAAAACACAAAAATTATAGATATCAATATTCCAATTATATTATTCAAATCAAATTCTCCTATCTCTTTGGTTACAAAATACATATAATACATAATACCATTAATTTGCAGAAATTAAAAGAAAGTTACCGTATCGTCTACAAATCGCACATTTGAGAGTTAGCCTTTTGAGCTAGTTTTTTTGTTAGTAGATAAAATTTATGAATAAAACAGGAACATAAATAAGGGTTATAGATAAAAAAGGAAATATAAGGATGAAGCAATTTATCTATTAAACAAATAGCTATTTTCTTCTGAGATGAAGAATTTTCTTAAAATTGCAAATAATAATACATTCTGTTAGTATAAAATTAAAGGCAAATTTAGTTACATAGATTATAGTTATAAAGCTGGAAAATATTAAAATAGTTTAACTTTTATCTTCACTTAGCAAGAAAGAAGGGATGATTAAATGAATCTTACAGTAAGAGACATACTTAGTTTAGGTGGTTTAAGAGATGCTAGTATAGTAGCTGGTAATGGTGGAGTTAATAATATAGTAGATAGTATAAGTGTTTTGGAAGTGGCAGACTCTAATATTTCAAAATGGGTGCTAAAAAACGAATTATATATAACTTCATTTTATGCAATTCATACAAATATTGAAAAGCAAAAAGAAGTAATAAAAGTCTTACATAAGTCAGGAGGCTGTGGCCTTGTACTATGTCATATTGATATGTGGATAAAAGATATTGACAAAGAAATAATAGAACTATGTAATACTATAGACTTCCCTCTCATTGTTGCAAATTCTGAAGTTTCTTATGTAGAGATATTAAACCCTATAATAGAAAAACTTATGAAAATAAATATAGATAATTTTCAGCTACTTCTTTCAACACAAAATAAGCTAATAGAACAAGTTGCAAATAAAGAAGAATTGGAAGACATATTTAACAATATTTCAAGCATGTTTGAACAAGAAATATTGTTTCTTGACTTAGACAATAATTGTATATTTTCTAAGAATACAGATAAAAACACTATAAAAACAGTGGAGGATTATTTAAGACTCAACTTTAACACTATAAACTCAGAATGTGATAAGTTTAATTACTGTATCAAAAATATTGGACAAAAGAAGAAGGTATTATATCCTATTAAAACTATAGGTAAGTTCTATGGTTTTGTAGTAGTCGGATATGAAGAAGAAAGATTTGAACATACATTGAGAAAAATAGAAAATATTGCTAAGATATGCACATTGATTTATACAAAAAAAAGTAGAATCCAAGAATTAGAAGAAATTAATATTCAGGATTATATTGGTGATTTAATTACTTGGAATTTTAGGAGTGAAGAAGTTGCTTTAAAGGCAGGATTAGACATTAATTGGGATATCGTCAATAAAACTAGACTTATGATTATTAATATTAATAGTATTCAAGAAAACTTATCTAGTAAAGGTGTAAAGGATATTCAAAATTATGCCAAGAAGGTTCTATATCCTACTTTGTCTCAAGAGGTTAAATATTCTAACCCTAATAATTTAATTGGATTTAGATCTGATGTAGTTTTTATATTATTACATAGTAATAATGATAAAATCAAAGATAAAGATAAAGCCAGTTCTTTAGGTCAAAGGATATTAAAAATATGTAATAATGATTTCATAGGCTCTGTATCCATAGGAATAAGCAACCATATGGAAGAAGTTACTGAAATTCCTAAGGCATATAAGGAGGCCACAAGTGCCGCTATAATGGGACGAAATTTATTTGGAGAAAATAGGGTAGTTAAATATAATGAGCTAGGTTTTTTTCCATTATTAAAGGATTTGAAATTTAATGAGGATATTAGAGTCATAATTGATTATTTATTAGCACCATTAATAGATTATGATAAGGTCAATGGTACTGATTTAATAGAGACATTGAAAAATCTCTTAGATAATAATATGAATATTTCAACAGTTGCTAAGGATATGTATTTGCACAAAAATACTGTGCTTTATAGAAAAAACAAGATAATTGAAATATTAAATGATAATCCATTTGAAATGCCATATACGCTCAATTATTTATTGGCACTTATGATAAATAGTCTATAACAAAGAAATTTTAGGTGGTATGTGTTTGTGTTTTTGCACAAATGCATACCTTTATATTTGTCTTTTACTATAATGTAATATCAATTAAGAGATGTTAAAATTAAAATTAATCAACAAAATAAAAAATAGGAGGGAAAATGTATGACTACCAACATTCAAACGCATCACACAGCTCAACACGACAATGCAACTGAAAGAGTACCTGAAAACCAGAAAAAAGGTTTTTTTGATGTTGCCATTGTAGCAGCAGGTTTCTGTATTGCCATGTCAGGACTCTTTACTGGAGCGTCGATAGCAGTAGGTCTTGATCTAAAACAAGCAATTATAGCCTCTTTTATTGGTAACACTATTTTATCTATTTATGGTGGTGCAGTAGGTGCTGCAGGGGCTAAAGAAGGTGTAGCTACTCCAATGTTAGCTAGACCAGGATTTGGAAGACAAGGTTCAAAGATTGTAAGTTTAGTACTTGCTCTTAGCATGTTAGGTTGGTTTTCTGTTCAAGTAGGATTCTTTGGAGACACAATTAATGCTATGTTCCTAACGGTGGATTTTTAACTACAAAATATGTGGCAGCATTTTGGGGCGGGATACTAATGCTTTTAACTGCCTACTATGGCTACAAAGGAATTAGCTTATTAAGCAAGATAGCGGTTCCGCTGATAGTCATTACTGCAACTATAGGTATGATTGTGGCAGTAAAGCAAGTAGGAGGCTGGAATGTGGTTGCAAGTATGAAACCAGAGCAATCTATGGGCTTAGGAGCTGGAATAGTAATGGTAGTAGGATCATTTGCAGGAGGGGCTTCTGCCCAAGCAGATATTACAAGATATGCAAAATCTACAAAAGTAGCTTGGTTAGGTACAATTTTCGGATATATGGTTGCAAATGTTTTCATTATAATGGCTGGATTTGTAACTACAGTAGCTACTGGTATAGGTGATCTTCCATCAGCTATGCTACAACTAGGTCTTGGTATCCCTGCATTATTAGTACTTATAGGTGCGCAGTGGACTACTAATGATAATAATTTATATACCTCATCCCTGGGACTTGCAAATATTATCAATGTAGATAGATCAAAGATAGTTCTTGTATCAGGTGTTATAGCTACTCTTGTAGGTGTTGCAGGTCTATCAAACTACTTCGCTGATTGGTTGGTTTTATTAGGTATAGGAGTTCCACCAATGGCAGGAATAATATTGGCAGACTACTTTTTTATTAGCAACCAAAAATATGAGTATGGCAAAGGTAGTGAATATTGTCAGTGGAATATAAATGCATTTATAAGCTGGGGAGTAGCTTGTTTGGTAGGTTACTTTGTTAATTGGGGAATAGCTTCACTAAATTCGCTAATCGTAGGAATGGTAGTATATATAATTCTTATGAAGGTGAATGAGGATAAGAAGATTGGATTAATTGGCACATATATTGAACCATAATAGTTCAATTTATAATAAAAATAATATCAAGGAGGAATTTAATATGCCAAAATATATGGATATGGAATTAGCGCAAGCAGCATATAAGTTGATGCATGATATGGTTAAAGTAAAAAAAGGTGAGAGCGTATTAATTACAATTGATTCAGTTTCTGATTTTAGAGTTGCAGAGGAAATAGCAAAAATGTCAGAAGCTTTAGGGGCAAAGGTAATGGTAGCATGGCACTCAACACCAAAGGGATATGGGGCGTTAACTATGCCATATTTACCAGAACCTCTGATTGCCTGTGCAGATAAAACAGATGTATGGATAGAATTAAATGACCAATGGCTTCTTTATTCACCACTGTGGGACAAGGCTGTAACTAATGGAAGGACTAGACAGGTAATGCTTGGTGGTCTAGGAATTGAAAGAATTGTAAGGAATATTGGAAAAGTTGATATGGACATTCAAAAACAATTCCAAGATGAACTAACAAGAATGACTAAGGAAGCATCTGAAGTAAGGATAACAAATAAAGCTGGTACAGATGTATCCTTTAAAAATGACCCTAATAGACCAATTAACAGTGAAATAGATTATAGTGTTCCAGGAGCACATTTCTTAATAGGACAAATTGGATGGGCTCCTATAGAAGAAAGTATTAATGGTAGAATTGCTATTGATGGAGCATTAAGTGGTGGTGGAGATGCAGAACTAGGAGTATTAGATGAGGTCATAACTTATGTTGTTGAAAAGGGAAGAATAGTTGATTTTGAAGGTGGTAGCAAGGCAGAATTAGTTAAAAATTATTTCAAATCTCTGAATGATCCAAATATGTATATTGCAGCACATGTTTGCTATGGCTGTAGCCTAATGCAAAACTAGAAGGATGTACAACTGAAGATGAAAGAGTTTGGGGCAGTACAGAGTGGGGCTTCGGTCACCAGGGATCTAATTATTCTGGTGGTGAATCAAGGGTGGCTAAGAGTCATATTGACGGTATTTGCTTAAATTGCTCAGTTTGGTTAGATGGTCGCCAAATATTAAAAGATGGTGTTTTCATAGATCCAAAACTAGAAGAACTTGCTAAAAAACTAGGTAAATAAACTTTGGCTGTCAGTAATCTGGCAGCCAAATTACAGTACTTCTAATAAAGGATGGTGCTAAAATGAAAAAAATAATAAATATAGGAGCAGATCCGTTTCCACCATATCAATATTATGATAAAGATGGAAATTTAAAAGGCTCTGACTATGAAAATATAAAAAACAAATTTGAAAATATGGGGTATGAAGTAAATATAGTTTTAGATGAGTGGAAAATCATTGAAGATAATATTGTTAACAAGAAATTAGATGCAGCATTTCAAGTACAATATACTAGGGAGAGAGAAAGCAAATACTTTTTTTCAAATTTATTTAGAAATGCAATTACAGAAGTAGTTACAGGTAATCCAGAAATAAAGATTAATTCCTATAAAGAAATAGAAGAAAATAAGTTGACTTTAGGGGTTATAGCTAATTATACCTATGGTGATGATATTGATAATATTGATTCTTCTTTGAAGGTTAGCTACAAAGACCAAACAGAGCTTCTCAAGGCTATTAATGATAAGGTAGTTGATTTGGGGATATTTGACAAAGGCGTAAAAGAATATATATTAGAAAAAAAAAGAATTCTCAAATATATATTCAATAAAAGCTTTAGAATTTATAAGACCACTCTATGTAGTATTTAGTAATGAAAGCTTGAGAAATGAGTGGAATGAGAAGTAAATAAAGGCATAGAAAACATAGGAAAAGAATTAGTTCATCTAATAAAAATGAAACTAGTAAATTTTATTTTTCTAGTTTCTTTTTTAACTTCAATATTTCTATAGTAGCTCCTATACCATACTTTAAAACTTTATCAAGTATATTTTAGGTAATAGGTTAATTTTTTTATAATTCTTTCATCCAATATTCTTTTCTTAATTTTTCTCTCTATCCTTATTATTTTTTAGATTTAAAATTATCATTGCAAAAGTTATAATGTTGGATGCTGAAAAGATCAAGAATTTATTTATATAACAAATAATCTTTCCAACGAATATAAAATTAATATATTGAAGACTCTATGTAATCATGATAAAATAAATCGAAGGACAAGAACAAAAGGGGATGATTACATAAGAAAAATATTAGTTATAGTTATTTTTTTATTTGCCTGTACAGCTACAGTTTCCTATGCCAGTTTAGATAAAATCCCTGTACTTTTATATCACCACATATTACCTGAACAGGATATTATGAACTTCGGTTGGGAAAACAATAATAGTGTACTAAGTCTTGAAAAATTTACTGAACAAATGAAATATTTAAAGGAAAATGGTTATTATACAGCCACAATGAATGAGCTTGAATCCTTTATGGATGGGAAAATAAAACTTCCTAAAAAAACAGTGGTTATAACCTTTGATGATGGATATCTAAGCAATGGTATATATGCCTATCCTATAATGAAAGAATATGGCATGAAAGGAACTATTTTTTCAGTAGGAGAGCTGGCAACTAGAGAAAAAGTGGAATTTAATCCTGAGGGTTTACAGTATATTCCAGTAGAGGATATGGGAAAATATAATGATATATTCTTATTTGCCTGTCATACCTATAATCTACATCGTCATAATGAAGAAGGGATTCCATTTTTAAAATCTCTTTCTGAGGAAGAAATAAAGAAGGATTTATTTAAAAGTAAAGAATTATTGAATTCACAATACATAGCTTATCCCTTTGGAGAATATGATAAACACACTATTAAATATGTAAAAGAAGCAGGATATAATCTGGGGTTCACAGTAAGCCCAGGATATGTATCTAGATATACTAAAAAATATGAAATTCCTAGAATGGTTATTAATCAAAATATAGATTCAGATAAATTTATATCTTTTCTAAAATAAATAAGATGTTTTCAAAATAAACTCCTTATAGGTAGAAGTATCTATAGGGGGTTTTGTATAATAAAAGGTTTTGAGTAAAGTCTACCTAGTATAATTCACCCTATGATATATTGCATAGGGTGAACTATTTTACATAGCAATTTTTTTCAATTATATTGTTCTACTAAGGGATTTTGGGCATATTACCTATATAAGGACATGGCATCCTTCTTGCAATTATATATTAATCGATATATATACTTTAATAAAATATATTAAGAGGGGGAGTAAAATGAGTAATGAAACGAAAAAATTAGAGTTTTATGGTGGTGAATGGGTTTCTTTCTTACCTTTTGTTGTATTCTTAGTTATGATTATACTTACAACATTCCACTTTGGCTCTATATCAGATGGGGCTCTTTGGGTACCTGCATTCACTGCTTTAGTTGTCGCTTTTTTCTTTGCAAAGGACAAAGCCCAATATTCTAATGCCCTAATTAGTGGTATGGCTAGTAAAGAAGCTATAATCCCTGTAGTATGCTGGATTTTTGCAGGAGTCTTTTCTAGAATTCTTCGTACTTCAGGTTTAGCTGATGGGATTGCTGGTGTAGCTGCTTCTATGGGTATCCAAGGGACTTTCTTTATCGTCATATCTTTTTTAGCATCAGCAGTCTTTGCTACGGCTTCTGGTACAGGATTTGGTACAATTGCTGCTGGAATGGGTGTTTTATATCCAGCTGGTATTGCTTTAGGTGCACATCCTGCTCTTTTAGCTGGGGCTATAATTTCTGGCGGTGCCTTTGGAGATAATCTTGCACCAGTTTCTGATACAACTATTTGTTCTGCCACTTCACAAGGTGTTGATGTTCCCGGTGTAGTTAAATCTCGTCTGAAATATGCCATTGCTTCAGGTATTATAGTTATTATTGGAATTATCATTATTGGAAGTGGATATAAAGGTGATATTTCAGCTATGGAATCTATTTCATATAACCCTAAGACATTATTTATGCTGATTCCAGTTGCATTAACTATTTGGATTGCCGTTAAATCTGGAGATATTATTATTGCAACTACAGTAGGGTCTGTATTAGCAGGTGGAACAGCAGTATTATTTGGATTAATGGACTTTATACAAATAGATCCCGCTGCTGATGTAGTTAAGGAGGCTTTGATTAGAGTTTCAGGTGCTGGACTTGATAGAACAGTAGATGGTGTTATTTATACAGGTATCAATAGTATGATGCAGGTTGTAGTCCTAGCACTTTTATTATTTGGTTCGATTGAAATCATGAGAGCAGGACATGGAGATGTTAAATTATTAAATGCTTTAGGGAAAGTAGCAAAGAGCCCAAGGAGTGCAGAGTTTGTTATAAGCTTTATGATTATAATACTTTCAGCTTTAATGGGACTTAATGCTCCTGCAATATTAGCAGTTGGTGCTTCCTTTGCTAGACCACTAGGTGAGAAACATGGAATTAGTCCATATCGTATTGCAAATCTTTTAGACGCCCAATCTAATACATTTGTTTATGCCCTACCTTGGACACCTGCTATAATCTATACCATAAGTTTTGCTAAAGACAGTGCAGCTCCATTAACAGCAGTTGAAGTAACGCCATATGTATTATATTCCTATGCTATGCTAGCAGTAATGTTTATTTCAATAATATTTGGAATCGGTAGATACGATAATATGAAACAAGCTAAGAAAATTAGCGGAAAGGCATAAAAAATACCTCCAAGTAGATAGTCTATTTTAATTAGACTATCTACTTTGGAAGTATCATATCATCAAGGAATTATTTTTTATAACGAATAGTAAAGTTCTACTATGACATAAATTCTCTTAAATTGTACTCGTTTATTTTATTGAAAAGTTGTCTTCTACTTAAACCGATTACCTCAGCGGTTTTGGTTATATTGTTATCGTTTAATTTTAGAGCGTTGATTAAATATTCTTTTTCAAAGTTTGCCCTTGCAAGGTTAAAGTCTAAAGTATCAAAGTGTTTATGAGAATCAAAGTTTCTTGCTGTACTTGATTCTATTTCCTCCATTTTCAATATTCCATCCTTACATAAGACAAACATTCTCTCGATTATATTTTTTAATTCTCTGATATTACCAGGATAGCTATAATTAAGTAGATATTTTAATGTTTCATTTTCTATCTTAGTAATATCCTTTTTAAATTCCATCTTATAATTATCTATAAAGAAATTAATCATATCCAAGATATCTTCTTTTCTCTCTCTGAGAGGAGGTATTTCAAGTATAATAGTATTTATTCTATAAAAGAGATCTTCTCTAAAATTTCCACTTTGAATCTCATGTAGTAGATTCTTGTTAGTTGCACAGATTAATCTAAAATCAACTTCTATTTGTTTATTTGAACCCATTCTTTCAATTTTTCTATTTTCTAATACCCTTAGAAATTTAACTTGAATTTCTTGAGATATCTCTCCTATTTCATCTAGAAAGATAGTACCTCCATTAGCTTCTTCAAATCTACCAATCCTCTTTTCATTAGCACCAGTAAAAGAACCTTTTTCATGTCCAAATAATTCAGATTCTAATAGATTTGTAGAATAATATTGACAATTAATAGCGATAAAAGGCATGTTAGATCTCTTGCTTATATCGTGAAGTCTTTGAGCTATGATCTCTTTTCCTACACCGGATTCCCCTAAAAGAAGTACATTTGCACTTGATTGTCCAATATCCTCTAGAGTGTTTAATAATTCCTTCATTTTAGGATTCTTGCTTTGATAAAGATATCTTTCCTTATTCTTCTTTGTTGAAATCATATTGTTCTTCTTTTGTAAATTTAGCAGTTTTTTAGCCTTTTCTATTTCAATTAAAAGTTCCTCTGGATTATGGCTTTTGATAAAATATCCGAATGCTCCTATTTTCATGGCTTCTACAGCTGTTTCTACTCCTCCGTAGCCTGTAACCATGATTACCTCTACGGACTCGTAGTCTGATTTTATCTTTTTCAATACCTCTATACCACTTAAACCAGGCATGATTACATCACATAGAACTATTGGATAGTATTCACTTTCCATAATATTTAAGGCTTCATCTCCACTTTTTGCCTCCCCAATAATAAAGCCTCTGCTTTCTAAAAGCATCCTATAGGTTTCTCTATGTTCTTTTTCATCATCAACTATTAATATTTTAAATACTTCCTTCATTGCTATTCCCTCCAGCTGGTAAATACACTTTGAATTTTGTACCAAATCCTAACTTGCTTTCTATAGAAATGTCACCTTTTAGTTTTTTAACTTCATTATAGGTTATATAAAGTCCCAGTCCTGTACCTTTACCCGGTTCCTTAGAAGTATAAAAAGGATTGAAGATTTTCTCTATATTCTCTGCATTAATTCCAATTCCGTTATCTATAAATTCTATTAGGATACCTTCATCATATTCATAGGCTTTTACTATGATTTCTCCATTTTCTTCAATAGCATCCATAGCATTAGACAATAAATTTATCAATATATGCTTTAAAGACTCTTGATTAATTAAAAATTTATAGTTATTTATACATTCAACTTTGTAACTTATCCCCTGTTTCTGTAAATTTTTTACTTGTAGCTCTAAAATATTGTGGATAAATTCACCTATATTCACAAATTCTTCAGTATCACCAGAAATTCTAGAGAAATTGAGAATATTGTCTATAATCCTACTGGCTCTTCGTACTGCATTATCAATATAATCAAGGGATTTATTGATATTTGTATTGGAATATGACCTTAGAATAAAACTATGATTTCTAATTATTCCTAAAGGATTTCTAATTTCGTGGGCTATACCAGCGGCCAATTCTCCAATTGCCATCATTTTATTAGCTTGGAGCAATTTATTCTTACTTATTTTATCGCTAGTAACGTTATACATTAAAACTAATGTATTGTTAATATTATTATTGGTGTCTTTTAAGGGATAAGTATTGACTTCATAGACTTCATTTTTTAAATATATTTCATTTTTACAATTAATACTATCCTCAAAAGTACTTTTTATAATATTAATCAAAATCAGAAGTAGAAAACATATCTAAAATTTCACCATAATACTTTCCTAAGACTTGATATTTGCTCTTTCCTATGAAATTTAAGAAGGACTTATTAGTATTAACAACTATATTATCTCTATTTAAAACTAACATAAACTCAGTCATTCCATCAAAAACGATTTGCAGGTCATTTCTACTATCTTCTAACTCTTTAGTTCTAAGTTTAATTTGTTTTTTAAGAGAACTATTCCATAGACTCATCAAGATAATAATAGTAGCTATTATAAGTATAAGGGAAAATATATATTTTTTAGCTGCCTCAATATCAAATTGTCTAACAATAGGTGCTGAAATGCCAAACCATTTTTGCTGCACTTTTTCAACAGCATTTTTCTTCTTCAATGCATCTATACCCTTGTTTAAAATAGGAATTAATTCAGGTTTAGACTTAGGAACAGCGAAAACCACCTGATTTTCATAAACAGGTTTTTCAATTATTTTTACTTTATTTTCTAGATGATTATTATTTAAGTGATAAAATATGACAGGTTCGTCTCCTAAAACTCCATCTACTTTCCCTTCTCCAAGAAGTAGCAATGCTTCCTCTAAGTCACCAACATAATGCTGCTCGATACTAGGGAAATTAATACTTAGATATTCGCTGGCATAGTCTTTCTTTTGCATAGCCATAACCTTACCTTCAAGGTCTTGTAGACTATGTATGTCAGTGTTGCTAGCCTGAATCACCAATACAGATCTTAAATTATATATAGGTTTAGTGAATAGGAAATGTTTACTCCTTTCAGCACTAGCAAACATATCACATATATCAGTTTGACCCTGTGAAAGGCTGTCTATAGCATCTTCCCAGAGCATAGGATGAAGCTCAATATTAGTTCCTATTTCTATAGATAAGGAATTTACATAATCAATGAGAATTCCCTTATATTGTCCATCTGCTTCATCATGAAATCTGAGAGGAGGAGCATTTCTATCAGCAGCATATATTAAGCTTCCTTGTTGATGTAACCATTCTCTCTCTTTTTTAGTTAAATTATTAGATAAATTAATTCTATTATTTAGAATTATAAAGAGGGGAAATAATATGATAAGTATTATAAAAATAATTGCAATTTGTTTATAAGCCTTATGACCCAAGGTTATACCTCCCACTAAGATGATAATTTTATTATATCATATCTTTTAAGAGATGACTAAATACTGGGAATAATTAGAATGGATTCTCAATACTATGAGGTTAAGGGCTTTATTGGAAAAAAGAAATATCTAAAATATATAATTATGAATATAGGAGGAAAGTTAAGTGAAAATAGGTATTATTTCTGATACTCATATTACAAAAAATATCCCTAGCTTTATTGACTTTCTAGATACTTATTTTAAGGAAGTGGACATCATTGTTCATTCAGGTGATTATATAAGTATAGAAGTCATAGAAGCATTACAAAAGTACAAGAATTTTATTGGAGTGTGGGGAAATGTAGATGAACCTGAAGTAAAAAATCTGATAAAGGAAAAAGAAGTAGTCACTATAGAGGGTTATAGAATAGGGATTTTTCATGGACATGGTACTATTAGCAATACTTTAGATCGAGCCTATGAAAAATTCAGAGAAGATGATGTAGATATAATTATATTTGGTCATAGTCATCAACCATTAGTTAAAACTAAGAAGGGAATATTGATGTTGAATCCTGGATCATTGACCAATAAACGTCAAGAAAGATGGTATTCTTATATTATATTAGAATTAAATACAGAAAGTATTGATTTGCAATTTAAATTTTTTTCTTAGAATATTAAAGAAAGAGGGTTAGGATTTTAGTGGAGGTTAAGCTAAAGCTAACTTTTTTGTCGTATTGTGTATAACCTTGTTGGAAATTGTAGAAATATTTGGTATAATTATTTTAATTATAATAAGTTAATATCTAACTGTAATAGCAATGATTATTCATAAGTTTATGTTCTAATGAAAACTCACACGGAGGTACAACATGGATGGTTTTAAAATCTATAAAAACGGTGAAGCCATAAAAGAAGATATAAACAAAGCAGGAAGATTTAAACTTATGATTCAAGACAGTGATTTTGAAATCTTTGAATCTTACATACATGCAGGGCATTCGGTGATTTGTCAGCCATATGAATGTGAGAATTCGATGAATGCAGTCTTTGTATTAAGTGGTAAACTTTATCATACTAATACGAAGTCTTATATTTTAGGGGGAGAACATTATACCTTTAAGAATTTAAAAGAAACCCATCACCTTAGTGTAGAGGAAGATACAGAACTCTTGATGATTAGAAAAAAGAGTTTTTTCATGGAGCAAGTATCCAAGATGAATAAGACCATGGAGCTTATGGATATGATTCAGAAAAAAGATCATTATACAGAGAAACATTGTAATAGTACAGGGAATTTAGCTGTTAAAATAGCAACTTATTTAAAGCTTTCAGATGAGGTTATTCAAAATGTCTTATTTATAGGTAAAATTCATGATATAGGGAAGATCGATGTCCCTATTGAAATTTTAAATAAACCTGGAAAATTGACTGCAGAAGAGTTTGATTTCATAAAAAAACATCCTCAGAGGGGACATGATATAGTCATGGAGACAATTGGAGATAAAGGAGTTGCTAAAATTATTTTGCAGCATCATGAAAAAATTGATGGCAGCGGTTATCCTTTTGGTCTAAAAGGCAAAGAAATATCTATGGAGGCTAAAATTATTTTAGTTGCAGATAGCTTTGATGCTATGACATCTAATAGACCATATCGAAAGCCTATGAGTGTTAATGATGCCATCCAAGAACTTAGAACTTATTCAGGTATATGGTATGAAAAAGAAATAGTTGAGGCATTAGTTGAGGTAGTTAGAGAATAAATCATTATTTATTAATAGAAAAGAGAATCAATTAAAAGGGATTGATTCTCTTTTCTTTATTTATCTAAGAATATATTTACAATTCAGCCATAACAAAAATCTATGATGGTACCAGATATTATCAAATGTGCTAATATTTAGGGACTATTTTTAATTTGGAGATATAATGAAATAGGGCAAAAGCTTGACAAAAAAACTACAAGTAGGGGGTAAAGGTATGAAAAAGTTATTATCATTATTTGTTGCTTTAGTGCTCATTCTTTCTAATGGAACCATATCATTAGGACAAGCAAATGACTATGAAAATAGTTGGGCAAAGAATGAGATCGATTATATGAGAGCAAAAGGAATCCTTTCAGGTTATCCAGATGGAACATTTAAACCTACTAATAAAATGAGTAAGTCAGAATTTTATAGGGTCATAAATGGTTTGATGGGTTATACTGAAAAATCCGAAAATCAATTTACAGATGTAAGTCCAACAGATTGGTATTATGAAGAAGTTCAAAAGGGGTTAAGGGCTGAATATATATTATCCGAAGCAGTATTAAATGCCAAGGAAAATATTACTAGGGGAGAAGTTGCCAGAATAATTAGTGTGGTCTTTGGTATTGAAGAAGACTCCTCAGCTGCAGAGGTATTTATTGATAATCTAAGATTTTCTGAAGAACTTAAGGGAGTGATTGGTGGATTAAAGAAAAATGGATTTGTCAATGGCTTTCCAGATGGAACTTTTAGACCACAAGATGAGATTACTAGAGCTGAAGTTATTAAGATGATTCACAATATTTCAGGAGAAATAGTTAATACCTCAGATACTGTATCTAAAGATATAAAAACAAATCTTTTAATAAATACATCGGGTGTGATATTAAAGGATATGACTATAGAAGGTAATTTATATCTTACTGAGGGAATAGGAGTAGGAGATATAACCCTTGATAATGTCATAGTAAAAGGTGAATTAATTATAAAAGGCGGAGGATCTAACTCTGTAACTATTAGAAACTCTAAGATTAAAGTGGTATCAGTAAATAGGCAAAAAGGCTTAGTAGGAATAAAGTTTGAAAATACATTAGTAGAAGAACTTAAGGCTGTGAATGAGGTAAAATTAGAACTGATAAATAGAACTAAAATCAATAAAATGCAGTTAGATGGTAAGGGGGAAATCCTAGTTGAAGAAGGGGGAGCCATAGCAATCCTTCGTATATCTAACAAGAATGTAATAGTTAGATCAAAGGGAGATATCCAATCTATACTAGGAAAACAAGAAATAGAGATAAATGGAAAGAAAGTAAAAGCCAATGTTGAATTTAAAGTAGTGGAAGGAAAAGTATTGGATGTAAAAGAAGATACGAATATAAAACCACCTTCATCTGGAGGTTCTGGTGGGAGGACAAGTAATGACCATGAAAAGCCAACACAAAAACCAGAAGAGCCAGCAATATTAACAGGGATTAAAATTTCTAAGGCAGCAGATAAATTAGTTTATGAAATAGGGGAAAAATTAGATATAACTGGATTAGAAGTAACTGGAATATATAGTGATGGCAGTAAAAAGATAAAAGAGGTAAAAATTGGGGATATATCAGGATTCGATAGTTCAAAGGAAGTAATTAGCCAAACATTGGTGATTACAATAGATGGTAAGACTGCTACATATACAATAAAGATAAAAGCAAAAGAAGTAGAAAAGCCAGAAGAACCAATAAATTATGAATTTGTTGCTGAATTGGATAAAAAAGATTATACCGTAGATGAAGATATAACTTTATCAGGAAGAACATTGAAAAATAATATAGGTATAAATAGTGTTGATATAACATTGAAGTTAGTGGATGATGAAGAAAATCTTATAACCTTAGATCAAATTCATACAAGAACAGATGGTAAGCTTATTTATACATTTCAGGTTCCGGCAGAAACAGCAGCAGGAGTATATAAATTAACTGTAAAAGCTGGTGATCCACTGAGTAAGGCATTGAAATTCGACTTAGTCATAAAGGAAAAAGAAAAACCAGCGGTTACCAAAGATAATTTAGATAAAAAACTGAAAGAGGCAGAAGCACTAGACCCTAAAGAATATACGGAAAAATCCTGGGAAAACTTAGAAGCAGTAATATCTAATGCTATATCAATATATTGTAAAAATAATGCCACACAAGAAGAAGTAAACAAGGCGGTTGAAGATTTAATTAATGCAATAGGTCTATTAGAGAAGAAATCTGTAGAAGAGATTAAAATTACTTTAGATTACTATGATGGTAAGGCTGCTTATCAAACTAGTTATCCTTCTACATGCTTTAAAATAGCAAAAGTTGTTAATGCACCAAAAAATTCAAATTATTATAAAGTTATTATAGCAGATAAAATATCTACAACGGGCAAAATTACAGGATATGATCCTATTTTAGATATTGCTGTAGATGAATTTGAAACATTATTAGGAACAACCAATGGTGTAACAGTACAATTATTTGAAGATGCAAAAGCAACAATTAGAGTGGGAGAAGTTCAAGTAAGTTTAGTACCTAATGAGAAAGAGCCAAATGAAGTAACTGTTACATTTAATATTGAAGAAATTACTGCTGAAGTAGGAGAGTATTTCCCTTATGAAGGAGATATATGGGTAGTAACAACTGGACTTGAAGATGATGATATAGATTCTATAGTTATTAGATCAAGCGATGAAAAGATTATTTCTGTAACACAAAGTCCTGCTCATGAGATTCAAGATCCCAAGGGAAAAAGATGTTATGGAAAGGCAATATCCCCAGGAGAAGCTAAAATTATAGCTACTGTAACTACAGTAGATGGAAAGGTATATACGGGAGAATGTAAAGTTACAGTAACACCACCAGTAGTAAAGGTGATAGGTATAACATTAAATAAAACTGAAATACCACTAGAAATTGGAGCAACTGAAACATTAGTAGCAACAATAGATCCAACAAATGCAACAAATAAAAATATAACTTGGAAATCAAATAATGTAGATATTGCAACTGTTGATGCTAATGGTAAAGTTACAGCAGTAGCACTAGGTGAAGCTGTGATCATAGCAACTACAATAGATGGAAATAAATCTGCTGCATGTGTAGTTACGGTAACAGAAAAGTCTCAAGAAGCGGCTGTTACTTTAAATTATAGTGAAATAAAGATAGGTATTGGGGAAGATTATCCTAAAGGTAAGGGAGCTTATTTAACGGCTAAAATTGTGGGACTGGAAGAAAGTGAAATTAAAGATATAAAATTTACTATATCCGATGAGACCGTAGCAACCCTTGTACAGAGAAATATAAAAACTACATCCTATGGAAAGGGCTTAAAAAACGGTACTGCAATAGTGACTGTAACGGTAACAGATATAAATGATAACAAATATATTGCAGAATGTAAAATAATTGTAGGTACAGGAGTAGAAGATAAACCCCTTGAGCCGGAAAAACCAGATGAAAATATAGAAATAATTCTAACTTATTATGATGGCGGTTGATTATAGTGGAATGCCCGTTGGATTTTCAATAGAAGCTATTAGACTACCAAATGATGCAACTAATTATAGAGTTGTTTTTAAAGATAAAATTTCTGAAATAGTCAATATAGAAGATATAGATACAACTATGGATATTTCCATAGATGAATTCGAAGAACTACTAGAAACAGAAAAAAATGTAACTATACAATTCTTTAAAGATGATAAAACCACTATAGTAGGAGAAGTTCAAATAATTCCTATACCTTATGAATAAGAGAATTAGAACTGATATATAAGGCTAAATGATAAGAATAAACATAAAATCTTAAGGATTAAAAAAGGAGCGATAAGGTTGAAAAAGAAATTGTCTATATTTATGGCAATAATGATTATCTGCATAACTGTAGTTCCTGTTTATGGCGAAATCATAGATAATCAGATACTTGTTAAAACACAAAAAAAAGAAATAACTACAAAAAATATTGAAAAAATAGTTATTGAAGGTAAAAATCAGATAAAAGAAGGTAGAAATTTTAATTTGGTATTAGCCTTAATGGACTATAAAGGCAAGATACTTAACTATGTTACCTCAGAAGAATTTTTTGAAGGAGAAGAAATTAACAAAATAAATGGTTATACAAAAATATTATCTGATAGCCATAAAGTTAGAGTCTTTGCTTGGGATAATTTAGACGATAGAAATTTAATTTCAAATATGGTTGAGATACCTATAAAAAATGATAATTCTGCTGAAGAAATTGTAAAAATAGATGAGTTAAATATGCAAATAGTACAGGGCATAGAATATGAATTACCTAAAGAAGTACCAGCAATAATGAATAATGGCGAAACAAAAAGTGTACCTGTAAAGTGGAGTGTTGATAGTGTTGATACTACTAAAGTCGGTAGGATTGTTATTAAAGGAAATGTTATAGGATATAGAGGAGAAAAGGTTATATTAAATTTAAATATAAAGAAATTTGACAAAATCATTTCTATAGATAATTTAGATATAACCATAGATATAGGAGATGAATTTAAATTTCCTAATTCAGTATTGGCCACAATGAGCTCAGGAGACAAAAGTTATGTATCAGTAGAATGGAATGTAGATACAGTAGATACAAGCATGGAAGGAATATATACCTTTGAAGGAAAAGTTCAAGGGTATGAAAGCAATGTAATACTTAACTTAACTATACAAAAACTTGATTTAGATAAAGTTGTTGAATTTGCAAATAGTGAATTAGAGGAAGTTATAAGAGAGGAATTAGGAATAGATGATGGTGATATACTGCAAAGTGATTTAATGGGAATAACTGAACTTAATATTGATTGGACACTATATGAAGACTTAAATATAGAAGATATTAAATACCTAAAAGGACTAGAGACTTTAAGTCTAAGTTCTTATCAATATAATTTTGACTTAACACCTTTAGCTAATTTAACAAAATTAAATTCATTAAACTTATTTGGAAATGCCATAAATGATATCAGACCTTTGGAAAGACTGACTAATTTAACAAAATTAAATTTAGGATCCAACAATATTACTGATATATCAGCCCTTAAAGATTTAACTAACTTAGTTGAACTTCAACTTAATGGAAACAAAATAACTGATATAAGATTACTTTCAGATATGGCAGATTTAAAAAAACTAATGATTGGCGGAAATCAAATAAAGGATTATAGTCCTACAGCAAGATATTATGAGAACTTAACAAGTAAGGACTTTGAAGTTACTATTTTAGAAGCTAATGATAAGAATGTTATAGAAATTAATTTAGATATAGGGGAAACCCTTATCCTACCATATGCTATTAAACTATCTAATGGAGATATAGTATTTGTAAATTGGGAATATGAAAAGATAACCGGAGAAGAGAATGGTGTTGAAACTATAATAGGACAAGAGATAAACTCTCAGAATGAAATTTATATAGAATGTACTATAGGTTCTGGAGAAGAAGACAATGCTGTATATTTTGCTGACTCAAATTTGGAAACTGCTGTAAGGATGGCTATTGATAAGAATAAGGGGGATATATATTATAGTGATGTCAAAAATCTAAAGAAATTAGATGCAATGGGTAGGGGAATCACTGACTTATCAGGCATTGAGAACTTAAAAGGATTAGAAGAACTTTGGCTTTGGGGAAATAGTTTAACGGCAAATCAATTGAAATATTTAAAGGGTCTAAACAATTTAATTAGATTAGATTTATCTTTAAATAAGATTAATTATGTAGGAAATAATGCTTTTGAAGAGATGGACAAGCTAGAAGAATTATATTTAAGCGAAAATGAAATGGTTGAAATAAGTGAAAGTGCTTTTAATGGATTAGACAATTTAATTCATTTAGAGATAGAAGAAAATAGGTTAACTAATATTAATGCCGTAAAGAATTTACCAAGTTTAAAGGAATTATATATGAGATATAACGGAATTAGTGACATAAGTTCTGTTAAAGACTTAGATAATATAACTCTCTTATGGGCATCTAATAACCGTATTTCAGATATTTCATATTTAGCTAATTTAGAAGAACTTCAATGGCTAAGGCTTGAAAATAATAATATAGAGGATATTTCTTCATTAAGTGGACTTACAAAATTAACTAGGCTTGCTCTTGAATCCAATAGAGTTTCAAACTTAGATCCAGTATCAGGTATGTTGGATCTTGAATGGTTGGAAATAGGAAGTAATCAGATATCAAGTATTGACGGAGTAAGTGAGTTAATAGGTTTATCTATTTTAAATTTAAAAAATAATAAAATAACTAATATTGAAGCTTTAAAGAAATTAGAAAATTTAACTCAATTATATTTGGCTGGAAACCTTATTACTGATTTTAGCCCAGTAGTAGATTTTTATCATATGATAAAGGCTAAGGATTTTAGTTTAAATTAGAAAATATAATCATTGGAGGGATTTAATTGATAAATAATAAGAATAGAAAGATATATAAGGTTTTTCTATCTTTTTTCATAGCATTAAGCATCGTCTTTTCTAGTTCTCTTTCTACTCTTTCCTATGGAATAGGGCAAGACAGTATAAGAGATATGTTCATACAAACTTTGGAAGAAGGCAGGAAAGAAGAGGGGACATTAGTAGAAGAAAATCTGCCTGCCTATGAGGACATAGTTACATTTATCGTTGAATTAGATGAAAAAGCAGGGAAGGATTTTGCATCTGGGAAGTCATTGGAGAGTGTTGCTAAGAATAAGGACATATCACAAAGAATTATAGATTCTCAAGATTATTACAAGATAGAAATAAAGAAAATAAATGAAGATGCTGTATTTGATAATCAATATACACTTTTACTAAATGGCTTTAGCGTTCAGACAAGATATGAAGATAAAGAAGAAATAGAAGCTATAGAGGGTGTAAAAAAAGTTACTTTGGCTAAAACATATTATAAAGATATGAAGAATTCAGTTAAATTAACGAATGTATCGAAGGTATGGGAAGAATATGGTTATGATGGAAGAGGTAAGGTTGTAGCTGTTCTAGACTCGGGAGTTGATTATAATCACAAGGATATGGTTATATCTCCGGAAATCGATGTAAAAATGACTGAAGAAAAGGTAAATGAAATTAAAAATAAGCAAATGGAAAAGAGGGGAAAATATTTCACCGAAAAAATCCCATTTGGCTATAACTATGCAGATAAGAATGAAGATATTATAGATAGGGTAGTAGAAAATATAGACTATGGTCATGGTATGCACGTAACAGGTATAATAGGAGCTAACTGTCAAGTTGAAGAGGAAATTAGCAAGAATAATGGGTTAAAAGGAATAGCACCAGAAGTACAAATTCTAGCCATGAAAAT
This sequence comes from Tissierella sp. P1, assembly GCF_002266425.1. GTDB lineage: Bacteria > Bacillota > Clostridia > Tissierellales > Tissierellaceae > Tissierella > Tissierella carlieri. The sequence continues at coordinate 29,471 of NZ_NPMN01000013.1, forward strand.
ATTTTCCAATGATCCTAGAAAACAAGGGGCATCAGAAGCTGATATTATTGCTGCCATCGAAGATGCAGTAGCCTATGGTGCTGATGTAATAAATATGAGTTTTTGTTCAACTGCTGGATTTCAAGATTCAGAAGATGGGCAGCAGATAGCTATTAAAGAGGCTATAAACCAAGGTATAATAGTTGTGGGAGCTGCTGGAAATGTAGCTTATTCAACTTATCCCAAGAAATATGCTAGTGTGGTTGATACTGGAACAGTGGGGGCACCGGGGATTGTTGAAGAAGGTATTCAAGTAGCGTCATTTGAAAACAGTACTAGAACTGCCTATGGCTTAAATGCTACTATAGGTGGAGAAACAGAGATAATCCCTTATGTACTGTCAGACTTTGACCCAATTGCATTAAAAAATGAATATGAAATTGTAGATTGCGGTCTAGGACAAGTGGAAGACCTAAAAAATATAGACTTAACGAATAAAATAGCTTTAATTAGAAGAGGTATAATAGAATTTAAAGATAAGAAACTTAATGCACAAGAAAATGGAGCTATAGCAGTTATATTATATAATAGTGATGGGGAAGACGGATATTTAGATTTTATATCAACTAGTGAAAATGTAAAAATACCTACTATTTTTATTAGCAACTCAGATGGAATTAAACTAAGTAAAATGATTTCACAAGGACTTAAGGTATCATTTCAAGGAAAAAAACTTGAGATACCCAATATTGATAATGGAACTATGTCTTATTTTACATCTTGGGGACCTACACCAAATTTGAATCTAAAGCCTGATATAACATCTGTAGGGGGTACTATATGGTCTACTGTAAATGACAATGGATATAAGAATATGTCAGGGACTTCCATGGCAACTCCTCATACATCTGGTATAATGATACTTCTCTTAGAGCATTTAGAAAAAATGGGTATTGATTTTAATTCACCGGAAGAAAAGGTTTTATATGCTAAGAATATGATAATGAATACTGCACAGGTAAAAATCGATGAAAAATCTGGACTGCCATATTCTCCGAGAAGACAAGGGGCAGGCCTTATAAATGCCAAAAATGCATTGGTAAACAAAGTCCTTCTTACACATAAAGGGCAAGCTTCCATACCCTTAAAGGAAATTAGAAATAATACAATTATACCTTTAACACTGGAAAATACCAGTGATAAGGATATAACCTATAAGATAGGTCTAGTAGGCGGAGTTTTGACAGAGCAAAATGAATACTATAGATACTATGTCTTATGATGTATTATTGAAAGATGCAGAATTAAAATTTGACACTAATGAAATAACAGTAAAGGCAGGAGAAACTCTAAATATTAATGGACAGTTAGTAATAGGAGATAGTGTAGAGCAGGATATATTTGTTGAAGGATTTATAAGATTTGAATCTTTAGCAGATGGTGTTCCTTCTATAGGGTTGCCTTTTATGGGATTCTATGGAATATGGGATGAGTTAAAAATAGTTGATGAACCCACTTATAAGGAAGGGTCTGTATTTAAAGAAACTTCGCTATTTACAGCAAAACCTGGAACCTATGGTATGAAAACTTACCCATTAGGCGGTAAAAATATGAATCCAGAATATTTTTCTATTAATCCAGAAGATAAAAACGCTAACTATAACGTATTGCCACAATTTTCTTTATTGAGAAATGCTAAGAATATAAAAATTGATGTATCCAATGAAAGTGGAGAGATTTTAAAGATAATAGAAGATAGGGAAAATATGAGAAAAGAAGTAGTTCTAGAACAGCAAATACCTGCTAAAGTTAATTTTGATTGGCTTTGGGAAGGTACAGTATATGATAAAGCATTGGGAGAACAAAAAATATTAGAAGAAGGTCAATATTTTATAAATATAAGGACTAGTATAGACTTTGAAAATGCAAAAGAACAAGTAAATACTTTTCCAATAAAAATTGATAAAACTTCCCCTATAGTGAAGTCATCAATGTTTATTACTGATTCCAATGAATGTATAATAGAAATGGAAGTGACAGATAAAGGAGTAGTAGATTCTGGTATAGAAAATTTCCTATTTTTAATAGATGGGAAAAGATATGAGGATGAAAATGGTAATTTCATCTTTAATCTAAATAAAGATGAAAATGGTAAGTATAAGATGAAAATCAGTCTTTCGGAGACTAATAGAAAACCATTTAATATAATCGATATTGGAGTTACAGATTATGCTGATAATATGGGCTTGGGAAAGGCAATTATAGTTTACGCTCCAAGTTCCAATATTAAAATCAGTACGGATAAGACCCAATATAATAAAGGGGAAAATATAGTAGTTAAATATAATTTTAGTAATGGATCAGACGAAGCTAAAATTGACCACTATAATGTATATATTGAGTCATTAGATAAAACTATAGATAATGGAAAGAATCTCTCTTATACTATAAAAGAATTCCTTAAAGAAGGTATAAACAAAATCTTTATTGAAGCAGTGGATATTACTGGGAAGGTTATTGATGCTAACGGTATTGAGGTAATGGTTTTGAAAGGTATGGACCTAGAGGGTGAATTAGTTATTGAGAACTTGACAAATATTACATCTCTAAAAAATGGAGAAAATGTATTAGCTGAAGTGAAGGCTGCAAATAAATATAAAGAATCTAAGGACATAACTTTAATGATCGGCCTATATGATGAAGCTAATAGACTTGTAAACTTTGCTGCCGTAGAGAAAAGTATTGAATCAGGAAAAGAATCGCTTTTAGGTACTTCAATTAAGATTCCTGAAAAAGGAGAATATAAGCTAAAAATATTTATATGGGATAATTTTAATAATATGGAATCTTTAGTTGAAATATTTGAGATATAATATAAGACTTATTTTCTAATGGCAAGAGAATCAATCTATGAAGATTGGTTCTTTTTTATATAAAAACAGATGAAAATTACGTTAATTATAATTTAATTATTATCCAAATTTATCAGGAAGTTTTATAGATAGATAAATCCTATTTAACATATTTGGAATTAAGTGGTATACTACTCAATGGAAAAGGGAATTGTTAGAAATTTATCAGACGATTCTAAAGAGTCAGTATAGGTAGTAACATGATTAGGAGGAAATATGATGAGAGGTTACATTAGAAAGCGTATCACTACTGGAATTTTGACAATATTATTTTCTTTTTGTTTAACCTTTTTTTTAATTAGATATGCTCCGGGAAATCCTATAAAGGTTCTTGCAGGTACGGAAAATCCTAATCCAGAGCTTATAGAGCATTTAACGGCTAAATATGGACTAGATAAATCTGTACCAATTCAATTCGCTAATTATATGAAAAATATATTAAATGGGGATTTTGGATATTCCTATATGAGTAATGAGCCTGTGTCAAAGCTAATTGGTGAAAAGTTATTTGCCACAATTTTACTTACTTTAACTGCATCTGTATTGTCAGTTGTAGCAGGAACTTTATTAGGAGTATATGCTGCGAGGAAAGCAGGGTCTATATTTGACAGGCTTATGTGTAGTGCTTGCTACCTTTTTGATGCTATTCCCGGATTTTGGCTTGGATTGATTTTAATACTTATATTTGCATCTAAATTTAAAATTTTACCTACTTCAGGAATGTATGATTTAAGAGCAGATTATCAGGGTTTTGCTCGTGTTTTAGATATTGTAAAGCATATGATTTTACCTGTCGCTACCTTATTTATAATTCAGACACCAATGTATTTCAGAATCTCAAGATCCTCAGTTTTACAGACTATGTCAGAGGATTTTATTTTGACTTTAAGGGCAGCAGGAATGAAAGAGAATAAAATATTTAATAAATATGTATTGAGAAATGCTATAATCCTACTATTACAAAGTTTAGCTTATCCCTAGCTTTTATGATTAGTGGGGTAGCACTGATAGAAATAGTTTTTGCATGGCCCGGTATGGGCAGACTTATTATGGATGCAATAATGAAAAGAGATTATCCCCTATTGACAGGTGTATATCTCATGATTTCCATATCTATTTGTATAGTTATGATTATTACTGATATTATCTATGCCTTAATAGACCCAAGAATCAGATTTGAATAAGGATGTGTTATATTATGAAGAATGTGCAACATATATTGAAGAAAATATGCTCTGTTAAGGAACTATTGATTGGTATTACAATTCTTATAATATTGATTTTAGTAGCAATATTGTCCCCCTTTATTGCTACTAATGACCCTTATTTCTTAAACGATGATTTAACTGCAAGACCTTCAGCTAAATATATTTTTGGTACTGATGGTTTAGGCAGGGATGTATTTAGCATGGTAATTTGGGGTGCTAGAACATCATTAAAGGTAGGAATTATAGTTGCCTTTATATCATCAGTTATAGGAACTTTAATAGGAGGTATTGCAGGCTATTTAGGGGGAAAAACCGATAAAATAATTTCTGAGATAATAAATATTTTTTTAATGCTGCCTACTTTTTTTCTGATATTGATTATCATTGCAATCTATGGCAGCAGTTTAACCAATATAATAGTTGTCATGGCGTTAACAAGCTGGACAGGCACTGCAAGATTGATGCGTTCTCAGGCGATATCTCTAAGAGAAAGGACATTTATAAAAAGTGCCCAAACTATTGGTGAAGGTAATATTAGGATATTATTTAAACATATTATACCTAATGGAATTTTCCCCATCATAGCAGACTCCACCATGGCTATATCATCTGCGATATTATCTGAGGCAGGTTTATCCTTCTTGGGACTTGGAGATCCCAATGTTATAAGCTGGGGTCAGATAATTGCAAATGGCAAGGTATATCTCCCGCGTAGTTGGTGGATATGCACCTTTCCAGGTCTGGCAATTGTATGTACAGTGCTTTCCTTTTATCTAATCGGAGAGGGAATGAATCGTGTGTTAAATCCTAAGTTGAGTGGGAGAGATTGAGGAGGATAAAATGTCATTACTTAATATAAATAATCTAAATATCATATATAATACCAAAGGGAAAAGAATTAAAGCAGTAAGGGATTTATCTCTGAATATAGAATCGCAGGATTCAATTGGAATAGTAGGAGAATCGGGATCAGGAAAGTCAACCCTTGCTATGGCGATCCTTAGACTGCTTCCTAGGGAAATATCAGAGATAACAGGAGGTATTATATTTGATGGTACTGATTTGTTAAGAATAGATGAAGAAGAATTGAGACAAATAAAATGGAAAGAAATTGCATATGTTTTCCAAAAATCAATGAATTCACTAAGCCCCGTACATAAAATCGGGCTTCAAATGAGTGATATATATAAAGTCCATGAATCAAATGCTGCAGATAAGGAGATTAAAGAAAGGATATTTGAGTTATTTAATCTTGTGAATCTCTCAAAGGGAGTATACAATCTCTATCCTCATGAATTATCAGGGGGAATGATGCAAAGAGTCAGTATAGCTCTTAGTTTACTCCATTATCCAAGGCTATTGATATTAGATGAAGCAACAACTGCTCTTGATGTTGTAACACAGGGACAGATACTTGAGGAAATTATAAAGCTTGAGGAAAAACTAAAATTAACGAGGATAATGATAACCCATGATGTATCTGTAGTATCTTTAACTTGCAAGAAGGTTGCGGTAATGTATGCAGGCTATCTACTTGAATCTGGTTATGTGACAGATGTTCTTAGTTCACCTAAGCATCCCTATACTAGGGAACTTTTGAATTCCTATCCCTCTCTTACAGGAGATAGGAATAGTTTGAAGGGGATTCCGGGCTCTCTTCCGGATCTTAGTGCTGTACATCAGGGATGTATCTTTGCTGATAGATGTAAAGAGTCTATGGATATATGTTTTATCAGTGAGCCAAAGAGTATAGAGTTTTCAAATGACTGGAAGGTAGCCTGTCATTTAGTCGGAGGTGTATATGGTGACTAGCTTGATAATGGTAAAGGATTTAAGGAAATGGTATGTTCAAAAAAAGAAACAGACTATTAAGGCTGTAGATGGAGTTAGCTTTTCAATCGAAAGGGGAAGTATATTGGGAATAATAGGTGAATCTGGCTGTGGTAAATCTACCTTGGGAAGGCTATTAGTTGCTTTAGAGAATCCTACAGATGGAATTATTGAATTTGAAGGCAAGCCTATTGAATACATATTAAGAAATAAGGATTTAAAGTTTAGGAGAGATTGTCAAATGATTTTTCAAAATCCATTTGATACCTTTGATCCTAGAGATAATGTTAAAAGGATATTGACTACTGCGTTAAAAATACATGGCATAGGAAGTTCTGAGGAAGAAAGAATAAATATTTGTATAGAAGCTATGGAGAGAGCAGGTATAAGACCGGCAGCAGACTATATTTCTAGATATCCCCACGAGCTTTCTGGCGGACAGCTTCAAAGGATATCCATAATCAGGGCTATGCTGTTAAATCCTAGACTTATTATTGCTGATGAACCTGTGTCCATGCTTGATGTGTCAGTTCGTGCAGATATAATAAATCTACTGTTGCAGCTTACTAGTGAGCAAGGGGCAGGGATGATATTTATAAGTCATGATATTGCAACAACACGTTATATATCCCATAAGATTGCAGTGATGTATCTAGGAAAAATAGTGGAAATTGGACAAGTAGATGATGTAATACACAATCCAAGGCATCCCTATACAAAGGCATTGATTTCAAACTGTGGATCCATAAATCCATTTGATAATAAAGATTTGATTAGAATAAAGGGAGAACCGCCTACTCCTATTGATATAGGCCCGGGATGTTATTTTGCTCCGAGATGCTATAAAGCAAGTGAAGAGTGTAAAAAATCATATCCTAATATGGAAAAGATAGGAGATGATCATTATGCAAGCTGTTTTTATTTATTTAATTGAAGAATTTAATATTCCTCAATTAAATAAATAAAAAATGAAAGCAGAGGTGAAAAAGGGGAATCCAATGATAAAGTAATTCATTGGATTAGCTTGAAATTAAATAATTAATCAAGCTGCATAAATAAAAATACTACATATAAAAATGGAGGGAAAATAAATGAAAAAAATATCTTTACTTCTTGTTATAGTTCTATGCCTTGGACTATTTACAGGATGTGCTAAGAAAAATGAAGTACCAGAAGCTGACAAGGTAGAAGATGTGGTAAAGGTTGATTCTGAACCTGAGGTTTCATCTGGACCTAAAGAAGGCGGAACATTTATTGCAAGTGTTTCGAGGGAACCTCAAACCTATAATCCTGATGCCCATTCTGATGATGGTGCATATCCAGTAATTCAAAATATTTTCAATAAGCTTGTAAAAATCAATGGATATGATCAAGTAGTTCCAGATCTTGCTAAGGAATGGGAATTCTCAGAAGATGCTAAGACTGTAACATTCCATCTTCAAGAAAATGTTAAATGGCATGATGGTGAAGATTTTAGTTCAGAAGATGTAAAGTGGACTTTTGATCAAATAATAAAAGAAAAGGGATTTGCATCGGCATCACTTTCAGATATTGAAGAAATCATATGTCCTGATAAAGATACAGTAGTATTTAAGCTTAAGGGACCTAATTCAGGACTGCTTGGATATATAGCATGGTTTGGAACATATATAATGCCAAAGCATATATATGAAGGAACTGATTGGTTAGAGAATCCAGCAAATCAAAATCCTATAGGTACAGGTCCATTTAAATTTGTTGAACATAAAAAAGGTCAAAGCGTTACTATTGAAAAAAATAATGAATATTGGGGAGATAAACCATATTTAGATAAGGTTATTTTCTCTATAATTCCAGAGCAAAGCACTGCTTATCAAGCATGGCTAAACGGAGAAACTGATGAAAATAAACATGGTGTTCCTGCTAATGAGCTTAGTACATTTGAAAATAATTCAGATTATGTAATATACGACAAACTTTGGCCTAATAAGGGATATATACATTTTAATGTAAACAAAGGTAAATTTGCTGATTTAAAAATTAGACAAGCAGTAGCCTATGGTATAGATAGAGATGAAATTTTTACTAAAGCATTAAAAGGAATAGGTGAAAAAGCAGAATATTTCATATCACCTCTTTATGATTGGGCAATAAACGAAGATGCAAAACTTCCTGAGAGGGATATTGAGAAAGCAAAAGCTTTACTTGAAGAAGCGGGATATAAGGCAGATGATAATGGAATATATTTCACCACAACAGTAGATACTTATCCAGGATTTGAAGATATAGTAGAAGTCCTTAAATCAAATTTTAAAGAATTTGGTATAGACCTACAAGTTAATGCAATGGATGATGCAGCTTATGATGAGAAGGTTTGGTTTGGACGTGATTTTGAAGTTACAATGCTTGGTGGATATCAAGGACCAGATATATCAGCTATTGGAAATCGTATTGGTGTAAGTGGTTCAATGAACCTAGGAGAATATAATAATCCTAGAGTAGAAGAATTATTAAAACAAGGAGTAATCCTATCTTCAGAAGAAGATAGAGCACCTGTATATAAAGAAATACAAAAAATATTATCAGAAGACCTTCCAAATATATTCTTATATGAAAAAGGAGCAAAGATAGTTGTTAAGTCTTATGTAAAAGGTCATCCAGCAGGAGAAGCTGTGGAAAAAGCGTCAGAATCAGAATATACTTATATATGGTTAGATAAGTAATTAAAAATGGACGTAGGATAAAGGGACACTACCTCTGCCCCTCTATCCTACGTCTTAAATTTTCTAAGGCTCTAGTCTTTGTATTTACCACAGTTCTGTAGCCTATACCAAGCTTACTTCCTATATCACCAATGCTCATATTTTTTACATAATAAAGAATTACTATTTCTCGCTGTCTTTCAGTAAGCTTTTCTAGAGCTTTGTTAAGCTGGATATTTCTTTCATCTTCTAATACTATATCCAGTGCAGCTTTGTCATCTGATACCAGAAGATCTATGATTTCCAGTTCTCCATCTGCTACTGAGTCGTTTAGGGATAGATGTATTTTTCTTTTATGTTTATTTAGATATAGATATTTGAGATTCAATTTTATATATCCTAAGAAATGTACGGCCCTAGTAGAATCATAGCTTTTTAAACTTTCCAAAATCATTAAATTACCTTCTTGTATTAAATCCTCATACTCTTTTCCATTATTATAATATTTTCTAATTGAGCTTATAACCAGTGGCTGCAATCTATTGATAATTTCTCCTGCTGCCTCCCTATTTCCTTTTCTAGCTTCTTCAATTAATTTATCCCACATATTATTCACTCCCTCTTTGACAATGCACAATTCACTAGGTGAAAATACTAAGCGATGAACACAAAATTGAAAACCACAATTTTGGTTCCCTGCTTAAATTCACAGTGCACAATTATTTAGGATTAATATATCTGGTTATTGTTTAAATTAGAAAAGCAGATTTATAACAAGTCATGGGAAGAATAATAAGGATTTTTGGTGACTAATTAAAAGTCCTTATTTTTTTCAAAGGACTTGCAATAAAACATATGTTCTGTTATTATAAGTCTAAGAGTTAAATAACTGTTAAAAAAGAGGAGGGAATATGATGGAAAGAGTACTTAATGAAGAACTGATGGCAATTTTGCCGCAGTACGTAGATAACAGGGGGAACTGTACTAAGATTTATGCTGTGGGTTTAGAACCATTAATACTAGATAAAAGTATTAAAACGATTCTACGTCTTATTGGTAAACATTATATGATTGATTTAAAGGAATTGAAGAAAAGATATGGAGCTTTAGTATCATCACCAAATCTAGTACCTATTCCATTAAGTAAGAGAGATGTTTTCATACCTTTCAAAACTAGAGTGCCCATGTATAAGAATGATGGAGCCTTTGGATATATTAATATGAGACATATAGAAAAAATTAGAGAAGAAAAAGAAACCACTGTAGTATATTTATCTAATGGTGTCTACATTCCATGCTTATGTAGTTTATCTACAATAGATAAGCATATGAGAAACGGTAATATAGTAAGTAGGTGTTATGAGGATAGGTCAATGAAAATAAAGGAGGAGGAAGTAGTTTATAATGCGAGAGTAATCATCACTAGATAGGCAATAAAAAAGAAAGTAATTTCATTTCAATGAATATTAAAAGATAATCATGCATAAGTTTTTATACGGAAAAAATAAATTGTTGGAGGTTGATTTGAAATGAAAAGGCAAAGGATAAGTTTGTTAAGTTGTGTTCTTTTAGTGATGATTTTGGTGTTGACAAATGTCTCCCCAGTGTTTGCCAATGGTAGTGATAATTACACCATTGATATGAAGCAAGTCCAAGAAGATTGGGAAAAGGCAGCAAAAGTACCTTTAGTGCAAGATAAGATTTCAGAAAATTCCAAAGGTATTGAACTTTCTGCTTATGGCACATATCCAACAAGAAAAGGAGTTATTTTAGTTACACCTGACAAATTTAAGGGCATTATCCCTACGGGTCATGCAGCTATTATCTATACTAGCACAACAGTTGTTGAATCCTTATCTGGCGGAGTAACTACAGGACCTAATGATTGGAATAAAACTAGATCAAAATGTTATGGAGTAACTGTAAGTGGAACAACTACGACCCAAGATAGCAATGCTGCTGATTGGTGTTATAGACAAAGAGGAAAAAGCTATAACTGGAATTACTTAAATGTTTCAACAAGGAGTTCCTTCTATTGTTCTCAGTTAGTTTGGGCAGCCTTTTTAGATTTATATGGAATAGATTTAGATACTGGTTCCTATGGAGTTGCAGTTCATCCTATGGAGTTAGTAAATACTAGCAGAACATCAAAAATATACGAAAACTAACTTTACGAATAATAATTTTAGATAATAGTGGATATACATTTAGTATGTCCACTATTATTACCTAGGAGGGAAACAAATGTATAGAAGAAATAATTTTCTTATAGCTACAATTCTTATCTTATTCCTATTATCAGGATGTAACAATATGAGCTTTAAGGGAAAAGATTTTAATTATAAGTATGGAGTGATTGAAACTACAGGTCAAGAGAATAACTCATATATATCATTTTATGATGATAACTTGGAAAAGATAGGTGAGGAAAAAATTAAATATGGTTCTATGGGAGATGGATTTTCTTTGCCTCAAGTTTTTAAAAATAGTATGTTTATTGTTCCTAAAGGACTTTATAGTAAAAAAGAACTTACCTTTATTATGGAATATGATTTGGATAAGATGAAAATAAAAAAATATAATACTGGGTTACAGAACATGAATAGTATTGCTGTAGATGATAGCTATATTTATGGTGTTAATACCATGAACTTTGTATCAAATATTGTAAGATGTAATAGGGAAACAAAGAAACTATCTAAAGTAGAAATACCTAACACCTATATCAGCTATATTGAAATTTATGAGAATGAATTATTTGCCTTTGGTGAAAGCAATGAAAATGGAAAAATGAATTCATCTCTTTATAGACTAGATGCTGATACTTTAAATATCTTAGAAAAAATAGATATTACAGATATTGGATTTGGACAATATGATACAGTAATGAAAGACAATAAATTATACTTTTCAGCATCTCATTCAATAGAAGGTACAGAAAGTCAACCGATAAATAAATTATGTGAATACAATAGAGAAAGTGGAGAAGTTAGAATATATGATTTAAAAGAAAATTTTCCTTTCCAAATAATGGAATATAATGACAAATTACTTATCACCCATTTTGATCCTGTAGGAGTTATAGGAAATAAAATTAGTATATTTAATGTCGATGATAAAAGTAGTGACATAGTTGAGTTTACACATAATATAGAACAGTTAGAGTTAGATGGTGAAGATATTATCATACTGGGAGATGGATATTTATATAGATATGATAAGAATTTCTCCTTAAAGGATTCTACTCTAGTGGTCAATGAGAGAGAGACTGATTATCATTATTATACCACAGGTTTATTTAAGCCATAAGGAACTAGAAGGTATAAATCTGTATTGATTATAGCTAGATATAATAGAAAAATATAAATTTATATTAAATGGAATACTTGTTCTTTTCTCTATAATAAAGTATACTAATTAGGCAGGTATATGAAAATGACATCTATGGAGGAGTTTTATGACGGGAAAGACACATGTAGTAATAGGAATCACCGCAGCATTAACAGTATCCTTTGGTCAGCCAGTAGAAAATCAGTTAATAATAGTATTAGCTTCAGCAATAAGTTCCTTAATTCCTGATTTAGATCATCCTAAGGGTAAATTAAATCAAAAAATACTATTGGTTAATAATAATTTTTATAGGATATTATTTTATCTATCTTTAGGCAGTTTATTTATGTATTTGTATTATTCAAATCAAATAAGTATCTTTCTTTATTTAGGACTAATATCCTTTCTCATAGGGATATCTAGTCATAGGGGTTTTACCCATAGTATAGTAGGTTTTCTAGCATCTACATCTATAGTTACACTGGGAACAGTGAATTATGGATTAACCTCTGTATATTCTGGTTTTGCTATAGGATATGTACTACATATAATAGCAGATTTATTTACTACTAGAGGAGTAAAGTTATTTTACCCTTTGAAAAATAATATATCATTTCCTATTAAAATTAAGACAAATGGTAAGGGTGAAAAGATAATATTAAGATTGTTAAGTATTTATTGTGTTTGCTTATTATTTAGATATTTAATATAGAGCCATTAATCTAACAGACCTTAAGGCTATTAGTGATCATAAGCCTTAGGGTATTTTTATATCACCATAATGATTATATAATCGGTTTACTACTCCATACTATCATTTATCTATATTATTATAATTCCATATAAAACATATCTATAGCTTGATTATTAATTGTCAATCAAGGGTATATTAATTAAAAACAATTAGGGAGTGGTACTTATGACAAAAATTATAATTTCTCCGGGAAAATATATACAAGGTGCTGGCGAATTAAAGAGAATTAAAGATCATGTAGGACATTTGGGAAAATCTTTCTTTATTATAATTAGTGAATCAGGTCATAAAAGATTTGGAGAAACTGTGAAGGAAAGTTTTGGAGACTCTGTTAATATTCATTTTGCAAAATTTAATGGTGAATGTTCAAAAGGAGAGATAAAAAGACTTGAAGAAGAAGTAAAATCAATAGGTGCAGATGTTATTATCGGTATAGGCGGAGGGAAAATCCATGACACTGCAAAAGCTGTTGCCTATTATCAGGGATTACCAGTGGTCATAGTTCCAACTATTGCAAGTACTGATGCACCTTGTAGTGCCTTATCTGTATTATATACAGAGGAAGGAGCATTTGATGAATATTTACTTTTACCAAAGAATCCAGATGTTGTATTGATTGATTTAGAGGCAGTTGCATCTGCGCCAGCAAGGTTACTTGTTGCAGGTATGGGTGATGCTTTGGCTACAAAATTTGAAGCTAGGGCCAGTTCTCAATCAGGTTCAACTACTATGGCTGGTGGACTTCCGACAGATGCTGCAATTGCTTTAGCAAATTTATGCTATGATACATTGATAAATGAAGGCTTGAAGCAAAATTGGCCATAGAGAAGAAAGTTGTAACTAAGGCTGTGGAAAAAATAGTAGAAGCAAATACGCTTCTAAGTGGTCTTGGATTTGAAAGTGGCGGACTTGGTGCAGCTCATGCTGTTCACAATGGATTAACTGTTATAGAAGAAGCACATGATCTATATCATGGTGAAAAAGTTGCTTTTGGTGTATTGGTTCAATTAGTATTAGAAAATGCATCTATAGAAGAATTAAATGAAGTGCTATATTTCTGTAATGAAGTAGGTCTTCCAACTACATTAGCAGATTTAAATATGGCTAATGTATCAAATGAAAAATTAATGGAAGCAGCAGAATTAAGCTGTGCAGAAGGTGAAACTATTCACTATATGCCATTTAAGGTAACAGCAGAAGATGTATATGCAGCAATATTGGCTGCAGATGCCATAGGAGAAAACTTTAAGAAACAATATATTTTAAAATAGAGTATATCTTGTTCACTTATATTGAGCTATTTGAATAGTTGAATTAATAAAACCTGTCTCCGTGAAATATAAGGACAGGTTTTATATTTTAAATTTACCAATATTTAACGTGAAAGTCTTGTTCCCTTAACCTATATATACTATAATTTAATAGACCATAATAATTTAAGGGGGCATGACAATGAGTAAAAGATTTATTAGTATTTTTATGGCAATCATTCTAGTATTAGGACTTGGTATGCCAACATTAGCAGCAGAGGAGATTGTTTTCAATGATATTGGAGAATCACCTTATAATCAGGCTATAAGGGAGTTACACACCAAGGGTGTTATTAGCTCCAACCCTAATAATAAGTTTTATCCTGAAAGAATATTAACAAAGGCAGAGGCTGCTGCATTATTAGTGAGAGGTTTCAAGCTATCTGAAATTGAACCACTTATGGTGGAAAATACAGAGCTAGAAAAGAAATTTAGCTATAGTAATCCATTAGAAGTAATAACAGATGCATTTTCTATTCCTTCTTCAAAGGATATAGTTAATCATTGGGGAATGAATTATATTGAAGGATTATTGAAAGTAAGAGCAGATAAAGTTGTTGGTAATGAATATAAACCAAATGATACTCTTACAAAAACAGAATTTATTGAGATGATAGCTAAAGTAGTTTTTGGAGTAGATAAAGAAATTGATTTCATTCAAGAAATAGTTGATTTAGATCTTGTTTCTAAGGAGTTTGCTACTTCTGATGAGTTGATAAATAGAGAAGAAGCTGCATATGTTCTTCACAATATCTTATCTAATCCTAGTTTTAAAGTAATAACTGTATTTGCAACATCTGATATTCATGGTCATTTGGAACCATATAAAGCAACAGGAATGGAAAGAGAAATAGGTGGACTTTCTAAAATGAGTAAGATTATAAAAGATTTTAGAAAAAAACAGCCTAACACTTTATTAATAGACGGTGGCGATGCACCTTATAATACCAACATTGCTAATTTATTTGAAGGAGCATCAACTATAGAGGTAATGAATGAAATGGGTTATGATGCTATGGCATTAGGAAATCATGACTTTGATTTTCCTTTCGAAGTTATGAAGAGAAATGCTGGTAATGCTAAATTCCCATTCTTATCAGCAAATACTTATTTTGAAGAAAAATATCCAGAGTTTTTAAAACCATCTATTATAAAGGAAGTAGATGGAATTAAAGTAGGGATTATTGGCATAACAGATGATATGAGTCATGTATATACTCATCCTAATAATGTTAAAGGAATTACTTTTAAAGAGCAATTTGAAGCTACACAAAATGCTATAGATGCTATTAAGGATGAAACAGATATAATAATAACTCTTGCACATATTCATGGAAACAATCCGATACTTCCTACAAAGGTAAAGGGTATTGATATAGAAATCGGTGGTGGACAAGACGTAGTTGGATTTCCACAAGATATTGAAGGAACTTGGTTAATTTCTCCTGGAAAACATGCAGAAGTATTAAATCAGATAAATATTAATGTATTAGATAATAAAATGATAGGTCTTAATTTTGCACATATTTTCTTAACTGAAAATCTTGAAAATGATCCAGTAGCAGAAAGCATAATAGGGAAATATAAGACTCAATTAGATGAAAAGATGAAAGAAGTAGTAGGAGAATCTACTGTAGTCTTAGATGGTGAAAGAGGAACAGCAAGAATGAAAGAATCTAATTTAGCAAATTTAATTGCAGATAGCTTATTAGATATAACTGGTGCTGATATTGCTCTTCAAAATGGTGGTGGAGTAAGGGCAAGTATTGCCCAAGGGCCTATTACTATGAATGATGTGTATGCAGTTTTACCATTTGATAATACAGTAGTTGTAGTAGAAGCTACTGGTGAAACTATATGGAAGACTTTAGAGCATGGAGTATCTTGGTATCCAGGAGCTGCAGGTGGCTTCTTACAAGTAGCAGGACTTAAATATACATTTGATGCATCTAAGGAAGTAGGTTCAAGGGTAACAGAAGTATTAGTAGATGATAAACCTATAGAAATGGATAAAGTTTATAAGGTTGTATCAAATGATTTCTTAACAGGTGGAGGAGATAATTTCACTATGCTTAAGGATGAAACAACAGAAACATTGAAAACTAAGCTTTATTTAAGAGATGTTTTTGTAGAATATCTAATGAAAGTTAAAACAGTATCTCCAGAATTAGAAGGAAGAATAACTGTTATTAATCCAGCAGAATAATATAGAAATCCCAAGGCTTTGAATGTAGTCTTGGGGTTTTTAAATTTGGAAGAAATCTATAAAAATTAGATAATATAATTAACTAGAGAAAAAAACTCTTCAGTTTGATATAATTATTTTGAGGTGTTGATAATGGATTATAACGAAATCAAAATAAGTACTTCTTGTACATTGGATTGTTGGGATTCATGTTCTATTTTGGCTACTGTATCTGATAACAAGATTATATCTCTTAAGGGAGATAATAGAAACCATATTACAGGTAATGTTTTATGTGCCAAAGGTATGAGGTATATGGATATGATAAACCATCCAGATAGAATTAGAGAGCCGCTGATAAAAGAGAAAAATGGATGGAAAAGGGCTAGTTGGAGGAAGCTTTGGATCTAGTAGCAAGTAAGCTTCATGAGTTGAGGGAAACATATCCTACTACTGCCTTGTTACATTGTAATCATGCAGGCAACGTAGGACTACTTAAAAAAGTGGAAAATAGATTTTTTAGTGCATATGGTGGAGTTACTGCTGCAATAGGCAGTTTATGCGTAGGAGCAGGAAGTGAAGGTCAAAGATATGATTTTGGAAAATCTCTAAGCCATGAAATTTCCGACGTTGTAAATTCAAAGACTATCATTATATGGGGAAGAAATCCTATGGATACTGGACTTCATCTTGTTCCGTTTTTAAAGGAAGCAAAGAGAAGGGGAGCATATATCATAGTTATAGACCCTTTAGAGACAAATACAGTAAAACTAGCAGATATGCATATATCCCCATTGCCAGGGACCGACGGAGCATTGGCTCTTACAATGGCAAATATCCTTATTGAAAGGGGATTAATTGACAAGGAATTTATAGATAAATATGTAGTGGGTTTTGACGAGTTTAGGAGTTATGTAAAGGATTTTACCCTAGAGAAAGGAGCGAAAACATCTGGTGTTCCTATAGAAGATATTGAAACACTTGTAGATAAATATGGTAATTCTAAGCCTTCTTCTATTATAATTGGATTTGGAATACAAAGATATACCAATGGAGGATATACTATTAGAACCATTGATGCCTTAGGTGCAATAACTGGAAATATTGGAATAGGCGGGGGAGGAGTAAATTATAACAATAGCAGGATGAATGATTATATTGATCATGAACTTCTGTCGGGAGAGACACTAAGAAAACACCATAGAGTATTTTCTAGACCTAAAATGGCTGAATTTATTGAAACAGCAGAAGACCCAAAGGTAGAGATTATATTTACTACTAGAGCTAATCCATTAACTCAATTTATGGATAGTAACAGAATGACTAGAGCATTCGAAAAAGTAGGATTTAAAGTTACTATAGATATGTTTATGACAGATACAGCAAGTTTATCTGACGTTGTTTTACCTTGTCGTCATTTTTTAGAGGAAGATAATATAATTTGTCCTCCATCTAATCACAATTATATAAATTATTGTAATAAGGTAATAGAACCAAATCCTTGGATACCATCTGAGTTGTTGATTTGGAATGAATTAGCTAAGAGATTGAAACTAGAAAACTTTCCTATAGAGAATAGTGAGTGGTGGATAGAAAAGGCACTAAAGCCAATGACTGACTTAACGGGTATAACTATAGATGATATAAAGTCAGGTCCAATAATAGTACCTGGAGCTACTCCTGTGGCTTGGTATGATAAGAACTTCCAAACACCTAGCGGAAAATATGAACTTTATTCTAACCTAGCTAAGAGTCAGGGTTTTGAACCTCTCCCTGTATATAAAAGTATAGATATGGAACCAAATGAAGAATATCCTTTTTATCTGCTTACTCCACATACTAAGGATTCACTTAATTCCCAGCATTTTGTTCTAGTGGATGAAAAACAGTTACCTATCGTATATATACATAGTGAAACTGGATCTAAGATGGATATAAGGAATGGCTCAGTAGCTGAAGTATTCACAGATACTGGTAGTTTAGATTGTGTAGTTGAGTATAATGACAGCATAAGAAGAGATATACTAATGATATATCAGGGATGGTGGATACAAAGATTGGGAGGAGTTAATAGACTTATCTCTGAGAGATATTCCGATATGGGTAATAATGCAGCTTATTATGAATGTATATGTAATATAAGATATAAGGCTTGATTAATTAAGAGTGTTTTGGATTCTTTAAATATATTAGGAATAATATCTTAGATGCATTTATTATATCTAGAAGTATTGTAAATATAGGAGACATGAGGATTCTTTTGGATAAGAATCCTCATTTTAATTTAAGCATTATAAAATTTACCATATGAGCTCTATTGCAGTTATTCATATTAATTATATATAATATACTTATTATAAGATTTTCAAATAAGTGTTTTTAGGAGGACGCCATGATTAACGAATTAGAATTACAAGAGTATTATGACTTAGCACAAAAGATTGCTGAAGCTATTGAGGCGGTTCTTAATTTAGATGTTACGATGATGAATGAAAATATGGATCGGATAGCTGGGACTGGAATATATAAGAAAGAACTTAATAATAAAATTGCGAAGAACTCTGCATTTGAAAGTTGTCTTTTATCTGACGAATCTTTTGTTATTATCAATCATTGTAAAAATGAATCTATATATAATAGATGTACCAATCGTATTCATTGTCAGGAATTAGCTAAGATCTGTGTACCAATTAAGTGTAAGGAGAAGAAAATTGGTGTTTTAGGTGTTATAGCATTTAATGATGAACAAAAACATCGAATACAAAGTAATAGAGATATTTATTTAAACTACCTTGAAAAGATGGCATCTTTATTAGGAGGTAAATATGATCAGTATCAAATGGATCTATCTAAGAAAAGATATGCACAAAGAATGAACGGTATCTTAAATACTATAAACTCAGGTGTAATCCTATATACAGACAGTGGAGAGGTATTATATACAAACAATGCACTAGAGGGTATATTTGCTGAGGTTGGTATTGAAAATATAGATGATTTTGTAAGTGAGATAAGGAAACATAAGAAGCTTCAAGAATTATTGGAATCAGGACAGTGTATACGACCCTGTGAAATTGCCATAGATATTCTTGGAATAAAATATACGCTCCTTGTGACCATAACTTATTTAAATATGGATAATAATTCTAAAGAAATAATGCTAACTATTCAAAATATAGATTATTTTAAGAAACAAGTTATGCAATCCATTGAAAAAAATCATATCAGGCTAAAGTTTGATAATATCTTAGGAATCTCCAAAGAATTCTTGGAAGTAAAGCGATTAGCTGAAAAGGCAGCTTTATCTGAATCTAATATATTGATTCAGGGGGAAAGTGGGACAGGCAAAGAATTATTTGCGAGAGCTATACATAATTCCAGTGACAGGAGGGATTTCGCATTTGTCCCTATTAACTGCGGAGCTATTCCCTATGACTTATTTGAAAGTGAATTCTTTGGTTATGAGAAGGGGGCTTTCACTGGGGCATATGCTAACAAAATTGGTAAGTTTGAAGTAGCGGATAAAGGGACAGTTTTCTTGGATGAAATTGGAGACATTCCCTATGATCTTCAAGTAAAACTATTGAGGATTTTACAGGAAAAAGAAGTTTGCAGGATAGGCAGCAATGTCGTAAAAAAAGTTGATGTAAAGATTATTGCTGCATCAAATAAAGATTTGCTAAAGAGAGTTAAAGAAGGGCTTTTTAGGGAAGACCTATATTATAGATTAAATGTAATACCTATAATGGTACCTCCATTGGTCAAACGACATGAAGATATCTTATATATTGCAAACCATTTTATCAAGTATTATTCTAAACTGCTTAACAAAGATATCCGTGGTCTAACACAAGAGGCTATTAATCTAATGATGGAATATCATTGGCCTGGTAATGTTAGAGAGATGCAAAACCTTATAGAATATGCATGTAATTTTGAAACTGGAAGTCTAATAAGTAGTCAAGTGATAGAAAAGCGTCTTGAACCTAAGAATGAAGGATTTACTAAACGATTTGATGGTGAATCTTTATCCAGCTCTTTAGGTATAGTAGAAAAGGAAATTATTATAAGATGTATAAATAAATATTCTTATTCTAACACAAAAGACCAAATGATCAGTTGTGTTTGTAAAGAATTAGACATCAGTAGAGCAACATTATATAGAAAAATAAAGGAGTATAATATCTGTCTCAATCATGAGAATTATCTCAATCATGAGACGATAGATAAAAAGGACACTAAACGACAAAAATAGACATAATTTTTTAAAAGTTGTCTCATTATTGAGATGACTTTTTTTATAACCAATAGGAAGGTTTTGCTTTAATATTTCAATATCGATAATTTAATATCAAGAAAAGCTACCTTTAACGCGTCCATAGGCGCTTTTTTTATTTACTTAGAAAAAGTGATAAAAAGTATGGCATGGTTCTTGCTATATATAGAAGATAATTAAATATACAATAATATTAAAAATTACAGGAGGATATTAAATGAAAAAAGTTATTATTTTTGGAAGTAAGCATTGACCCGGATGTACACCTGCGAAAGAGTTTCTTTCTACAAATGAAATAAAGTTTTTGTATCTGGATATTACAGAAAATTTGTTTAATTTAAAGCTATTTTTGAAACACAGAGACCATGCTCCAGAGTTTAAAGATATTAGGGAAAGCGGACGAGTTGGCTTACCTTGTATTGTAATAAATGATGGAGAACAAATTGTCTTTGATTATATGACTTTAGATATTGAGGACATAAAAAAATAAAATAAGGAGGTTAAAAAGGTGATAAAAACTTTGGGAGTTTCTTTTGAAAAGATGTATAAACGCCCTCTTTATAAGATATTCTTGTTTGTATTTGGAATATTATCTCTTCCTTTTGTTTTATTTAAATATTTAAATAATAGAAGAGAAAATCAATATGAAAAATTGAAAGAAGATATTGCCAATAGGCTAATAAAAGAGGGTGTAAAGGATAAGATTATTAAGGATACTGAAGAACAATTGAAGAATAAGCAAAATTTCTTTAAAAAAGAATTAAGTAAAGAGGATTTTAAGAATAGAGTAAATAAAAATGCAGAGAAGAAGTTTAACGAAATATTGATGGATGAGCTAGTCTTTGAAGCTAAAAAAAGAGGAATTAAGAATATTACTTTATGCAATACTTTTGTAGAATTGTTTAACAATAAGGTATTTCTTGCAATATCTATAATATTATCTCTTCCCATGTATGTATTGATATTGATCTATAGTAATCCTTATACAAAATATATATTTGAAAGACTTTTAATGATGATATTTGTTATATTCGGTGTTACTTGGCTAGTATTTACTATACTATATTTGTCTCCAATGGACCCAGCTATAAATGTTCTAGGGCAAACAGCTACACCAGATCAGGTTGCAGAGTTCAACAGGATTAATGGGTTGGACAAGCCATACTATATACAACTATTCAATACATTTAAAAGTTTAATTACTTTTAATCTAGGAAAGTCATATGTAGGAAATGAAGATGTTTTAGCTGCAATTATGAGAAAGTTTCCTATTACATTGCAATTAACATTTGCTTCCCTCATCATAGCTGTTGCTATAGCAATACCTGCAGGGATTATATCTGCAATAAAGCAATACTCATCTTTTGATTATATCTTCATGCTAGTAGCTCTCCTAGGATTGTCTATACCTACATTTTGGATGGGATTGATTTTAATATTAAATTTTTCTATAAAGATGCATTTGCTTCCCGCTACGTTTATTCTAGGAGATTGGAAAACACTTATTATGCCTAGTGTAGTTTTGGGAACATCATTAGCTGCAACTGTAGCCCGTATGACAAGGTCTTCTATGCTTGAGGTAAAAAATATGGATTATATTGTTACAGCCCGTGCTAAGGGTTTAAGTGAAGGAAAGGTTATAACTAAGCATATACTTGGAAATGCAATGATTCCTATAGTTACTGTTATAGGATTACAATTTGGAGGTATGCTTGGAGGTTCTGCCGTAACGGAAAAGGTATTCAATATTAACGGTATTGGCAGCTTCATAGTGGATAAACAATTCATTCCAGATATACCTATAGTTTTGGCAGGAGTAGTATATGTTGCAGTGATTATAAGTTTGGCTAATCTTGTAGTTGATATTATGTATTCATTTTTAGATCCAAGAATTAAGTCCAAGATGAAGTCATATTAGGAGGAGGTGGAGACTTTGGAAAACAAACAATACTTAAAAAGAATAGAAAAAAGAAAACTAGATAGTTTTCAGGAATATAGAAACTCAGCTTTTGCTTGGGGAATATCCCTAATCCTTGCACTTCTTATTTTAGGATTTGGTTTTGATATCTCAACTAAAAAGATAAATTCCATAGCAATTATAGTAGGAGGTATTTATCTTGTATCGGCTATATTCCAATATTTGATAACAATGAAGATAAAAAAGAAATATTACAGCTTAATGATATTAAAAAATCTACAAGGATATTAGGATATCTTTTAATACCCTTTGCAATAACAGGCAATTTCTTTATGGCAATAGCTGGCTTTACTTTAATTAAAAAAGAAAAAAACATAGAATATACTTTATGTATTTATGCTATTTTAACGTCATTTACAATTATGCTTATATCAGCACTAAATTTATTTAAGGCATATGTATCCAATACCTTTATGCTAGGTATGGGAATATTACTAGCTATAACGATATTTTATATATTTACCATGGTAATGGTTTCAAAGTTTGTAAAGGGAAAAGTAGTTGATAAAAAACTTTTGCCCTTTGCATTCCCCCTAATCCTTAGTGTTCTAACAGGGAATGTATTTGCATTCTTATTGGGATTGATAATTATAAGTAAATTAAGACAAAAAGATGAAGAAATCTCTATAGAATGGATTGACGTACTTAGAAGATTGTTTAGAAATTATATGGCAGTTTTAGGAATGTTTATAGTAATTCTACTTATTTCTTTATCAATTTGTAGTAATTTAACCTTTGATTATTCTATTGCCATTGATAATAACTATGAAACTATTTTGAAATCTCCTTCATTGGAATTTCCTTTTGGTACAGATAATTATGGTAGATGTGTTTTTACTAGAATAGTCTTTGGAGCTAGGATATCCTTAGTAGTTGGTACTATTGCAACTGTAGTCCCAGTAATCATAGGCGGGATTTTAGGTGCAATATCTGGCTATTATGGCAAAAAATTAGATAATGTGATTATGAGATTATTAGACATTTTATATGCAGTACCAGGTATATTGCTAGCTATCGCAATTGTGGCTGCCTTTGGTGCAAATACAATTAATTTAATTTTGGCTCTAAGTATAGGTTCAGTTCCTGCCTATGCCAGAACTGTAAGAGCTACTGTAATGAGTATATCTAATAATGAGTTTGTGGAAGCGGCTAAGGCCTGCGGAGCAAAGGATTTTACTATAATATTAAAACATATAATTCCTAATTCTTTAGCACCTATAATTATAAGAGCTACCTTAGGAATAGGTGGAGCAGTGCTTTCTACTAGTTCCCTAAGCTATCTTGGATTAGGAGTAGAACCACATATTCCAGAGTGGGGTAATATCCTCAAGATTGGAAGCAATTACCTTGAGACCAATCCTTATTTAGCCATATTTCCAGGGTTAGCGATTATATTGATAGTATTATCTTTTAATTACTTTGGCGACGGTTTAAGAGATGCACTAGATCCTAAATTGAAGTAAGAAAGGAGAGGGAATTTTGGAAAAAGATAAGATATTAGAGATAAAAGATCTTCACGTACATTATATTACAGAAGATGAAACAGTAAAAGCAGTAAATGGTGTGAACTTATCCTTGAAACAGGGTGAAAGTTTAGGTCTAGTTGGAGAAACTGGTGCTGGTAAATCTACTACTGCTTTAGCAATAATGCAATTAGTTCCATATCCTCCAGGTATTATTACTCAAGGGGAAATAATATTTCAGGGAAAAAACTTAATTTACAATACTGAAAAAGAAAATCAGCAAATGAGAGGCAATGGTATATCCATGATATTCCAAGACCCTATGACTTCTCTTAACCCTATTATGACCATAGGAGAGCAACTTTTAGAAGTTGTAATGACTCATAAGAAGTTAAATAAAGAGGAGGGAAAGAAATTAGTTTTAGATTTATTGAAAGTTGTAGGAGTAAAAGAGGATAGGTACAATGACTATCCACATCAATTTTCTGGTGGGATGAAGCAAAGAGTAGTTATAACCATGGCGTTATTATGCAATCCTCAACTTTTAATAGCAGATGAGCCTACTACTGCATTAGATGTTACTATACAGGCACAGGTACTAAAGATTATTAGTGATTTACAATCAAAATATAATATGGCTATGATACTCATTACTCATGATTTAGGTGTTGTAGCAGAAACTTGTGACCATGTAGCTATAATGTACGCAGGAGAGATAATGGAAAAAGGTACTGTTAAAGAAGTATATACAAATGCTAAACATCCATATACTAGGGGACTTTTTGAGTCTATACCAAAACTAGACGAAGATAGTGAAAAACTCATTCCGATTCCTGGCTCTGCTCCTAACTCTGCTGATTTACCAACGGGATGTCCATTTCATCCGAGATGTAAGTACAAACAAGATATATGTGCAGAATTAGCTCCAACGGTTAAAGGCAAGGAGCATCAATATAAATGCCATTTTTCATTATTTGAAAATGGGGAGGGCAACTAAGATGAAACATATACTGGAAGTAAATAATTTAAAAAAATATTTTAGTGTACCTAATGGAAATCTTCATGCAGTTGATAATGTAAGTTTCACCATAGATAAAGGCGAAACCTTAGGTATAGTTGGAGAATCAGGATGTGGAAAAAGTACTTTGGGGAGAGTGATACTTAGACTTCACGAACCCACTGCTGGAAGCGTCCTCTATGATGGCATGGATATTACAACCTTTGATAATGAAGAGATGCGTCAAATGAGAAAATATATGCAGATTATCTTTCAAGATCCATATGCTTCATTAAATCCTAGGTTTACTATATCACAGATTATTGAAGAGCCACTTAAGCTTCATAACATATATAAGAATGAGAAGGAAAGAAGAGAAAAGGTAGAATACCTCATGGAACAAGTAGGATTATCCAAAAGGGCATATAATCTTTATCCTCATGAATTTGATGGAGGCAGACGTCAAAGAGTAGTTATAGCAAGGGCCTTATCTGTAGATCCATCATTTATAGTATGTGATGAGCCAGTATCTGCATTAGATGTTTCTGTACAAGCTCAAATTTTAAACTTATTAATGGAACTTCAACAGAAGTTAGGATTAACCTATATATTTATTTCCCATGATTTATCAGTAGTAAAACATATATCTGATAATATTGGTGTTATGTATTTAGGACAACTTATTGAAAAAGCTCCGAAGAAAGAAATATTTAGGCAGCCATTACACCCATATACTGTAGCTTTATTATCGGCAATACCATCTATAAATATAGAGGCTAAAAAGAAAAAGATTATTCTTGCTGGAGAAATAGTTTCACCTATTAATCCACAGCCTGGATGTAGATTTGCCGCTAGGTGTCCTTTTGCAATAGAACAATGCAGAAATGAGAATCCATCCTTAAATGAAGTTGAAAAGGATCATCATGTAGCTTGTTTTAGATATAAAGAAATTCAAGATGGTACTCTATGCTTTGAGACAAAATAATGAGTTCTGTTTTGTTTTAACTAAAGGAGGGGGTATCGGAAATAATAGATGTTAATAGGAAATGATATTAATTATATAAAAGGAGAGATGAATAATGAAAAGATTTATATCTATACTGTTAATTTTAGTGATGGTATTAGGTGTTGCAGGATGTAATGTAAAGACTAAGGATGATGTAAAAAACAACACTCAGGATACAGCAGCTTCTGGAGATTCATCAGTTAAACCAGTAGATATTCAGATATTGTCCATGAGTTCCAACGAAAAAGATGTAAATATAGTAAGAGATCAACTTGCAAAGGCAGGTTTCAATGTTAAATTAAACATTCAGCCTGATTATGGTAGCTTTACAGGACAAAAAGAGGCAGGAAACTATGATATAGCAGTCTCAGGATGGACAACTGTTACAGGAAACCCTGACTATGCAGTAAGATCCATATTTACAACAGGTGGAGATTATAATGATTATGGCTTATCAGATACTGAGCTTGATAAATTAGTTGAGCAAGCTGCTTCTGAAACACCAGAACAATATAGAGAAACTTATAAAGAGTTTGAAAAGGTTCTTGTAGATGATAATGCATATATAATTCCTCTTTATTCAAGCCTTAAAAGCCAAGGAATAAATAAAGATGTATTAAAAGCTGATAGCGTTAGATTAAGTAAATCTCGTTCATTGCCTTGGGAAGAAATTGATTTTGTAGATCAAAGCAAAAGAACTTCTTCACCATTTATAATGAGCCAGACACTATCATCATTAACATCCATGGACCCTATCAAGGGAAATGACGGTTCAATCAATATAATAAATACAAATATGCATGTAAGATTAGTTAATTTAACAGACGATGATGAAGTAACCTCTAAGGGTTCTCTATCTTATAATTATGTTATTGAAGAAGGAAATCAAGAGTATTACTTTATACTAAGAGATAATGTAAAGTTTGCTAAAGTTGTTGATAAAAAGGCTGTAGATACTGGAGAATTAGTAGCTGCAGAAGATGTTGTATTTTCTATGAATAGAGCAAAGGACAAGAATTCAGTTCCAGACCATAGAACTTATAGTTTGCACTCAAGTATGGATAAAATCGAAATTATTACAGACTTAGCATCATTAGAAGGCTTCAAGGAGTCGGGAAAAGAAACATCAGTAAGGTCTGCACTAGAAGCAGGTCTACCAAGTGAAATTAAAGAACTTGTTGCAGATAAAAAAGATGTAAATAATGCAGCTGGAAAATACCAGGTAGTTAAAGTTACAACGACTCATCCTTTCCCACAGGTATTAAATTATTTAGCACATCAATCAGCAGGTATTGTTTCAAAGAAACAAGTAGAAGCAATTAATACTTATGATGTTGCAAAATATGATAAGAATAAAGATATAGCTTATGGAGATCAATCAACTGTAACTGAGGGTGCAACATATAATAACACTCTTGCAGTTAGTGGACCATATATTATGCTTTACAAAAATGACTATGAAGTAGTATTTGAAAAGAATCCTGGATATATGGCAGGAACAGAACACGAGCCAAGAATAAATAGAGTAGAAGTTAAATTTATAAAAGACCTAGACAGCTCACTTTCAGCACTTAGAAGTGGTGAGATTCATTTATTATATAGTGTACCAGAAGATAAATATCCATTAGTAGAAGGAGATTCTAAGCTTACTCTACAAAAAAGACCAAGTAATGCAGTATCCTATGCATTCTTTAATCTACTAGGAAATAGTGAGTTTTCAGATGAAAACTTAAGAAAAGCAGTATTAAATGCAATAGATCAAGATCAAATCTTAGCAGTATACAATAATTTAAAGATCAAGGCTTATTCAACAATTAGTACATTAGTAGATACTGGAAATGTTCATAAGGCTGATCCAGCAAAAGCAAAAGAGTATATACAAAAATATTGGGATTCAAAGAAATAATAGTATAACAAGATGGAATTCATCCTTTACACCTTATAAGTAAGGGATGAATTTTATCTTTGCTAAGGCAGATAAGGAGGGGACATATATGGATATTAAAAGACATATTATCGAAATATTAAATAGAGAAATTAAACCTGCTATCGGATGTACTGAACCTGTAGCTGTTGCATTAAATACAGCCTATGGAGTATCAATATTACCTAATGATTCCAAAGAAATTTCAAAAATCACAGTAGAAGTAAGTAAAGGAATATATAAAAATGGTATGGATGTAGGAATACCAAATACCAATAAGATAGGCTTACATATTGCTGCATCATTAGGGGCATCAATAGGAGATCCAAAATGTGGATTAGAGATATTGGGGAAGATTACGAATGAAGAATTAAAATACTCGGAGAAAATATTAGAGTCCTGCGAAATTAATGTTAAGGTTGATAAAGATAATAATAAGCCAGTTTATATAAAGACCACTATAGAAAACAAAAATCATGTTTCAGTTGCCATAACAGAAGATAAACATGATAATATTGTTTTATTATCAATAGACGGTAATGAAATATTGAATAAGAGAAATGGGGCAAGCAAGGAAAATAATAATGATAATGAGGAGCAAAACTTCTATAGTCTACCTATAAATACCATTGTAGAAGAAATTGAAAAATTAAATTATGAAGATATTAAGTTTTTATTAGACGGTATGGAAATGAATATGAATATAGCTAAAGAGGGATTAGACAAAAAGCATGGCTTAGGGGTAGGATATAGTTATAACAGCAATATGAAAAATGGCTTAATCTCAAAAGATTTTGTAAATTTGGCATATGCTTTAACTGCGGCTGCATCAGATGTTAGAATGTCAGGATATTCTATGCCAGTTATGAGTTCAAGTGGAAGTGGAAATAATGGATTAACTGCTATATTGCCTTTAGCTGCATATAAAGAGATTATAAAAATAAGTGATGAAGATTTAGTAAAGGCGTTAGCAATTAGTCATATAATCACATCTTATGTAAAAAGATATATAGGAAGATTATCTAATTTATGTGGATGCAGTATAGCTGCATCTATAGGATCGGGAGCGGCTATTGCCTGGTTATTAGGAGATAAAAATGCTATAACTTCTACAATTAACAATATTATAGCAAATCAAGCAGGTGTAATATGCGATGGTGCAAAACCAAGTTGTGCATTAAAATTAGGTACAGCAGCTTCTACAGCTGTGCAGTCTGCTTTATTAGCTATTGAAGGAATAACAATTAAAGATTTTAATGGAATAGTAGATAATCAGGTAGAAAAAAGCATTAGAAATCTTGCAAAGCTTAGTGGTGAAGGGATGAAAAATATTGACGATACAGTCATAGAAATAATGTTGAATAGATAAAAGAATAGTATTTTTTAATGATTAATATTATTTAGTTTATTAAGACCCAATGGATATGACAGACAAAATCCATGGGTCTTTTTTTCATCATTGTGTATCTATTTATCCTAGAATTATTAAAGATAATATATTGATATTAAATATCTGATATAATTATTTTGAGATGTTGACAATGAATCATAATGAAATAAAGATAAGTACTTTTTGTACCTTATTAACATGCATTTAGTAATATGTAATTATATTAGAAAGACTTAAATAAGAGTGTCAGTTTATGATATCAGCGTTCCTTGAGATTGTAATATATATCCTTGTACCTTCATTGGGTTTACTATCTATATTAAAAGTTGCATTTTCACCATACATAAGTTTAAATCTTCTATAGCAATTTTTAAGACCTATATGATTTGTTGAGCAAGTATCTCTATCAATTTGTAAAATCTTTTTAACTTCCTCTAATTTTTTATCATTCATTCCAATTCCGTTATCTATTATTTCAATAAAGTAGTGAGAAGATGTTGTTGAAAAATTTAATTTCAATTTACCACCATCTTCCAATGGGAGAAGGCCATGTTCAATAGCATTTTCTATTAAAGGCTGCAAAGAGAAATAGGGTATCATTAGCGAGAGTATTTCATTGTCTGCCATAATTTCATAGTCTATTCTTTCAGAAAAACGATTTTTCTGTATAACTAAATAGTTTTGAATATAGTTGAGTTCTTGTTCTAAGGTAATTTTTGATTTTATATTCGACAAACTATAACGTAGCATCTGTGAAAAAGAATTTAACATATTTGAAGCAGATGAATATTCCTCCATAGAAATTAATCGAGATATTGAACTAATTACATTAAAAATAAAATGCGGAGTAACTTGTTTTTGGAGTGCATCTAATTCCGCTAGTTTTAGATGATGCTCCATCTCGATTTGTTTTTTCTCATATTCCAAAGTTTTTTGCCGTTCCTCTGCTAATTTTTCCTGAAGCTTGTTATACATAGTATTTTGAACAATATAATTTGCTATATTTTCCAAAGACACCGCTGTAGCTTCAATTTCTTGTCTGGTAAGTATTTTTATATTACTGAAATACTCGGCTGCTTCTTCTGTATCTAGCCAAGGTAGCGGTTTAAATTCTGTATCTTTTGGATAGATATCCATATCTGAACATAAAACTTGTCCGGCAGTAATTGCTCCTATATATTCTCCTTCATAAGTTAAAGGGATTTCTATATTTATAAGACCTGCGTGACATACATATATACTGGCCTTTTTTGTTCTAATAGCTAAATCTATTGCCTTCCGATTAGTTAATGCACAGTAAGAAGCCCCTTCCTCTGTTTTATTAATTGCACTACAAAATTTGGAAAAATTACTTCCTTCTCCTATATGATTACCGTCTAAATCTACAAAAACAACACCGAAACCTGTAGCGAAAGCAAAGGAATCCTGAAATTTTTCTAGAAACTCTTCTGTTAATATATCTGTTAATTTAATGTCCATTTTCTACGTTTCCCTCCAGTCTGATTTGAGAAGGTTGCTTACCTGTAACCTTTTTAAAGCTACGATTGAAGTGTGATACATTTATGAATCCACAATTTCTTGAAATATCTTTTACTAAAAGAGAAGAATTCTTTAATAAGTAAATAGCATAATCAATTCGTTTTTGATTCAGAAAATCATTTATAGTGTAACCTTTATCCTGATAAAATTTTCTTGATAGGTATGTGGGATTAAAATGAAATATTTCTGCAAGCATATCTAATGAGATTTGCTTATCAAAGTTTTCTTCTATATATTTTTCAACCATATCAGTAAAATTAGAGGATAAAGATAGGCTTCCATTGAATAAAAATAAGAATTGTCTAAAGAAATCTTCAGTGACAGCCAGTATATCATACCAATATTGGGATTTGCTTATTTTTTGAAGATACTCATCACCATTTAATAATGATTGTATATCATCAGGTAAAACTTCTTTGAGTGATCTCATTATTGAAAAAATAGTATTTACTATATGTAATCTGTATTCTTCTAAATTATGTTGCTGAGAATTTAAAAAATCAAGATAGTTGAGAGTGTTAAACCTAATAAGTTCAAAATCTCCTGTGAAGATAGAATTAATTAATCTGTCTACTAGCGTATAAGGATATTTATTGTTTAAGGTATTTGAGACATTATAATAGTCACCAATGACTTGTCCCTTCAGAGATTTCCTGTGAAGAGAATTAATCATTGTATCAAGTATTTCTTTTTCACTAGCAGGTTTCAATAAATAGGCATCAAGATCATAATGGATGGCTTGCTGTGCAAATTTAAATTCTGAGTAAGCGCTATTTAAGATGATAATGGTGTTATGGAACCTTGTCTTTATAGTTTTTGCAGCAATTAATCCATTTTGAAGAGGCATATTAATATCCATAATTATAATATTAGGCTTCTTTTGAAAGGCTATATCGATAACTTGTTCTCCATTAGTTGCTTCTCCAACTAAAGTAAACTCTTCAGGGTGTTTTTTGAGAACACTTTTTAGATAATTTCGTTCAATAATTTCATCATCTGCTATTAATACTGTATACATTATGTTTCTCCCTCCTTGAAGAAGATATATTCTAACAGATAAAGTTTCTAACTATAGATTATCATTTGCTTATATACATATCAACATATTATAGATATGCTATTTCATACTTTTGATTTGCAAAATATGATATTAAGATATAGAAAAGAAAATATTTGTAAAGGATTTAGCCATACTAGTGATGATACAATATATTTAGAATAATAAAAAAATTTAAATATGTATTCAACAAAGCATCAACAATTTGTAATTGTTTAGGTAGTAATTATATTAAAATAAAGGGAGGAATCATCTATGAGGGTAAATGATAGGCATGTATCTTCTTATTATGAACTAGAAATTTTGAATAATATTTACTGCCATGTTATTAACACAGACGAGCTATTAGAAGTTATTAAATAATTATAGGGGGTTTTAATATGTCAGATGTAAAATTAAAAAGGAATCTATCTTTTATGCAAATGATAGCTATAGCTTCAGGAGCAGTAATCGGCGGTTGGCTTGCTGAGGCTCCTTATTGGTTTTCTGTAACTGGAGCAGGAGCAGCAATTATATTTCCTATTCTGTCTGTATTGCTAATACCGGTAGGTCTAACTTTTGCGGAGCTTACTGCAATGTTACCATTTTCATCTGCAGTTGATATCTGGACTACCAATGCATTTGGTCATAAGGCAGGATGGGCGGCTCAATGGATGATGTTTTTAATACAAGTAGTAGAACCACCTATGATGGCATTTATTTTTATAACAGCACTTAATTTTTTTATTCCTATTCCAGCTAATATGGTGGTTTGGGTTGCTATTGGAATAATAGTTTTATGGTATATATTATCTAATTTCAATATTGGTTTTACAGGAAGATTAGCTACTATATTTTTCTTTACAATGGTGGTTATATCATTAATTGTTGCTGCAACTTTTTTCTTTAGTGGAAGCTGGTCATTTGATAATATTTCTTCTCATGGTGGTATGTTTCCTAAGGGATTCAATGGAATATTTATAGCATTTGCGGTATTCTCCTTGAAGTTTATAGGCTTCGAAATGACTCCGACAATGATAGAAGAAACAAACTTTCCACCAGAGAAAATATGGAAGATTATTTTGTCATCATTGTTTGTTCCAGCTATTTTATATTTTATCATTGTATTCGCAATAGGTGGTATGGCTCCTTGGAAAGAAATAGCAAGTATGAATTTGCCAGAGCCAGAGATTGTAGCTAAATTTGGATTACCTAAAATAGTTGGTATAGCAGCTATAGTTTCAGGTATATTACATGCATTTACTACATTGATGGGATTCTGGGTATCATCAGCAAGAGTATTATATGGAGCAGCTCAGTTAAATCAGTTACCAAAAGCTTTTACCAAACTAAATAAGCATGGGCAACCAGTAGCGGCAAATTTTGTAGTATTATTATTCTCAGTTTTTTTCTGTCTCTTTACTGGAGATAATTGGGTTCAATATATTTATGCAGTTTCATGCGTAGCAGCTGGGTTAGTATACTTCATATGTTGTTTGGATGCAATGATTCTAAGGAAGAAGTTCCCTGAATGGGAAAGACCTTATAAGGCACCAGGAGGTAATCTACTATTCATTCTTGGAATGATAGTATCTATCTGGATAATCATCGGATCACTTTTGGAGTTAGCAATAGGTGGATACATCTCACTTATCATATATAGTCTTATTGGAGTTGCATTATACTTCTTGATGGAATCCTATAGGAAAAAACATCCTAATAAGCATGAATTAGTTACATTAACACCTGATGATATCAATAGCTTTGAGTAAATAAGAGCTAAGACAGGGGAAGTTTCTCCTGTCTTTTTGAGATAACAAATATAAATTTTGATATGGAGGAGATAAAGATGAAGACAATTTCAGGAAACAAAGTTATTTACAAATTTACAAATTTAATGGATCATGTGGAGGTAATAGAACCTAGTGATGTAATCAAGGTAAAGACAAATGACTGCTTCTTTCAACAAATTTATAATGAAGAGCAAGTTCTAACAGAAATTGATTATGATAGATTGAATCCTGCTACAGGACCTATTTATGTAGAAGGTGCAGAACAAGGGGATTTACTTCAAGTAAAAGTTATTAGCATTGATGTTGCTAACAAAGGAGTAGCTGCAGTAGTACCTAATGAAGGTGTACTTGGGGATCAAGTTAGTAAACCAATGATTAGAGTTGTGGATATTATAGATGGATATGCAATATTCCATGGAATAAAACTACCTATAAGACCTATGATAGGAGTAATCGGAGTAGCACCAGCTAAAGAAGATGGGGAATGGGCAACTGATAGTCCATGGAAGCATGGTGGAAATATGGATACTAATGATATTACAGCTGGGTCTACATTATATTTTCCTGTAAATCAAAAGGGTGCTTTGCTGGCATTAGGTGATTGTCATGCAATTATGGGAGACGGAGAGATTTGCTTTACTGGATTAGAAGTGCCAGCAGAAGTTACCCTTGAAATCAATTTGATTAAGGACAAAAAAATAAAGTGGCCTTTACTTGAAACAGATGGATATACTATGGTTATTGCTTCCGGTAATAATTTAGACTCTGCTCTATATGAGGCTACTAGTGAAACGGTAAAATATCTTGAGGGTGCTCTAGGATTAGAATGGAAGATGCTTATATTTTAACTAGTTTGGCTGTAGATTTAAAAATATCTCAAGTTGTAGATCCTAAAAAAACCATAAGAGCTGCTATACCAAAATATATTATATCAACAGAAAGATTGATTCAATCATTATAGTTTTGAGAAATTAAGGGAGCAATTGTAGAAAGTAATTAATAGAGCTAAATAAAAAAGCTTAAAGTAAAAAACATGGGACAAGGTCTAACTGATCTGACCCCAAAAAGTTGGACACAATTAAATTAAGCCACTGTGGAGATGTCAATGTTTTGTTGACACAAAGTTAAGAGGATTTTATGAATTTTGTTCCTAAAATTTGGACGGAGGGAGGTATTCTAATGAGGAATACCTCTCTCCGTATTTTTTATAGATTTTAATTTTTTAATATGATATAATTGTTAAAAATTTTGAAAGATATCTTGTTTATACTGTGAATATTATTTTATATGCTATAAAATATTTAAAGGGTATATATGTTTATGCTGCATATAATTTTATAATTGATTTATCTAGTACCTTTGATTTAAGTAGACGTTTAGTTAATTGATAGTATGACTATATTATATACGCAGTAGTTGCAGTTAGATTGATATTTATAATAATAAAATATATGGATAAAGATAATATAGAATAAACGAGTTATAAGATAATATTAGTTTTAAAGTAAAGAGTTAAATAAATAAGATGATAACATATATAGCTTACAAAGGAGGATAAAATGTCTATAAGAAAAAAGGTTGTTATATCTAATTTGTTAACATTCTTATTGCCAGTTGTTATTGGAATATTGTCATTATATATTGCATCTAATGCAGTAGAGGAAAGATTTGTTTATGAAGATCATTTTGAAATCATACAAAGAATAGAGCAGAATATCTTAGAAGAAGACTTTGAAAAGGTGATAGAGAATGTAAAGGAAATTGAAGCTGGGGGATATTCAGTAAAGCTTATACTTGATAATGATACAAGCTATGAAAGTGAAAATTATAATGAATATTCAGATAAAGTAATAGGAGAATATTTCAATAATGTAAATAAAAGTGAATACACTATTATAAATGAATCAGGAGAAGCAAGTTGTATAAAATTATTTGGAAATGATAGTAGCAGCAATGATAATATTAATTATTTATATATGGTTAGCACACAGACGAGAGTAACTTTAGAAGAGCAGAATGAGACTATTGCAAAAGATAAACAATTTATAATGAAAATTATATTATTTGTCTTAGTGGCTATAGTTAGTGCAGTTATTTTAACAACATCTGTAATGACATTTATTATTTTAAGATCAATTTTAAGACCTTTAAACGTTCTTAGAGAAGGAACAAATCAAATTAAAGAGGGTAATTTACACTTTGAAATTGATTATCCTAATGATGATGAATTTGGAGATGTGTGTAAAGATTTTGATGATATGAGAGAGAAATTACTTAATTCTAAAGAAGAAAAAGAAAGATATGAAAATAATAGAAAAGAGCTAATAGCAGGAATAACACATGATCTTAATACTCCACTTACATCTATAAAGGGATTTACCTCAGGATTATTAGAAGGGATTATAGATACAAAAGAAAAACAAATTAGGTATTTAGAAAATATTAACCAAACAGCAGATCAAATGAGTAAGATGATAAATGAACTTTTTTTATATTCCACATTGGATATGAACGGTGTATCTTTTAACTTTATTAGTACTGATTTAGTTGATTTTTTTGAAGGATGTATATCAGAAATTAGTTCGGAATTTAGTAAAAACAATATATATATACATTTTATTACAGAATTAGAAATGGCAGAAGTTCAGATAGATTGGATGCATTTTAAAAGAGTTGTATTAAATATTATAAAAAATAGTGCAAAATATAAGAAAGATGGTATAGGTAATATATATATTACTTTATCAGAATATGGCGAGCTATATAATATTTCTTTTGCTGATGATGGTATGGGAATAACTAAAGATGAAATAACTAATATATTTGATCCATTCTATAGAGCTGATAAATCAAGAAATCAGCAAACAGGAGGTGCAGGTTTAGGGCTAGCTATTGTCAAAAATATTGTTAATGCACATAATGGTAGTATAAGAGTAAATGAAAAATATAATGATGGATTAGAATTGATTATCAGTTTGCCTAAAGCAGGGTTAAAGGTTATGGAAGAAGGGAATTGATATAATTGAAAAAAGTGTTAATTATAGAAGATGATAAAAAGATAGCAGAATTTGAGAAAGATTATCTAGAAGCAAATCAATATGAAGTAGATATATGTTATACAGGAGAAAATGGAATAAAAAAAGCCGATGAAAATTCATACGATTTAATTGTTTTAGATATAATGCTTCCAAATATGGATGGATTTGAAGTTTGTAAGGAACTTATAAAACATCATGACATACCAATATTATTTGTGACGGCAAAAAATGAGAATTTAGATAAAATTAAAGGTTTAGGTATGGGTGCCACAGACTATATTGTAAAACCATTTGAACCCTCAGAACTGGTAGCTAGAGTAGGTGCACATATTCGTAGATATGAGTTATTAACGAGAAGCACAATGAAAGAAGAAGATGTAATTATCAGAGGAGATTTAACAATAGAAGTGAAATCAAGAAAGGTATACATTGGAG
Source organism: Tissierella sp. P1 (assembly GCF_002266425.1). Lineage (GTDB taxonomy): Bacteria > Bacillota > Clostridia > Tissierellales > Tissierellaceae > Tissierella > Tissierella carlieri. The sequence continues at coordinate 66,535 of NZ_NPMN01000013.1, forward strand.
GGAAGGAGATATTTTTACCTAACAAGGAGTTTGAGCTACTACATTTCTTAGCCAGTAATCTAAATATTGTATTTAATAAACAACAATTATTAGACAAAATATGGGGAGAAAATTCATATGTAGATGAAGCAACAGTAGTTGTTCATATAAATAGAATAAGAGATAAGATAGAAGATGATTCATTAAATCCCAAATATATAGAAACATTATGGGGGGCAGGATATAGGTTTAAAAATTATTGATATAATAGTCGGAATAAATTAAATATTAACAAGTTAAAACGCTGATTATCAGCGTTTTTTATTTATTTTAATGTTTATATTTTGTTTATATTTTAGTTAGAAGATATTAATTTTAATTTTTTATAATTAAACTAGAAAATAAAAGTAAAATAAATAGGGGGATATCATGCAAAATATTGAAGTCTATGTGCAAAAAAACAAGAAAAAGGTTATATTTATAGTTTCATTTCTAATAATTATAAGTACAGTAACTATGATATTTTTAAAGAAAAACAAAGAAAATCAGATAGTAAATAATACAGAGAGTATTACATTAGAGAGAAAGAACTTAATTAATGGAATATCAACTTCAGGTGCTGTTATTAGTGATAATAAGACTAATATTTATTCAACTCTAAATGCACCAGTAAAAGAAATACTTGTATCAGTAGGAGATGCTGTAAAAAAAGGAGATGTATTAGCAGTTTTAGATACAAGTGCAATAGAAACAGAGATACAACAAGCTAAACTAAACTATAAATCTTCATTAGAGTCATTAAAGGAAAGTAAAAAAGAAAATGAAAATAGTATAGATAATGCTAATACATCGCTAGAGTCTACTGAAATTTCAATACAGCAACAACAAATTCAAACAGATAATGCAGAAAAGGATTTAAAAAAGATAGAAGAAAAAGCAAAAGAACCATTTAACGCATACTCATATGATTTTGCTATAGAAGAAGCTAAGATAGCAGTAGAGAATCAAGGAAGAAATATAAAAAGAATGCAAGAAGAAGAAAAAGATCTTAGGGCTAATTTAGATAGGTTTGATGATTCCTCTTATAGAAATGATATTTCAGAGAAAGCCATATTACTAGAAAGAAAAAAAACAGAGCTTTCTAATCTTAGAAAAGATATTCGTTCACAAAATAGAGAAAGACCAGTATTTGATGAATATAATAATAAAATTGCTATTGATGATGCTAATCGTAGCTATAATAAAAAGATGGATGAATATTTAAATATACAGAAAACTTATAATGATATTTATAATGAGTATCAATCTATATTATCTAATCCAGAGAGTACTCAAGAAGAGATAGATAATATAACATTAAAATTAAATGATATAAAAGAAGCTCAGGATAAAGCAAAACAAGAATTAGATGAATTAAGTATAACACTAGAGAGAGCAAAAGAAAACTTAAAAAGAGCAAAGAATGAATTTGATAAAAGTTCTAACGAAACAATATTATCTAATATAAAAACTATAGAAAAAACCTATGATCAGGTAAGAAATGAGATTGATGATTTAGAAAGAGAATATAGAAAGGCTGTATCAGGAATGAATAAAGCAAAACAAGAAGCTTTAAAATCAGCATCAGCAGAATATGTAAAATTGCAAAATACAATTAAAGATGCTGAGCATGAGCTGGTTATTGCAAAAAATAACTTTCAAAAAGCTTTATTAGACAAAGAAAACGCAATTAGAGAATATATAAAAACAAATGAAAATGACTTAGAAAATGCAAAAAGAACTCTTATGGGAAATCAAAAGCAATTAGAAAGCCTAAACAATAATTTAAAAAATGCAAAAAATACAGTAAAACAAGCAAAAGATAAAATTATATCTACAGTATCTAGAGATGTAAATAAATTAAGTTTAAGAAAAACTAGAGTCACAGCTAGAAAAAGGTAGTGTAATAGCAACTGGAGATGGAATTATCACACAGATTAAAGCAGAAGTAGGCACAATGTCAAATGATATTTTATTTGTTGTTGAAGACTTAGATAATGTTCATGTAAAAGCAAATATTAAAGAACACAATCTTTCATCAGTAAATTTTGGACAAAAGGTTATTATAACTACATTAGCATCAGGAGATGAAAAATTTGAAGGTAGTATCACATTTATATCACCTAGAGCTGTAAGTCCAATTGGATCGCCAGCTGTAGAATTTGAAATAAATGCTAAGCCAAATAGTATTAGTTCTAAAATTAAGCCAGGCATGAATGCATTTTTAAATATTGTAGTTAATTCTAAAGAAAATGCTTTTTCTGTTCCAGTCACTGCTATAAGTAAAGAAGATGACGGAAACTATATCTATACAATTGAAGATGAAAAAATACCCGTTGAAATTGGAATATCAACTAAGACTGAGGTAGAAATAATAGGTGATAAATTATTGGAAGGTATGAAGATAAAAATGAATATAAATGAAGATAGTGAAAAAAACATAAAAAATACGGCTGCAGGAGGTATATTTTAAATGATAGAACTAACTAATATAGTGAAAAAATTCTTTTGTGGTCAGCCTAATGAATTAACTGTATTAAAAGGAATTGATCTTTCGATAAAAGAAGGAGAATTTGTTTCAATAGTAGGACAATCAGGTTCAGGTAAAAGTACTCTTATGAATATTATAGGTGCTTTAGATAAACCAACAGAAGGAGAGTATCTATTAAATAATATACCTGTAGCATCTCTAACAGATGATGAATTATCAGAGGTTAGAAATGAACAGATTGGATTTATTTTTCAGAACTTCAATTTGATTCCTAGATCTACTGCTTTATCAAATGTAGAATTACCAATGTTATATAGAGGAATAGACAAAGAAACTAGGAATAAAAGAGCCATAGAGTTATTAAGAACTGTAGAGATGGATGATAGATTAGATCATCTACCAAATGAATTATCTGGAGGTCAAAAACAAAGAATAGCAATAGCAAGATCCTTAGCAAATGATCCACCTATACTATTAGCAGATGAACCTACAGGTGCATTAGATGTAAAAACAGGGAACTTAGTAATGGATATATTTAAAAGAATAAATAGAATAGAAAAGAAAACAGTAATAATAATAACACATAGTGAAGAATTAGCGTTAGAAACAGATAGAATAATTACAATTAGAGATGGTCTAGTAGTTTCAGATTATTTAAATAATAAAGATAAATTACAAAAGGTGATACTATGATTGAAGAAAACATTAAATTAGCTCTAGCGTCATTAAGAGCTAATAAATTAAGATCAATACTCACCATGCTAGGAATAATAATTGGTATTATGTCTATAACTTCAATAGTATTTATAGGTAAAGCAATGACATCATCAGTAGCAAAAGAATTATCTAGTTTTGGTAGTAGAAATATATTTATTAATATTCAAAAAAAAGATTCGGATATGATATTTTATGAAGATTTAAACGTGGAAGATTCTAATGGGACACAAAGCAATACAGTTAAACCAAAATCGGATGATTTAATTAGTAACAGTATGATATCAGAAATTATAAATAAATTTCCAAAGGATATAGAAGGAATATCTATAAGTCAGCAAAAAAATCAAGCACAGGCTAGAGACGGAGATGAATATGCTAATATATCTATTTTAGGTGTAAATCAAGATTATTTTAAAGCAAATTCAATTAAGATGATTTCAGGAAATTTTATTTCAAATCAGGATATGAAGAACTATAACAATGTTGCTGTTGTATCAGATTTGTTCGCAAAAAATTTATTTCCTAATGAAGAAAACATTCTGGGACGAGATGTAAAAGTATATTCGAAAGATTCTATAGAATTATTTCAAATTATAGGAATTTATAAGCAGGATAATTCTGAATTTATGGAAGGTATGGGAGCTGAAAAGGATATGAGAACAACATTTTATATTCCTCTATCAACAGCAAAAGAAGATATAATCGAAAAAAATCACTCATCTATAACTGTAATAGGTAAAGATGCGAAGAATATAGAAAACTTTACAGCAGCACTACAAAAACACTTTGACTCATTATATGAATATAATGAAGATTGGAAGGTATCAGTAAGTAATATGTCATCTATGATAGGAATGGTAACTCAGACTTTAAAGAAAATATCAATGGCTATATCAGCAATTGCAGGTATATCTCTTTTGGTAGGAGGTATAGGTGTAATGAATATAATGCTTGTTTCAGTTACAGAAAGAACAAGAGAAATAGGAACAAAAAAAGCATTAGGAGCGAAAAGAAAGCATATACAGCTTCAATTTGTAATAGAAGCTATAATCATTTCATTTATAGGCGGTACAATCGGACTGTTTCTAGGAACAGTAATCGGATTAATTATTTCATTAGTATTTTCCGTTCCATTTATATTCTCGCCATGGGTAGCGATTATAAGTATTAGCTTCTCATTATTTATTGGTATATTCTTTGGATCATACCCTGCTAAAAAAGCAGCTAAGTTAGATCCAATAGAAGCCTTAAGATATGAATAAACGCAGAAACTAATTTTCCTCAAATTAAATTATTGAAAGAAGCAAGTTATTTGCAGTTGGATATGGCATAGTTTTTGATCCTTCATTATATATTCATATGGTAATTTTTATTCAATGCAGACTAGGAATTTATGCCATATTCATTGTTCGATATCATTTTCAATCACAATTTTATTTTTGCAGAACTAAGATTATTTAATAAGATTTATCAAACTTATTGATTAATCCACATCAAACTTTAAATTATGAATCTATAGTTAGTTGCTGCTTAGGAATTATTATGGAAATATTTATACAACAAGGCTGCTAAAGTGTATTTTGTTATATTAGGATAAATAAATGGATCTACCTCTAGAATCTCTATGATCTTATTCTTTCGTTGTGCTATTGTATTTTTATGGATGAATAATTCTTTCGCTGTCATTTGTGTATTAAGATTATTTTCTAGAAGTTTGGTTAGTGTATATAAAAGTTCTGAGTCATTTAGATTATCATATTCTATAAGCTTGCCAAATAATTCCTTAATGATTTTATTTAACCAGTGAAGGTCTGAATTTTCAAAGATAGAATGATATATTTCAATTTCATTATAGGAAGTACATTGAGGTACTGAAAATAATTTATTAGAGATTTTTATTGCAGTCTGTGCTTCATTATAACTTTTATAGATATACTTAAATTTTTCATAGTATTTACCTATACCAATAGAAACATCAATCTTATTTGTGGTTTTTATTTTTTCTATAAGATAATTGCTTATTTTAAGGGCTTTTTCCTTTGTGGTTTTCTCATCTATATCCTTATATAATAATAAAATAATCTTATCACTATAGTCTATAATAATGTACTCATCAACTTTCATAGAGATATTATTTTCGACAGTTTGGAAAATATATTTTTTAAGTTGAATCAAATAGGATTCAGATCTATTTTCTGATAACGAGTTAAAATCATATATATCTATTACAATGGCTAATTTTAATAGGTCAACATTATAGCCTAGTCCTAAGCCTCTTTTTATAGTCATTTCTTCATTAACTGGCTCTTTGCTTATTAAGTCAATAATAAATTCCTTTTTTACGGATATTTTATAATCCCTTCTATTTATATTGTTTAAGGTTACCATTGAGATGAAGTTTTTAGTTTGATTAATTGCTATCCAATCTAAATCATTTAATTTTTTAGTAAGGAAGATTGCCAATATACCATAATATCTAAAATTACTTATTATAGGTGTTAGTAGCCATTGAATTGCTCCATCTTTATGATTGATATATAAATCCTTTTTATCTAGAAAGGTATTAAAATTATTATTTATTTGTTCTATAATAAAGGATTTTACTTCTTTGCTTTCTTTATCAATGCTTTTCTGAAAGACACAATTCTGATTGCAATCAAAATAGAATATAGGTCTATTTATTAGGTCATAAAGTGTCTCTAAAATATTTGTAGGATCTTGCTTATCTATTATTGTCTCTGACATGACATCATATATTCTCAAAGTCTGTTTTAATTCTTTATTATGATTATATAAGAGAGTATCCATAATAGGTGAAATAATATCAATATAGGCTAGATCAGCTGGAGCTAAAATAAGAGGAAAATCCAGTTCGCTGCAAATATCTATAAGTTCTTGGGAAACTCTATCTAGTATTAATCCTACATGAGATAAAATAAGACCACTTGCCCCGACGCTTTTTAACATCTTGATAACTTCTATCTGCTTTTTTGTATCTGTACGTATGGAGTAAAAGGCAGATATCAATAATTCAGAATTTTTTATAAATGGTGTTGCTTCGGGAATTTCTAATACACTTACACTTCGTATTTTATTATTCAGATTTTTTTCGCCAGATAAAATTTTTGACCCTTTCATAATATCTAGTTTCATTATTTCATTTAACTCAAGCATAAGATCACTCCTAATGATTTAGATTAGCCGAAAAATTAATCTTTAATATAGTTTATTTGTATAAGTATATCATTACTGTACCAAGGATGATTGAAGAATATGCAGTATTATATTTCAGGATATAAACTGTGTCTTTTTCAGTACAAATAGCATGGAAAGATTATTTGAGTCAGATAATACATCAATGTATATATAGCACAAACAATATCAAAATTTATGTGCACATACACATTTTAAACTATAGTATGATTATACCATAGAAAAATAAATAAGGTGAATTCATAAGATAAGTGATTAAAAGGAGGCTTAAATAATGGCAACAAAAAGTCTAACAAACAGGGTAGAAGTAGAAGATTTCGTAAGAGGTTGTACATTTTATGGAACTGGTGGTGGGGGATTACCAAGTAATGGAATAGACTCATTGATGTCGGAAATCGAAAAGGGAAATAAAGTTGGATGGATTGATGTAAATGAAATAGATGATGATGCTATAACAGTATGTCCATTTTTAATGGGTTCTATTGCTCCTCATATAGATGAAGTAAAAAAGGAAATGAAAGGATTTGGATTAACTGATTCTGTTAATAAGGAAAAAGAGAGATTAGGTAAAGCAGTAGCTGAACTTTCAAAGTACACAGGGAAGAAAATAGGAGCTGTGGTACCTATTGAGTTAGGCGGAGCTAATACGCCAGGACCTTTGGCTGCTGGTATATTAAATGGAATCCCTTGTGTAGATGGAGACTATACTGGAAGAGCTATACCAGAAATTTTGCAGACAACACCTTATATCAATGGGAAGGTTTTATGGCCAGTAGCATCTGTAGATGAATTTGATAACATTTGCATAATTGATAAAGCTATTAACTATAGAATGGTAGAGAGGATAGGCAAACTAATAGCTTCAGGGGCATATGGATTAGCTGGTCAAGCTGGATTCCTAATGACTGGTAAAGAGATGAAAGAAATTATTATCCCTGGTACTCTTACTGAATGTTATGAATTAGGAAAGATGATAAGGGAGTCCAGAGAAAATGATCTTAACCCTATTGATGAAATAATTAAAAAATTAGATGGATACTTATTAGCAAAAGGTACAGTAACTGGAAAGGATACTGAAGACAAACTAGGATATTACTGGGGAACCCATACTATTATAGGTAAGGAAGAGTTTAAGGATAATATATATAAAATCTGGTTTAAAAATGAAAATCATATAATGTGGGAAAACGATAAACCTATTATAACAAGTCCTGATATAATTGTTGTAGTAGACGCTAAAACCGGTGAACCATATGCTAATCCAGTGCTAAAAGTTGGTGATGAAGTCTGTGTCATTGGTTTAAAAGCAAGAGAAATATTTAAATCAGAAAAGGGAATTGGAGTACTAGGACCAAGATACTTTGGATATGATATAGATTATATGCCTATAGAAGAACGTCTTTAATTGATAAGGTTATCTTGATGGAATATATTGAGATAGCCTATATCAGAATTTAAGTTTACTTATGCTGACTATAAACTTTAAAATAGGGGGGTAACTAAGTGGATGATAAGTTAAGATACAATGAGGAGAAGGAAGACCAATTTTACGATTATCCTGACAGACCAGTACCTAGTAATAAAAGACGCTCACAGATAAATATTGCGGTAGTTACTACTGGAATGGCAGTAGCTATGTCTACACTTTATACAGGTGCATCTTTAGCTCAAACATTGTCTTATAGAGATGCGGTCCTATCAATAGTTATAGGTTGTATTATTCTTGGAATTATAGCAGCTTTTACTGGAGGGATTGGCGCCAGCAAAGGTGTATCTTTTTCAATGTTAGCTAGAAAACCCTTTGGAAGAGAAGGGTCAAAGATTGTAGGCTTAGTATTTGCCATTTCAATGTTAGGCTGGTTTTCTTATCAATGTGGATATTTTGGGGAAACTATTCACCTATTAGTACCTAATGCAAAGTGGGCAGATCCTAAAATAGCTGCTTTATGGGGTGGCATACTGATGATGTCCACAGCTATTATTGGTTTTAAAGGTATGACAGCTTTGAGTATGATTGCATCTCCTTTGCTGTTGGGTATGTGTCTATATTCTGGTATTCATGCTATCAACCAATATGGGTATAGTGCTATAGTTCAATCTAGTGTTGATAATCCAGCATCCTTAGGAATAGGTATAACTATAGTTGTAGGTGGATGGATTACGGGAGCTATTTTACAGCCAGATATTTCTAGATATGCTAAATCACCAAAGCATAACGGGATTGGTATTGTTATTGCTATGATAATATTTGCAGTTGCTAACTGGGGTGGTTTAGTAATAGCAAAAGCTACTATGGCATCAACTATTATGGATGGCTTAATCATTTTAGGTTTAGGAACCATAGCTTTGATGATAGTAATACTTGGGCAATGGACAAGTAACGATAATAACTTATATTCTGCTGCTTTAGGAATTATCAATATAAAGCCTGGAATTAATAAGCATAAGATTACTGCAGTTTGTGGAATTATTTTCACTTTAGTTGCCACATTTGGTATACAAAATTACTTTATTTATTTCTTAGAATTATTAGGTACATTTTTACCTCCTTTTGGTGGTGTATTAATAGCTGATTATTATATATTAAAGGAGCAAGAAAAATATAAGTTTGATGGAGAACATGAATATGAAAAAATAAAGCCAATTGCTTTCATTTCAGTAATTGTAGGCGGATTATTTTCATATATATTTAAATTCGGCTCTACGGCCATAAATTCAATATTAATATCTATGGTTGTATATATAATTTTATCAACTATGATTAAGAAGTCTGATATTAATAATTAAATATCATAAGCAAAAAATCCTACAAGAAATTTCTTGTAGGATTGCTTATGAACACTGCACACTAATGATCATGACCCCAAAAAGTTGTATACATTAAATTAAGTTATTTTGGACTGAACCGGATTAAGTAGAATTGACAAATGGTCCATCTACTAATTTATACGTATATTAAAAGGAGTTCAGTCCAATCAAAAAGTCGAATTTATTGTTTAACTTTTGAGGGGTACTTCATAAGATCGAGCCATCTATTTTATAGGGACATTTTCAGAATAATGCAAAAAAATATATATTTAGGGTATAATTTATTATACTGAATCTAAATAAGAAAGGGGTTTTTAGATGAAAACCATTGCTATTGCAGGAACCTTTGATTCTAAGGGAAAGGAATTTTCCTATGTAAAGAATATTTTAGAAGGATTGGGTTTAAAGACTTTTACAATACACTGTGGTGTATTTGAGCCTATGTTTGAAACAGACGTATCAAATGAAGAAGTTGCAGGAGAGGTAGGTGCTGATATTAAAGAAATTGCAGCCAAAAGGGATAGGGCATTAGGAACTGAAGTCTTATCAAAGGGAATGGAAAAATTAATACCAAGGTTATATGCAGAGGGTAAATTTCATGGAATAATTTCTTTTGGAGGAAGTGGAGGTACTTCTTTAGTTACTCCTGGTATGAGGGCTTTGCCAATAGGAGTACCAAAGGTTATGGTATCTACAGTTGCTTCAGGAAATACTCAGCAATATGTAGGCACTAGTGATATTATGATGTATCCTTCAATCGTTGATGTATCTGGTCTAAACTCAGTTTCCACTAAGATTTTTACAAATGCTGCCTTTGCAATTGCGGGAATGGTAAAGTTTGAACATGAGGAAAAGATAGAGAAAAAACCTTTGGTTGCTGCAACTATGTTTGGTGTAACTACGCCTTGTGTAGACAAGGCTAGGGAATACTTGGAGGAACAAGGTTATGAGGTATTAGTATTCCATGCAACTGGTACAGGCGGAAAGACTATGGAGAGACTTATAGAGGACGGATTCTTTGATGGTGTACTTGATTTAACTACAACTGAATGGTGTGATGAGTTAGTTGGAGGGGTTTTAGCTGCAGGACCTCATAGATTAGAAGCTGCGGGAAAACATAAAGTTCCACAGGTCGTATCTCTTGGAGCTTTGGATATGGTAAACTTTGGTCCTATAGATACTGTTCCTAAAGAATTTGCTGGAAGAAAGTTGTATAAACATAATCCCACTGTAACCTTAATGCGTACTACTGTAGAAGAAAATAAAAAATTAGGTGAAATAATTTCTGAAAAGCTAAATAGTGCAAAGGGTTCAACTGCTTTAATAGTTCCACTTAGAGGTGTTTCTATGATTGATGTAGAAGGGCAACCATTCTATGGGCCAGAGGAAGATAAGATATTGTTTGATACTATTAGAAAAAATATTGATAAAAATAAGGTAGAGTTAATTGAGATAGATTTAGACATTAATGATAAAGAATTTGCAGTAACAGCTGCGAAAAAACTAGTTGAATTTATGAAAGTTAATAATTAATTATATAAGATAGGAGGAATAAGATAATGGCTAGAGCTGAGGTACTTAAGAAATTAAAAGATGAGGTAGCAAAGGGTAATATTATCTTAGGGGCAGGTGCTGGAACAGGTATATCGGCAAAAAGCGGGGAAGCAGGTGGCGTAGATTTAATTATTATCTACAATTCTGGTAGATATAGAATGGCAGGACGTGGATCATTAGCAGGACTTCTTTCATACGGTGATGCAAATCAAATTGTAGTAGATATGGGAAATGAGGTTTTACCTGTAGTTAAGCACACCCCTGTACTTGCTGGAGTTTGCGGTACTGATCCATTCCGAATAATGGATGTTTTTTTGAAACAGTTAAAGGAGCAGGGTTTTGCAGGAGTACAAAACTTTCCAACTGTAGGATTGATAGATGGAGTATTTAGACAGAATCTAGAGGAAACTGGTATGGGCTATGATCTTGAAGTGGATATGATAAGAAAGGCTCACGAATTAGATATGCTTACTACTCCATATGTATTTGACACTGAACAGGCTAAGAAAATGGCAGAAGCTGGCGCAGATATTTTAGTTGCCCATATGGGACTTACTACAAAGGGAACTATTGGAGCAAAGACAGCTTTAACTTTAGATGATTCGGTAAAGAAGGTTCAAGAGATTTGTGATGCTGGTAAGTCTATAAACCCTGATATTATGATACTTTGTCATGGTGGACCTATTGCTGAGCCAGAGGATGCAGCTTATGTGCTTCAAAGAACTAAAGGTGTAGATGGTTTCTTTGGTGCATCTAGTATTGAGCGTTTTGCTACTGAAGTAGGAATCAAGAAACAGGCAGAGATGTTTAAGGAAATTAAGAAATAACGAAAAGAAAATAGAGTAGAAGGTAATCGTTAATTTTAATTACTTTCTACTCTATTTTCATTATTTTCTTTTCAGGGATAACCTTTATAATTATGTAAAAGGCTATAGATGAATTTCCCACTTTAGTACTATATCATAGAAACAATATATTTGATATTATCTATATTAAACATAAGTACTAATTTACATTAGTGCATAAAAATAAAGGGAGGAATTGAAGTGAAAAAATTAAAACCAATCTTATCAATAATTGCTCTAACAGCCCTTATCGCTGCGACACCAGTGTTTGGACAAGCAAATAATGGGAAAAACAATTCTAATAATGGTAAGCAACCTGTAAAAGAAGAAAAAGTAAAAGAAGAAAAAGTAAAAGAAGAAAAGATAAAAGAGGAAAAAGAAAAAAATAATAATGGCAACAATGGGGATAATAACAAAGCCAATCCAGGGAAAGGACAAGATAAGTCTTGGAAAGAGGCAAAGGATTTAGTAGAAGCAGAAAAAGATGCTTTAGAAGTTAAAAAGGATGAACTTGAAACTGAAAAAGATGAGCTTGAAAAACAACTTGAGGAAGCTGAAACTAATGGGAATAAAGAGCTTGCAGAGCAGCTTAAAACTCAAATTAGTGAGATAGAAAAACAAAGATTAGAGATTAAGTCAGAAATGAAAAACACTATAAATTTAATGAAAGAAGTAGTCAAAAATAGATATAGTATTGAAGAACTTGAGGAACTTAGAAAAATTAGTGATGAGCTAAAAGAACAAAATGAAGATATCATAGTTATACCAGTAGAAAACATCAGTACCAATAAAGATATTAAATTCGATACGCCACCAGTAATAAAAGAAGGAAGAACTTTAATTCCTGTCAGAGCATTAACTCAGGGATTTGGAGCTGAAGTAGAGTGGAAATCCGAAGAAAAGAAAGTAACTATTACAAAGGGAGATAAGGAGATAGTATTATATCTTGATAATAAAACTGCCACAGTAAATGGAGAGAAAGTTGAATTAGAAGTTCCTTCAACAGCATATAATAATCGTACTTATGTACCTCTAAGATTTATTATAGAAAATTTAGGGCTAAAAATTGATTATGATGAAGATACAGGATTAATAGAAATAGACGATGAAGATGATAAAGATATTGATAATAAAGACAACGATGATGATGTTGATAATGTAGAAGATATAAAAGAAGATGATTCCCAGGAATAAATTCAATCAAGGACGGACAAGATGAAATCTTGTCCGTTTTTTAGGTATATGAAATTAAATTTTGGATATAAATTGATATGACACTCCTAAAAACTTGGTGGTGTCATAGCCCAAATAGATTCGCAGACTTCGTCACCTACGTTAATATATCTATGTGGAATAGTACTGTCAAAATAAATACTATCTCCTTCTTCTAAGATATATTCTTCATTTTCCATTTTAACCATTAATTTTCCTTTGATTACAAGACCACATTCTTCTCCTTCGTGGGTTACAAAATCCTTAGAAGAGTAGTCTCCAACTTTAATAGTAATATATAGAAACTCAATTTTTCTATTGAGATCAGCAGATAATAACTCATAAATGGCATTGTTGTTGGAAGCTATTATACGTTTTCTGCTATTTTTTTTCACTACAGGACTAGCATTGATTTTAGCTTCTTCTTCAAAAAAATATCCTACAGAAACACCAAGAGATTGTGCAATTTTCCACAAGGAAACTATAGAGGGAGTAACAATGTTCCTTTCTATCTGACTAATTAAACCAGGCTTAGCTCTGCATTATCGGCCAAATCAGAGATATTCATTTTTTTTAACTTTCTTAATTCTTTTATTTTTGTACCTATGTCTATATCTATGTTCAAAGTTAAAAACCCCCCATTGTTAATTTTATCTATATTTTAACATAAAAAACTTATAAATAAATTCAATATATTAAATTTAAATTTAATATATTGAATTTATTTATAATATATTGTATTATATGACAAGAAAGAAATTTCTAAAAATTAAATTAGGGGGAATAATATGGGTACATTAATTAATGCAGATAACACTTGGGCTCTATGGACAATATTAGTTGGTATAGCAGCCATAAGTATTTATCTTGAACAAACCTATAAGTGGGCGTCTAAAGTAACAGGAGCAATAATTGGATTAATAATTGCTATGGTATTAGCTAATTTCAAAGTAATTCCTACAGATGCACCTACATATGATGCTGTATGGGGGTATGTAGTTCCTCTAGGGATACCTCTACTATTATTTAATGCCAATATAAAGAAAATCTGGCGTGAAAGTGGAAGAATTATGATTATATTTTTACTTAGTTCTATAGGCACTCTTTTAGGAACTTTTGTATCTTTTATGCTTTTAAGAAATCATATACCTGACCTATATAAAATGGCTGCAATGATGACAGGATCTTATATTGGTGGGGGAGTAAATTTTGCGGCAATGGCTGAGTCCTTTGGAACATCTGGAGACTGGATTTCTGCCCTGACAGTAGCTGATAACCTATTAATGGCAGTATATTTCTTTGTATTGTTAGCAATACCATCAATTTCATTCTTCCAAAAGAAATTTAAACACCCTCATATGGATGAGGTAGAAGGTAATGTAGATACTGCTGAAGGTGAGACACTAGCAGCTAAATATTGGGGAAGAAAAGAAATATCATTAAAAGATATAGCTTTTGCAGTAGCTATTTCCTTCGCTATAGTATGGGTTTCCACTGAATTAGCAAGTATTTTAGGCAGAGTAATACCCACTGGTAATTTTATTTATAATTTATTTAATGGATTTTTGGGTAATAAATATTTACTTATAACTACTTTCACCATGCTCTTAGCTACTTATATGCCTAATTTTATGTCTAGTATTCATGGTGCACAAGAAATAGGAACATTTTTAATCTATATCTTCTTAGTTGTTATAGGAGTGCCAGCTTCACTACAATTAATACTCACTAGATCACCTCTACTTCTTGTATTTACAGGAATTATAGTTCTTGTAAATATGATAGTTACTTTATTATTAGGGAAATTATTTAAGTTTAATTTAGAAGAAATTCTTCTTGCATCCAATGCTAATATTGGTGGACCTACTACGGCAGTTGCTATGGCCATTGCTAAGGGTTGGAATAAGCTAATAGGGCCTATTATGTTAGCAGGTGTATTTGGATATATTATAGGAAATTATTTAGGAATATTCATGGGCAATTTATTACAATATCTATAAACTAGTACACGGGGCTTCCTGTGCACTATCTTAGGAGGAAACTTATGTTATTTGACATACACGGAGACATATGGACTGATGTAACTGTAAAAAGACAAATGGGTTTAAAAAATATTATTAGAGATTATCATTTAGAAAGATTTAGAAAAGGGAACATGGCTGGAGGCATCTTTGTTATATGGATCGATCCTCCCCATGATGAAAGACCAGAGGAAAGACTTTTAGAAAGCATCAAAGCTATGAGCAGTGAAATATGGGAAAATCAAGATATATTGAAAGTCATATATAATAGTGATAATTTTTATCAAGCTGCTAATGAAAATAAACTTGCAATATTATTAGGATTAGAAGGATTAAATGCTATTGATGAGGATATAGAATCTATTTATACTCTATATCAATTAGGTTTTAGACATGCCAGTTTAACATGGAATGAACAAAATGCTTTAGCAACAGGTGCCAGGGGAGACATAAGCAGAGGACTTACAATCTTGGGCAAAGATGCTATTAAGATAATGGAGTCATTAGGAATTATTTTAGATGTATCTCATGCTAATGATAAGACCTTTTGGGATATTTACAATGTAACAACAAAGCCTTTTATTGCATCACATTCTAACTCAAGGGCATTGTGTAATGTTCCAAGAAATCTTACTGACGATCAGATAAAAGCTATTGGAGAAAAAGGCGGTATTGTAGGTATCAATGCTTTCAATGAGTTTATACATTTAGATCGTGAGAAGAGGACAGTTGATTATTTAATAAATCATATAGAGCATATTGCAGATCTCATAGGGATTGATCACATTGCTTTGGGCTTTGATTTCTTTGAGTATATTGGAAATGATACTTCAGATACCTTTATTGAAGATCCTTATGTAGGTACTGTAGGCATAGAAGATATTTCTAAAGGTAATAATTTAGTACTCAAGCTTCAAGAAAGAGGTTTTTCAAAGGAAGATATAGAAAAGATAGGATATAAAAATTTCTTGAATTTAATGGATAAGGTATTATAACAGACAGGTTTTCCTGTCTGTTTTATTTTTTGCTTTACAAGAATCACCTATACATATGTAAGAGTAATAATATGGAAAATATAATTTAATAAAACTTTTTCGGATATATAGTTGTCTAATAAGTAGATAATAAAAATGAGCTCATATTTTATTTGCAAGGAGGAGGTTCCACTGGAAAAATTAGTTCTTAAAGCAGTAAAGGGAGATGATGAAAGTTTCGGTCTCCTTATAAATAGCAAAAAAGAAGATTTATATAGAATGGCATATAGTTATGTGCACAATGAACAGGATGCACTTGATATAGTAGGAGAGTCAGTATATAAAGCTTATATATCAATAGGTAAGTTAAAACAACCAGAATATTTTAATACATGGCTTACTCGTATAGTTATAAATTGTTCAATAAACTTTATAAAGAAATCTAAGAAAATTTTATATCTGGATAATGATACTATGGAAAATATTTATCATAATAAAAATGATGCTTTGGAAAATATAGACTTAAAAGAAGCTCTAGAAAAGTTGGACTATAACCATAAGGCTGTGATAGTACTAAGATATTCTCAAGACTTGAAACTGAAGGAGATAGCCGAAATTCTAGATATTCCTTTAAGCACAGTAAAAACTCGACTTTATAAGGCAATTGAACTTTTAAAAATAGAACTTAAGGAGGGCGAAAATTTTGAAGAATAACACAGATGATTTAAAAAAGGTTTATTCAGATATAAAAATACCTAATGCTTTAGATGATACAATTAGCAATTCAATATTAAGGGGGAAGAATTATATGAAAAAAAATAATAGAAATAAGAAAAGAATAATTAATAGTTTTATATCAGTAGCTGCGGCAGTTGGAATATTTACTTTAAGCGTAAATATTTCCCCATCCTTTGCAAATAGCCTTGAAGGGATTCCTGTTTTGGGAACATTAGTTAATATCCTTCAATTTAATAATGGGAGTTCTCAAGGCGGCGAAATAACCGATGGAATTGATGTTGATTTTATATCTCTAGACCAAGAAAAAGATTCTGATGTTATCATAATAAATTTTAGTGGATTTGGTGAAGAAAACCAAGAAATAGCCCCATCTTTCAATATAGACTATAAGGAATCGCCTTATACAATGACATTTTCTATATCTGGTGCAAGAGGTCTTTCAGCTAGTGAATATTTTGAAGAACTAAAAAAGAGTAAATATATCCAAGATGTTTATGAATTGATGACTTTAGATGATTCCGCACAAAGATTTAACATAGTATTTAATCAACCAGTTGATTTCAAAGTAGAGGAATATAAGAATCCTGCTTATTTGAAAGTACAAATTTCAAGGGATACAGAAAAAGTTTCAGAACAAAAAATATATTCAATAAGAACTGGCTCTTATGAAAGAGGAGAGGAATTTGCTATTCTTGAAGAAATATTATTTGAAATAGAAGATCTTAGAGTATTGAAGGATAGCAACGGGACATATTTATATGAACTAGGTCAATACAATTCAGAAAAAGAAGCACAAGAAAAGTTAGAAGAGTACAAAGATATTTTTAAAGACAGCGTGAATTTATATGTTGAAGAAAGAACTATGGATGAAGTTCCACAAAGCATGAAATAGGAAAATAATAGTTATATTAATATTTTAAATATATAAATAAGGATGAAGTTTAACTAAACTTCATCCTTATTTGTGCTTGTATATTATTAGAGATGGGATATGAATATGATAAAATGTTAAAATAATATTTGGCATATAAAAAAAGGATGTTATTATCAAAACATAGCACCCCTCCAGTTTGAACTGACCCATGTCAAGTAGGCAGATAATTTAATTAAAATATTATGCACATGTGGATGCATGGTTTCGATATTCTAAAGGAGCCATGCATCCTAGTCTTTTTTGAAATCTTTTTTCATTGTAAAATTTAATATATTCAACTATTTTGCCTCTTAATTCTTCAAGTGTTTTAAACTTTTTTCCATAATACATTTCAGTTTTTAAAGTACCAAAAAATCCTTCCATAGGCCCATTATCTATACATTTACCGACTCTAGACATACTTTGAGTCATTCCAGCTTCATCAATTTTACTTTTAAAGGCATTTTCTGTATATTGAAACCCTCTATCACTGTGAAATATTGGTTTTGCATCAGGATATTTTTTTATTGCTTTATCAAACATGCTAAATATAAGATGATTATTGTTCTTAAAGGAAAGTTTATATTCAATAATACTATTATCATAAAGATCCATAATTGAACTTAAATAAAGCTTTCTTGTGTCTCCAAGAACTGAGACTTCAGTTACATCTGTAAGCCATTTCTCATTAGGAGCCTTAGCGGTAAAATCTCTTGATAAAATATTTTCTTTTGTATATTCCGGTTTTATTTTCTTACGATTAACCTTCTTTCTTCTAATTCTGGCTGTAATACCTAAAATATTCATAAGTCTATGGATATATCCTTCTGAAAATGATTTATGATTTAGTTTGTTAATGAACATGGTCATCCTTCTATACCCTAAAATTCCGTCAAAAGTTGAATGATATTCATTGATTAGTGAACATAGCAATTCATCTTGCTTTTCTTTTTCAGGTTTAACCCTATTTTTATGTTTGTAGTATCCGCTTCTTGAAACATCTAGAATTTCACATAACTTGGCTACTGAACAGCCTTTATCTTTAAAAAAGTCTACTGTTTTGTATTCTGCTTCCTGTCTTACTTTCGAGAGCGAAGTTTCTTTTCGAATTCCTCTTTTTTTTAAGAACTTCAAGTTCAAATTCTCTTCTTTTTCTTAATGATTTTTCTTTTTCAAGCTCTAGCTTTAACTTCTCTATTTCTGTTAAATTGCTTTCATCAATTTCAGACTTTGCCTTTGGTCCACGTTTTTGATACTTTAGTGCTTCTGATCCCTTGTCTATATATGCCCTTGTCCATTTGTATACGAGTGCATAAGTAATTGAATACTTATCAGCTGCATCTTTGTAGCTCATATCATTTTCAATAACCCATTTTACTATTTCTAATCTCTCTTCAAATGTAGTTTTTCTAGACTTCATGGTATAGACATCTCCTTTAGGATCATAATCCTTTATTTCTATACCATTATACCATTTATTAACCCAGTTACCGATAACTCCTACGGAAATATTATATTTAGCAGCTAAGTTTGCCATTGAGTATTTGCATAAAGTATATTCCTCTATTACTGACAACTTAAACTCTTTACCATACGAATTATTTTTATTTGAGGTTTCAAATGCACTAGATCCATGTTCTTTATATCTTAGATACCATCTACGGACTACTGACTTTTCGGTTCCAATCATTTCAGCAATATCACTAAAACTACCATGACCTTTCTCATAATCTTCACACGCTTTAATTTTTACTTCTTTACTATACTTCGGTTTTCTTCCCATAAAAAATACCTCCAAGTAGATAATCTAATTTTAATTAATTAAACTGTCTACTTTGGAAGTATCATATCAGTTTTGGTGGGGCGCTAAGCAATTAAAATTACTACAAAACTTAAATTGTGAAATAAATCTAATCAAGAAAGGAGCTAGATGATGTCAAAAAATATTTTAGAAGTAATAAAATTAAAGAAAGAATTCACATTAGATAAAGGTCGAAAGATCAAAGTTGTAAAAGGAATAAACTTTAATGTAAGGCAAGAAGAGATGTTTGGATTTTTAGGAGCAAATGGTGCAGGTAAAAGTACTACTATCAGTATGCTTACGACACAGAAGAGATCTACCTCTGGTGAGATTTTAATCGCTGGGGAATCTCTTGTAAAAAAACCTGCTAAGGCTCGTAGAAAGATCGGTGTAGTAGCGGTTAAAGATTGCAATAGCAATTATGTATAATCCTGGTATTTTATTCTTAGATGAACCAACTATTTTTTAAATATGAAAGCTCGGTTTTTCCTATAATAAGTTTCGGGACATTTGATTCTATAATTTAATTAGCTCTGATTTTTTAACTATAAGATGGACTAATTATTTGTATATAAGTCGAAGAAGTTACTTGAATATTTTGTATACTTAAGTCGTTTTGTTGGATATATTGTAAAGATATGGTATCCTGATATTAGTGGTATATAACTTGAAATAAAATGATAAATTTAAGCTGATATAAAAAAATAGTATTGGCATTATATATAAGGGGGTTATAATTAAAATCAAATACAATAAAATTTATTACGCTGATAGTTAATCTATAGTAAATAGAAAAAGGTGCAGATTTATAACGTCAGAATAATTATTTAAAATTGAATTATCTAATTTTAAAATTATATTTAATAAATTTTTATAATTGTTTTTATTGTAAGATTTTTAAGTATGTTTCTAAAATTGATGTACATTTGTAAGAACACCTATATGGTCACAGGAAATCGGATTTACTGAGTACATAAAATTAATTTTAATGGTTAACTATCAAAGAAATTATAAGTTAGAAAAGAAAAAAATGCAAATGTAAATTAAAAAATCTAGCAAAACGTAATGATTCTATAATAATAGAGACTTATGCGCTTTGACTGATATCCAGGGAGGAATATTATTAAATTAATTAATTGAATAGAATATCAGAAAAGGCGAATATGAATCGTATAGTTATATTAAAAGATGAAATCATAGTTTAATTTAAATGGCATCAATAAAGCTAATGTTCATATAAACTTATGACAAACTAAGGGGGAATTGGTTTGGATAACTGGTTAGAACCACATATAAAAGATGAATTAAAAGAATATTATATTAGATTTGACTACTTAATAAAAAGTTCAGATAAAGAAAAGATACAGAAGATGGAAGAA
Organism: Tissierella sp. P1; assembly: GCF_002266425.1. Taxonomy (GTDB): domain Bacteria; phylum Bacillota; class Clostridia; order Tissierellales; family Tissierellaceae; genus Tissierella; species Tissierella carlieri. The sequence continues at coordinate 87,219 of NZ_NPMN01000013.1, forward strand.
TTTAAAGAAGCATTAAATAAATATTTTATTGAAAAACATGTAGGTAGGGATTTATTAATAGATAGTACAAAAGATATTACCATAGGGAATATAATACCTGAGTTTAGAAAAACTGTAAATGAAATATTTGATTCAATATGGAATAACTCTAATAAAGATAATAATATAAAGGGACTTTTAGGAGAGACCATTGCCACATGGTTATGTGAAACTTTTGATGCTAGTCCTATTTATTTTTTGCCTTTAAAAAGAGGTAATTCATCAGAACAAGGGCCTGATAGATGGGAATTAAGAAATGAATCTGGAGATAAAGTAATATTAAGGATCTGGAGCTCAAAATGTACTACAGATAGACCATCCTCAAGAGCTGATGAGGTCAGAAATAATGATTTTTCAAACATAGAAGTGCATGGTATATTGCAACAACTATCAGATATAGCTGAACATAATAAATATTCTTTTATAGATAAAGAAAGAATAAAAGAAATAAAACTCTCAACAGTTAAAAAAGATTCTCTTTTATCATTTGGTGTAGTAATGACATTTGATTTAGATATATATAATAAAATGTATAAAGATAATTCAGGTAGACCACTAAATTTATTTACTGCTCAGCCATATGCAGAAAATGCTGAAAAAATTGTAAGATTTGTACCAGTTAGTGATTTAGATAACTACATAAAGCAGTTTGAAATAAGTACTAACAACATACTAGGGAGAGAGTAAAATGAGGGATTTAATTACAATTGATAATATATGCAAAAGCTTACATAAATATCAAGGTAGAATAGAGTTAATTAATAAAATTAATAATATTCATTTTTTACTTCTCAAATATTATCTTCAAGTGGAAGATAAAGAAGCTTTCACTATAGATGAAGATGAAATAAAGAAGCTAAAAGAAATAGGGCTGTTTTTATTTGATTTAGCTACTGATGAAATGTTTGAAAAAGCTATAGATTCTCAAACAAAACGGGATTTATTTGATATTAGCTTAAATTTATTTGAACAATTGTGTAAAATTTATAAATTGAGATTTGAAGAATTTAAGAACGGATATTTAGAATTGCTACTAATAGCCATAAGTTGTGCAGCATTAGGAGATAATCCTTCTAAAGCATATGTGATCTTTCGTAAATATCATCTTAATATTGAAGATCTTTATGGTGAAGAAATATACTTTTATGCAATATTAGCTTTTCTTTCTAAAAATTATGGAGTCTTAAGCATTGATGAAAAGGAAATTGCCAGAAGAATGATAGTTAATACAAAGAATATTAAATATCATATTTTAAATAATATTATCAAAGAGATATATAGAACTATTATATATCTCAATACAGGCGAAGAAAAAATTATCGAAGATATAAAACTTAATTTAGAAAAAACATATGAGTTGGCCTTAACAAATAACTACTATAGAGAAATATGGATCATCAAAAAAATTCAAGAGTGCATACATATGACAATAAATAAATCATTATGGTATGTTTTGGGAGAGCATCTACGAGAGGATTCAATAAAGTCATTAATCGGAAGCAAACGTAAACCAACTTATGAGTTATGGTCTCATCAAATTGAAATCATTAACAACAATCTATTAGATATTAATACAAATAATATTGTAAATATACCTACAAGCTCAGGAAAGAGTTTAATTGCTCAGATATGCATTCTAAAAGTATTGCAAGAATATAAAGATAATACTTGTATATATGTTGTACCAACAAATGCGCTATTAAGTCAGGTTAAGCAAGATTTAAGTTCAATGTTTAAAAGATTAAATATTGATGTAGATGCTTTAGTGTCAGGATATGATGTCTTAAGTCCTGATATTGAAAAAAATAAGATTGAAGATTCTAAGGTATTGATTATAACACAAGAAAAGCTCGATTCCCTAATAAGAAAAGAAGACGATTATATTAAAAGATGTAAACTTTTTGTATTTGACGAATTCCATAACATTTCATCAGGATCTAGAGGACTATTATTAGAATTTGTAGTAGCAAAAATAAAGTTGATGAATTTAGGAAATGAGCCTAAGATGTTATTTCTATCAGCAGTACTACCTAATGTATTGAAGTTTAAGGAATGGATAGGAACAGATATCACAAGAGAATATTCTAATACTGACTGCAGACCAACGAAACAAATAAAGATAATTGGTCATTATTTAAATAATTATGAAAGCCCCAAACGAGGACATTATGATGAATTAATAGAAAGTGGAATAAGAATATTTTATCCAAATAATAGGTATGGAAATATAAAATTTCCTAGCATAACAAGACATGTAACATGCAAAAGCAAATTATATAAAAATCTGAATTTTTGTGCTGATTTAGCAGAGAAGTTTTCTAATATTGGCAATGTTCTGGTATATATACCAAATACTAGTTGGTTCAAATCGTTTTGTTTAAATATGTTTGAAAGAAAGATATTATTGTCTGGTTATGAAAAAGAAAAGTTGAATGATATCGCTAACTATGTAGCCCTAACAATAGGATATGATCATTATTTAGTTGAATCTATAAGATTGGGTTTTGCTTTTCATCATAAAAGACTACCTAATAATGTGAAAAGAATTATAGAAATAGCATTTAAAGATGGTATTATAAAAGTGCTTGCAGCTACATCTACTTTAGCGCAAGGATTAAATTTTCCAATATCAGCTATCATATTAGGGAGTTTATATGCAGGAAGTAATGAAATGAACTTAGAAGAGATAGAGAATTTAGTTGGTAGAGCGGGTAGGGCTATGAGAGAAACTGAAGGGTATGTAGTATTACCAATTAAATTAAATCCTGTATATGATGTTAAAAGTCATGAAAAACGTATTTTTCGTATGAGAGATAATTACTTGTATAAAGATTTAAGTTCTATTATTATAGATAGTTCAGTGAAAAAATTGTTAGAAGTGTTGGAAAAGGAAGAGAGCGAATTAGATGAAAGTGAAAAGGAAATTATTAGGATATATAACTCCGTTATTTTTGATTTAACTGAAAATAACTTACTTCAAACTGATGAGGACTATTTAAAGATAATAGAATCACTATTTTATAGTGTAGATGCTAGACATGAAGAAAAAGAAAAGTTAATATTCCATACAAAAGAAATGGTTGTTAATATAAGGAATAAGATTGATTTAGTCGATAATATTACTATTAAGAAAATATTGAAAAACTCAGGATTGAGTATTGACACTGCTATTGGTATATATTATGCGGTTATTAATAATTTAGATGAAGAATTAGATTATGTATTTGAAAATAGAAAACTGAATCCTAAATTTATTCAATTAATTAATGAAATAATAGAATTGCCAGAATTCAAAACTAATTATAATGGAGAATTTATATATAATTGTTTAAATAGTTGGATTTTTATGGACAATTATGCAACAATATGTAATAAGTTTTTCAATGGAAATTTCGATAAATGTGTAGACTTCATAGACCAAGAAATTATTTATAAAGGGGCTTGGTATTTTAGTTTAGTTTATCAGTTATATGATGCTTTATTTGTAGAAAACCTAGAAACTATAACTAAATGGAATAGCTTTAGAATATTTGATGATTTTTGCAACATCCCAGCTTATTGTAAGTTTGGAGTAGAAGATAAGGGGATGGTTGAAATAATGGAGAGTGGTCTTTATGAAAGAGAACTTTTAATAAAGGCTGTGAAAACTTTCAGTCTGCATAGCAAAATGGATATAGTTATTCCTGAATATTTTTATGAATGGACAAAATATGCAAATCTTGTTAACATAGAAAATTTAGGTGTATTAATAAGTTCTCACGAATTGGAGCAGTGGAAGATATTTAAGAATTTATTCTTACAAGATGTTAATGAATATACCCAGATATTGTCAATCAGTATTAAAGGATATGGACTATATGAGACAATAAAGTTAATAGAAGGTGATCCTTTATTAATTAAACATGAAAGAGACAATCTACATGATGAATTCGCTATAGGAATATTTACACTAGAAGATAAAAAGATAGGATACATAGATAGGGAGTATTCAAAGTATATTTACGAGATATTAGAAGCCAAAGGTAATGTTGTTTGGGTGTTTATAGAAAATGAATATGGCAGTAGCATGAGTTGTAAAGTAATTATTGTTTAAAAATGGGATTAGGAAAACTACTAGCAGTGATGAAAGAAAGAATAGAGGAATAAGAGTTGTGTCTCTTAAAGGACATAGGATAAAGCTACGGAAACATTAAGAAGTGGATTTAAACTGATATAAAATATTGAGAATTTTGCAGTGGTTTGAGTGATATAAAAATACCATCCCAGATCTACGGGGCTATATTGAAAATACTAAAGCCTTCTGTTACTATAAAACAGAGGGTTTTTAATTGTGATATCAAGTTAATGAGGAGATGTTATTATGAATGGTATTGTAGATTTAAACTCTGATATTGGTGAAAGCTTTGGCTCTTACAATTTAGGTATGGATGAAGAGGTAATTAAATATGTGACTTCTGTTAATATTGCCTGCGGATGGCATGCAGGTGATCCGTTGATTATGGAACACACTGTAAGGGAGGCCATAAATAATAATGTAGCCATAGGAGCACATCCGGGTTATCCTGATTTAATGGGCTTTGGCAGGAGAAATATGGATATTAGTCCAAAGGAAGCCAGAGCTTATATGATTTATCAGTTGGGGGCATTAAGTGCTTTTGCTAAGGCAAACGGCGGTAAGGTTCAACATATGAAGCTTCATGGGGCATTCTATAATACAGCATCCGTTAAGGAGGAAATAGCGGAGGCAATAATTAAGGGTATTCTAGATGTGGACAAGGATATTATACTTCTTGCTCTAAGTGGTAGTTATATAGCTAAACTTGCTCAAGAAAGAGGTCTAAGGGTTGCCCAAGAAGTATTTGCCGATAGGGGTTATAATGATGATGGGACCTTAGTTAATAGAAGATTACCTGGTGCTTTTATCCATGATAAGGAAGAGGCTTTTAGAAGAATAAAAGATATGGTTTTAGAAGGAAAGGTGACTACAATAAGCGGCAAGAAAGTATCTATAGTTGCAGATTCCGTATGTGTTCATGGTGATAATCCAATGGCTGTTGATTTTGTGAGATATATTAGAGAGAGTTTAATTAAAGATGGAATTCAAATTAAAAGTCTAAGCGAATTTATATAAAAGTTGGTGGAGCTTATGTATGAAAATGTAAGGTATATTATTGCAGGGGACAAGGCTATAATAGTCGAATTTGGGAACAGTATCAGCCCAGAGATTAATGCTAAGGTTCGTAGTATGGTTAAGGCTATTGATGAGTCAAATATAATAGGAATTATTGATATAGTTCCTACCTATAGATCAATACAGATAATATATGATCCTATGGTGATAGATTATAAGGATTTGATCGATAGCTTAAAGGAAATAGAAAAGTCTTTAAGTAATATTGATTCGGAAGAAGTTAGAATTATTGAAATTCCTACTGCTTATGGTGGAGAATATGGTCCAGATATTGAATTCGTAGCAAATCATAATAATCTTACTGTAGAGGAAGTTATTAAAATACACAGTTCTACAGATTATCTTGTATATATGTTGGGATTTACCCCTGGATTTGGATATCTAGGGGGATGGATGAAAGAATAGAGACTCCAAGGCTTCAGGTCCCAAGGACTAAAATACCCGCTGGTTCCACTGGCATAGCAGGCAAACAAACGGGAATTTATCCTATAGATAGTCCTGGAGGATGGCAGCTCATAGGACGTACCCCTATAAAACTCTATGATCCACTAGAAAGTCCTCCTGTATTATTAAATGCGGGAGATTATTTAAGATTTGTCCCTATCGGAGAAAAAGAATATTTAAGAATACAAGATTTGATTAACAAAAATCAGTATAAGGTGAATATTATCGTTAAAGAAGGTAGTAATCATGGAAAAAATTAAGATTATAAAACCAGGGATTTTCACTACAATTCAGGATAAAGGAAGATGGGGATACGAAAGATTTGGCATACCTGTAGCTGGAGTTATGGATGATTTTGCTGCTAGAGCTGCTAATATCTTGGTGGGAAATCATCAGTATTCGGAAACTCTAGAAACTACTTTCTCAGGACCGGAGATTATTTTTTATTGTGATGAAATAATTAGTATTACTGGTGCAGATATGAATCCAAAGATTAATGGAGAAAGTGTACCTATGTGGACTAGTCTTTTAATTAAGGCTGGAGATATTCTTAGTTTTTCTGGATTAGTCAGTGGTGTAAGAACTTATATTGCTTTTAGTAGAGGAATTAATGTTCCAGATATAATGGGGAGTAAATCTACTTTTACTAGAGGTGGATTGGGAGGATATAAAGGAAGAAAATTAGATAGTGGAGATAATATAAAACTAGGCTCTAGAGATTTACATAATTCAGGAAGTTATCTACCTCAAAAATTTCTTCCTATATATAAAAAAGAAGAAACCATTAGAGTAATTATGGGACCACAGGATAATTATTTCACTGATGATGCTATAGGAGCTTTCCTTAATTCAAAATATACTATTACTTCTGAAGCTGATAGGATGGGTTATAGATTAGATGGACCTAAGATTATTCATAAAAAGGATGCAGATATTATTTCTGATGGCATAGTCTTCGGCTCTATTCAGGTCCCAGGCCATGGATCTCCAATAATTATGATGGCTGATAGAGCTACTACTGGAGGATATACTAAGATAGCGACAGTAATAACTCCAGACCTATCAAAACTAGGTCAGATGGGAATAGGGAGTTTAATTAGATTTAAAAAGGTGTCTCTTGAGGAGGCTCATCAGATATATAAAGAATATGAAAATACATTTAATGAAATTAAAGATATAATAGATAGAAATAGATTTGAATTTAATAAAATAAGAAAGCTTAACCTAAAAATAGATAGAAAAAGTTATAATGTTAGTATTAGGGAAATAAAATGAAAGGCGGGGATATTTTGAAAGTGCTAGTTACGGGATTTGAACCCTTTGGAGGAGAAGCAATAAATCCAGCTCTGGAAGGGGTTAAGATGTTAAAAGAAGAGATATTAGGGGCTGAAATACTTAAGTTAGAACTACCTACTGTATTTATGAAATCTAAAGAAATATTAGAAATGGCGTTGGAAGAAGATAGACAGATATAGTTATCTGCGTTGGGCAAGCAGGTGGAAGAGATAAGATAAGTGTTGAGAGGGTAGCTATAAATATTGATGATGCAGGTATACCAGACAATGAAGGAAATCAGCCTATAGATAAACCTATATTTGAAGGCAGTGATGCAGCTTATTTTTCGACATTACCAATAAAGGAAATAGTGAATAAACTAAAAGAAAATAAAATCCCAGCAGAAATATCTAATTCAGCGGGTACTTATGTATGTAATCATATTATGTATAGCTTACTCTATAATATAGACAAGAAATACAAAAATATAAAAGGTGGATTTATTCATATACCATATATACCAGAACAGGTTATAGATAAGAGGATGGCACCTAGTATGTCATTGGATTATATTGTAAAGGCACTTACTATTGCAATTGAAGTTAGTATTGGAAATTAAAGAAAAAACAGGAGAAGCCCCCTTAGAGAATAGGAGTTTCTTCTGTTTTTTCATTGATAAAAATTATTTGAGAATTTATTAAATATCTACAATATATTTTAATAGTTGACAAACATTGCAGTATTGGTGTACTATGAAGATAGTACACTGATACATAAAAAATAAAAATATATAAAGAATTAGGAAGTTTTAATCTATAATTAACGTTATATTAATATAGGCGTGATATTGTAAAATTAAATGATGATTTAAAAATATCTCGAAAAATGACTTAAAACATCTAAATAGGGGGATTAATTATGGATAAGGTTTTAATATTTACTGCTGCTACAGGTGGCGGTCATAATGAAGCTGCATCATCTTTAGAGGGGGAATTTACAAAGAGAGGTTATAAAGTAAAAAAAGTAGATATATTAAAGGAGATAAATAAAGTATCAGAGACTATTTTTATGGATTTTTATAAAATTCTTATTAATAAATTTCCTAATTTTTACGGTAGTATTTATGAGATTAGTAATAATGAAATTATCAATAAGTTTGTCACAAAATCTTTTACTAAAATAGCGGCACAAAAAATCTACCATACTATTTTGCAAGAAGATCCAGATTTAATTATAGGAACTCATGCTTTTGTAGTAAGTGTTGTAGGACATTTGAAAGACAATAAAATGATTAATATTCCTTTTATTTCTGTAGTTACAGATTATGAAGCACACTATATTTATATAAATTCAAATGTAGATGCCTACATTACTGGAAGTGCCTATACAAATAAAACTTTAGAAAGACGGGGGATGTCGAGAGATAAAATTTATTCTTATGGCATACCTATTAAAAGGGAATTCTTTAAAGATTCTAGGTATGAGAAAATTAAAAAAGAAAGTTTTCAAGTTTTATTAATGGCAGGCAGTTTGGGACTAAAAAATATGAAAACAGTATTACAAAATATCGTATCTTTAGAAAGAAATTTTCATATTGTAGTGGTTTGTGGAAATAATAATCAATTAAGAAACTCAATAGAAAATCATTATCTTGATTTAATTAATGCTGGAAGGATTGAGTTATATGGATTTACAAATGAAATTCCTTACTTAATGGAAACTTCTGATGTTATTATAACTAAACCTGGAGGGTTAACAATATCTGAAGCTATAGCAAAAAGGCTTCCCATAATATCACCATATTATATACCAGGGCAGGAAAAAGAAAATTTAAACTTCTTAGTAAAAGAAGGCTTGGCAATCTATGTAGAGGAAAATAATATAAAGGCAACTATAGAGACCGTTATGGATAATCCTGAGATTTTAAAGGCGATGAGAAAAAGAATGGAAAAATTATCTCAACAATTTTCCCTAGATAAGGTTTTTAAACTGGGAGAAAAACTAATACAAGACTACAACTATAGATTAGGTACTGTCTATGGCGGGTAATATAGATATATTAATCTTGACGTCAAAATTTGGACTAGGTCACATAAGTGTAGCCAAAGGAATTAAAGAACATATATTAGATATGGATTCTTCCATAAACATAGAAATTGTAGATGTTTTTCAAATTTTGATGCCTAAGCTATCTAAGAATATGTATAAATTCTATATAGATTTAGTAAAGAAAAGTCCTGAGATATATAATAGTTTTTACTATAAAAAAAGCCAAAATGAACATTTATATACAGATAAATTTTTTTATAAGTATAATTTAAATAGATTAAAAAAATATTTATTAGATGTTAAGCCTAAAATGATAATTTCAACTTTTCCTACGGCTTCACACTATATTTCAAATTTAAAAGAAAAAGGTTTTTTTTCTATGCCATTAATTACATGTATTACAGATGTAGTTCATGGATGGGAATGGATTGCACCTAACTGTTCTAAATATTTTGTAGCTACAGAATATGTAAAAAATAAGATAATAGAAAAAGGTATTGAGAAACAAAAGATAATTGTAACGGGTATACCCCTTAGAAAAGAGTTTTTAATAAAGGAAAAAGGTATATCATCATTAAACCTGCCTAAGGATCATTTAATTATTATGGTCATGGGTGGAGGGGTGGGGCTATTACCAGAAGATCAAGAATTTTATCGTAGATTCAATGAACTTGGTAAAGTAACCACTATAGTATTAACGGGAAAAAATAGAGAATTATTGGTAAAACTAGTAGAAATGGACATGGAAAGAGTTATACCTATTGGCTATACTGATGAAGTAGCTTCTTTAATGGCTCAATCAGATATATTAGTAACTAAACCTGGTGGAATCACTGTGTTTGAGGCTATTGCTTCAGAACTTCCACTAGTTGTTTACAATCCTAAGTTAGGGCAGGAGCTAGAGAATGCTAAATTTATAGCCCAAAACTCTATTGGTATTATTGCTTTAGATATGGATAGCTTATATTCTATTATAAAAGATTTAGCCGATAATACAGGAGAAATTGGTATATATAAGAAAAATATGGCGGCTTTAAAACAAAAGATTAATATGAGAGTTTTAGGAGAAGAGGCTATAAAATTACTTCATAAATAGCTGTATCTTTAAAGTAAAGAAGGTGATTCAAATAAATCTTTTCATTGCAGTAAAAGCTTTAGGGCTTGGATTCACTGTCTATAATATTTTACCTAATATATATTTTAGAAACAAATGCAGATATATAATTAAAAAAATTGATAATGAGGATAGTATTTTTTTAACCTTTGATGATGGTCCAGATCCTAGATATACATTAAGGATACTAAAAATTTTGGAAAGATACGAAATAAAAGCAACATTTTTTGTAGTGGCTAATAAGGCAAAAAAACATCCAGATATAATTAATAAGATGATTGAAGATGGACATGGATTAGGTCTGCATTCCTATAGCCATAGGAGCTTTTGGCTATCTCTTTTCTGGAAAACTAAAAGGGATTTTGAAAAATCCATGGAAATTTTTAATGATCTTAATTATTCATTAGAGTACTTTAGACCACCTTGGGGTACGTTCAATCTATTTACTTCATATTTTTCAAGAAAGAATAAACTAGAGACAATACTATGGAGTCTAAATGCCCAAGATTGGAGTAAGAAAACTACTGTGGAACATATAACTAATAAAATTGTTGATAATACAAAGTCAGGAGATATAATAGTATTACATGATAGCAATGGAGCAGAGAATGCACCTGAAAATACTATTAAGGCTTTAGAAATAATTATTCCCAAATTAATAGAAAAAGGATTTAAATTTAAAACAATAGATGAGAGTAAGAGGGGTAATAAGTATGAGAAAATTGTTTCTAAAGATAGTTGAATTAATAGATAAGAAAATAGTAAGACATAGTAATTGGCTATATATTCCACATGCTAAAGAACAAGTACTATATGTTGCTCCCCATATCTATAGAGGTAAGGAAAGAAGTCTTCCTGATGGGACTATTATTAAAAAGGGAGATTTTGTAGCCGAAATTCATATAGATAATCAAAAAATAAGGAATATGGATCTAAGTTTTAAAGATATAGTTACAATTTTTAAAGATGAGCTAGACTCTTTAGCCTATGCTGTCGGAAAAGATAGTAAATTCATAGATATAAAGGCTTTTCATGGAAAAACTTTACTTTATCCTTTATTGAAAAGGGAAGGCTTTATGATTATAGATATAAATTCTATATTAAATTCATTTTTTGTAGAATTATGGGAACGGATATTAGAGACAGTATATAGCAGAAGATATAGCAACAAGAGGAGGAAAAAAAGAAAAATGAAGGAATTTTGGATAACAAATGATCAATTAGTAGATAGAATGAGAAGCAGGACTAATTTATGAAAAAAGCAATAAATTATGTAATTTTAATATTACTTATAGGAACTACATTATGGATATTAATTGATAGCAATGATTTATCAGATTTACCATCCGTAATTAGAAATACAAATAAAATATTCCTAATTATATCTTTTTTATCATTATTATTATTTTGGATTTGTGATGGCTATATAATTTATAAAATGAAAAAAATATTAAGCGTAGATACTAATTTTATATCTTCCATGAAACTTAGTATGATTGGACAATATTATAGTTCTATTACACCCTTTGCTACTGGAGGACAGCCTGCACAGATATATTCTCTAGTGAATGATGGAATCCCTCTAGGGGTAGCTACTTCTTTACTGATAAATAAATTTTTAATTTACCAATTGGTAGTTACATTTTATGCTATAATCATGTTTGTTTTTAAATTTAAATTTTTATATGATAAATCAAGAGTCGCATTGTCATTTATAATATTAGGATGCTTTATAAACTTTCTTGGAATTGTAATAGTAATAGGACTTTTTTTAAATGAAAAACTTATTAAAAATCTTTTAATTAAATTGTTTAAAGTCGGACATAAATTAAAATTAGTAAGTGATATAGATAAGGCAATTGAAAAGTTGAATAATAGCTTAGCAGATTATATGGACAGTATAAAAATTATTAAACAAAATAAAATAATTACTATATATTTAATCTTAATTACTACTTTACAATTAACATTTTATTTTTCCATTACCTATTTCGTATATTTAGCAATAGGTCTGAAAAGGATTTCTTATTTGGATATTATTGCTATTCAATCACTTCATTATATGGCAATTTCTTTTATGCCAACTCCAGGTACAGCAGGTGCTTCAGAAGGTGGATTCTATATTCTGTTTAAGACATTATTTCCTAATAAAATTTTATCATATGCAACTCTATTATGGCGTATAATAGATTATTATCTTAGACTTTTAATAAGTGGAGCAGTTACATTAATAGATTACATTTACCAAAAAAGGAAAAAACTGAAGCCAAGTAATTAATTAGAGATTTTTCGGAGTATCCATTCACTTTATCTATTTGTGAAGTGCATGAGAATATAGATAAATAAGGTGTCCCTTTATATATAGAAAGAGGGACACCTTATTTATTTGAATAGTGGGACAAATATTGGACATCGCTATATGACTATGTCCCGCTATTGACGATAGTATTTTATAATGATATAATTATAATCAATCATGTGGAACATGTTTCATACAATTATATAAAGAATATGAGGTTGAAAGATTATGCCAAATATTAGAGAAATCGCCAAAAGGGCGGGAGTAGGAATAGCCACAGTATCGAGATACATAAATAATACAGGATATGTAAGTGAAGAGGTAAAGTTGAAGATTCAAAAGGAAATCGATGAATCTGGATATACACCTAATGCATTGGCAAGAGCAATCTTTACCAAAAACTCTAAAACATTAGGTTTAATGATTCCTAATATTACAAACCCATTTTTTAATCAAATGGCTACTGTAATAGAAGAACATGCTAATAGATTTGGATATACATTGTTTTTATGTAATACGGAAGACAATGAGGAAAAAGAAAAGGAATATTTAGAGGTACTAAAAAGTCATAGGGTAGCAGGTATCATAGCTTCTAGGAGTATGTGTAAGGACGAATATCTGAATATTCAGATTCCAGTTATTTCTTTTGAAAATCATATATCACCGTCTATTCTCACTATATCTTCTGATAACTATAAAGGAGGTAAAATGGCTTTTAATCATTTATATGAAAGAGGATGCAGAAATATCTTGCATATAAAGGGGCCTAAGACTTTTGATGCTACTGAAATGAGATATCAGGGATTCATAGATGGTGCAAAGGAAAAAGATCTTGAAGTCCATGTTATAGGATTTGAAAGTGACTTCCAAGTTAAAATGCTTGAAGAAAATTTAAATAACATTATAAATATTGAAAAGTATGATGGAATATTTGTTTTTAATGACATTGCTGCAGCTACAGTGATGAAGTATCTAAAGGAAAAAGGTATAAGAATTCCAGATGATATACAAATAATTGGATTTGATAATAGCTTTATATGTGAGCTGTTGCACCCTTCCCTGACGACTATAGAGCAACCTATTAAGGATTTAGGTGCATTGGCAGTAGAATTTCTAATTGATTTAATTAATGGTGAAGACATAGTTATTAAAAATTATTTAGTAGAAACAAAGTTAATCCAAAGAGAATCAACTTTTTTATCATCAGAAGTAATGTCTCAATCATTGGTAGACTAGTTAATGTGGTAAATCATTCAGAATAATGCTGAATTTTACAAATAAATATTATTAGGAGGAAAATTTAATGAAGAGATACTCAAGAAGAATATTAGCATTTATCTCACTATTAATGATTTTATCATTAGTAGCAGCATGTAGTCCAAAAGGAAATAATCAATCAGCTAGTGATGGAGAAGATGTATTTGAAATAGTAATGGTAGCAAAACATGAAGGTATTCCATGGTTTGATGATATGAGAAAGGGAGTAGAAGAGTTTAATAATGAATATAAAGGAAAAGTAAAAGCTTGGCAGATTGCTCCTGAAGGTGGAGACCCTGCTAAACAAGTACAAATGGTTGAAGATTTAATAGCACAAGGTGTAGATGCTATAGCTGTTGTTCCAAATGATCCAGATGCCATGAGACCAGTTTTAGAAAGAGCTAAAGAAAAAGGAATAATAATCATTAGTCATGAAGCTGCTGGTTTAGCAGATGTAGTAGATTATGATGTTGAAGCTTTTGACAATAAATCCTTCGGAGTACTTATGTTTGATGAGTTGGCGAAGGCTATGAGCGGTAAAGGTAAATTTGCTGCCATGGTTGGTGGATTAACCATGGAAACTCATATGGAGTGGTATAATGCTGGAATGGAACATATCAAAGCTAATTATCCTGATATGACACCTATATCTGAGCAACCATATGAAGACAAGAATGATGATAAAATTGCTAGAGATAAAGCTCTTGAAATATTAAATGCACATCCTGATTTACAAGGATTTGTAGGAACTTCGGTTTCAGCAGGAAGCAATATGGCTTCTGTTCTAAAGGAAAGAAACAATACTGATGTTAAAGTTGTTAGTTTGGGTATTCCTTCTGTATCAGGTCCTTATCTTGAGGATGGTTTTATGGCACATGCTCAAACTTGGAGACCAGCAGATGCTGGTTATGCAAGTGTGAATCTTGCATACAAAATTCTTGCTGGAGAAGAAATTAAAGAGGGAATAGATTTAGGTAGACCTGGATATGAAAGTATTAAAATCACAAATAAAGTTGTATATGGTAATGCTCCTTTGGAATTAAAAAAAGGAACATTTGAACCTGGAAAATATCCATTCTAATTTGTGCAGCATAAAGACAAAGGAATAAAAACTTTTCCTTTGTCTTTATTATCATAAGATGGGAGAGAATTTAATGGGAAACATATTATCAGCAAAGAATATTTCCAAGAGTTTTGATGGAGTTCATGCTCTTAAAAACATTAATATAGAAATTGAAAAGGGCAATATTAAATGCCTTGCAGGTGAAAATGGTTGTGGTAAGTCAACCCTTGTTAAGATCCTATCTGGTGTCTATACACCTGATAAAGGGTCAATAAATATTGAAGATAGAAGTTATAGTTGTCTAACTCCAATAACTGCAATAGAAGAAGGCATTCAGGTTATTTACCAAGATTTATCTTTATTTTTGCATATGAGTGTTGCCGAAAATATTGCTATGAATAAAATGATTTACAGCAAAAGTAAATTTATAAATTGGAAAGAAATATATAGAATTGCTGGGGAACAATTAGATAAAATAGGTGCGTCTTTAGATTTAAATGCTCCAGTTAGAAATTTATCTATTGCTAATAGACAATTAGTAGCAATTTGTAGGGCTTTAAGTTTAGATGCAAAGGTTTTATTCATGGATGAACCAACTACTGCCTTAACCAAAAAAGAAGTAGATAGATTATTATCTATTGTTTTAGGATTAAAACAAAAGGGTATTTCTGTTGTTTTTATAAGCCATAAATTAAATGAGATTTTTGAAGTATCAGATAGTATAACTGTTATTAGAGATGGTGAAAAGGTAGGAGATTTTACTGCTAATGAGCTCAATCCTAAAAGCTTATCTTATTATATGACTGGAAGAGAGATTGGGTATTCAAGATATAAAAAGACATATTCAAAAGATGATAAAATTTTAGAGGTAAAAAGCCTTACTAAAAAAGGTATGTTTGAAGATATTAATTTTACCCTTAAAAAGGGAGATATTTTGGGAATTACAGGTTTGTTAGGTTCTGGTAGGACGGAAATTGCACTATCATTATTTGGATTAAATCCTATTGATAGTGGTAATGTTATAATTGATAATAAACCTGTGAATATAGACTCTCCAACTACAGCTATGGAATATGGTATAGCTCTTTTACCTGAAGATAGATTAACTCAGGGTTTATTCCTTGAGAGCAGTGCTAAGTTCAATATAGGTGCTACCATATTGGAACAGCTTAAAAATGGTTTTGGAGTAATAGATAAAAATAAGCAAGAAAAAATCTCCACAGAAGTTGTAAATAATATGAATGTAAATAATAAGGATATAGAATTACATGTAAAGAAATTATCTGGAGGAAATCAACAGAAAATTGTTCTTGGAAAATGGATGGTTACTAATCCTAAGGTATTCATATTAGATACACCTACTGTAGGAGTTGATATAGGATCGAAATCTGAAATATATGATAAGATTCAAGAAAATGCAAATAAAGGCATGAGTATTATACTTATTTCAGATGAAATAGAGGAAATATTAGCAAATTGTAATAAAGTGATAATAATGCATGAAGGTAAGATTATTAAGCATTTAGACGAAGATGATCTTGATAATGATAATGTTCAGGATAGAATTTTTGAAATTATCAATAATCCATTAGGGAGGGTAGAAGATGAATAAAAGGTTTAGAAAACTAAAACCAATGGAGAAATATCTAATAAGTATATTAGTAGTATATATATTAATTGTTAGTTTCGTAAGTAAAAACTTTTTATCTATGAATACGTTATTTGACCTGCTCAGGACATCTTCAGGAACATTAATATTAGCTGCTGGTGCTTTGGTAGTTTTAATATCTGGAGGAATCGATGTTTCTTTTACTGCTATTGCTGTAGTAAGTGGATATTCATCTATACGATTGATGATTAGCTTGGGAATTGATAATATTTATTTTGCACTATTATTCTCAGCTTTTATAGGATGTTGTCTAGGAATTATAAATGCTTTAATAATTCATTTTTTCAGGTTATCTACATTTATTGTTACCTTAGGGACATCTAGTGTTTTCTATGGATTTATGACTACCTTTATAGGTACAAGCAGTATTTCTGTGGCTGATAAACCACAGTCTTTGTTTAATTTTGGGAAGGCTCGATTATTTACAATTACCAATGGTTCTGGATCTTATGGAATTCCATTATTCTTTGTAATAGCTGTGGTTATTCTTGCTGTTACTTGGTTTATTTTATATAGAACTATATTGGGACGTAGTATTTTTGCAATTGGAAATTCAGAGGAATCAGCTCTTAGGGCAGGAATAAATATACTTAAAACAAAATTATTTGTTTATGCCTATATGGGATTACTATCAGGTATTATGGGTATAGTTTATTTTTCTGAAATAGATTTAATAAATCCTGTATCCTTAGTTGGAAGTGAACTGATGGTTATAGCTGCTGTAGTTATAGGTGGAATACGATTAACTGGTGGTGAAGGTACTATTTTAGGTGCAATTTTAGGAGTAGGAATTATTCAGATATTTAAATCTACTCTTGTATTTCTGGGATTATCAACTTCATGGAATGATTTGTTCATTGGAATAATCCTTATAGCAAGTGTTTCTATTATATCTTATCAAGAACGAAAGAATAATAGAAAACAGTTAATATTTACTAAATGATTAAGTAAGAGGTGATTAATTTGAAACCGACACATGAAAAGTATCATAAGTTTAATGGTATCTTAAAAAATGATACAAATATGCTTGTTTTATTGGGAGTATTCACTACAGTAACTTTATTTCTTGGTATTACATTGAAGGGTAAGTTTTTTTCTATAAATAATTTTCAATCTATGGCTTTTCAAATCAGTGAATTTGGATTTTTAGCTATTGCTATGTCACTAGCTATGTTAACTGGAGGAATTGATCTTTCGATAGTATCAAATGCAGGACTTTCAGGTATAATAGCAGCTTTTGTATTATCAGGTTAAATTTTTTAATATAGAAAGTGTTAGTAGTGGAGTTACTATATTAATTGCAGTTTTAGCTGCATTAGCATGCTCAACTTTATGTGGATTATTTAACGGAATATTAATATCAAAACTATCTATTCCACCAATATTAGCTACTCTTGGGACTATGATATTATATACAGGAATAGGTATGGCCCTAACTAATGGTGAAAGTGTTAGAGTTGGCATAAGAGAATTTTCGAAGCTTAGTTCAAAGACATTATTTGATATTCCATATATATTTATTTTACTGGTTATTACCTTTATTATAGTGTCATTTATATTATCTAAGACAAAGTTTGGAAGTGAAATATATATGGTGGGTCAAAACTCAGTAGCTTTAAGATTTTCAGGAGTTGATGCTGAAAAGGTGCTAATAAAAACCTATGCTATGATTGGATTTTTAGTAGGTATCTCGTCTTTAATTATAATTTCTAGAGTTAACTCTGCTAGAATGGGATTTGGAGATACTTATCAATTACAAACAATTTTAGTAGCTGTATTAGGAGGTATTGATCCAGATGGAGGTAAAGGGAAATTATTTGGCGTTGCCTTAGGAATAACAGTTTTACAATTTCTTCAAAGTGCATTTACAATATTTCAATTTACGCCATATTCCAAAAAGCTGATATGGGGGATATTGTTATTAGCTGTAATGATTACAAACTTTTTCATTGACAATGGAAAATTATTGAAATTATCAAGAAAAATAAAAGCTAATTAAATTGGAGGAGTCTAATATGAAATTTAATTTAGTATACAAAACTATTTTAGAAGAATTGGATCAAGTATTTGAAAGAATTGACTACAAAGACATAGAACATTTTATGGATATGATAAATAAATCCGATAGAATATTTTTGATGGGAGTAGGAAGAGAAGGACTTGCGACTCGTGCCTTTGCCATGAGATTAATGCATTATGGAAAAGAAGTGCATTGGTGTTGGGATGATACAACTCCTGCTGTCAGAAAAGATGATCTTTTTATTTTCACGTCAGGGTCTGGGGAAATAGGGCATATCCATTATGTAGTAAATGAAATTAAAAAGGTTGGAGCCAATATAGCTCTTATAACAGGAGTTCCTGATAGG
Source organism: Tissierella sp. P1 (assembly GCF_002266425.1). GTDB lineage: Bacteria > Bacillota > Clostridia > Tissierellales > Tissierellaceae > Tissierella > Tissierella carlieri. Next base: position 105,985 of record NZ_NPMN01000013.1, read on the forward strand.
AAGACAGCAGAACTAGCAGATTTTGTTCTATGGGTACCTGCAAGTGTTTATAAAGGAAAAGATAATGTAGTACCATCCATTCAACCTATGGGAAATTTATTTGAACAATCCTTGTTTATACTATTCGATATGATTATTATGAGTCTTGTAGATAATAGTGAGACTACTTTTGAGGAAATGTCAAATCGTCATAGAAATTTTGAATAATCATTTAAAATAGATATTGAGAGAAGGGATATAGATGTACTTTATTGGAGTTGATGTTGGAACTACATCGGTAAAAATACTTGCTATAGATGAATTAGGTAAAATTATAAAAACCGTTACCAAGGAATATCCTATTTACTTCCCTCAACCAATGTGGTCTGAACAAAATCCAGAGGACTGGTGGCAGCAGACTTTAAAGGGCTTAGATGAATTATTTAGGGGAGTTAACAAGGCGGAAGTCAAGGCCATAGGATTAAGCGGTCAAATGCATGGGCTAGTTATCCTTGGTGAGGAAGATGAAGTTATTAGACCAGCCATACTTTGGAATGACCAAAGAACTGAAAAGGAATGCCATTATCTAAACAATATCGTTGGAAAAGCAAAGATTTCAGACTGGACTGGGAATATTGCATTAACAGGCTTTACTGCTCCTAAGATATTATGGATAAGAGAAAATGAACCAGATAATTTTAATAGGATTAAAAAGATTATGCTGCCAAAGGATTATTTGGCATATAAAATCAGTGGTGAATTTGCAACCGATATGTCTGATGCATCTGGGACTTTATACTTAGATGTTAAAAATAGAAAATGGTCTAATGAGATGTTAAATGTTTTAGGAATCTCGGTAAATCAATTACCTAGACTTTATGAGTCCTTTGAGGTTATTGGAAATATAAAGGAAGATTTAGCTGAAAGATTAGAATTACCAAAGGATGTAAAGATAGTAATTGGTGGTGGAGATCAGGCAGTTGCAGCCGTTGGTGGCGGAATAGTAGGAGAAAATGCGTGCTCAGTATCATTAGGAACATCTGGCGTGGTTTTCGCGAATTCGGAGGACTTTGTAGTAGATAATAATAACAGACTTCATTCATTCTGTAATGCAAATGGTAAATATCATGTCATGGGAGTTACCTTGGCAGCAGCAGCCTCTCTAAAGTGGTGGGTTGAAAATGTAAATGAATCAAATTTTGATAGTTTATTGGATGAAGCAAAGAATGTAAAAATAGATAATAATATTTTCTTCTTACCTTACTTAATAGGTGAAAGAACTCCTCATAATGATCCAAATGCTAGAGGTACCTTTATGGGGATGAATATGACAACTAAAAGAAAAGATATGACTAGAGCCATTCTAGAGGGCGTAGCATTTTCCCTTCGTGATACCTTTGAAATTATGAGGGATATGGGAATGAATATTGTTGAGATTACCATCAATGGCGGTGGAGCAAGGTCTGATTTGTGGTGCCAAATCATGGCAGATGTATTAAATGTAAAAGTTAACAAAGTAAATTCAGATGACGGCCCTGCATATGGAGCTGCAATTTTAGCCACTGTAGGATATGGATTATTTGAATCTGTAGATAAGGCTTGTAACACTTTTATAAAAATAACTGATAGAATTGAGCCAAGTCTAGATAGGACATTATTATATGATTTAAAATATAATAAGTTTAGAAGTATATATCCTAATATAAAGGATTTATTTAAAGAATTAGTATAGAAAATATATGAATAAATTTTAGATAAAATCAAAAGGGCTCAAAACAGAGCTCTTTTTTACCTTTTAGGGCTTAAATTGGACAATATTGGAATATCTGCTATAATTGTGGTTAGCTAATAAAGTTTATTTAAAAAGATGTATAGTACTAAGGAAATAACTTTTAACTATACAGATTCAATTGACTTTATAATAGTAAGGGAAGGACACTTATATGGTTTAGTATCTTACTTAGAAAAATAATCGAAAAAATGGAGGAAATAAAACTATGAGTAATTTACCAAATTGTCCTAAATGTAGTTCCGAATACACTTATGAAGATAGAGAGTTTCTTATTTGTCCAGAGTGTGCTTATGAATGGAATCAAGAATCAGAGGATGAAAATAATGAAAATCAAAATATTGTAAAAGACGCAAATGGAAATATCTTAAATGATGGAGATACTATAACGGTAATCAAAGACCTTAAAGTAAAGGGAAGTTCATCAGTTGTAAAAATAGGTACTAAAGTCAAAAATATACGTTTAGTTGATGGAGATCATGATATTGATTGTAAAATTGATGGCTTTGGAGCTATGAAGCTGAAATCTGAATTCGTTAAAAAGCTATAGAATATATAAAACTATATAAGTATCTTAAGGATATCTTACGTTCCAGTCTGAATAAAAAAATCATCACTAACCTATAATAAAATATATGGGAGGTGGTGTGATGGAAGATAAAAATAAGCTTTCTCAAGTAACTTTAGCTAATATAGATAATGAAGAGTTAAAAGAAATACAAAACCTTGAACAAAAACTTGATGATAAATATTATATTCTTGCATTTAAGAAAACGGAAAATGAAACATTTTCTTAATTGAGAAATACCTTCTAGTATTATGCTGCTAGAAGGTATCTTTTATAACTCATATTAAATTTTTAATATATTTTGATTTTTTAAATAGAGTTTAATTTATATGAGTTTCAAGAAATTACCTTATAATTGCTTTAAGAGAAATTTTTTTATTTGCCCTATTTATAAAATTTGGTATAATCATGGCAAAGGGGGTAATGAACTTGAATATTGGTATTGATATAGGAGGAACTAATATAGGGGCAGGACTTTTGGATGAAGATTTAAATATAATTTATAGAATAGAAATCCCTACTAATAAAGATAGGGGTTATGATTTTGTCAAGTCTCAAATCATATCAATTATAGAAGATATGATATCCAAAGCCTCTAAATTAAATCATAAAATAGACTCTATTGGTATTGGTTTACCTGGGATTGTAGACATAGAGGGGAATAATGTTATATATAATGCTAATCTTAATTGGAACAATGTTCCTCTTGGAAAAAATCTAAGAGATAGATTTGATATTCCAATAAATATAGAAAATGATGCTACCATTGCTGGAATCGCAGAATCTGCATTGGGGGTTATGAAAGGTTATTCTAATTCAGTTTTTATTACTCTCGGAACTGGAGTAGGTGGAGGAATTATTATCAATCATAAGGTATATACAGGAAGTCATGGTTTAGGCTCTGAAATAGGTCATATGATAGTGGGAGAAAACTTTTATGATTGTAACTGCGGGAATAATGGATGTCTAGAAACCTTTATATCTTCAACAGCAGTACGGAGATATGTCATAAATGAAATAGAGCATGGCTTTATAAATACCAGCATATTTAAAAATGTCAATAGTATTGAAGAAATAGATACTAAGTTAATATTTGAATGTGCAGAATTAGGTGATGAATTATCTAATAAGGCAGTGAATAGGATGGCTAAATACCTTGCCATAGGAATAGCAAATATTATCAATATTATAGATCCAGATATTATAGCCATAGGTGGAGGGGTAGCAAAGGCAGGAGATTTCTTTTTAAATAGGGTAAAGGATCTGCTGCCTAGATACATTCTATTTAAAGAATTAGACTTTGGAGAAATCAAACTTGCCAAATTAGGTAATGATGCAGGAATCATAGGTGCAGCTATGTTAAAAGAATATAAATAGCGGGACTAAAATGTATGCTTTTGTAGTATTATATTGAATAATATAGCTTTTATTCATTTTCATTATAAAAATTTACAGTGGAGTACTAGATATAATAGGTTATTTACGATTGTTATATTTCAGTTCCGATAGTTTTGTCTAAGGGAATTGCTAATCTATAAGAGGGGACTTAAGTCCTCTTTTATATTTCAAAAAATCTTCCACATACATACAAAAAAATATATATTTCCCGGGAAAAATACAAAAAATATATAAAAAATATATAAAAAATAGACAAGTGTCAAAACTTGTCTATTGGAATTTACCGTTGCCTTCTGGATTTCCGTAGTTTAAATCATCTCTTATCATGAGTACTACTGTAGGCTTGTGTAAATCTATATATTCATATAAATTCATTTCCTTATAATGTCTTAGATCTAAGATTCTTGTTTCATTAAAATGATAATATAGGAGTGGCTCCAATGCATTGGTGAATGAATCACCGAATATAAGTAAATTTGGTAAATTCTCTCTATTGGTGTCTATAATTATCTCCTTTTGATCTCCCCCCATATATACACTATAGGAAGGGTTTTCATCATTATTAATATAATATAATTTAGGATCTAATACTCCGTTGGTATATTTCTCATAGTCTATGCGGTTCTTTGGATATGCAATAGATACTTTTTCATCTGCTGGATGAAGGAAATAAAGCTGCCTATTTCTACTACCAAGTATTGGTTTATCTAAAGTAACTATATCTAATTCTTCTATGTCTAGAGGTTTTCCAATATCTAAGCCAAGGTCATTTCTTAACCTATCTATAATCTCTACATATGTTCTATAGGAACCTTTAAAACTAAAATGATGATCAGTCTTTAAATAATTTTCATTATCTTGGTCTTTTTTGAATACTTCATTCATATTAATATAGTTTATATTACTTTTTTCTAGATTATTGAACATCTTATTTTCATTTTCTACAAAATATCCTTCTTTATTTTCAAAATAGTTTTGGTATCTTGATTTGAAAAAGGATGATTGACCAGGCAATCCTACAAAATAAAATTCTCCGCCATTAGCTTTAATATGATTCTGTAGATTCTTCATATTTTCTGTCATTGCATTTAAGTTGTTTAAGTAATACTCCAAATTATTAGACAGTTCCTCTGTATAAAAAGGAAGTAAAGTATCCTCTTTTCCTATAATTATATTATTTATTTTGTGTTTACCTAAGACTTTCATATTAAGCAGAGTATATGATTTTATTAGATAATCTCTGCCTATTATATGATCTGATATATAGTTTTCCCATTCACTGAAGTATTGTCCATTCAAGAGTCTTTCATTGCTATACTGTGGCAATGGTGCTAGAGTTCTATTCTCTATATTAGAGACATTGACATTATATCTCATAGCTGTTAGTATGGGAATGGCAAATATTACTAGCAGAAATATTAATATTATTTTATATCTTAGAAATTTTTTCATTAGCTTTTCTCCTTAGGTTGAAGTCATTTTAATTATATATTATTGTGTCACTGTTTTCAATATTAGAGATATTTATTAATGAAAGGCCAATGCTAATAGGACTTTTAGTTAGGTTTAATATGTCGAAAAGTGGGTATATTTCCAAAATACAAATGAAAAGGGGTGAGTTTATTGCTTAAAAAAAGGAATTCTATTAAGGGTAAAATACTTACCATGTCAATTTTGGTTCTAATTGTTTCCAATATTGCCATTGGGTTATTGGGATACACTATTTCAAAGAGGCAATTAAATGGAAAAGGGGAAATAATTCTAGAAAATGCTGTAGAAGCGGCCATTCAAATGATTGATCTGGCACAACAAGGTGTAGAGAAAGGTTTATATACTCTTCCACAGGCTCAGGAAATGATAAAAGAGAAATTACTTGGTAAAATAACAGCTGAAGGTACTCGACCTATAGATTCCCCCTTGGATTTAGGAGAAAATGGATACTTTGTTGTATATAGTCAAGAGGGAGATGAGATTGCACATCCTAGCTTAGAAGGTAAAAATGTCTGGGACGTAAAGGATAAGTCTAAGGAAGAAGTTTTACTTGCGCAAGATAGTATAGCTAAGGCTAAAAGTGGCGGAGGTTTTACATACTATGACTGGTTCTTACCTCATAGTGAAAATATAGGAAGAAAGATTGTATATAATAAGCTAGATCCTAATTGGGGATGGGTTGTAACAGCAGGAAGCTATGAAATGGATTTTAATAAAGGAGCATTAAATGTCCTTAAATATACAAGTATTGGAGTGGTGATTTTCCTTGTTTTAGTAACTGTGATTATGTATAGCTTTTCTCATAAAATGGGTAAGGCATTGGAGACAGTTACAATCCGGGCAGAGAATATTGCTAGTCTAGATGTAAGTGAAAATATATCTGAAGCTTTAATTAATCGAAATGATGAGATTGGAATGTTGGCTAATTCTTTCCAGAGAATTATTGACAATCTTAGAGGATTTGTGAAGCAGATATCTGATACATCAGAGCACCTTGCAATATCATCAAAAGAACTTACTATTTCAAGTGAACAATCAGCAGTATCAGCAAATGAGGTAGCCAAAGCTATTGAAGATATCGCCCAAGGAGCTACACATCAAGCCATGGATACGGAAAATGGAGCAAAGCATATAAACGATTTAGGAGAGTTAGTAGAAAATAATGAAGAGTTTTTGAGAGAATTAAATATTTCTACTGGAGAGATAGATAAATTAAAGGATGAAGGATTTGAGATTCTTAGGGAATTAATAAAAAATACTGAATCTAATAATAGAGCAACAATGAATATTCAGGATGTAATCAATAGCACAAATGAGAGTGCAGAGAAAATAGAAAAGGCTAGCAATATGATAAGAAGCATTGCTGAACAAACTAATCTATTGGCTCTAAATGCAGCCATAGAGGCAGCAAGGGCTGGAGAAGCAGGCAGAGGATTTGCAGTTGTTGCAGAGGAGATAAGGAAATTAGCAGAAGAGTCTAATGGATTTACTGAAGATATCACAGCGATTGTCAACGATTTGAGCAGTAAAACTCAAGAAGCTGTAGCTACTATGGACGAAGTAGCCAAAATTGCAGAACTGCAAAGCAAAAGTGTAGAGGAAACTAATAATAAATTTATTGGAATTGCAAATGCTATTGAAAAATCCAATGATGTAATTAGTTTTATCAATAAATCTGGAAAAGAGATTATGGACAAGAAAGATATTATTGTTGAAATAATTCAGACCTTATCAGCTATATCAGAGGAAAATGCAGCAGGAACTGAGGAGGCTTCAGCTTCTGTGGAAGAACAGACAGCAACTATGACCCAAATTGCTAATGCTAGTCAAATTTTAGGAGAGTTAGCATTTAGTATGCAGGAGAGTTTATCTAAATTTAAATATTAAGAGATAATGTAAAATGGATAAGGAAATTACCTTATCCATTTTATAAATTACTTTGTTGATGCTATAGTCTTAGATAGCTCAATGATGCTTTCTGACAGTTGATTTAGTTTTCCTTCTATCCTAACTAATAGATATATAGATAGGACTATTGGAAAACCAAGGTTAGCTATTCCAGAATATATTTCACTCATTTAATCACCACCCATTTAACAATTAACAATTAACGATTCACAATCCATAATTGAAAGAATAAAAGATTAAGAGATTAAAATAAGGGGACATGTTGCCCCCCTATTTTAGATACTTAGCTTATTTACTGTTGTAGTTACTATTCTAGCTTCTTTTGCCTCTACTAGATTGAACATTTTAGAATCAAATATATTGCAAGTTATTATGGTATCCATAGCCTGAGATACTTCTTCAGGGGTTATATCTAGCCTTGGCTGATCGATACTAATCATAAACTTTTTGTTTGTTTCATCAAGAAACTCCATTTCTAATTTAGTCTTTTCCATTAAATCACCTCCTTTCCTAAAACTTTTCACTATTCACTGCTTTTCTACTACTCTTCGATTAAACTAGTGGTTTCAATTCTTTGCACCTTTAATAAAGGTCTATTCTGTAGACTAGCTATAGTCTTAGCAGCAGCATGTAGATTTAAATCATCAGCTGTAGTCTTTATTTGTGCAAAGGTCTTAGGATGGACTTTTTGTTTTCCATTTACTACTCCATCATCAAACTCAAGTCTTAATGTTAATTTTTCCTTTAAAACATCAATTGCCATATTTTCACCTCCCTCTAATCAATTCATAGCCAAAGGGCACTTACGCAATTCACAGTTCACAATTAACAATTGAAAAGATAAAGATACTAATACCAATTCAATTTATCCTTCATAAAAGCTAGCTTTATTTGGATAGTCAACAGTGAATTATGTCTTACAACTATTAAATAGAAATAGAAAAGATAATTTACTATGAGAAATTAAATTTTTAAATAATATATAGCGCAAACGCTAGATATAAATCTATGAAATAAGGAAAGCAGAGGATTTGAAGCTGGAGATGAGTTAAATGTCTCTATTGGTATTTTGATTTATATTTCTTTATAAATATAGTGCGGAATTTACAAAATTTTCAAAAAATGGCCACAAAATTCTAAATAAAGCAAAATAATATTAGTAGATTGTTTATCAGCTAATTAGGAGAATAAGACGTTAGCAATAGATATATTTCTGTTTATAGACATAAGAATGTATTTTATGATTAGCAGAAAGAAGTAGATAAAGAGATATTTTGTATGTAATAAAAAATTTTCCTATTAAATATGACAGATATATTTATAGAGTAACAATTATTAATGTTATTGTATATTTTTTAATCTGATAATGATTTAAAGTGGTATACATAAAAGCCCCTTTTTTAAAGGAATAAAAGGGTATTGACAATAACTTACATCTATTAAAGCGTGTCATAACTTGCTCCTAGACTTTGTTTTAAATTAAGTATTATCATATAAAAGAGACAAGTATAACTATTAAAGGAGGGGTATTTGTATGAAAAGACTGTTATCGCTGATTCTTTCTTTAATCATCCTTATGTCTACAGGCATAGTTGCATTGGGACAAGTGAGTGATTATGAAGACAATTGGGCGAAGAGTGAAATCAACTACATGAAAGATAAGGGAATTCTTTCAGGTTATCCAGATGGAACATTTAGACCTACTAACAACATGAGTAAATCAGAATTTTACAAAGTTGTTAATGGTATAATGGGTTTTACTCAAAGATCGGAGGTTAACTTTAATGATGTAAATCCTACAGATTGGTATTATGCTGAGGTACAAAAGGGAGTGAGTGCTAATTATATACTTCCGGGGACATCATTAAATGCTAATGAGAACATTACTAGGGGAGAAGTTGCCAGAATAATTGGCATTATTTTTGGAATAGAAGAGGACAAAGCTGAGGCATCTAAATTTGCAGATAGTTTAACTTTACCTGAAGAACTTAAAGGTGTTGTCGGTGGGTTAAAGAAAAATGGATATATAAATGGTTATCCAGATGGAACTTTTAGAGCAAATGCAGAGATTACAAGAGCTGAAGTAGTCAAGATGCTATATAACATTTCAGGTGAAATAGTTAATGTATCGGGAACTATAAATAAAAATACAAATACAAATCTTATAGTAAATACAAAAGATGTAATGCTGAAGGATATAGTAGTCGGAGGAAATTTATACTTAACAGAAGGTATAGGGGAAGGCAATACAATTCTTGATAATGTAGTAGTAAAAGGTAAAGTAATTGTTAATGGAGGAGGATTAAATAGTTTAAGTATTGTAAATTCCCAATTGAATTCAGTATCTGTTGATAAAAAGCAAGGGTTAGCAAATGTAGTTCTTTCTAACACAACAGTGGGAGAAGTTAAAATTGTAAAACAAATGAGATTAGAGCTTACTCAAGGAAGCTATATAAAGAAAGCTGAACTAAGGGATAAGGCAGATATTATATTAGCAAATGGCACATCAATAGATGACCTTAATGTAATTGGAGGAGATATAGTTATAGATTCAAAAGGTACAATAAAATCTCTTAAATCAGGAAATCAAATTAAAGTTAACGGATCAACATTAAAAGCTAATGTAGAGTATAAGGTAGTAAATGGGAAATTGGAAGAATCTAATCCAACTGTAGCATCGACCAAAAAGTCAACTACTACAAAGCCATCTACAAGACCAGACCCAGTAACATTAAACAGAATTTCGATTAAATCATTACCTGATAAGTTGGTTTATACAGTAGATGATGAGTTGGATATTACAGGTTTAGTTATAGAGGGAATATATAGTGATGGTAGTAGAGAAATAGAGAGAGTAACAAAATCTAATATAACAGGATTTGATAGTAGACAGCCAGCAGAAAGACAAGTTTTGACTATAAAAGTTGGGGGGAGAACTGCTACTTATACAATAAAGATTCAAGCAAATGACCCAGTAAAACCAGAAGTAAATAAAAGAAAATTGGCAGAAGCAATAGCAGAAGCTAGAAGAAAGAATGAAGAAGATTATACAGAGGAATCTTGGAAACCATTTGAAGTAGCTCTAGATATAGCTATAGAGGTAAATGAAGATAATGAGGCTACACAAAGAGAAATTAATCAAGCGTTATCAGAACTAAATGCCCGAATGAACGGATTGGTAAAAAGAGAAGGAGAAAATCCAGATCCAGAGCCTATAGAAGTAGATAAAACTGCATTAATAGCTGCTATAGATAGAGCAGAAGAAAAAAATGAAGAGGATTATACTCCAGAAACATGGGGACCATTTATTGAGGCTCTAGAAGCAGCAATAATAGTAAGAGATAATCCAGAAGCTACTCAAAGGGAAGTTAATGATGCACTATATGAATTAAATGACAAAAGGGATGCATTAGTAGAAGAAGAACCGTCAAATCCAGAACCAGTAGTAAATAAATCAGAATTAATAGCTGCAATAGATAGAGCAGAAAGAATGAATAAAGAAGATTATACAATAGAATCATGGGATGACCTTGAAATAGCACTAGAAGCTGCTATAGAAGTTATAGATGACTTAGAAGCTACTCAAAGTGAGGTAGATCGAGCATTAGAAAATTTAAATGCAGCAATAGAAGGCTTAGAAATAAAAGAAAGTCCAGTAGAACCATCCATTACAAACATCTTACCAGATAAAGATATATCCCTTAAAGCTGGTGACACATTAGAGGTCAGCTTTAATGCACCAGAAGGTGGTAGAGCTTACTTCAGATTACTTCTTCCATCTGATACTCATAGAAATAGAATGGCTGATGAAAAGGCTAATGAATATGAAATGGAAATGATAGAAACAAAGCCGGGATATTATTTAGGAACTTGGGTGGTAGGAGAAGAGATAAATGCATTGAATCTGGAAGTTGAAGTAAACTTTGTAAGTGCTGAAGGAGATAGAATAAGAGAGATAGCAGAAGGAAGAGTAAATATAACAATGGAGGACTTAGATCCAGTAGTAGATAAAACTGCATTAGCAGCAGCTATAGCGGAAGCTATGGCAAAGAAAGAAGAAGATTATACGGAAGAATCTTGGAGACCATTTGCAGAAGCTTTACAAGAGGCTATAGAGATAAATGACAATGATGAAGCCACTCAGGAAGAAGTTAATATGGTATTAACTAGACTAAATACTTGTATGAGTGCATTGGTAGAGAAAGAAGGTCCTGTAGATCCAGTGGAAGAACCAAGAGTAATGGTAGAGGTTCGTAATTCATCACCTAATTTTTTCCCAGCCTTAATTCAGATAAAGGTAGCAGTTGAAAATATAGCCAATGCTGGAAAGTATGATGTAGTATATCAGTTATCTGGAGGAGAAAATTCGAATACTTCTATATTTGATTTAGGTACATGGTCTACAGAATCATTTTTCTTCAATCCAAAAACTATAACGGATAAGGTAACTATTAGAATTTATGATGTTGAGAAGAATTTATTATACACATTTGCAGATGTAGTGTTAGTAAATCCAATGATTCCAAAATAATCATCCACAGTAATTCAAAATTACTTTGAATCAATCATTTTTCAAATGAGTGATTAAATAAAATTTAAAGGAGGAAGCGATTTGAAGAGGATGAATAGGATTTTAGCATTATTACTTGTACTAACTCTGATAATACCAGGGTTCACCTTTGCAGAAAGTGAAAATTCAACTCAGGGGGAAACATTAACAAGAGCAATAGAAAAGTTTAAGGCTGATGAAAACGCTGAAAAGATTAAACTAGAAGACGAATTAGGAGAATTTTTTGAAGATGAGGATGAGGTCAGGATTATTGTGGAGTTAAAATCTGATCCATCAATAGTTTACGCTACAGAAAGAAATTTAAGATATGAAGAAATGTCAAAATCTTCAATCAAAGAAATCGAAAGAAGAATAGATGAGGAACAAACGCAGGTCAAGAAAAACATTGAATCCAGCAGAGTGGATATGAAGTTTATAAATAGCTTCAATACAACATTTAATGGATTCAGTGGTATGGTCAAATTTGGAGATATTAAGGTTATTGAAAGTTTGCCTCAAGTCAACAAAGTATATATATCTAATGAATATGAAAGACCAGAGATAAAACCTGATATGGATACATCCAAGGATATGATTGGAACACTTCCAACTTGGGATATAGGATATAAAGGAGAAGGTACTGTTGTAGCTATTATAGACTCTGGTATTGATCCAAGCCATAGAGATATGGTACTTAGTGAAGGAACTAACCCAAAGATCACTAGAGAAACATTGGAAGGAAAGAATTTACTTGGTAAATATTATACTGAGAAGGTTCCTTATGGATATAACTATTATGACTTAAATAGCGAAATATTAGATTTAGGTCCAGATGCATCAATGCATGGCATGCATGTAGCTGGTACAGCAGGAGCAAATGGTGATATCGATAATGGAGGAATCAAAGGAGTAGCTCCAGAATGTCAATTACTTGCTATGAAGGTATTTTCCAATGACCCAATTTATTCAACTACATTCAGTGATATATATCTAGTAGCCATAGATGAGGCCATAAGACTTGGTGCTGATGTTTTAAATATGAGTCTAGGTTCAACGGCATCTTTCTATGTTCCAGAATCCGCAGAAGATGTTGCAATAACCAATGCTACAAATAATGGAATAGTATGCTCAGTTTCGGCAGGGAATTCTGGTTCAATGACCTATGGATGGACGGGAAACAGCGGATATCCATGGAAACAAAATCCTGACATAGGTGTAGTAGGTGCCCCAGGACTCAATAAAGATACTATACAGGTAGCATCAATTGAAAATACTCATCGAAAAGTAAATGGATTGACTTATATAAAAGATGATGAGGAACACAAGGTTCCAATGGCAATAGCAGGGAATATTAATCCAGCAACAGTACTCTCTGGGCCTCAAGAGTTTGTAGATGGTGGTTCAGGTCATCCGTCAGAACTTACTAATGTGGCTGGTAAAATAGCCCTAGTGGTTCGTGGTGGATTAACACCTAACTTTACTGAGAAAATAGAGAATGCTCAGAATGCAGGTGCAGTAGGTATTATAGTACGTAACCATGAAACTGGTGGAGAAGATCTAGTAAATATGGCTATACCAGATTCTCACACCATACCAGCAGTATTTATAGGTTATAACGGTGGGATAGCTTTATTAGAATTAGAAAATAAGGAAGTATTGTTTACAGATGAAATAATGACTATACCCAATATTAATACAGGAAAAATGGCAGAATCTACATCATGGGGAGTTACTCCTTCATTAGAATTTAAGCCTGAAATAACAGCACCAGGTGCACAGATATATTCTACATTAAATGATAATAAATATGGAACAATGAGTGGTACTTCAATGGCAGCGCTCATGTGGCAGGCGGCTCTGCTCTTGTTATGGAGTACATTAAAGAACATGAAATCTATGGTGAATTAGATTTATCAGAGCAAACTAGACTTGCTAAGGTACTATTGATGAATACAGCTATACCAGCATTAGATCAATATGAAACTGAATATTCACCTAGAAGACAAGGTGCAGGTATAATGGACCTTTATGGTGCAGTATCTACTCCAGTGAGAGTAGTAGATGACAGAACTAATGAAGCAAAGGTAGAATTAAAGGATTTTGAAAATACAGAGTTTACTATGAGATTTAAAGCTATAAATGATTCAAATACAGATGCAACATACAATGTAGATGTTACAGTTTTAGCAGATTATGTTCATCCGTCAGGTTTGAATCTATTGCTATCTGATTATATCTACGATGCAGATATAGATAAACCAGATTCAGTGACTATTCCAGCAAATGGAGAATATATATTTGAAGTGATTGTAGATATAGGAACAGATTCTACAGTTTATAGAAATATGTTTGTCGAAGGTTTTGTTACTTTGGTTGACCCTACCGATGAAAAACCAACACTTTCAGTTCCATATGTAGGATTTTATGGCGACTGGGGAGAACCTGCTATTCTTGATGGTATGAGATTTATTGATCCTACAGGAAGCTCTTATTTCAATGCATCAGGTATGTTATATTGGGATGCTAAAGATAATGGATATTTCTATACTACACCACATATATTCATGAATCCGGGAACAGTAGCTGGACGTGAGAGAGGTACTGGCAATATAATGCCGTATTTATCATTTATGAGAAATGCGGAATCAGTTAATTATAATATATTAGATAGTGAAGGTAATCTATTGAGAACTATCTTGATGCAGCAATACAAGAGAAAAAATTATATTAATGGAGGGAGAAATCAACCTGTTGGAATGGTTACTGCTGCACAGTGGGATGGAATAGTAAATGGTGAAGTTGTACCAGATGGAAACTATTTCTATGAAATTGCTGCTAAAATCCATTATGGCGGAGCAGAAGTACAATCTAAGAAGATTCCAATAACTATTGATACAGTTGGACCGGAAATAAGCAATTTATTATATAATCCACAGACAAATAAGCTTACTTGGAATTCAGTGGACAAAGGCATAGGTATATTAGGATTCATGTTTAATATAAATGGACAGGAAATAGAAGCAGTTGTTCTTGGAGAAGAAGGAAAGACTTCATATGAATTAGATATGAAATCATATATAACTGATGCAAAAGAATATAATATAGAAGTAATATCCGTGGATAAATTATATAACACGAATCTTGCTGAACTTACTTTTAATATAGATAACACTCATCCATATATATATATCTACGAGCCTAAACTACTTGAAATGTATACTACGAATGATGTATTATTTGAAGGCTATGTTGCAAACTTCTCATTATTAGATAAGGTACTCGTGAATAATGTTGAAGCTGATATTGAGTTTAAAGACCATGTGGATTTATATCACCCAGATGATCCAAGTACACGTATTTACTCAGGACCGGCATTTAAGTTTACAAAAACTTTAGCCATGGAAGATGGCTATCAAGAAGCTAAGATAGAGGCTGTATCCAAGACTGGAGCATCCAGTAGTTTAGTGAGAAGATTTTATGTAGACACTACTGATCCAGAACTAAATATAGATATATTAAGTATCGATAAAGAATCAAAAACAGCAGAACTAGAAATTACAATGATGGATAATTTAGGATATCTAGAGTTATTCTTAGGTGACAGTCAGATATATGTTTATGACTATCCTCTTGTTATAGTTGAGCCTGCTAATGAAACAATAAACCACACCGTAAATCTTGTAGAAGGAGAGAATTATTTCCTATTTACTTTAAAGGACGGAGCAGGGCATAGTACAGTTAAATCTATAATCGTTAATCTAGAATCAGGAGAAGGACCACAAGAGCCATCTATTAGAAATATTAAACCATCAAGAGATGTTGAACTTGAAGCTGGCGGCACTTTAAATATAAGCTTCAATGCTCCAACTGGCGGATCTGCATATTATAGAATACTGCTTCCACTTGAAGTAAGCAGAAGCAGCTATGGAACTCCAATGACTGAAGAATCATCAGGACTATATACAGCTACTTGGACAGTTCCAGATGGATTTATAGCATCAAATTTAGCAATAGAAGTAGTATATGTTGCTGAAGATGGCACTGAAATATTTGAAACAGCAGAAGGAAGAGTAACTGTGAAAGGAGCTATGAAGAATATGCCTGCAAACTCCATTATATTAGGGGATGAGGCTTTTGATATGGACTTTTTAGATAATGATGCAAGTGCACAGAGAAAGTTAACTGAATGGTATAATGCTGGAAATCCAGTTTATATCAAGCTTGGATTCGATACTATAGTGGATGAAGATGGTAATCTAGTAAATTTAGATATTTTACCAAATAGATTGATTCATAAAGATGCGTTTGGAACCATAAGGATATTTGAGAGATATTAAAGTAAATAGAAATGTTACCCCTAAAAGATGTTTAGGGGTAACTTTCTTATTTAACTAGATATTGACAAATTATTGGAAAATAATATAAAAAAGTCAAGAAACTATAAGCACTTGCCATACTTTGATAAATATTAACAATATCTCAGAATATTAAGTAAATCATGACAATGAATGGAATAATTAAGGGGTGGTGATAAATTACTCCTTATGACATATATATAGAAATTAAAATAGTTTGCTAAAGTTTTACTTTTACATAATTAAAAAAAGGAGGTGTAAAAGAGATTAAATATTTTGCAAAAAACTAAAGGGGGGAATTGTTGAATGTCAAAGAACAAACAAGTAAGAAAAGTATTATCCCTAATAATAAGCCTTATTATGGTAATGGGATATTTTACATCCTTTGTTTATGCAGAGAACAACCAACTTAGTTCAGCAAAAGAAGATTTATATGAATTAGCTGCAAATAAGATTTCAGCTGAGGTAAAGGAAGACATAGATAATGAACATCTAGTGGAAATACTCATATATATGGCGGAACAAGTGGATACAGAAAGAGTAGCCCATGCTACAAGATCAGCTGTATCATCAGCTATGACCCCATATCAAACTAAGCTGGAAGTAAGAAGTGCCGTAGTGGAATCTCTAAAAGATACTGCAGAAATGACTCAAGCTAATGTTCTAAAATATTTAGAACAAGAGATGGAAAACGGAAATGTAGTAGAATTCACACCTTATCATATAGTTAATATGGTATATGTAAAAGCTACAAAGGAAGTAATAGAAAATCTTTCCTATATGCCAGAAGTAGATAAAATCTACAAAAATAAAACCCATACATTAGAAAACCCAGAGATGAGTAATGAAATAGAACCTACAGCTAATGGAGTAGAGTGGAATGTTGAAAAAGTAAAGGCGGATCAAGCATGGGATCTAGGATACGATGGAACAGGAGTAGTAGTAGCAAATATAGACTCAGGAGTAGATTGGACTCATCCAGCACTTAAGAATAAATGGAGAGGCTATGACCCAACTACAGGAGCTACAAGTGCTAATGGAAACTGGTTTGACCCTGTATACAACGCAGCATTACCAGCAGATTCAGATGACCATGGAACTCACGTAATGGGAACAATGGTTGGTCAAGAACCAGATGGATCTAATAAAATAGGTATGGCACCAGGGGCAAAATGGATAGCAGCAAGGGTATTTAATACAGCTGGTTCTACAACAGATGCTATATTATTATCAGCAGCACAATGGATGTTAGCACCAGGTGGAAATCCAGACAATGCTCCAGATGTGGTTAATAACTCATGGGGTGGAGGGGCTGGAATAGATGATTGGTACAGAGAGGCTGTTAGAAACTGGAGAGCAGCAGAGATATTTCCAGCATTTGCAGCAGGAAATCAAAGATTAGGGGAACCGGCGCCTTGGCCAGGATCTATATCATGCCCGGCTAACTATCCCGAATCCTTTGCAGTAGCTGCAACTGATAGAAATGATATAAGAGCATATTTCTCAAAACTTGGACCATCACCATATGATGAATCCTTAATTAAACCAAATATATCAGCACCAGGTGTAAATGTAAGATCATCTATACCTAATAATGGATATGGAAATAATTCAGGTACATCAATGGCAACTCCAGCAGTAGCAGGAGTAGTTGCACTGGTATTATCAGCTAATGCTTCTTTATCAGTAGCAGATCTTGAAGAAATTCTTCAAAATACAGCTACACCACTAACTGACTCCACATACCCAACAGCACCAAATATGGGTTATGGATATGGTCTAGTAGATGCATTTGAAGCAGTATCATCCATAGCCACAGGAACAGGATATATTTCAGGTAGAGTATTGGTTCCTGGAGAAGATA
>NZ_NPMN01000014.1 GCF_002266425.1 Tissierella sp. P1
CATCAGCATACCTACATAGTTAGAAAAAATATGACAGAAATGAAATGTTGAAAATCCTGAGATTTCTGCAAGCTCTGATAATGAAAGTTCAGATATTAGATTCTCTTCAATATATTCAATTGATTTTTGAAGCAATTGAATAGTGGTCATGGCTATTCTCCTCTCTGCCCTAGGGTAATATAAGTTTAACATAGGGATAGAGCAAAAATGTTTCCTGTGTTGCTATATTAATTTCCTGCCTTCAAATGTTTTCCAATTTTATAACCTTTAACCCCTAAAGAATCTTCTTTTATATCTGCTACTTCACAGTCCTTAGTAGGATTATTTAGTTCCTGATTTTCTCTGGCAACAGACAGCATTAACTTAATCCTATTTTCTTGATTAACCTTAGTAGCTCCTGGGTCATAATCAATAGGGACTATATTTGCATTAGGGTAGATGTCTCTAATTTTACGTATCATTCCTTTTCCTACTATATGATTAGGCAAACATCCAAAAGGTTGAGTGCATACGATATTTTCATATCCCATTTTAACTAAATCAACCATCTCGGCAGTCAATACCCAACCTTCTCCCATTTTACAACCTTCATTTATGATATCGGCAGATAAGGACTTTAAATGCTCAAATGAAGAGGGAGGAGTAAAATTACTATATTTTTTCACTGCTCTGATAATCATATTTTCGTACATTCTAAGGTACTTCATTATTAATGAAGCACTGGTCCTTTTTATCTTACTTCCACCATAGATATCAATATCTACCATAGAATTGTCTACAGTATACATTGCAAACCCCATAATACCAGGAACCATGATTTCACAATCTTCACTTATGAGAAAGTCTTCTAGATGGTTATTGCCTAACTTTGAGTATTTTACATAAATTTCCCCAACGATTCCTACTTTTATTTTCTTCTCGTTGAAAACTGGAATCTCTCCAAAGGATTTTACTATTCTTTCTAAGTTTCTATTTATTTCCTTTATTTTATATCCTTTGTCATGTTCAAACTGTCTTCCTAAATGATTAATCCAAAAATCTACCAGATTCTCACTACTGCCCTTAGAGATTTCATAGGGCTTAACTTGATTTTTTAAAAGCATCAACATATCGCCATAGGTTAATGCTACTAATAGTTTGTTAATCAAAGGTAAAGTAAGTTTAAATCCACTATTCTTTTCAAGTCCCTTAACATTGAAGGATATAATGGGGATATTACTATATCCAGCTTTTTTTAAAGCTTTTTTAAGTAAATGTATATAGTTGGAAGCCCTGCATCCTCCGCCCGTTTGGCTAATAATGAGGGCCACCTTATTTAAATCATATTTACCACTATTCAGGGCATCTATCATTTGACCAATAACAAGTAATGCAGGGTAACAGATGTCATTGTGAACATATTTTAATCCCTCGTTTACTACGGAAAAGCCTTCATTTTTAAGTATTTCTACTTTATATCCATACTGTTCAAATACATTTTTAAAAAGGGAAAAATGGATTGAAGACATATCTGGAATTAAAATAGTATAATCTTTTTTCATTTCTTTAGTAAATACGACATTTGAATCCTCTATATTAATATGATCTGTTGTCATATTACCATGACTCCTTTCATTGGTTGAGAGCTTCCATTAGACTGCGAAGTCTAATTTTTACAGCTCCAAGATTTGTTATTTCGTCTATCTTTATTTGAGTATAGATATTTCCTTCATTTTCTAATATCTCACTAACTTCATCTGTAGTGACTGCATCTAAACCGCATCCAAAAGAAACTAATTGTACTAAATTCATATTATCTTTATCTCCAATATATTTAGCAGCAGCATATAGCCTAGCATGATAGGTCCATTGATTCAAAACTGAAGTTGGAAATTTGGATGTATTTCCGCTAATAACATCCTCAGATATAACTATAGCACCTAATTGGCATATTAATTTATCTATTCCATTATTTATTTCAGGATCTACATGGTAAGGACGGCCTGCTAAAACGATAATGGGTAGATTATTCTTATTTGCATAATCTATATAATGTTTGCCCATGGTCTGAACTTTTTCTAAATAAGAATAGTATTCTTCATAGGCCTTGTTAGAAGCCAGCTTTACTTCTTCTAAAGTAATATCCTTAAAACTTCTGCCTAAAATTCCATGGATTTTCTTTATAAAATCCTTAGGTCTGTGAAGACCAATATAGTCATAAATAAAGTTAATATTTTTAATTTGCGGGACATTTGCTGCTACCACTTCAGGATAGTATGCAACCACGGGGCAGTTATAATGGTTATCTCCTAATCCCTCATCTAAATTATAACTCATACATGGATAGAATATATTATCAACCCCTCCATCTATTAAGGATTCAATATGTCCATGAACGAGTTTTGCTGGATAGCAAATGGTATCAGAAGGAATAGTATGTTGACCTTTTAGATATAAATCTCTATTGGATTTAGGAGAAATGATTACTTCGAATCCTAATACTGTAAAGAATTTATGCCAGAAAGGTAATAATTCATACATATTTAATACCATGGGTATCCCTATTTTGCCTCGTTTTCCCTTAATAGGCTGATAGTTATTTAAGAGTTTTAGTTTATAATCATATATACTTAATTGTTTTCTGCCTTCTTTCTTAGCTAGAGGTTTTTCGCATCGATTACCGCTAATAAACTTTCTGCCATCATCAAATGTGTTAATAGTCAATCTGCAATTATTGCTGCAAAGTCCGCAGGTAGTGCCTTGTACTTCATGAGAGAATGATTTCAGTTTATCCTTTGATAGAATAGTAGAAATATCTTTAGCATTAGATTTTGCATAAAGAGCTGCACCATAGGCTCCCATTAAGCCTGCGATATTTGGTCGAATAACTTCCTGCCCTAATTCCATTTCAAAAGCACGAAGTACAGCATTATTCAAAAATGTGCCACCCTGAACTACAATATTATTACCTAACCCCTCTCTAGATGTAACTCTAATCACTTTATATAGCGCATTTTTAACTACGGAAGCTGATAAGCCTGCTGATATATCTTCAATAGTAGCTCCATCTTTCTGAGCTTGCTTGACAGAAGAATTCATAAAAACCGTGCAACGTGATCCTAGGTCTACAGGATTTGAGGCAAAGTTTCCTAGGTTGGCAAAGTCTTCAATGGTATAATTCAAGGCTCCGGCAAAGGTTTGTAAAAATGAACCACAGCCGGAGGAACAAGCCTCATTCAAAAATATATTATCAATAACGCCATTTTTTATCTTAAAGCATTTAATATCTTGTCCACCTATATCTATTATAAAGTCCACATTAGGCCTAAATTTCTTAGCGCCAGTAAAATGTGCAATAGTTTCTACAATACCATAGTCTATTTGAAAGGCATTTTTTAGTATTTCTTCACCATATCCAGTTACTGTACTAGACCTTATGATGATATTTGGAAATTTATTATAAAAATCTTGTAGAAAGTCCTTTACAATAGACACAGGGTTTCCTTTGTTGAGAAGATAAACTGAATTTAGGATATTTTCCTCATCATCAATAATTACCATCTTTATTGTAGTGGAACCTGCATCGATACCAAGATATGCATTTCCATTGTATTCATTAGGATTTGAATATATTACTTTTTCCTCATTGTGTCTAGAAATAAAATCATTATATTCTTCTACGCTATGAAATAATGGAGAAGTATGAGCGAAATCTCCATCACTATTTTGATTTTCAATCATAGCTATGGTAGATTTTAGATTTACTTTTTGGGATTCAGACATAAAGGCAGCACCTTGGGCAACAAAATATAAGGAGTGCTCTGGACAGATACCTTCTGTATCAAGAGTTTTATCAAAGCTTCTTCTAAGCTCTGATAAAAAGGTAAGTGGTCCTCCAAGATATACAACATTACCTAATAATTCTCTACCTTGAGCTAATCCTGCTATGGTCTGATTTACAACAGTATAAAAGATACTAGCAGCAACATCATTTTTCTTAGCTCCCTGATTTAAGAGGGGCTGAACATCTGATTTTGCAAATACGCCACATCTTGAGGCAATTGTATATAACTTATCATAAGATTTAGCCAAATCATTCATCTCACTAGGAGTGATGTTAAGTAAAGTTGCCATTTGGTCAATAAATGCCCCTGTACCACCAGCACAGGAGCCGTTCATACGAACTTCTAATCCATTGGTTAAGAATAGTATTTTCGCATCTTCTCCTCCTAATTCAATAACCACATCTGCCTCTGGTATCAACTTTCCCACTGCTATACGTGTTGCATATACTTCCTGAACAAAGGGGATTTTACATCTATCGGCAAATCCCATACCAGCAGAACCTGAGATAGATAGATTAACATATTCATCACATTGACATTTTTCCATAATTCTTTCTAGCAATTCTTTAGTTTTTTTAGTAATCTGAGAATAATGACGCTCATAGGAACTAAAAACTATATTGTCATATTCATCTAATACAATACACTTTAATGTTGTAGAACCTACATCAATACCGATTCTCATTTTTATCGTCCCTTCATTTCTATATAATTAACTTTATTATACTATATCACAGTTTTATTATTATTCAATATTCCGATAAAATTTAACAAACACCTACAAAAAAATAAAATAGAGGATAGTAAGAATACTGTCCTCTGCTTGTAAAATAGGTTGTTTTATTTATCTTTTTTGTTATGATCTAACTCAGAAAGCTTTTTCTTAATATTAGGAAAAGCCTTTTCTAAACGCCTATGGATAAATCCTTTTTCTTTTGACAATTTTTCATATTTTGTCTTTAATTCTTCAATATATAGCTTTCTTTCATCTATAATATCTTTAAAATCCGACTTCTGTTCTGCAAGTCTATTTTTCATGTTATCTTTAGTTTTAATTGCTAATGTCATACCTTTATAAATATTCTCACCTACATCCTCTGAATAGGATCTTAATTTTTCAGCTATTTCTTCAAGTATACGCATATGTTTTTTTATTTTCATGATACCTAAAATCGTTATAAAAAAATCTGCTATAAAATATGCCAAAAGTATAATCAATATAATATTACCAATATTACTATTGAAGATAGATACAAGCTTTGAAATTGACGGATGAATTATATCTATCATAAAGACTCCGGCAAGACCCCATATAATCGAAAAGGAGAGACATACATAACCTCTTATATTAAAAGGCATATCGTTATAGTCCCACCACTTATCATTGAATACCTTTTCAAGTATAAATCCTGTAACGAGTTCCAAAGTCGACGTAAGCAAAAATGTACCTAAAAATAATAGAAAGAAATTTTTTGATAGGTCTTCTAAGCAAAATATCAATATTATCATACCGAAACCATAAATTGGACATACAGGACCATTTAAAAAACCTCTATTAACAAATTTGCCAGATGTCACTACGTGATAAGCAACTTCTACACACCATCCTAAGAAAGCATAAATAATAAAGAACCATAAATATTTTAAAATAAAATTCATCATATTATATCACATCACTATATTTTATTAGATTAGTTAATGATATAATTATAATTCAAAAAATCAATAAATGCAATTTGCTTCAATGAATTAAAGTTAATTAGGAAATTATTAATATTTTGCTATAATATTAATAATGAAAGGGGTGTTTATATGATAAAGATACTTTTAGTAGAAGATGATGCCACCTTAGCCATGGGAATAGAATATACTTTAAAAAATGAGGGATATGCAGCAGATGTGGCAAATACATTTTCTAAAGGAAAAGAATTAGTGGATAAAATAGACTATGATTTAATAATACTGGATATTGGATTACCAGATGGAAATGGTTTTGAACTATGTAAATATATAAGAAAGGATAAAACAACACCGATTATATTTTTGACAGCTCAAGATGAAGAAGTGAATATAGTAATGGGATTAGATATTGGTGGAGATGATTATATAACTAAGCCATTTAGAATAAAGGAGCTGATTTCTAGAATTAAAGCAGTGCTTAGGAGGGTATCTAATGGCACTCAAAGGGATATTCTAGTATCGGGAGATATTAGGCTGAATTTAATAGAATATAAAGCATATATCAAAGGAGAATTAATCCAATTAACCCCCTCAGAATATAAGCTGTTAAATATTCTAATGAACAATTCCCATCAAGTATTATCTAGGACAAAGATATTAGAAAGTCTATGGGATGTAGATGGAGAGTTCGTAGATGATAATTCATTATCGGTATATATAAGGAGGCTTAGAGAAAAGATAGAGGAAGATTCATCTAATCCCGTATATATAAAAACTGTAAGAGGTGTCGGATATAGATGGGATGTAGATGTAAGGGGGTAGTATATGTTTCGGAATGAAGAGTTTAAATCTATGATATTGAAACTCATAATATTACAGATAGTATTTGCTGTGATAGGCTTTTTTGTTGTAAATATATTTATAGATAATATAAATAAGAAGATAATAGAAAGAGATATGGCTTTAGTTGGAAATATAATAAAAAATCATCCTGAATTAAAGGATGATATAATTCCCTATATAACTAAGGAAGTTTCAGAGGAAAATATACTAATTGGACAGGAAATATTAAAATTATACGGCTATTATGAGGAGTTAGATAAATCCTTTCAGCCTATATTAAAGGGTAACAAGATGCAAATGCTTATATCTATAATAATTCTTTCTTTTATAATTCCTCTAGGTTTTATGCTTAAGGGAGAATATAAGAAGATATATAAAAAAGTGCAGGATATATATACTGCATCGGAAAAAGTAGTAGAGGGGGATTTTGGAGTTTATTTAACTGAGGAAGGAGAAGGGGATTTTAATATACTAAACCATCAATTCAATCAAATGGCAAATAGACTAGAAAATAGTTTAAGTGTATTGAAAAGAGAAAAAGTATTCCTAAGAAATATGATATCAGATATCTCTCATCAGCTTAAAACACCATTGTCTTCTTTAATAGTAATAAATGATCTTCTATTAGAAGATAAAAATATGGATCTAAATATGAAGCAAAATTTCTTAGAGAAGGAAAGAACTCAGTTAGAGAGGATGGAATGGCTTACAATCAATTTATTAAAGGTAGCTAGAATAGAAGCAGGAGCAATCGAGTTTAAGAAGGAAAAGGTTCTATTAAAAGATATACTTAATATAGCTTTATCTGCATTGAATCATAGGCTAAAAAATCAGGTTTTAGAAATAGAAGGAGATGAAAATGCAATTTTCTATGGAGATAAAGAGTGGACAGGGGAAGCTTTAATAAATATAATAAAGAATGCTATAGAGCATAGTAGAGGAAAGATTAATATTAGTCTAGAAGAGACACCATTATTTAGCAGTATTATTGTAAGGGACAACGGTGAAGGTATAGATGAAAAACATTTACCACATATATTTGAGAGATTCTATAAAGTAAGTTCTGAAGTTAAGCCAGAAAGTATAGGTATAGGGCTGAATCTAGCAAAACTAATAGTAGAATCTCAAAACGGGACTATTTCTGTAAAAAGTAAGAAAAATGAAGGAACAGAATTTACAATGACTTTCTTAAAAGGAGTAGTTTAATCTTATAACGAATAGAAAAGTACTATTCTTGCTTTTCTTACTAAATTGTAATCCTTTTATTCATCAAGATGTAAGGTTGACATTATATAATATAGTTAGAAAAATGGATAGGAGGAAGTAAATATGGATGTAGTGAAGGTTGTTGATTTATGTAAATTCTACGGTACAGGAAATACCAAAGTAGAAGCTTTAAAAAACATTAATCTAACTATAAAGCAAGGAGAGTTTGTAGCAGTAGTAGGAGCTAGTGGCTCTGGAAAATCTACATTATTGCATCTGTTAGGAGGAGTAGATAAGCCAACAAGTGGAAAGGTTTATATAGATGGAGTAGATATATATGGTCTTTCAGAAAAGGAATTAGCCATATTTAGAAGAAGGAAGGTAGGATTTATTTTTCAATTTTATAATCTAGTCCCAGTTCTCACAGCAGAAGAAAATATGCTATTGCCTTTACTTTTAGATACAAAGAAAGTAAATAAAGATCATTTTGAAGAATTAGTAAATATTCTTGGATTGCAAGATAGAAGACATCATTTGCCAAATGAGCTTTCAGGAGGACAACAGCAAAGAGTTTCCATAGGCAGGGCTTTGGCCTATAGCCCATCCATAGTATTAGCAGATGAGCCTACAGGAAATTTAGATAGTAAAAATAGTAAGGAAATAATAGATTTACTTAAAATATCTGTAAGAAAATATAATCAAACATTAATACTCATTACACATGATTTAAATATTGCATCTCAAGCTGATAGGATAATAACTATAGGAGATGGTAATATCATAAAAGATGAGGTGATTAATAGTGAGATCCTATAAAGAAATCACTTACAGATATTTGAAAGGACAGAGAAATAGGACACTCCTTACTATATTAGGAATAATTTTATCTGTAGCACTTGTTTCAGCAATAGGTACTATAATTGTATCTGCTAGAGGAGCATTAATTACAGAGGCAATAAGAGAAAATGGTTCTTATCATGCTAAGTTTGCTGAAATGGATAAGGACAATATAAACAAGATGATTAATCATGTAGGAGTATCGGAAGTAGGGATTGGTAAACTTGAAGGTGCAGCTATAGTCAAAGAGACTACAGAAGAAGAAAAGGAAGAGTATAGATGGGATATTCCATATAGATATATAGAGATAGAAGGACTTGAAGAAGAGGATATAGAAATGCTCCCCTTTAATCTTAAGGAAGGAAGATTCCCTAAAGCTCCAGATGAAATAGCTATAGAGTATTGGATGGCTAGTTACTTTGATAAAGAGGTAAAACTAGGGGATAAGATAAAATTAACAATGGGTAATAGGATAATAGGGAATGATGAAGAAACTCAAGATGGGCAAATAGTTAGGAAAGAAATATTTGAGAAAACAGGAGAAAAGGAATATACAGTTGTAGGATTTATAAAACCTCAATATATTTGGAAGGGAAATCTAGTTACTAAAGGTATTACTGGACTAGATAGTAGAGTAGAAGAAGGGAATTACAATGCTTATATAAAAATTCCCAATATAAAAGACGCATACGAAAAAATAACATCGATTGCAAAGGATTTGGGAAAGACAGAAGAGGACTTTGAATATAACTATAGGGTATTAAGGCTATATGCTGAGAGTATGAGTCAGACCTTTGATAAATCAATGGTAGTTCTTTTAATCTTTGTAGTAGGGTTGATTATAGTATCTACAATAGCGGTTATATACAATGCTTTTAATATTTCTGTATTAGAGAGAATAGCTCAATTTGGGTTACTTAGATCAGTTGGAGCCACTCCAAATCAAATTAGGGGAATAGTACTTAAGGAAGCTCTGATACTTAGCATAATAGGAATACCTATTGGATTATTTTCAGGAGTATTTGCCATGAGAGTAGTTTTATATATCATTAGCTTGCTAAAATCAGATATCCCACTTTTTAAAGATATGAAAATAACCATATCAGGAGCTGTATTTTTAATTAGTACTATAACAGGATTGGTTACAGTATTTTTATCTGCCATAGGACCAGCAAGGCGAGCAGGAAAAGTATCAGCTTTAGAAGCCGTTAGGAATACAGGAAGTTTTAAAAAGGAAAAATTTAAAAAGGTGCAGAATTCTGTTTTTATCAGAAGAATCTTAGGAGTAGAAGGAGAAATTGCATATAAAAATCTAAGAAGAAATCGAAAGAGATTTATAATCACTGTATTTTCTATGGTTATAAGTATATCTTTATTTATTACGTTTTCTAGCTTCTCAGATTTTATGTTTAAGATGGGAATTGTAGAAAGTAAAGAAATGGGAGATTTCTCCATTTACGGGGATATAGATGATAAATCAGAAGAAATATATACAGGGCTAAGGAATATAAAGGATATAAAAAGAGTATATAAAGTAAAATTTAATAACGGTGAGGCCTTAATTGAAGAAAGCAGAATCAGTAAAAAGATGATAGAAATGGCTCCGTTTTTATTTGAGAAGAAGAAAGACAACTTAATTAGGATAAATAATGTTCAAGTATCCACTATTGGAGATGAAAATTTTGAAAATTTAAAAGGACTCTTAAAAGAGGGAACCTTAGATGTAAATAGATTAAATAAAGAAAATGGAGTATTGGTTATAAACAGTACCTATGCATATAATCAAAAAACAGATAGGAATTCTTTGATGGAAGGATATAAATTAAAGGTAGGAGATAAGATACCTTATACTTCCTATGACTTAAATAAAGAAAGAGTAGAACCTGTTTATAAAGAATTAACAGTAGTAGGAGTATTAGAAAAAGGCATATTAGATAAGGAATATAATCTAAATGGCAGTATAAATATAATAACTACAGAGTCAGTATTAGAGAATTTACTCAAGACAGATGATGAGGACTTTGATGATGCTGAGGTAGGAAGATATCGTACAAATATGTATATTGAAATGGCTGAAAATGGAAGTATTGAAAGTGTAAAAGCTTATTTAGATGACCTAGAGGAAGCAACACCAGGACTCCATTATATAGACTATGCAGAGTCGGCTAAGGAAAATAGGGTAGCAAGTATAATAGTAAGCATATTTTTATATGGCTTTGTGGCCATAATCACTTTAATCAGTTCTATAAATATAATAAATACCATAAGCACGAATATTATATTAAGAACTAAGGAAATTGCAATGATTAAGGCTGTAGGTATGACACAATCTGGAATTAAGAGAATGGTAGCACTTGAAAGTCTTTTTTATGGAATATATGCAGCAATATTTGGTGGGGTTATAGGTACAGGGCTGTCATATATATTATTTAATATATTGATGAAGATTCGAGAATTTCAGTGGATTATACCATGGAAAAATATAGCCATTGCTTGTGTAGGGGCTACAATTATAGCTTTATTGTCAGGAGCATATCCCCTTAAGAGAATCAATGATAAAATTATAGTAGAGAGCATGAAAGCAGAAAATTAAAATTTTGTATTGAAGCCTCATAGGATATTGCTTATAATTAAAAGTATAATAACTAATTGAGTAGAAAGGCTTTAAAATATGAAGGATCCATCATCTAATATATCAACAGTTTTGAAAAGAGTGAGATTTGAAAGAGGTTTGACGCTAGAAGATACATCTAATTTGACTGGTGTAAGTAAGGCTATGCTTGGTCAGATTGAAAGAGGAGAATCAAACCCTACTATATCAATATTATGGAAGATATCTACTGGTTTAAGGATTTCATTTTCAGAGTTGCTAAGCAGTGAAACTAAGGATTATGAGCCAATATCCTTAGATGATTTAGAACCAGTATATGAATCCGATGGGAAAATGATGTTGTATGATGTATTTCCTTTTAATCCTATATCAGGGTTTGAGTATTTTTATATTAAGTTGCTTCCAGGAGCAAACCATGTGTCTACACCTCATGAAAATTCAATCAATGAATATATTGTCGTGACCAAAGGAACTCTTTTATTAACCGTAGATAATGAGAGATTTGAACTTAAAGCTCCATCTGCATTAGCCTTTAAAGCTAATGTAGAACATTCATACAGCAATCCATATGATACGGAAGTTATATTTCAGAATATAGTTAAGTATTAAATTTATTCAGAATGATTTAAATCATTCTGAATAAATTTTAAATATTAAGTATGTTATAACGCACACAAGATGTAAAAACATAAAATTTAGAATTAAATAAAGGAGGGAGCATAGATATGGTTACAGAAAGGATTGAAATGGCAAGACAGAATTATATAAATTCTAAACCAGCAATTTCTTATGAAAGAGCGAGAATTTGGACCGAATCACACAAAATGACTGAGGGTGAATCAATACCAATAAGAAGAGCTAAAGCTTTTAGAGATACTTGTAAACAAATAGATACAAATATCTTTGAGGGTGAGCTTATCGTAGGTGCTATAGGTGAATTTAGAAAATGTGGTATTTTAACACCTGAATTCTCTTGGACTTGGGTAGATAAGGAAATGGATAGTTTTGATAAAAGAGTACAAGATCCTTATGTCATGACAGATGAGCAAAGGGCATATGTCAGAAAAGAAATATTTCCTTACTGGAAGGGAAAATCATTAGAAGAATCCTTCCTGGCACAATTACCTAAAGAAACTGCAAAAGTTGTTGTTGATACAGGTATTGTAGATAATGATTCTAAATGGAGGCAAGCTGTTGGTGAGATAACACCAGATTATCAAGATGTTTTATTCAAAAAAGGTTTTGGAGGAATAATTAAAGAAGCTGAAGAAAATTTATTAAAACTGTCAGATACCTCTGCTGAAGATTTGAAGAAAAAAGATTTCTATAAATCTATAATTATTACATCAGGGGGAATTATAACACTTGCTAAAAGATATTCTCAAAAAGCAAAAGAAATGGCAATAGAAGAAAAGGATGAAATAAGAAAAAGAGAACTTTTAAATATTGCAGAAATATGCAATAAGGTACCGGAAAATCCTCCAACTACTTTTTATGAAGCTATTCAATTCATTTGGTTTGCACAAGTAGGAGGCATAATATCTGAAAATCCATTGGCTCTTAATGTGGGAAGATTTGACCAGTTCATGTATCCCTATTATAAATCTGATATAGAGAAAGGGATCATGACTAAGGATCAGATTCAAGAGCTAATTGAAGCATATTGGATAAAGCTTTCTGAATGGGTGTGGACAATTTCAGCCAATACAGCGGAATTTTTTGCTGGATACAATCAATTTCAAAACTTAACAATTGGTGGAAAAGCAAGAGATGGAAAGGATGCTACTAATGATTTATCCTATATGAGTTTAAAGGCTACTGAAAGGATAAAGACTCACCAGCCTGGACTTAGTGTCAGAATTCATCAGGATTGCCCAAGTGAGTTTCTAGAAGCTGTAACCCATTTAGTAAGTAAAGGCACAGGATTTCCAGCTATTCATAGTGATAATGCAGGCTATCAAATGCTTATTAATGCAGGCTATGAGTCAGAAGATGCAAGAGATTGGAATAACTGCGGCTGTGTAGTTCCGCATTTCAGAAAAACAGGAGAATGGACATCAGCAGTTAATATTAATTTTACCGCAGCATTGGAATTTGCACTAAATCAAGGGATAAGCAGGATTACTAAAGAGAAGATAGGATTAGATGAAAAGGACCCAAAAACATTTGAGACCTATGAAGAAATGGAAACTGCTTTCTATAAGCAGTTTGACAACTTAATTAAACACTCAGTTATTGCAACTTTATTGGCACAAAAGCTTCATAAGGAAATGGTTCCAAGGCCTTTCTTATCATCCTGTATAGAAGAATGTATACTGCAAGGCAAGGATTTAGTTGATGCAGGAGCAAAATATAATTTAGGACCGGTCCTTACTGGAATAGGTCTTGCGGTTACTTCTAATTCACTGGCTGTTATTAAGAAACTAGTATTTGAAGATAAGGTAACAACTATGGAAAATCTTATAAATGCACTTGATGCCAATTGGGAAGGCTATGATGATTTAAGAAAATTAGCCTTAGATGTTCCAAAGTATGGTAACGATATGGACTATGTGGATGATATAGCTATCAAGATGGCTAACCATTATTACAAGGAAGGACATAAATATAAAGATATAAATGGTAACAATTTTAACACAGCCTTTATGGGAATTTCTAATTATTTACCAACTGGTAAAGTTGTTGGGGCAACTCCATGTGGCAGAAAAGCTAAAGAACCATTATCAGAAGGGGTATCACCATTTGCTGGGTCTGATATATCTACTCCATTAGCAGCTATGCGTTCTGCAGCAAAACTTAACCAAGACGTTCACTCTGGTGGAACATTGTTGAATTTAAGATTAAATGAGGAACTGGTAAATACGAAAAGAGGTCAAAGTAATTTAGGAGCCATGATCCAGTCCTTTTTCTCCCTTGGAGCATTTCATGTTCAGTTTAATACAATATCTACTGAAATATTGCGTAAAGCTCAAGAAAGGCCAGAGGACTATAAAGACTTATTAGTTAGAGTTGCAGGATATAGTACACAATTTATCAATTTATCTAGGTCAATGCAGGATGCCATAATTGCAAGAACGGCCCATGAAAAATATTAGTTTGAGATATCCTATGTACTTAATCCCAAGTTAGAGGTGAACTAAATGAATGGATACTTTATGGAACCGCAAAATTTTTCTGTGAATGATGGTAATGGAATCAGAACAGTAATTTTCTTTGCTGGTTGTCCTCTTAGGTGTAAATGGTGTGCTAATCCAGAAAGTCATGTTAATCTTAATAAGATTTCACAGGAAGAAGAGTTAATTCGTTGCTATAGTAGTGAGGAAATATTAAATATTATAGAAAAACAAAGAATATTTTATAGATTCTCAGGTGGCGGAGTTACCTTTTCTGGTGGGGAAGCAACGCTTCAAGTAGATATGCTTAGAGAACTTGTATATAGGCTCTATGATAAAGCTATAGATTTAGCAGTTGAAACCTGTGGCTACTTTGACTTTGATGAAGTAAAAGATATATTAGAGAAGTTAAATTTGATATTTATAGATATTAAACATATGGATGACGAGAAACATAAATCTTTCACTGGAGTTAGCAATAAAGAGATATTGAAAAATATAGGACGGTTAAAAGAGTTAAATGCAGATGCAGTAGTACGTATACCAGTAATAGATGGTGTAAATTCTGATAAAGATAATATAAGAAGAACAGCTATTTTTGTTAAAGATAGTATAAAAGAACCAAAAATAGAGTTTCTGCCATATCATTCATTTGGAGATATAAAATATGAAGCTCTTGGAAAGGAAAAGCCATTAAGAGATTTTAAAACTCCATCAGATGAATATTTAAATGAATTAAAAAAGATAGTAGAATATGAAGGGGTAGAAGTAGTTAGCTATAAGTAAAAAACTGGCAAATTTAATTTGCCAGTTTTTTATTACATATATCCTCTTTCATATTGTTGAGGATATTTTAAAGGAAGTCCATTTTCATAGGCCATATTCAATACAAAATGTGGATCACGAAGCAGACCTCTGCCTATAGCTACTAAGTCAGCCCTATTATTATATAGAATTTCTTCTATTTGGTCATATCCATTGATAAGTCCTACTGCAATTGTAGGTATATTACATTCTCTCCTTATGGTTTCAGCATGTAATACTTGATATCCTGGAAATATATCAAATTTAACGCTAATGAGTCCACCAGTACTTACATGGACCATATCTATATTATCTTTGATTTCATTGATAATTTTAACCATTTCTTCTTTATTGATTCCGCCTTCTGCATAATCATCGGCAGATACTCTAAGAAGAATTGGTTTTTCTTTAGGCCATACTTCTTTAACAGAAACTAATATCTCCTTTAAGAAGCGAGTTCGATTTTCTAGACTGCCACCATATTCATCAGTTCTCTTATTGGTAATAGGTGATAGAAACTCATGTATAAGATATCCATGGGCTCCGTGAATTTCTATGCTGTCAAAACCAGCTTCATCTGCACGTCTTGCAGCTTCTTTAAAGGCTAAAACCAATTCCTTGATTTCATCTATAGTTAATTCACGAGGTACTCTATATTCCTCACTAAACCTAATAGCTGAAGGAGCTACAATATATTCATCATTTGATGTGCATTTTCTTCCTGCATGGGCTAATTGTATTGCTATTTTACTATCGTGAGATTTTACTTTATCCACCAAGGATTTTAATCCTAGTATATGTTCGTCACTCCAGATGCCAAGGTCATTGCTAGATATTCTACCATTTGGAACAACACCAGTAGCTTCTACAATGATCAATCCAACACCGCCTATTGCCCTAGATACATAATGTACCTCGTGAAAATCCTTAACCATTCCATTTTCATCAGAGGAGTACATACACATTGGGGGCATTACTATCCGATTTTTTAACTCTAATCCTTTTAGATTATATGATGTTAAAGATTTCAAATATATCACCATCCTTAAAGATATACTTACCCATAAAAGGGAAAATATAATAATAAATATGGAATTTCTATAAAAATAAAATGGCAGGGAAAGATTTCCCTACCATTAAATTAAAATGCCCAATTGCCATTTTCAAATACTTGTATTTTCTCCCCGTCCTTAGTTTCTCCAAGGATATTCATATCTTTTGAACCTATCATAAAATCAACATGAGTAAGAGAGTTATTTACTCCGTGAGCTTCTAGCTCTTCATCTGTCATTTTCTCTCCGCCTGCTATGTTGGTAGGATAAGCTTTACCAAAAGCAAAGTGGCAGGAAGCATTTTCATCAAATAGAGTGTTTATAAAGATAATATTAGAATTGGATATTGGAGAGTCATAAGGAACTAAGGCAACTTCTCCTAAGTGTTTTGCACCTTCGTCAATATCCAATAGCATGCTTAGGGTTTCCTTACCAACCTTAGCGTCAAAATCAACTACCTTTCCATCCTTAAATGTAAGTTTAAATTCATCAATGGTATTCCCTGCATAGTTTAAAGGCTTTGTACTGTATAATACACCATTTACACCAGTTTTGAGGGGCATAGTAAATACTTCTTCAGTAGGCATATTTGGAGCAAAATAAGTTTTTTTAGAATCTATTGCTCCACCACCAGCCATATATGTCCTTCTGGCAATTCTACAATTAAATCTGTACCGTTAGATGAAGTGTAATGTAAAGTTTTAAATTCTTTATTATTTAAGAAGTCAACTTTATCTTTTAAATTATCCATATGGTTTTCCCAAGCTTTAATAGGGTCTTCTAAATCCATACGAGTAGCATTGAATATGGCTGCCCATAATTTTTCTACAGCTTCTTCTTCAGTTACATCTGGAAATACTCTTTTTGCCCAAGACTTTGTAGGAATAGATATTACACACCAAGGATTTATATCATTCATAGTATATTTTCTCCATTCCTTTAAAGCTATGGAGGAAGATTTATTATTTGCAGCTATTTTTTTAGGGTCGATTTCTTTAAGTAATTCAGGGTCTTGAGCTGAGATAGAGAGGAAACCTGCACCTTTCTTAGCATAATCTTCTAAACCGTCTGCATACCACTTTGGGAAGTTTTCAAATATTTCCATAGGAGCATTTTCAAACTTTAATTTTGTAAGTACTTCATCATTCCAATTAACATGAACTTCACTAGCACCAAGCTCATAGGCATTTTTAGCCACAAGTCTTACAAAATAAGCACCTTCAATGGGAGCGTTAATAACTAAAGGTTGACCTGATTGGATGTTTATACCTACTTTAACACATAACTTTGCATACTCATTTAACATGGTTTCAAAATTTTTCAAGATATCACCTCTTTTATGTATTTATCTATAGTTTATAGGATATGGAAGAGTTTGTAAATATATGAATTTATTGAAGTTTCCCCAATAAGAAACCCCTCAATTATTTTCTATTGAGGGGTTTCTTAAAGCTTATGGCATTCTTAGGACATGATTTAACGCAGTCATTGCATCTGATACATTCCATATCATTAGGTTTTTTATATGCTTCAACATTCATTTTACAAGTCTTGGTACAGATATCACAACTTATACATTTTTCTTTATCTACTTCAAGCTTATAGAAACTTATAGGATTAAATATAGAGTAAAAGGCCCCTAAAGGACATAAATACTTACAGAAAACTCTATATATAAGGATTGATAAAAGGATAATTGCTATAAGTATAGATAGTTTTAAAATAAATAAAGAGCCTAATCCGCTTCTAAGGCTGGGATTCAGTGATAAAAGAGGTATACCTCCAAAAAGAGTTCCAGATGGACAAATATATTTACAGAAATATGGATCACTGATGCCAAGTTCATCTTGAAAAACAAGGGGAAGTATTATAACAAATAAGAGTAGTACCACATATTTAAGATATTTTAATATATTATGAACTTTATTAGGAAGTTTAATTTTGGGAGAAGGTATTTTATGAAGTAAATCCTCTACAAATCCAAAGGGACAGAGCCAGCCGCATATAAGCCTTCCAAATAATACTCCAAATAAAGACATAATACCTAACACATAGTATGAAAATTTATATTTCATACTTCCAATAACAGCCTGCATAGATCCAATAGGGCAGGAACCCAATGCTCCAGCACAAGAATAGCAGTGTAGTCCAGGGACACAAAAATTTTTTAGGTTTCCTTTATATAATTTTCCAGTGAAAAAGCCTTTTATATGTCCATTTGTAGCAATGGTACTTAATAATTGAACTATATGCCTATTTTTATTGTTATTAGCCAATTCCTATACACTCCAGACATATATTGATAGCTTTAGTAAGAACAGTGGCAACTTCTCCTTTTGAAACACCTACAATGATTAACCCAATGCTACCAATTAATATGATATTACTTAATAAATTGTCTTTCATTTTTTCTCCTCCATTTAACTATATCTAGGAAGTCCTATTATTTTAATGATTCAAGAACTTCTAACATTATCTCTAGATATTCTTCTTTGCTTCGTGAACCCGTTATTACTTCGCCTACCACTTTTCCATCACTATCGACAAAGAAGGAAGTAGGTACTCCAGAGATACTGGATAATAGAGTGTTTTTCATATTGTCATCTGGGATTATACTTGTAAATGTAACTTTTGCATCTGCTACTATCTTTCTGGCTGCATCTTCATTTTCTGAGTTAGGGGTATCAGATATAATACCTAAAATTCCTATGCCTTTATCTTCTAATTCTTCATGTAAGGCAGTTAGATCTGGCATTTCTCTTATGCAAGGTCCACAGAATGTACCCCAAATATTTACCATAGTCAACTTTTTATCTTTAAACACTTCATGGGTGACATCATTGCCCTCTAAATCTTTAAGATTAAATTCAATTTTTTTCAGACCAGCTATAGATTCTTGAGGGGTCATAGGTTTATAAACTGTAAGACTCGATTTAACATTCTCTACATCATCAAATAAAGCCTTATATCCAACCTTAGCTTCTTCGGATAGCTCAGCCTCATCATAATCATTCTTGCAGAAATAAAAGACATAATCTGCAATAGTTGAGATTTTTTCATTATGAGTCATTCCAGTCAATTCAGCTATTTTATCTTCTGCTGGAAGTTTATCCTTCCTAAATACAACTATAGAAAAGATATCTTTAACCTGTGAAAAGATTTCAGAAAATCTTTTATTTTGTTCTTCCTGATCTTTAACGTTTTCAGCTACATCATAATATTCAGTTATTAATTCATTGGAGATAAATCCATATTTTCTACCAGTATATATAGGACTATTTTCATCTTCTTCATCTCCTAGACCATCAAGCATTAAATTATCATCATAGGTCTTCCATACATCAGATAATTTAAATTTCATCCCCATATCTTTGTATGCTCTATAGCCTTGTTCCTTTTCTTCTGCTGTTATGGTTAGTTCCTTCTTTCCGCATCCAATGGAGCTAAAGGCTATTAAACCAATCAATAAGAAAATTAAAATTCTGGATAAAGATTTTTTCACTAATAATACCTCCTTTTGTATTTATATAAATAGTTATATATAATATATCTATTTAAAAATTTGGTGATTATTAATGATATAGAAAAATAAATTATATTGGACATTTAATTGGACATAAAAAAACTCCCAAAAGGGAGTTTCTATATATGAATGGGTTTATCTATGGCACCGTGGGCAGCTTCCATCATAATCTCTGAAAGAGTGGGGTGAGGGTGTATTGCCTTTGCAATATCATAGACTGTTCCTTCTATTTGCATAGCTACAACTGCTTCTGAAATCATATCTGTAGCATGGGATGCCATTATATGAGTTCCAAGAATTTCACCATATTTTTTATCGGCTATTATTTTTACGAAACCTAAAGTTTCTCCTTCAGATAGAGCTTTTCCGTTAGCAGCTAATGGGAATTTGCTGACTATAACATCATAACCCTGAGCTTTAGCTTCTTCTTCTGTAAGACCTACACTGGCTAATTCAGGGAAGGTGTAGATACAAGCAGGAACTATATTATAGTTTATTGTATTTTTTTTACCCATAATATTTTCTGCTGCTACAACTCCTTCAGCAGAAGCAACATGGGCTAAAGCAAACTTACCATTTAAATCACCAATAGCAT
This sequence comes from Tissierella sp. P1, assembly GCF_002266425.1. GTDB lineage: Bacteria > Bacillota > Clostridia > Tissierellales > Tissierellaceae > Tissierella > Tissierella carlieri. The sequence continues at coordinate 20,089 of NZ_NPMN01000014.1, forward strand.
ATACTCCATCTACGCTGGTTTCCAGCTTTTCATTTGTTTCTACAAAACCTTTGGAATCCAGTTTTAAATTAAGTTTTTCTATTCCATTTAGCTGAGGTTTCAATCCTAAGGATACAAGATATTTATCTCCTTTGACTATTTTATCTTGACCTTTATGCTCAAATAAAACTCCATTTTCAGAGATAGACTTTAACTTTGTGTCAGTTAATATATTGATGCCTTCTCTTTTAAGATGCTTTTCTAAGGTTAGAGCCATTTCGGATTCTACAGAAGTTAGTATACGGCTAGACCTTTGAATTAGAGTTACCTTAGAACCTAGGGAGTTAAAGAGTGTGGCAAATTCAACAGCTATAACTCCGCCGCCAACGACTACCAACTCAGTTGGAATCTCTGAAAGACTTAATGCTCCTTTACTATTTATAACTTTTCCAGACCTAACCATATCTTCTAATCCTTCTATTGAAGGGAAATTTTCTTTAGCTCCAGTAGCTATAATAAGATTTTTCCCCCAGAGAATTTCATCATTTATTCTAATTTCATTTCTGTTTAGCACAGTACCCATACCCTCGTAAAGGTCAATTTTATTCTTCTTAAAAAGAGTATATATTCCCGATACCAATTGATTTACAACTTTATCTTTTCTTTTTAGAAGTGAATGCCAATCTACTTTTATATTATCAGTATCAATTCCAACGATACCAAATTCCTCTCCTCTTAGTATATCCTTATAAAGCTTAGCTGTTTTCAACATTGTCTTAGTAGGTATACAACCCCAATTTAGACAAACGCCTCCTAATTTTTCTTTTTCAACTAAAGCTACCTTAGCCCCTAGTTGGGCTGCCTTTATGGCAGCCACATAACCCCCAGGGCCTCCACCCAAAACAACAAGATCATATTTATTCATATAATCACCTTTTACCTTTCTATGACTTCATCAGTAATATTTCAGGGTCAGATAATAGTTCTTTCAATAGATTTAGGAAACGTGCTCCGCTGGCACCGTCAATTATTCTATGATCATAGGATAAGGATAAAGGTAGCATATGAGCAATTACTATTTCATCATCCTTCACAATAGGCTTTTTAACAATTTTACCGATACCAAGTATTGCTGATTCTGGATAATTGATAATAGGAATACCAAATAATCCGCCAATAGAACCGTAATTAGTCACAGTAAAACTACTGCCCTTTAATTCATGGACTTCCATCTTGTTTTCTTTAGCCCTACTACTTAAGTCCTCGATTTCCTTAGCAATTTCTACTATGCTTTTTTTATCGGCGTCGCGAAGTACTGGAACCATAAGACCTCTATCGGTATCAGTAGCTATACCAATATGATAGAAATGTTTTAGAATAAGTTCTCCTCTTTCCTCGTCAAAGGAAGAATTAAATTCAGGATACTGCTTTAAAACTGTAATAACTGCTTTAATAATAAATGGTAAATAGGTTAAATTAATATCTTCAGACTTAAATTTATCTTTATACTTAGATCTAAATTCAACTAGTTTGGAAACATCTATTTCATCCATTGCAGTTGTATGAGGTATTGTAAATCTAGATTTTACCATTTGCTCTGCAATAGTCTTTCTAATCCTTGTAAGCGGAATTCTTTCGATATTTTCTCTATTATCATATACAATCTCCTGTATATTAGGTTTTTCTTGTGCAGGATTAGATATAGATTCTCTAGCCTTTCTAATATCATCCTTCATCACTCGACCATTTGGACCTGTGCCTTCTACTGTTGTAATATCAACACCTAAATCCTTAGCCATTGCACGTGCCACAGGAGTAGCTAATACCTTTTTCTTTTGAAGGGATTCTTTAGAAGTGGATATTGTTCCCTCAGTACTTGCTGGAATTAATTCAGAGGAAGCTATTACTTCACCTACGACACCAGCAGTTTCTTCTTCTACGATCTCTGGCTTTTCAACTACATCTATAGAATTACCTTCAGTATCTATTACAATAAAAACTTGTTCTACTTCAATGGTATCTCCTTCTTGAAACTTCAATTCTAAGACTTTGCCTGATCTTGGAGAAGGTATTTCTGTAGTAACCTTATCTGTTTCAACCTCGGCAACTGATTGACCTTCCTCTATATTATCTCCTTCATGGACTAACCATTTCATAAGAGTACCTTCTCTTATACCTTCACCTATATCCGGGAATTCAAATTCAAATCTCATAATATACCTCCTCCACTAAAACTTAACTACGTCTTCAATAGTTTTTGCAATTCTTTCAGGGGTTGGAATATAGTGTTTTTCTCCCCTTGGTAATGGAAATATAGTGTCAAATCCAGTTACACGAGTAGGTGGGGCTTCCAAATATAAAAAGGCCTTTTCATTGATAATAGATACAATCTCTGCCCCTGCTCCAAAGGACTTAGGTGCCTCGTGAACTACTATAGCCCTTCCAGTTTTCTTAACAGATTCAATAAAACTGTCTCTATCCATCGGAGAAATAGTTCTTAAATCTATGATTTCAGGGTTGATTCCCTTTGATTTAACCATTTCACTGGCTTTCTGTACATCTCTTACCATAGCGCCCCAAGTTATAATGGTGACATCTTCACCTTCCTCTACAACCTTTGCTTTTCCAATAGGAAGTACATAAGCTTCCTCTGGGATTTCCTGTTTAAATGCTCTGTATATTCTCTTTGGCTCTAAGAACAAAACAGGGTCAGGGTCTCTGATTGCTGCTATAAGAAGCCCCTTTGCATCATAAGGAGTGGAAGGAATAACTACTTTAAGTCCAGGTATATGGGCATAAAGGGCTTCCGTACTTTCAGAGTGATGTTCCAATGCCCTAATTCCTCCGCCATAAGGAGCACGAATTACCATAGGAAGAGTATATCTGCCTCTGCTGCGGTTACGCATTCTAGCAACATGGGAGATTATCTGGTTAAAAGCAGGGTAAGAAAATCCCATAAATTGAAGTTCCACAACAGGTTTTAGACCATTGATTGCCATACCTATGGCAGTTCCTACAATTGCAGATTCAGCAAGGGGAGCATCAAATGCTCTTTGGACTCCAAACTTCTCCTGTAGTCCAACAGTAGCTCTAAAAACTCCACCTTCAACACCTACGTCTTCACCGTAAACAACTACGGATGGATCATTTTCCATTTCATTCATCAATGCTTGATTTACTGCCTGAACTATATTTAATGTGTTAGCCATAATTATTTACCTCCTTCTAAAAAAGCTTTATAATCTTCTAATTGTTCCTCTAACTGCGGAGGCATAGTCTCATAGTGATATTTAAATATATCTTCAATTAAAGTATCAGATTTATTTTCAATTTCTTCGAAGGTAGACATGACATCAATTTCTAATTCTTTTTTAGTTTTTTCTTCCCATTCTTCCGTTAATATATTTTTATTCAATAAATATTTTTTAAATCTTAATATTGGGTCTTTTTTCCACCATTCTTGTACTTCTTCATCTTTTCTATATAAGGTAGGATCATCAGAAGTAGTGTGAGCACCTAGACGATAGGTAAAGGCTTCTATTAGAGTAGGACCTTCACCGTTTCTTGCCCTGTCAATAGCTTCTTTTGTAGCAGAATACATAGCAAATATATCGTTGCCATCTACAACAATTCCTGGCATACCATAAGCAATAGCCTTTTGAGCTAAGGTTTTACTCATGGTTTGTTGTTTCCTAGAAACTGAAATAGCATATTGATTGTTTTGAATTATAAATACTACAGGAGCCTTAAATACAGCAGCAAAGTTTAGAGCCTCGTGGAAATCTCCATGGGAAGTACCACCATCTCCAACATAAGTGACTACTACATTTTTTTCTCCTTTAATATTGTTAGCCATTCCAATACCTGCTGCATGTTGGTACTGAGAAGCAATAGGCACAGATACAGGAAGCACCTTTACATCTTCAGGCATATAACTTCCCCATTCATTACCGTACCAATATAGATAAATATTCTTGAGAGGAACCCCTCTTATTAACCAAGCACCTAATTCTCTAAATGCAGGAACTAACCAATCTTCTTTTTCCATAGCATAGGCACTACCTACTTGAGCAGCCTCCTGACCTATATTAGGGGCATAGGTTAGCATCCTACCTTGTCTTTGATAGGATAATGCTTTTTCATCTATAATACGTGAATATAACATAGTCTTATAAAGATATAATAGTTCATCATTTGAGAGGGATGGAAGGTCTTCTTCTTTGAGAACCTCGCCGTCAACATTTAAAATACTATAATGCTTTTCTTCTAAAGGATTGTAATCTTCAAATCGCATAATTTTACCTCCTTATTTATAATAAATATATTGTACAAGCTAATTGATAATCATTATCATTTACATTATATATATTACCCAAATTTGATAGTTTAAACATAATAATACCCCGTATGGGTTGTATTATTTTAAGATGAACTTAGATGTAGAAAAATTCTTGAACAAAATTAAGTTTAAAGAAAAGATAGAAGAATAGAGCTAAAATAGTGTAAAGTAAATTAGGATTTAATTAATTTTCTATTACGATAATAATATACTATAGAGGTAATAAAAGCAGATAAAATTTTTATGAGAATATCTGTTGATGTATCTACAAGTCCTCCTTTAACCATATGTGCTTTAAATAGAAAATCTCCTACAAATTCAAACATTTCCCATAGAATGCCTAAGGTGATTGAAAAGCAAAATGCAAATATTATAGTAAAAATAGTAAATCGGTTTTCACTAGTTTCCTTTTCTTTTTTAACAACACCTTTAATTAAATATAATGCAACAATAACTGCATAGCTGCCAAATAAAGCATGAAGAAATAAATCCCACCAAAAAAATTTTCTATAAAATTTTAGAATTTCTCCGAAGTATTGTGCAAATAAAATAAATGATAATGATATTAATTGAAAGTTGGGAGGTAATGCCAGATTCTTAATGTTAGCAATATATGTGATTATAAAAGGAAGTATAATACATACAATAGCAATGAGTGATATAGTAAGGTCTTTCCATTGTTTTGATACGATGTTAAAGATAGCGGTGGTTATTAATATTATTTCAAATAATGCAGCTATTCCAATGGATAGCTTGCTGTTTTTGTTATTCATAAAGGTTTCTTCCTTTCTATCTATTTTATGAGAGTATAGTAGTATAAAGAATTGGTTGTTAATTAGTTAATTATATCCTTTCCTTATTATGAAAAAATATAAATTAAAAACTCATTTTATTAATTAATAAGATAGATTTTTAAAGTTTTTTGATTTTGAGGTAGAATTTTAATCTACTTAGTATAGTAAAAAGATTATTTGAGAGTGGCATATTGTAACCTCGTTGTAAACATATAAATTATAATCCTTGCTATAATAAAAGCATCAAAATAAGTAAGGAGAAGATCATATGAAAAAAATATTATTATATGGAGTAGCTTTATCCTTATCTATATCTCTAATAGGGTGTACAGCTCTAAAAAATGAAGATAGCTCAACGGGAAAATTACAGAATCAAATAGAGGAACAAACCCCTGAAGATAAATTAGATAAAGAGGAAATAACAATAGATAAACAAGATAAGGAAGAAGTTACTAGAGTAGTTGAAGAATTTGGAGGTAAACTTCAATCTGTATCGCTTTTATCACCTAAGGAAGAATTAGAAAAGAGTATGAAGGAGAATTATGGAGGACTTGTATCGGAAGACCTTATGAATAAATGGTTAAATAATCCAGAGGATGCTCCGGGAAGATTTGTTTCAAGTCCGTGGCCAGATCGCATTGAAACTGAGAATGTAGAAAAGATATCAGATACAGAATATGAAGTTGAGGGAAATATCATAGAGATTACAAGTAGCGAAAATGATGAGCCGGTTAGTCGAACAATTACTCTTACTGTGAGAAAAATAGATATAGTATGGTTAATTGATGACGTTGTATTAGGTGAATATAATAAGTAGAATGCATCCCAGCAATAGTATTATTATAAATAAAAATTATTCAATTGATTATGAAAAGTAGGGTATATTAATCTATATACTATATCGGAGGGATGGAATCATGGCAGATTCAAAAAGCAACCTAAATAAGGTAACCCTTTGGACTAGGCAAGATATAAAGAGTCTTGACGAGATAAAGGAAAAAGGAAGATATAGAGTCAAAAGAAAATATATAGAACAACAATTTGAAGATATAGCAGAGTACTATATAAAGCTCTACCAGTGGTTTGTAGATAAGGCAGGTAAAATGGTTCCCAAGCCAGATGGTGTAGAATTTCCAGTCTGGTGTTCAATTAGTGAAGAAAATATGTTAAAGCCCATAGAAGGTACAGTAGTATATGTATTAGAGGTAGACGAAGCAGAAGTTATATACTTTGATGGAAGAAAGTGGGATTATGTATTGAACCATTTATATATTCCTAAAGACGAAGAAGATGAAAAGTCCTATATGAAAGATATGGAGAGAAAAGGGTTCAAGGATTCATTTTCTTTTATAGAAGGGAAATATGCAAATTTTCATCCTTTGGAAAAGAAGAAAGTAATGGAAAGTTGGATGAGAGTTTTTGAAATTGAAGATTGGAATATATTCGATGTTCAGGCCAATATATGGGAAGTAAGGGAAGACATGATTAAGGATATACTATATTGGAATGGAGAGATTTAGCTTATATGATTAATAAATTATAGGGAACGCCTTGGCGTTTCATATAATTTATTAATATGCAGTCCATCCTCCGTCAACTGCTATACATTGTCCGTTTACATAGCTTGCATCGTCACTTGCCAAGAATACTGCAACTGTTGCGATTTCACTGCCTTTACCCGTTCTTGGATTGCCAGCTGCACCTGATGTTGCCATATTCATTCCTTCCATATTTATGTTTTTCATAAATTCTCCTGTGCCTATTTCCGTTTCAATTCCGCCAGGGCATATAGCATTGCATCTAATGTTTTTCTTAGAATACATAAAAGCAGTATTTTTTGTTAGACCTATTAAAGCATGTTTTGATGCAGTATATGCTGCCCCAGCTCTAGCACCAAATAAACCGCCTATAGAAGCAACATTTATAATATTTCCACCGCCATTAGCTAAGAAAATCTCTACAGCTTTTCTCATGGAGTAGAAAGGTGAATATACATTTAAGTTGAAAACTTTTTCAATCATTTCATCTTTTACTTCTCCAACAGGACTAAAATCGTCCATTATTCCTGCATTATTTACTAAAATATCTAGTCTTCCAGACTCTTTATAAGCTTTTTCAACCATGTTTTCTGTAGCTTCTTTACACATTAAATCAGCTGCAATAGGTATTATTTTGCCTTCTAAATCCTTGGAGCTATTTGCTAATTCTTCAAGTCTTTCTATTCTTCTAGCTACAGCATATACAGTAGCACCTTCTTTAGCAAAATAATAAGCTATATCCTTACCCATCCCTGCACTAGCACCCGTTACAATAGCTACTTTATCTTTTAATTTCATAAAATACCTCCTATTTATGATAGATTTTAAATAAATAACTAGTTCATATGTTAATAATATAACAAATGGTAACTTGTTTCAATTGACAAAGATGTGGCATTGACTAAAATTTAATTAACATTTTTGTCATCTAAAATTCAAAAGAATAACTAATCTTAGCGTTTTTAATCTTTTTATCAAGTATTCTCCTTATATTATGTGCTTCTTTATATAAGGATATATCCTTAAAATTGATAAAAAAATGCCACTTATTAACGGTTTTCATACTATATCGGAAAATGCAGTTATCTATAAATTTATTAACTACATCACATAGTAACGTTTCTTCTATATTATCGCAGCTTAATCTAAAATAAAGAGAAGCACCGAAGTCTAAGGATAGATTTACTAAGAGGTCAATGCTATTCCAATTAAATATAAAATTAGTTTCTTCTAAATGAAAATTACAATGATCAAAAAGATTGATTAGGATGTGGTTAGAAGAACTAGGGACCAGATTTTTATCTTTTGTGCATAGATATTTGATCTTCATATAATTTTCAACAAAAAATGAAATATCTGAATCCAGATTATGGTCATATAAGGCTATAAAATACTTATTTATATAATCATTAAGAACTTTTTCTAAATCATTAAATTCTAAGTTTTCATAGTCAGAACCCATTTCTATATATGAAAAGGATTTATTTCTATGTTCTATTGGCATACATCCATACCATTTCTTAAAATGCCTGTAATAATATTTTACATCGGAAAAGCCACATTGCTCTGATATACTAGTGATGTTTATATTGTTGAGTAGGAGATATTCTGATTTTAGTACTCTTTGACAACTAATACATTCTTGAAAACTATAAGAACTGAGATTTTTCCAAAAATGGGAGAAGTAGTTTTTGGTGATGAATTCCTTAGCTACTATATCATCTAAAGTAATTTTTTCTGCATAATGTTCATCTATAAATTTAATGATTCTGTGATATCTATCTAACTGTATTTGGCTAACAAATTTATTAGATTTCCTTTGAAATTGGAGCCAATTAAATTCATATACCATGGAATATATTAATTGATGCTCATACTTTTCTGTTAGTTTTTTTGATAACATATTTTCATTTGTAGCATCAGATAATATACTAATTAGCAGGTTCCTAAATCTTTTTTTATATTCTATTCTTATATCACAGTCTAAACTATAATCGCTTTTTTCTCTCTGATTTTCAGAATATATATTACTTCTAAAAGTCATATATTTTATATACTCAAATTGATTTTTAAAATAGCCTAAATTAATATGGAAAATAGCAACTATTGCATTATTAGAGCTACTAATAGAATGAATATATTTATTATTTATAAACCAGAAATCACCTTCCTGAACAATATTACGTTCAAAGCTGGAGGTAATCTCAACAGAACCTTTAATAGGAAGAATTATCTCTGTAACATTTTCATGCCAGTGAATAGAATATCTATTAATTGATTGAACTTTAACGTCAAAGGGGATATCTTTTTTGAACTCGACTTTTTCGTTGTACATAGCATCACCTTCCTATTTGTATTAATTAAATTATATCAGAAGCTTTATGGTTGACAATATTTTTAGATATAATGAACTTTTAAGTGAGTAGTGTTAGCTAAATATAAAAAAATAAATAATATATATTTAATCAATAACAATACTAAATTAGTTCCAAAATATGGAGGATAGGCTAACCTTAATAAGGACATATAGAAATACCTCAAGGGGAGCTAATTGGCTTTAATTCTTTATCATTCTTATAAAATATAAATCTTAAATCTATAAATAGGTTGACATTAGCAATTTATCTATATATTTAAAAATTTTTCTTATTTGACTAGAAGAATGATATAATTATGTAGAAGGAATATTCAGACATTATTATATAAAGGATGCAAAGAATCTATAATAAATATAAAAAAAGGTAGTGATAGCATGGATTTGGAGATGTTCAAAAACATGAAGGATTTGTGGGCTAAATTTATAGAAACAGGAGAAATTGAGGATGGGTTAGATAAAATAATTGCTGAATCATGGAAACGATGTACAAGATTAGGAGTAGATCCAAAAGCAGGTTTTGGTAAGACAATTGATAGTGAGAAACTTGAAGTTGTATTAAAAAGAAATGAGGAGCTATTAAGGGTTGCTAAACCTATTATGCAGAACCTTAATGAGTTAGTTTTAGGATCTAATTTTATTCTAGTTCTTACAGACAAAGAAGGGGTAATAATAGAAACCATAGGAGAAGAACCTGTAAGAAAAGAAGCAGATACTTTAAATTTTTGTATAGGTGCTTTATGGTCTGAAAAAGAAGTAGGAACTAATGCTATAGGAACAAGTATTATAGTAGATAAACCTATTCATACTACAGGATCTCAACATTATTGTGAGTACCATCATAGCTGGACTTGTTCAGCAGCACCAATTCATGATAATAAGGGAAATATAATAGGTGTTTTAGATATGTCAGGCAGCTTTGATAAATTACATAAACATACTTTGGGAATAGTGGTTGCAGCAGCATACTCTATTGAAAATGAAATACGTTTATTGAGAACTCATGAGTTAGTTGATACAACAGTTGAATCAATATCAGATGGAATGATAATAGCTGATAAGGATTTTAAAATAAATAAGATAAATTATATAGCATCTAAGATTTTAGGGATTGAAGAGGATAATAAACTGGATATAAGAGAAATTTTAAGAGAAACAGATTTTCAAGAGATATTAAGGCAAAAACATATGACGATGGACTATATGTATTGCAATTTTTTCATAAATGATAAAGTAATTCCTTGTAACGTGAAAATAACTCCAGTATTGACTAATAATGAGCTGATAGGTATAGCATTAGTATTTAAAGAAATAGAATACTTGCATAATACAGTTAACGTGGTAACTGGAAATAGAGCTATCTATAGATTTAGTGATATTTTAACTTCAAACGATAAAATGAAAAATGTTATAAATAATGCTAAACGTTTTGCAAAGACCAGTGGAAGCATATTAATTGAAGGAGATAGCGGAACTGGAAAAGAACTCTTTGCACATGCAATTCATAATTACAGTAAAAAAGCTGATGGACCATTTGTAGCAGTAAATTGTGCTTCACTTCCAAGAGAGCTAGTTGAGTCAGAGTTATTTGGATATGAAAAAGGTGCTTTTACAGGGGCATCCAAGAATGGAAAGTCGGGGAAATTTGAACTGGCTCAAGGAGGAACTATATTTTTAGATGAAATTGGAGAACTTCCTTTAGATATTCAGGCCAAGCTGTTAAGAGTATTAGATAATTATACAGTGACAAGGATTGGAGGTAAATATTCTAAAAAATTGGATATAAGGGTAATAGGTGCAACAAATAGAAACCTATTTGATGAAGTTAAAAAGAAGAATTTTCGTGAAGATTTATATTATAGACTAAATGTATTGAAAATAAATATACCTTCGTTAAAAGACAGGAAAGAAGACATAGATTTATATGCAAATTATTTTTTAAATAAATTAAACAAATCTAACCTAACAAATGTAATCTTATCATCTGAGTTTCTATTATATTTGAACCAACATTCATGGAAAGGCAACGTCAGGGAGTTGCAGAATGTTATAGAAAGAGCATATTATTTGAATCAAGATGAAGTAATAGGGATCGAATGTTTGCCTGAAGAAATAATAAATGAAATAGATGTAGTCGAGAAAAATACTAGTCTTAATTTGATGAGCATAAGAGAGACTGAAAAACATGTTATAATAAATGCATTGAAGAAAACTAAAGGACATGTAATAAATGCAGGCGATATATTAAATTTAAGTAAGTCTACTATATATAGGAAAATTAATGAGCATAAAATAGATGTAAATATATTCAAGTGAAAATTCCCAAAAATGAGAAAAGGAAAATTCCCAGTTTTGGGAATTTTTTCATTTTTATCAAGAGATAAATAGGCAAAAGTAGTAAAATTGGGACTTTAATTTTTAAAAAAATTTGGCATTCAATTTGCTTATATAAATAGATACAAAGTACTTAAGCAGAAAGGAGGGAGATTATTAGAAGATTTATAATAGAGTTTGGAATTGGAATGGATTTTCATGGTCAAGATGTAAACCGTGCGGCTGAAAAGGCTGTACAAGATGCAGTGTCCAAAAGCTGTTTATGTGGCTTAGAAGAGGTGCTGGGCATAAAAGATTTAAATCGAGAGGTATACGTAGAGATAACAATTGCAGTAACTAAGCCTGAAGAGATTGATGCAGATAGGATAAAGCAATGTATACCTATTGGGAAGAAAAACCTTAAAGCTGTATATGGAGGGCTCAAAGTTCCGGGCCTTTATATTCCTGAATTCGGTGATAAAGACAATAGCATAGAAGCAGCCTTGGCCTGCATAGAAGTAAGTGTAAAGTAAATATAGGAGGGATAAAATTGAATTTAACCAATAAGGATATGAAAAATATGTATGAAACAATGCTAAAAATTAGAGAATTTGAAACAAAGGCTTCAAATTTATTTGCAGAAGGAAGTATACCTGGTTTTGTACATTTATACTTAGGAGAGGAAGCTGTGGCTACGGGAGTATGCCAAAATCTTAATGAAGATGATTATATAACTAGTACTCATAGAGGTCATGGTCATATAGTTGCAAAAGGCGGAGATCTAAAATATATGATGGCAGAACTGTTTGGAAGAGAAACAGGATACTGTAAAGGTAAAGGAGGATCTATGCATATTGCTGATGCAACTAGAGGAATATTAGGGGCAAATGGTATTGTCGGAGCAGGTCATAATATAGCAGTAGGAGCAGGCTTAAGTGCCAAATATAGAGGGACTAGCCAAGTTTGTGTTTGCTTCTTTGGAGATGCTTCTACAAATCAAGGAACATTCCATGAATCATTAAATCTTGCATCCATATGGAAGCTTCCAGTAATATTTGTTTGCGAGAACAATCTATATGGAATATCAATGCATCAATCTAATCATCAGGCTATACAGGATGTTGCTGACAGAGCTGTAGCTTATAATATTCCTGGAGTAATTGTGGACGGTAATGATGTATTTGCAGTATATGAGGCTTCTAAGGAAGCTATAGAAAGAGCTAGAAAAGGTCAGGGACCTACACTTATTGAGTGTAAAACATATAGACATAGAGGACATTTTGAGGGTGATCCTGGTAGCTATAAACTGGCTGGAGAGCAAGAAGAGTGGCTAAAGAAAGATCCTATACCTAGAATGGAAACTTACTTACTAGAAAATAATATTTTTTCGGAAGAAGAAATAAATTCTATAAAACAAGATATAAAAAATCAAATTGAGGAAGCAGTAGAATTTGCAAAAGACAGTCCATTGCCTTCTTTAGAATTGGCTGTTGAAGATATTTATACAGATATAGTAGAGGAGGTAAGATAAATGAAAAAGATGACATATGGAGAAGCAATAAGAGAAGGAATGAGAATGAAGATGAAGGAAGATCCAAATGTGTTTATATTTGGAGAAGATGTTGGAGCCTTCGGAGGATGCTTTGGAGTTACAGCAGGTTTATATGATGAATTTGGAGCTGAAAGAGTGAAGGATACACCTATTTCTGAAGGTGTTATTATAGGATGTGCTGTAGGTGCTGCGGCAACGGGACTAAGACCAGTTGCTGAATTGATGTTTATTGATTTCTTGACTGTTGGAATGGATCAGTTAGTTAATCAAGCAGCTAAAATGAGATATATGTTTGGAGGAAAGATATCCTTACCAATGGTAGTAAGATTGCCTGCTGGAGCAGGAGTACAGGCAGCAGCACAGCATTCTCAATCTTTAGAAGCTTGGTTAACACATGTACCAGGATTAAAAGTTGTTTATCCATCAACTCCACAAGATGCCCTTGGATTGATGCTTAGCTCTATTGAAGATGATAATCCAGTTATGTTTATAGAGCATAAGGTTTTATATTCAATGGAAGGTGAAGTAAATGAAGATGTAAAACCTATACCATTAGGAGTAGCTGATATAAAGAGAGAAGGAAAAGATATTACAATAATAGCTACAGGAAAAATGGTACATGAATCTTTGAAGGCAGCAGAAGTTTTGGCAAAGGAAGGTATAGAGGCAGAGGTAATAGATCCAAGAACTTTATATCCATTGGACAAAAATACTATTTTTAAATCCGTGGAAAAAACAAATAGAGTTTTAATAGCAACAGAGGAAACTAAGCGTGGAAGCTATGCAGGTGAAATATCTGCAATGATTGCTGAAGAGTATTTTGATTATTTAGATGCTCCAGTAGTCAGAGTAGCAAGCTTAAACACACCTATTCCATTTTCCCCAGTTCTTGAATCATATGTAATACCGGATTATGAAGATATACTAAAAGGTGCCAGAGAAATTCTGTAAATTCTGTTATGGGGTGAAAGGATGAATAGCTTAGGGATTATTGCAAATCCTGCATCTGGAAAGGATATTAGAAGACTCGTATCACATGCTACAGTAGTAGATAATAATGAAAAGATAAATATTGTAAAAAGAATAATTCTAGGAGCTCAAGGATACGGAGTAGAAAAAATATTTATAATGCCAGATACTTTTTTAATAGGATATAAGGTTATAGAGGATTTAACTGTGTCAGGCGAGCTGAAAATTCCTGTTAGTATTCTGGATATGAAAGTAGAAGGAAATTTAAATGATACTACTAATGGGGCAAAAATTATGGAAGAAGAAGGTGTGAACTGTATAGTTGTACTAGGCGGTGATGGTACAAATAGAGCTGCGGCTAAGGCCATTGTAAAAACACCTTTGATAAGTGTTTCTACAGGAACCAATAATGTATATCCTGAGATGCTGGAAGGAACGGTGGTGGGTATGACTGCAGCAGCTATAACTGCTAAAAGCTGTGATTTAGGAGTGACCTGCAGGAAGGATAAAAGAATAGAAATATTCTTAGAGGATGAATTAATAGATATTGCCTTGGTGGACTGTGTAATATCCAAGCAGACATTTATTGGCTCTAAGGCTATTTGTGATATGGGGGATATAGTTGAGGTAATTGTTTCCAGAGCACATCCAGCATCCATAGGTTTTTCCACCTTAATTGGAGTGAATATGATAATAAAAGAAGATGATGATTTTGGAGCAGCTATGAAAATGAATACGGGGGAAGCTAAAAGTATAGCCCCCGTTGCTGCGGGTACATTAAAAGAAATATTTCATCATATGCCTAAGAAAATTGAACTAAATGAAGAGTATATATTTAATCCTGATTATAGAGGAAGTATAGCTTTGGATGGGGAACGGGAGATAATCTTTAAAGCCGGAGATAAGTTTAAATTTAAAATTACAAGGAATGGACCCTTTAGAGTAAATATAAAAAGAACATTAGAGGAAGCACAGAAAAATGGGTTTTTCAAATATTAATTTGACATAGAGGAGGAAATAAAATGGCGAAGCAATTAACCATGCCGAAACTAGGTTTAACTATGAAGTCAGGAAGAATAGTTAAATGGTATAAATCAGAAAATGATCCAGTCAATAAAGGAGACAAGCTTTATTCTGTTGAAACTGATAAATTGACTAATGATATAGAAAGTACTGAATCTGGAGTATTGCTTAAAATAATAGCTGATGTTGGTGATACAGTTCCATGTTTGGAGCCTGTGTGTATTATAGGGGAAGTGAATGAAGATATTAGTCAGCTATTGACAATAGAAGAAAATGAAAAAATAGAAGTAAAAGATGAAAAAACAGAAACAAAAACATTAGAAGTCAAGGATACAAAGAAAGATGCTGGAGGAAGAATAAAGATATCTCCTGCAGCAAAGAAATTGGCTATTGAGAATGATGTAGATTTCTCAAAAGTTATGGGGGCAGGTCCCAATGGAAGGATTATACTAGATGATATAGAAAAATTTATAGAAAATCGAAATAAGATAAAGATAACACCAGCAGCACAAAAGATGGCTGAAAAATATAGTATAGATCCATCAGAAATAAATAAGGATGATAGAATTAGAAAAGAAGATATATTGAAGTTTAGGATGGAAAAGAATTTAATAGATTCAGCAAATCCTATAGAAGAAAGAGCTTCTATGACAGGTATGAGAAAGATAATAGCTGAAAGAATGTCTGACAGTTGGAATATATCACCAGCAGTTACCTTTGATATTAGAGTTGATATTACTAAATTGAAAGAAATTCGAGAACAGCTTAAGAAGACGGTAAATATCACATATACAGATTTAATTGTAAGGATAGTTTCTAAAGTTTTATTAGATTTTCCATTGTTAAATAGTACAGTTGATGGAGAGGAAATCATATTAAGAAACTATGTAAACATGGGAGTAGCAGTAGCCTTAGAGGAAGGATTATTAGTTCCTGTAGTGAAGTATTCAAATATAAAGGGTTTAGAGCAAATATCAGCAGAGATAAAAGAATTATCCTATAAAGCAAAAAATAATCAACTTACAACAGATGAAATAACGGGAGGGACTTTCACCATTTCAAATATCGGAATGTTTGGTGTAGAATCCTTTAGCCCAATTATTAATCAGCCAGAAGTAGGAATTCTGGGGATAAATGCTATAGTTGAAACTCCAGTAGTGGAAAATGGAAATATAGTAATAAGGCCTTTGATGAATCTTTCTCTTACAGCAGATCATAGAGTAGTAGATGGAGCAGTAGCTGCTCAGTTCTTATCTAAGTTAAAAGAATATATAGAAAATCCAGCTTTGCTGTTGCTTTAGAGGTGAAGATATGAAAATAGCAATATTAGGAGGAGGACCCGGAGGATATGTATGTGCCATAAGGGCGGCACAACTGGGGGCCGAAGTAATATTAATCGAAAAAGATAATGTAGGAGGAACCTGTTTAAATACAGGCTGCATACCTACAAAGGCGTTGCTCCATACTACTGAAATTTACAATCATTTAAAGGAAGAAGCCTCAGAATTAGGACTGATATTGGAGAATTTAGGTCTAAAATGGGATGTAGTCCAAAATAGAAAGGAAATGGTAGTACAACAATTGGTTGATGGAGTAAAAGTTCTCTTAGAATCAAATAAGGTTGAGGTAATCAAAGGAGAAGGAAAGTTTATTTCTAAAAATAAAATAGAGGTAATATCAAGTAACAAAGAAAAAAGACTTGTATCCTTTGATAAAGCTGTAATAGCAACAGGTTCCAAGCCTGCTAGAGTACCTATTCCTGGATTAGATTTAGATGGAGTACTGACAAGCACAGAAGCCTTGTCTCTAGATAAAATACCTAAAAGCATATGCATAATTGGAGGCGGAGTTATAGGTGTTGAGTTTGCAAATATTTACTCAAATGCAGGAACAAAGGTTACAATAGTAGAAATGCTTCCTGAAATAGTTGCAAATATGGATGAAGAAATAGTGGCCTGTCTAAAAGAACAATTAATTGAATCAGGAATAGATATTTATACAAGTACAAGAGTAAGGGAAATAAAAATGGAATCTGATGGATTAAAAGTATTGATGGAAAATAGCGAAGGAGAAAAATTCATAAGTGCAGAGAAAATCTTATTATCAATCGGGAGAAAACCAGCTATAGAAGGGTTAGGTTTAGAAGATTTAGGAATAGAAACAGAAAAAGGATGTATAAAGGTAGATAAATCTATGAGAACTAATATTGATAATATCTATGCAATAGGTGATTGCACAGGAGGAGCATTATTAGCTCATGTAGCTTCAAGTCATGGAATAGCCGTTGCAGAAAATATAATGGGGAATTTTGAAGCTATAGATTATAAGACAACGCCTTATTGCATATATACAAAGCCTGAATTAGCAGGAGTAGGGTTGACAGAAAAACAGGCTATCTTAAAGGGATATAATGTGAAAACTGGAAGATTTCCTTTATATGCTAATGGAAAGTCTATAATAAACGGTATGGTCAATGGATTAGTGAAATTTGTAATAGATGGAGATACAGATGAGATGCTAGGTCTTCATATAGCAGGAACAAATGCAACAGAGTTAATAGGAATAGGTGCATTGGCAATTAGATTGGAGAGTACAATAGAAGAAATTATAACAACAATTCATGCACATCCTACAATAGGTGAGAGTATACATGAAGCTGCTGAATCAGTATATGGAAAAGCTATACATTTGCCAAAAGTATAGAAGGAATTGAAAATACTTTAAATTTAATTGTTGCAAATTTACTTTGCATCTGATATACTTTCTTGAAATACAAAAATAAATTCGAAGACAAAGAAGAGTAGTTAATTCTTATCTTTCACAGAGAGCTAAAGATTGGTGGGACTTTGGCAAAGAGGGATTTAATGAATGGACTTTGTAGAAGCTGGTGGAAATCTATGGAGAGTACCCCGTGCCGGAAGCCTACCGTTAACTAAGGACAGGATATGTTAGTATCCCATTAAGAGAGATGCATTTTTGCATAATTTAGGTGGCACCGCGAATTCAACCTTCGTCCTATTGAGGATGGAGGTTTTTTTGTATTTAATTTTAATCTAGGAGGAAGAAAGATGAAAAGAGAAAATGGATTATTTGGAGAATTTGGCGGAGCCTATGTACCAGAAGAATTGAAAGCAGTATTAGATGAATTGGAAAGAGAATTCTATAATGCCATGGAAGATAAAGAGTTTTTGAAGGAACTAGACTATTATTTAAAAGAATATGTAGGTAGAGAAAATCCGCTATACTTTGCAGAAAGACTAACAGAAGAAATGGAAGGAGCTAAGATTTATCTGAAAAGGGAAGATCTAAATCATACTGGAGCTCACAAGATTAACAATGCCATAGGACAAGGACTACTTGCTAAAAGAATGGGTAAAAAGAGAGTAATAGCAGAAACAGGGGCAGGACAGCATGGAGTTGCTACAGCTACAGTATGTGCTTTACTTGGACTGGATTGTACAATTTATATGGGAGCGGAAGATACTAAAAGGCAAGAGTTAAATGTTTTCAGAATGGAAATGTTAGGAGCAAAGGTAGTGGCAGTAGAGGAAGGAAATAAAACATTAAAAGAAGCAGTAGATAGAGCATTAAATGACTATGTAGAGAATAAGGATAATACTTTCTATCTTCTTGGTTCGGCTGTAGGACCTCATCCATTCCCGATGATAGTGAGGACATTCCAATCCGTAATAGGAAGAGAAGCAAGAAAGCAGATATTAGAGAAGGAAGGAAAATTACCTGATTATGTAGTAGCCTGTGTTGGAGGAGGCAGCAATGCTATAGGATTATTTGCACCTTTTTATGATGATAAGGAAGTAAAGATGATAGGGGTAGAACCAGCTGGAAAAGGAATTGACACGAAAGAACATGCAGCTAGTATATGTAGAGGCAATGTTGGCTTAATACATGGTTTCAAATGTTATTTACTAGATCATAGCACCCATTCCATTGCCGCAGGATTAGACTATCCTGGGGTAGGACCAGAGCATAGCCATTATAATAATATTAAAAGAGCAGAATATAAATCTGTGACAGACAAGGAGGCCTTAGATGCATTCTTTAAGCTATCAAAGGCGGAGGGAATAATTCCAGCCTTAGAAAGCTCCCATGCTGTAGCCTATGGAATGAAATTAGCTAAGTCTTTAGGCAAGGATAAGATTATAATAGTAAACCTTTCTGGTAGAGGGGATAAAGATGTAGCACAAGTAAGAGATATGATAAAATGATAACCATATTGAAGAAATATGTATAAATATAGTAGAATAAAATTAGTGAGTTAACTTAAATATAATCCATTGCTTATGAGGGGTGAGTTTATTGAATAGTAAAAAGATAAAATTTTTAGTTAAAGAAAATAAAGTAGGTATGGCTCATAAAATATTAGCCGCCTTGGCTTCGAAGGAAATGAATATTATTACTATGGAGATAAACCCGCCTTATATTTCTGTTAAAGTTGAATGGGAAGGTATAGAGTGGAATGAGTTTAAGAAATGGATAAAAAATGAGGTTAAGGAAATTCTGGATATAACAGAGTTAGATATGATGGACTCGGAAAAAGTAGCAAAGGAACTTCAGATAATAATAAATAGTATGACGGATGGTATTATTGCAGTAAACAAACAAGGAAATATTGAATATTACAATTCCAAGGCTAGTAAATTATTTAATATTGAACCTGAGGATAAGGATACTAATATAAATCTCATAATACCAAAAGAAATATATAATCCAAATATAGATATAGATGATAAGGCTAATATTGAAGTAAGTACAATGATTAGAAATAAAAAGGTAAATCTTATACTAAATATTAAACTTATAAAAAATAATCTAGGTATTAAAATGGGGGCTCTCCTGATTTTTAAAGAAATGGATGATGTTAGAAGACTGATCCAAACTATTTCAAGGCCTTCTATGATAAGTTTTGAAGATATAATTGGGGAATCAGAGAGTATAAAGAATACCATTTCATTAGCTAAGTCAGTTTCTAAGTCAGAGGCCAATATTATGATTTTAGGGGAGTCTGGAACAGGGAAAGAGTTATTTGCTAGAGCAATTCATTTAAATAGCAGAAGAGGAAATGGTCCTTTTGTCGCAGTTAATTGCTCTGCTGTACCAGATGCACTTTTAGAATCAGAATTTTTTGGATATGAAAAAGGTGCTTTTACAGGTGCAAATACAGGAAAGCAAGGACTTTTTGAATTGGCTACAGGAGGAAGTATATTTTTAGATGAAATAGGAGAATTGCCTATCCATTTACAGGCAAAAATATTGAGAGCGATACAGGAAAAACAAATACGGAGAATAGGTGGGGGCAAGGAGATACAAATTGATGTAAGAATAATCTCTGCAACTCACAGAAATTTATCTGTTATGGTAAATGAAAAGACATTTAGGGAGGATCTATATTATAGATTAAATGTTATACCTGTTAATATACCTCCACTGAGGGAAAGAAAAGAAGATATATCAATACTTGCAAAATATTTTATAAATCACTTGGGAGAAAGTGCAGACAAACCAAACTTAAAAATAACTCAAGAGGCATTGAAAATATTGCAGGAATATCTTTGGCCTGGTAATGTGAGAGAGTTACAAAATGTTATAGAAAGAGCTGTGATATTTGCAGAGGATTCAATAGATGTTAAACATTTATTGATTGTAAATAAATTAGATTCTAATGAAACAGAGAAAATAATTTATAATGAAGAGAATATTGAATTTCCTGTGAATCTACCAGAAATAATTAAGGCTGTTGAATATGAACATATTATAAAAGCAAGAAAACAATTTAATTCATCAAGGGAAATTGCAAAGGCTTTAAACATATCCCATACGACTGTTATTAAACGTATTAAGGAATACGAAGATTGTAAATAATATTTACAAGACTGTAAAATATAATTCCGGCTGTAAATATTATTTACAGTTGGAATTATATTTAGCTTCTCAAACTGACAGTATTATAACTATTCCCCATATTTTAAATTTGGCATAAAATTTGCAAATAGTTATATCTATAGAATGTATCAAAAAATAAGGGGGAATAGTATATGGATATGAAATACATGCCGGAACCATATAAGGTAAAAATGGTAGAACCACTAAGAATTTTACCGAAAGAGGAAAGAATAGAAGCTATTAAAAGAGCAGGCTACAATACTTTCTTACTTAACTCAAGGGATGTATATATTGACCTATTAACAGACAGTGGAACAAATGCCATGAGTGATAGACAATGGGCAGGACTTATGATGGGCGATGAGGCTTATGCAGGCAGCGAAAATTTCTATCATTTACAGAAAACCGTACAGGATATAATGGGATTCAAATATGTTGTTCCAACTCATCAGGGCAGAGGTGCGGAAAACCTATTATCACAGATATTAGTTAAACCAAATACTTATATTCCGGGTAATATGTACTTTACAACTACTAGAGCTCACCAAGAAATGAATGGCGGCACTTTTGTAGATGTTATAATTGACGAAGCTCATATCTCAGATAAAGAGGATGTACTTTTCAAGGGAAATATAGATATTAAAAAATATGAGGATTTAATTAATAAGGTTGGAGCTGAAAATATTCCTTATATCTGCGTTGGTGTAACTGTTAATTTAGCTGGTGGGCAGCCAGTTAGCATGCAAAATTTAAGAGAAGTTCATGCACTGTCTAAAAAACATGGAATTAGAGTAATGTTTGACTGTACTAGATATGTAGAAAATGCATATTTCATTAAAGTGAGAGAGGAAGGATATGCAGACAAATCTATTGCAGAAATCGTTAAAGAAATGTTCTCCTATGCTGATGGAGCTACTATGTCAGGTAAAAAAGACGGTATTGTAAATATGGGCGGATTCTTAGCTATGAATGAAGAAGACCTATATTTTAAAGCAACATCATTAGTAGTAGTATATGAAGGAATGCCAAGTTATGGTGGTATGTCAGGAAGAGATATGGAGGCTTTTGCAATCGGACTAAAGGAAGCCTTAGACTTTAACTATATCAAGCATAGAGTTAGTCAGGTTGAATATTTAGGTAATAAGCTAATCGAAGCTGGCGTGCCAATAGTTAGACCAATAGGCGGTCACGCAGTATTTCTAGATGCCAGAGCATTCTTACCGCATATTCCACAATCTGAATATCCAGCTCAAGTTTTAGCGGCTGAAATCTTTATTGAATCAGGTGTCAGAACAATGGAAAGAGGAAATATTTCTGCCGGCAGGAATAAGGAAGGAAATGAATACTTCCCTAAATTAGAGCTAGTAAGATTAACAATACCAAGAAGAGTTTACAGCTATGCACATTTAGATTATGTTGCAGAAGCGATTATTGCAACATATAAGAGAAGAGATGAAATAAGAGGCTTGAAATTCACTTATGAGCCACCAGTATTGAGATTCTTCACAGGAAGATTTGAGCATATTTAATATAGGATAGAAAATTTGGACTAGGGAGTTTGTTGTAGGCTCTCTAGTTTTTTATTTAATATAATCTATAGACTATATTAAATGAGTTAGGGTAATATCTAAATTGTATAGAAGACAATTTAGAATACGATATACTTGCAAGGAAAAAGAGTCCAATTGATAATCAAGCTAATAAAAAGTTAAAACAGTAAAAGTTTTTGTAGATGTAAATCCAAATTTTCAAAGTCCTTTAGGCAGCTAATTCTTAAAGCTAGATTAGAGAAGATAAGGATATAGAACAAGTGAGAAATATGATAAAATGAAGAGAGCAACCTCCCTTGTTAGTTAAATGTACTAATGAGAGGGGTTAGTTTTGTTTATAAAAATTAAATCTATGATTATAAGGTATTAAATTAATAAAAAATGGGTAGAAAATATTTAGAGTAAAGTAGATTTGAGGTAGTGAACAGTTTTAAATTTTACATATTAATTAAAATATATAAATTAATTATATAAGCGAGGTAGAAAGTTAGATGGTTAAATATATTATATAATTAGATATAAGAATGTCGTCGACCTCCAATGATGTAAAAATAGTAGAGGATCGACGATAACTTAAATTGGTATATAGCAATATTATATAGCCTTCATTGAAAATACAGACTGTTTTTGCTATAATAAAAGATAAGTATTTATGTGTAGTTTACGGGTACTTAGATTACCTATGAGGTATTGAAACTATAATTCTTCAACTACCATTGCATATTTTAATTCAGTACTTAGATTACTTATGAGGCATTTAAACCAGGACCACTAGTACCTAGATTGCTATAAGAACTTAAAATGGAGAAATTATAAAAATTTAGGAGTGGAAATACTTGAGAAACTATCAGAAGGTAATATAAAGTCTATGTAAAGAACAAGTTATTACCAGTGTTGAGGTTATATTTTATATGAATGCATTTCTCGAGACCTTAATAGAGAGATCACTCTCAAATTGTAATGAAGAGTACTCTATCAAAGATCAGTTTAGCTTTCACGATATGTTTATTTATACTCCTACATACAATCCAATGGAAAGGTGCTCATTAGTACCAAAGTTAGACTTTGCTCTTGTGAAAAATGACAAGTATTATTTTGCAACCTGTCAATCTTGAAAGAGTAGTGATATTCATTGATATAGATATAGAGCATCTAAACAATTATGTTAATAATATAATTAATTAGAGAAGAAATTAAAAAATAGGAAGAATATTAAGGTAATTTTCTATACCCTTTAAAACTAAAAAGATGGTGTTAAGGAGATGGATGCGACATCAACTTATTAATTATGAGTCTAAATTAAAACTTATACATTATAATAAAATCATAATCATAACCTATATATAATATTAAAGCCAAATCTAAAGTAGCTAATGAATACATAAATTCAATAGCTACTTTTATTTTTCTATATAAATTTGAGATGATTAGTAGCAAAAAATACATATAACTGGATTGTTGAAAAAGAAACAATCTTATTGTATATTAATTATAGTCTAAAATATATCAAAGATTATTTTAAGGTAAGGGGAAAATATGGATTTCAATCAATTAAGGTACATAGTGGAAATAGTTGAGACAGGCAGTATATCAAAAGCCGCAAGTAACCTATTTATATCTCAGCCTAACTTAAGCAATCAAATAACAAACTTAGAGAATGAAATAGGTAAAAACATTTTCTATAGGAATAATAGAGGGGTAACTTTGACTTCTTATGGTGTGGAAGTATATCACTATGCCAAATCAATAGTAAAGCAATTTGAAATTATAGAGGATAAACTCTTAACGAAATCAAATGAGAATAAGATAAAGATTGCTTCTTTTGGATCAGAAGTTATCAACTTTCAATTTTTCGAAGTTTGTAGAAGATATAATAATGAAAACTACGAATTTGAACTTTGTGAATCTGGAGTTGAAGAATCTATAGAAAAGGTAATTCAAAGGGATTGCGATATAGGGATTATAATTTATAGTGAATTTCAAAGAAAAAAATTATTACAGTATTTAGCGGCAGAGGAATTAGAATTGCAAGATCTTTTTGTTGGAGAAATGAAAGTTCATATGAGTAAAAATCATGAGAAAAGCAAAATGGCAATCTTAAATAAAGATGATTTGCAAGGACTTTTCCATGTGAAAAAAACCTATCTATTTAAAGGAATGTTTAGCCTAAATTATGAAATGGAGTATTTAGGTATCCCCGATACGAATAAGACTATTTTAGCTAATGGCAATAAAACATACAATGATGCATTGCATAATTTACCATCCTTTGCTGTTGAAATAGATTGGAAATGTAAGAAAAAAATTCACAGCGATTTGGCAAGGATTCCTTATGAAGGGAAACGATTAGATATAACTTGTGCAATGGTAAAAAGGAAA
This sequence comes from Tissierella sp. P1, assembly GCF_002266425.1. Classification (GTDB taxonomy): domain Bacteria; phylum Bacillota; class Clostridia; order Tissierellales; family Tissierellaceae; genus Tissierella; species Tissierella carlieri. Next base: position 44,800 of record NZ_NPMN01000014.1, read on the forward strand.
AATGAAATATTAAAAGAAGAACTACTTTTTTTCATCAATAAACTAATAGAGTCATATAGTTGATTAATTTTGATACTGGAATATTTTAATGGCCAAATTAAGATTGGCTATTTCAATATAATAAAATAAACTTACATAGGAGGAACATATGAAGAAAAGAATATTAATGGCAGCTATGATATTTTCTTTAATTATCACTATGGCAGGATGTGGAAAAACTCAAGCTCCAATAGTGAATAAAGAGAGTGTACAAAATGGGAAGAGTATAGACGTAGAAACATCTGCAACTGTCGATGGAACAACATCAGCATCAGTTGTACCAGAAGATTTAGTTGAGGAATATAAGCCAAAAGGTTTTACGGATGGAGATGCAAAGAAAGCATTATTTGTAGTAGGTGATCCAAGAAAATATAGTGTAAATTATGACCTAGTTAACACAGCCATGAAACATTTTGAGGAAAAAGGTGTAGAAGTTGAACTAAGAGATTTATATGATATGAAATTTAATCCAGTGCTTTCACTAGAAAATTTCTATTATGCTAAGGATGGTTTTGGTGAACCAACTCCAGAAATAAAAAAAGAACAAGAATATGTAACACAAGCAGATTATATTATATTCTGTTACCCAAATTGGCATGATACTCCAACATCAATAGTTAAAGGATATATGGAAACTGTATTTGCTAAACAATTTGCATACCAAGATACAGATAAGGGACTAGAAGGAATGTTAAAAGAAAAAAGCATTTATACCATAATGAATGCAGGATTCCTAGGCGGTGGTAGAGGTTATATAGGAGATGGAGTAGGAATAAACGATGAAGCTTGGGATGAATATATGAATGCTTTTAGAGTTATGGATGATGATACAGCTGGATTCTGGGGTGTTGAAAATAAAGGAAGATTCGTAAACGATAGAACACCAAAAAATGACTCTGAAAACTACAAAGAAGAATTAACAAAATTAAGAGAAGATTTAATTAAAAAATTAGATAAGGATTTCTTTAACTAAGATTACATGGCTCCTAGAAATAGGAGTCTTTTTAATCTCTGGATTATTTATGATAAATTATTTCACTATTTTTTACTTAGTATTTAATTAGATATAGTAGATATATTTAATTAATAAAAGTTATGCTAATATTAATGACTGTAATAGCTTAAGGATATGGAATCCTTAAATATAAAAATAGATGATCTTCTCTATAAATCTAGAAAAGAACATCTATAGTTATTTAACTTGGATTAAAACTATCTTTATCTGTAATTTGTTTTTCTGCCCTCATAACTAAATCTCTAGCCATGGCCCCATCTGCCTTCTCAGCATCAGTTAAATTGGCATCTAATTCATTTGCTATCTCCAATTTCATTTGGTCTAAAGCCTTCATGGCATTTTGATCTATTGATTTTTTAGTCAAGAAAATCACCTCTGATTACATTATTTGGTCTTATTTTGCATATTAAATGCATATTTCATACTAGGAAAATTAATGAAAATAGTTGTAAGTGAACTAGGAATTAAACATATATTGATAAAATTTATCCCTTATGATACTCTAAATTAAGGATTGGTCTTTATGACAATATGCTAAGTATTTGTGAAAACATAATCACAAAGTACATAATTTAGAGTATGTATTTTATGATTATGTTTTTTATAACGAATAGGAAAACTCTACTTTTATTATATAATATAAGGATGGTGAAAAATATGATTAAAGAAATCCTTTCAAGTGAATATCATATTGTAAAAAAGTTTGTGGAAAAGGATATTGCAAGAAATTATTTTATACTTTTAGGACTGTCAAGTAAAAAGCAAGTATATGATAAAATGTATGGAGAATATAGAGACGATGAACTTATAGCTGTGTTATTTAGAAGAAATAGCGGAGTCTTACAATTCTTTTCTTCACAAGAATTTGATTTAGATGGTTTTGCTGATATAATCTCTACTTTGAAATATGATTCATTAATAGGTCCAAAATCATATTGTGGGAAATTTTTAGATAAAGGGGTATTTACATCTATAAAGGAGGGAGCCTATATATCTAAGTTGAATAGGGACCATAAAATGGAACCTTATGAAATCCAGCATAAAATAAGAGATATAACAGTAGATGATCTAGATAAAATAGTGGAATTATATAAAGAGGTTTTCCAAAGCTTTAGTTCAAAAGAAGTAATGGAGGAAAAATTAAATAGCAATCGCGGTCGTGGTGTTTGTATTGAAGAAGATGGAAAAATAATTTCTGTAGCTCAGACTGATTTTGAAACAGAGGATGCAGCTATTATTGTAGGAGTGGCAACTAATAATAACTACAGATGCAAAGGATTAGCGACAGAATGTATGCAATTATTATGTAGCACTTTACTTAAAGAAGGGAAAGATTTGTATCTTCAATATGAGAATTTAGAAGCCGGAAAAATATATGAAAGAATAGGATTTAGAGAAATAGATCAAGTAATTCATTGCAGAAAATAAAGAAATGAGGGAAGCAGAATGAGAAATATTAAAAGAATTTTTGTAGTAATATTGGCAATATATATGATTTTTTCATTGGCAGGCTGCGAATATATTATGGAATCTGAATCTAAGGCCGTCACAAATGAGAATCTAGAAGTTCATTTTATTGATGTAGGGCAAGCAGATTCTATTTTAATAAAAAAAGGAAATGAATCAATGTTAATTGATGCAGGGAATAATGCAGATGGTGATTTAGTTGTAAACTATCTTCAGAATCAAAATATAAATAAGCTAAAATATGTAATAGGAACTCATCCGCATGAAGACCATATTGGCGGTTTAGATGATGTAATTGATAACTTTGAAATTGAAAAGGTAATTATGCCGAATGCAATCGCTACAACTAAGACCTTTGAAGATGTACTCGATAGTATAAGTAAAAAGAATTTGTCTATTACAAAGCCTAAAGTAGGAAATAGTTATGATTTAAATGGTGCAGAGTTTATTATTCTTGCACCAAATGGAGAAAATTATGGTAGCTTAAATGATTACTCTGTTGTTGTAAAACTTATAAATGGAAATAATTCATTTTTATTCACAGGAGATGCTGAGGAATTATCAGAGAAAGAAATTCTGACAAATAATAAAAGATTGTTGAAATCAGATGTATTAAAGGTAGGTCATCATGGAAGTGTAACATCGACATCTCAAGATTTTTTAGATGCTGTTAATCCAAGTGCTGCTGTTATTTCTTCAGAAACGGGTAATAGCTATGGTCATCCCCACAAAGAGATATTGGAAAGATTGACTAAAAAAGGAGTAGATATATATAGAACGGATTCACAAGGAACAATAATAATGAAAAGTGATGGTAAGACTATAAACTTCAATGATAAAGAACTTTTTACCTATGATACTTCACCTAAGCCTCAAGTGATAATTAGTGAACTTGATAAGGTAGGAGAAATTGTAACTATAAAGAATGATTCATCAATAGATATTAATTTAGAGGGATGGAGACTATTATCTGTTACAGGTAATCAGGAATATATATTCCCAGATTATGTCCTAAAGGGAAATGCTACGGTTACCATAACTAGCGGAGAAAGACAAGGTGATTTTATCTGGGGCAGTGAAAATATCTGGAATAACTCAAAGAGTGATCCAGCTGTTCTTTATGATAAAAAGGGTAATGAAGTATTTAGATTTGATGATTAGGGGTGATAAGGATGAAAATTACTATTGATAGATTCGAAGAGGAATTTGCCATAGTAGAATTAGAAAACGGAGAGATAATAGAAATCCCAAAGGTCATACTCCCCATAGAGGCTAAGGAAGGGGATGTTGTATCTATTACTGTGGAGAAAATTGAAACTGAGGAGAGGAAGAAAAAGATACAGAATAAGTTTGATAGATTGTTTTGTAGTGAATGAATAGTTTGAGAAATTATTTTATATACTTCCAGAGTACATAATTTAGGCAATGTACTTTGGAAGTATATTTTTATTAAGATTAATAAAACTGATAATTGACAGCCTGAGAATTAAATAGCTTATAATATAGACTATCTGTTTTTGCATTAAATTTTCATGATTATGATAATCAGAAACCGTTATTAAAAGTTTTTAGCTATTTCTTGTGCATCTTTAATTGTCTTTTCTAAAATGTGATCCACATCATTACCCATGACATCTAACCCATCAGCAGCTATTGTAGTGAAGTCTGTAATGCCGAAAAATCCAAATATTGTTCTTAAGTATCTATCACCCATTTCATATGCTGAAAACGGTTCTACAGAATAATTTCCACCTCTTGCAGAAATATTAATTGCCCTTTTTCCTGTACATAGTCCGACAGGACCCTCTTCCGTATATTTAAAAGTAATTCCAGTAACACATACATAATCCATATAGGCCTTCAAAATTGCAGGGATACTTAAATTCCACATTGGTTCTGCGATTACATATTTATCTACTTCAGCAAATTGATATGCATATTTTAGAATTCTATGATATCTGTTTTCATTTGTTTTAGGTCCAAAGATAGTATCTATATCATCTATTGATAAAAAGTCTATACCTTCATTATATAAGTCAAGTGTTATGACTGTATCATTAGGATGACTTTCCTTATAGGCTTCAATAAAACTATCAGAAATCTTAAATGTTCTTGACTTGCCTTCTGGCTTTGCATTTGCTTTTATATATAATAACTTACTCATATGTTTTTCCTCCAGATGTTTACCTAGTATTTACTTTTAGTTTATATAGTTAAAAAATATTAATACTAGGTAATTAAATGAAAGAATGTAAATTGAATATAGAAATATAGAAAACTTAGAGAGATGGATAGAAGATTTCAATAAAGGGTATAAGGTTATTAATAGTTAGCATAAATTTTGAGTGGAATAGAGAAAATAAATTAGGAGGAATAATATGATCAGAAATCAAATACTTAAAATTGAAAAATTAGATTTTATGTGGGGAACTGAAAATCCGTTTTTATTTTGTGCTCATCATAAAGATGCTTATCCTAAGGGAAATGATGAGCTGGGACCACCTAATTCTGATTTGTTAGGGAGAAATATTGGAAATGATTTCCAAATCAAAGATGGCTGGAGGATGTATCATGGTAAAAAGATACCTGGGTTTCCCAATCATCCCCATAGAGGTTTTGAAACCGTAACTATTGTATTGGAAGGCTTTGTAGATCATTCCGATTCACATGGAGCCAGTGGTAGATATGGTGATGGAGATGTGCAGTGGATGACTGCTGGAAGTGGATTGCAGCACGCAGAGATGTTTCCGTTGATTTATAAGGATAGGGATAATCCACTTCATTTATTTCAAGTATGGCTCAACCTTCCTAAAAAAGATAAATTTACAGACCCTCATTATAAAATGCTTTGGGCAGAAGATATTCCTGTGATAGAGGAAGTTGATTCTAATGGAAGAGAAAGTTCAGTAAGGCTTATAGCGGGTAAATATAATGATATAAGAGCATTAGGACCAGCACCAGCATCTTGGGCAAGTGACGAGAATAATAATGTGAACATATGGATAATAAAGATGAAGCCAGACGCAATATTTGAGATACCAGCATCCTCTAGTACCATTACTAGGAACTTATATTACTATGATGGAGAGACTATCAAAATACATGATACAGAAATTGATTCATCTAATAGAATTAAGCTTTTAGGTGATGAAAGAATAGTTATAAGAAATGGAGACAGAGAAAGTCATTTATTTTTGCTTGAAGGAGAACCAATAGATGAACCCGTTGTAATCTATGGACCTTTTGTTATGAACACTATGGAGGAAATAAAAGAAGCTTATGAGGATTATAAGGAAACTGGCTTTGGTGGATGGCCTTGGGATCGTACCGATCCAGTACATTCTAGTGAAGAAATTCGCTTTGCTAAATATTCTGATGGGACTATAGAAAGAAGACTGTAATTAAAATGCTCTTTTCTAGATTTATAGAAAAGAGCATTTTAAATTTAAATAGGGTAAAATGTATCTCTGTCTTCTTCTCCAAACTGTTTTTCACCCATTTTAGCCAAATTCCTAGTCATTCCTCCGGCTGCATTGCCTTTACTGGGGTCATATCCTAATTCATTAGCTATTTCCAATTTCATTTCTGCCAAAGCTTTCATAGCGTTTTCGTTTACTGGTTTTCTAGTCAAAAAAATCACCTCAAATTAAATTATTTATCCTTATTTTTATACTTAAAGTATATTTCATACTATGTAATTTAATGAAAATATAAAACTTTATATCTCTTATTGATAAATTTTAAATATTATCCTTATGATGTTAAATAATATATCCATATCTCATTTTTAGATGTCTCTTTTTTGACAAATGGAATCATCCATAGTACAATGTAATAAACATAAGTTCTAATGTTAATCTATTATAATTAGGTGATAAAATGAATAAGCAAACTGATATGTTCGATATAATAAATATAAATAATAAAAATCCTGATATAAGCATTCCAGAGGGAGTGAAACTAAAGGCAAAAGAGCTTTGGTGTCCTTATTGCTCAAAGCCTGTTATCTTTAAAAAAGATAAGGATTTGGGAGTTCGGAAATGTCCTTATTGCAAAGTAAGTGAAAGAGATTATAATGTAAAGCAAGTAAATAAGAGATGGCTATAATGTCAACCTTTACTTTTTCGAGTAAAGGTTTTTTTGTTGAAAAAATTTATAAAAAGACAGAGTCGAATTATGTCGAAATATGTTAAAATTAACTATAAAAGTAAAAGGAGGATGGGTATATATGTGCTAGAAATATGTGGTATTAGAAACTTTATTAGTAAGTTAACTATCTTATGTTGAATGTCTATTAAAAGGAAGGGGAAAAAAGGTGAAATCCATCAAAATCAAAATGTTAGTAAGCATTTTATCCATTGTATTAATAGTATTTGTATCAGTTATTGGATTTATTACAATCAGTTCCTATAATATGCAAGAAAAAGATTCAATAAACTATGTAACAGCAGAAACAGAAAAATATGTAGAAGTAGCTCAGGATGAAGTAGAAAATGCTTTAATAATAGTCACAACACTATCAAAGGTATTTGAAGGAATGAAACAAAGTGGAAATACAGATAGGGCTGCAATGAACGAGATTATAAAAAATACAATAGAGGATAATCCAAATCTAGTAGGAGTATGGACAGTTTGGGAACCGAATGCTTTAGATGGAAAAGATAGTGAATATATAGATACAGAGGGACATGATAAGACGGGACGATTTATTCCTAACTGGAATCGAGGAAATGGTGCAGTAGCTCTCGAAGCTTGCGACGGCACATATGATAATTCAGATGACAGTGGACTCTGGTATCAGACTTCTAAGAATTCAAAGCAACCAGCAGTATTAGAACCAGTTACCTATAGATTACAGGGTGAAGATGTTATGTTGGTTTCTATTACATCTCCTATTATCTATAATAGTAAAGTAGTTGGTGTAGTAGGAATTGATATTTCATTAGATAGATTACAAGAGGTTATATCTAATGTCACTTTTTATGATAGTGGATATGCTCAATTGATTACGGGAGAGGGATTGATTCTAGGACATAAGGATAAAGAATTGCTTGGTAAAAATGCATTTGAGTTATTAAATGATGAAGAACTTCAGCAAGCTATAGAAAATGGAGAAAAAGCCAATATTGACAGAATATCTCACTCAACAGGACAAGAAGAACACTATGTGGTTGTTCCTATAAATACTGGTGCGACAGGTGCTAAATGGTCATATATATCAGTTATGCCACGTAATGAAATATTTAAAGAATTAAAAGAATCTACAATTATAGCTGTTATTACCAGTATTATAGGAATAATAGTTTTAATAGGATTCATTTTAATAATTACAAAATCCATAACAGGACCAATTGTGCATGTGTCTAAAATCATTGACAGATTATCAAACTTTGATTTAACTTTTGATAAAAATGGTAATGTAACAAAATATTCAAACAGAAAAGACGAAATAGGGCTTATTACCAGGTCTCTGGAAACTATGCAGAAAAATTTTATAGTTTTAATTAAAAGTATTGCTGACACTTCACAGCAAGTAGCATCTTCCTCGGAGGAATTAACTGCTATTACTCAACAATCAGCCTCAGCTTCTGAAGAAGTAGCGAGAACAATTGATGAGATAGCAAGAGCTGCTGGGGAACAGGCAAAAGATACAGAAAGAGGAGCATCAGAAATCAATATATTAGGAGCAGAGATAGAAAAAAATCAAGAGGATTTAATTAATCTAAATAATGCTGCTGATGAAGTGAATAGGCTAAAGGATGAGGGCATTGAGATTATAGAAGAACTTGTTGAAAATACTAAATCTAGTAATGATTCTGCCGCTGAAATATATGAAATAATTGTAAATACCAATGAAAGTGCAGAAAAGATAAAGAATGCTAGCCAAATGATAAGAAGCATAGCTGGACAAACAAATTTATTGGCCCTTAATGCGGCTATAGAAGCAGCAAGAGCAGGAGAAGCAGGAAGGGGTTTTGCAGTTGTTGCAGAAGAAATAAGGAAACTAGCGGAAGAATCTAATACCTTTACTGAAGACATAACAGTAGTAATAGGAGAGCTAACAAATAAAACAGAATATGCAGTTAATACAATGCAAGCAGTCAGTAACATTTTAAAATCTCAAACTGAAAGTGTAGAAATGACTAATAGTAGGTTCCAAGGAATAGCCTCTGCTATTGAAAATGTAAGGGAAGCAATAGAATCTATAGCACAATCAGGAATAGAGATGGAAGATAAGAAAGAGGAGATTGTAGAAATAATACAAAATCTATCAGCTATATCTCAGGAAAATGCGGCTGCAACAGAAGAAGCTTCCGCATCTATGGAAGAACAGACTGCTTCTATAGAAGAAATTTCAAGTGCTAGTGAAGCATTATCAAAATTAGCAGAAGAAATGCAAGAAAGCATTGCTAAGTTTAAATATTAAAGATCACGTAAATAGACATCTAATTTTTAGGTGTCTATTTGTATTTATTTCTTTAAAAAGAAGGAATTTAAGAATTTTTGTAGAATATTATTAATGAGACAAATTTATACCTTTAGTGTATAATTTATAACAACTTACATTATTAGTGTTAATGGGGGGATAAGATGTTTAGATTTCCAAAGAAGAAAAAGGAAAAAGAGAAACCTGTACTCATGGGGAAGAATAATGAGGTAGAAATAAAAGAAATCTCTAGAGATACAGGAATCTTAAAGAAAAATCAGAAACATATAGTTGAAAGACTTGCTATGAAAATTGATGAAACAGCCTTTGCAACAGATAATTTAATTGAGATTACATACAATTTAGCTGATCATGTTGAAGTTCAGATGGATTCTATTCATAATGTTATAAATGAAATTGGAAATTATTCTGCATTAGCAGAAGAAGTTTACGCTAGCACAGAGAATTCTAAACAAATTGCAGCAGATACCTTGGATATTGCCTATACTGGCAATGATGCTGTGAATAATTCTATTAACGCAATGAAAGAAATAGAGAAATCTGTAATTTATGCTAGAGATGTAGTAAACAATCTAAATGAAAAATCAGAGCATATTAATGAAATGCTAAAGGTAATAAATAATATTTCCTATAATACAAATTTACTTGCATTAAATGCCTCAATAGAGGCTGCAAGGGCAGGCGAAGCTGGTCGAGGATTTGCTGTTGTGGCTAATGAAGTAAAAAAGCTTGCGGATAATAGTGCTAGATCAACTAATCAAATAGCTGAAGTAATTAAAGAGATTAATGATGAAGTTGCTAATACAATTAAGGCAATGAATGACAGCATGATTAAGATACAAGAGGGAACAGACATTGCTAATAATACTATGATAGTTTTCAATGAAATCATAGGAGCTGTCAATAACACTACAAAGGTTACTGAAGAAATAAATAACGCTATAGCTAAGCAAACAAAAAGTTTAGAAAATGTAATTGGTTTAACAGCTGATATGACTAACAATTCAAATAAAGTTACATCCCTTGTAGATATTGCATCTCTAAATACTCAATATACTAAGACTTCATTGAATATACTGTCAGGTGTATCTAAAGATCTAAGAGCTGTTTCAGATAGATTATTGAAAGAGATTGAAACAGAAGATTTTCAAGAAACTGTTTTAAATATATCGTTAAACTCCAAACCATTAGAATTTAATCCTCAGCTATCAAATGATCAAGACAGTGCCCAAGTTTTATTTAATATATATGGTTCTCTTCTTTATATTGGTGCCACAGGTGAGGTTTCTCCTGGTATAGCAAAAAGCTGGTATGTGGAAGATGATGGAGTTACTTGGATATTTAGTTTGAGAAGAGGGGCAAAGTTTCATAATGGGAGAGAAATAACTGCAAATGATATTAAGTATTCCTATGAAATGATGATGAATCCAAAACTTCAGTCTCCCAATACTTGGTTTTTAGAGCATATTGAAGGGGCAGAGGCTTATGTCAATGGCAGAGCTAAGGAAATAACAGGTGTTAAAGTACTAGATAAATATAGAATTTCTATTAAGTTGATTAGTCCATATAGTGGATTCCTACTAAATCTAGGTCAGTTTAGTGCATGTATCTTAGCTAAGGAAGATGCCGAAAAGGGAAAATTGACTGGTTGCGGTCCATATATCCTTGAGGAAGTAACTAATGAATACTGTATCCTCAAAGCTTTCCAAGGATATTATGGTGGTGCTCCTTATCAAGATAAAATCATCGTTAACTATAGAGATGATGATATAGTACAAGGATTTATTGAAGGTAAGTATGACTTTGCTACCTTTAATAGCAAAGAAGATCTTGAAAGGATTAAGAAGGTACCGCATACTAGCATAGATTTAAACGATGTAATGGGAACATATTATGTTGGATTTAATTTAGAGGGGAATTCCATATTTGCAAAGAGTAAGGAGGCAAGACGTGCTTTAAATATGGGAATTAACAAAAAGAAAATAATCAGCGATTTATTAGGAGATTTAGGAGAAGAAGCTAAAGGTCCTATTCCTCCTAAAATTATAGATAATGCATATCTTCCAGAATTCCCATATAATCCTTCAATGGCAAAAGAAATACTGAATAAAGAAGGATTATATAAATCAGGACCTATAAAGGTAGTTATAAGAGATGAACTTGAGTCTGCTTTGTTTTATAGAATTAGTGAATATGTTATTAAAGATTTAGAGGAATTAGGAGTTAAGCTTGAAATAAGTAAAGTTTCTCCTAGAGATTACCTAAAACCTGATACCATTGCAAAATGCCATATATTCATTGGTAGATGGATAGCTGATACAGGAGATCCTGATAACTATCTACAGCCTTTGTTTAATTATAATAATCAAACAAACTTTACAAGATATAATAATCCTAGAGTTATAGAGCTTATGGATAGAGCAAAGGAAATAATAAATCCTAATAGAAAGATGGAAGTATATAAGGATATACAAAGAATTATAGTAGATGATTGTCCATGGGTATTTATCTATCATCCTAAGATAGCATTAGCCTCAAAGAAGGGAATAGTAGGGGCTAGGATGAGTCCTTTGGGAATAATAAATTACGAAAATGTTTTAATTCAATCAGATAACTAATATAAAAGACACTCAAAATGAGTGTCTTTTGGTATAATAGATATAATGATAATTTATTAAATAGTAAGAGGAAGATAATATAATATGAGCAATGTAATTAAGGTATCCGTTAGAAATTTAGTTGAATTTGTTCTGAGAGCAGGAGATATAGATAATAGTTTTATGTCGATGTCAAGAGCACTAGAAGGCACTAAAGCCCATCAGAAGGTACAGAAATCTTATGGCTATGAGTATGAGCCGGAAGTTACATTAAAGCATAGTGTTTATTATGATGATTTTACTATAGAACTTCAAGGCCGTGCTGATGGTATACTTACCTATGAAGATGAAGTTATTATAGATGAAATAAAAAGTACTACTAAGGACTTAGAGGATATTGAGGAGAATTATAATGAACTCCACTGGGCACAGGCTAAATGTTATGGATATATTTACTCTCTACAAAATGGTTTGGATCATATACATATTCAGCTTACATATTTTCATATAGAATTGGAAGAGAGGAAAATATTTAAGAGGAGATATACTAAACAGGAATTGGAAGAATTTTTCTTATCTTTAACTGATAAATATATTGAGTGGGCTAGTATTACTTTTTATTGGAGTGAAACTAGAGATAGTTCTATAAAAAGATTGTTATTTCCCTTTAATAACTATAGAAAAGGGCAAAGGGAGCTTGCAGTAGCTGCCTATAAGACCATAGAAGAAAGAAAAAGCTTATTTGCCCAAGCTCCTACTGGTATTGGTAAAACTATGTCTACTTTATTTCCATCAATTAAGTCTATTGGAGAAGGAATTACATCAAAGATATTCTATCTTACTGCTAAAACCATAACTAGAGAAGTTCCTATAGCTTCTATGGAAATGATGATAAAAAGAGGTCTAAGGGCTAAGACTATCGTAATTACAGCGAAAGATAAAATTTGTTTAAATGATGAAGTGAAATGTAATCCTAGAGATTGTGCTTTTGCCAAAGGTCATTATGATAGAGTTAATGATGCCATAATGGATATCTTTGAGAATGAAGATTTGATCACTAGAGATGTGGCTATTATTTATGCTAATAAGCATAATGTCTGTCCCTTTGAATTTATATTAGATGTGAGCCTTTGGGCAGATGTGATAATATGCGATTATAACTATGTTTTTGACCCTCAGGTATATCTGAAAAGATTTTTTGAAAATCCTATGGAGAACTATGTATTCTTAATAGATGAGGCTCACAATTTAGTAGATAGGTCTAGGGAAATGTTTTCTGCTGAGATAAGTAAAAGTAGTTTTTTAGATATAAGAGATATATTTAAGGAAAAATATCCTCCTATTTATAAGAGCTTAAATAAGGTAAATAGTATATTGAATAAATTGAAGAAGGATTTAGAAATAGAGGGGGAATATTATCAAAGAGAGGGAATAGACGATTTATACTATCCAATTAAGAAGCTTATGACAGTTCTTGAACCTTGGCTTATAGAGGAAAAGAATAATGAAGAATACGATAAGGTTCTGGAACTCTATTTTAATCTAATAACTTTTAATAAGATTTCAGAGTTCTATGATAGCCATTATGTAACCTATGTCAAGGAATCATCTAAGGATTTAGTATTAAAGCTATATTGCATTGATCCATCGTATCTTTTAAAAGAAGCATTGTCTAGAGGGAGGAGCAGTATACTTTTTTCAGCTACCTTAACTCCTCTAGATTATCATATGGATCTGCTTGGAGGTAAAGATGGAGACTATAATATAAAGCTTAGCTCACCTTTCCCAAGGGAAAATCTATGTCTTATGGTTGCTGACAGTATATCTACAAGATATAAGGATAGAGAAAAAACTTATATAGATATTGTAAGATGTATAGAATCCTTTATCGAGGCTAAGAAAGGTAATTATTTTGTATTTTTTCCTTCTTATGCTTATATGACTAATGTATATAATTTGATTATGGATAGAAATCAAGGTATAAATATAATTATCCAAGATGGCAATATGTCAGAAGTTGAAAAGGAAGAATTTTTGCTGAAATTTGAAGAAGGAAATGATCTTATTGCCTTTGCAGTAATGGGCGGAATATTCTCAGAGGGCATAGATTTAACAGGTGAAAAGCTTATAGGAGCTATAATAGTAGGTGTTGGTTTGCCACAGATTTGTTTTGAAAGAAATATAATTAAAGATTATTTTACTCATAATTTAGGTGAAGGATATGAATATGCCTATGTATATCCAGGTATGAATAAAGTACTTCAAGCCGCAGGAAGAGTAATTAGATCTCCTGAAGACAGGGGAGCTATTTTACTTATAGATGATAGATATGGAACTAAAGAATATAAATCTTTATTTCCCAATGAATGGTTAGGAGCTAAAAATATAAGGAATGATATAGCTATGAAAAGGATTCTAGAGAGATTTTGGTGATTAAAAATCTCCTAGAATCCTTTCATATAGTTAACATCTGCTAATCAACATGTCGCAGCCTTGAAACAAGACTTTCCTTTTGAAATAATCTTACTAAAATGCTGGAAACAATAAGCGGAACTATAATGATGATTATAATGTACACCATAAAGTAATATATTGGAAAACGGTAATGAAGATAGGTTGCACCAACATGCTGTAAGATTCTTATTAATCCGTAACCTAGTGTACTACCGAATATCAAAGTGATTATTAAATTCCCAAAAGATAAACTTAATCCTTCAAATTGAATCAGTTTTACTAATTGTTTATTACTTAGACCAATGGATTGAAGCATTGCAAATTCTTTTTTCCTTGAAATGATATTGGTTATTATTGTATTTACTAGATTAATTAAACTAAATAAAATGACGAATCCACTTAATCCTATTATTGATTTATATAATAAATTAAAGGACTCCTTATCTTCTATTAGATTTTGTCTTAATGTATGCATCCCTAGTAAAGGATTTTTATCTATTAAACTATGAATTTTACTTTCTGCTATATCTCCTTCAGTTTCAAAATCATTAATAGATACTACCAATGTATCTATTGTATTGAGATCTGGGAATAATAATTCTAGTTTTTCTGCTGGCAGCAAAAACCAACCAGAGTGATGTGTCACATTGCTAGGTTTCTCTATAGAACCTGCAATCTTAAATGATTTTTCAACTTCTTTTTTTCCATCAAAATATCTAAAATTAACTTTATCTCCGATTTCAAATTTCCAACCATAGATTTCTTCTGCAACTTTATTATATACAATAAGGATTTCATCATTTTTTATCATTTCATTATAGTCAAATCTTCCTTCTGCCAATGTTTTATTTATTGTATCTATATCTTCTTTAGTAAATGCTGAGAAATGATCTCCTACATTGATTGCATCTTTATAGTCAAATTTTACGGAGGTTCGATGAAATTCTATGACTTTATTAACCTCTGGTAGTTCATTTATTTCTTGTATCAATTCTTTATCTATTGGATTATCTAATTGAACGCCTGTTACGCCTTTATCCATAGTTTGTACTGTATTATAATCAAAGGAAATAATATATTCCCCAAATTCATATAACCCTTGTCTTGAATATTCTTCTAGAGAAGTTGATACTATTAGTGTTGAACCCATAATAAATAGTACTCCGCCTACTCCGAGAGAAACCAACGTCAAGAAAGATTTGTTCTTATTTCTTTTTAGACTTATTTGTGCCATAGAATATGGAGATAGCTTTCTGTGCAAATTTTTTGTTTCTTTTACTCCATTATGTTTATTGCCAGAAAATCTTGATGCTTCCACAGGAGAGATAGAAGAAGCTATTTTAGCTGGTTTTCTAATAGATATAATAATAGTGATATATTCAGCAATTGCCACAATCAAACTAAGAATAATGGTATATCTCCAACTCCAACCATCTGGATTAATCAAATATGAAATAATCCAAGATATTAACAATCCTACTGGAGTACCCTTAGAAAACATAATTTTTCCTTCTCTTCTTACGATTACTCTAATCTGTTTTTTAGAAGTTCCTATGGTTCTAAGCTGACCAAATCTTTGAATATTTTCTAAAACTGAAATATAAAATACATTATAAACCACCAATATACTAACGAATAGAATTCCTATAGATAGTCCTATAATAAATAAAGCATTTTGTTTTGAAAGGGATAATGAATTGGCGAAGGCATTATGTGGATTAATGTTTTTTCTTTCAATCCCTGCATATCTTCCAATTCTTCTTACTGTATCCAAAAACTCATTTTCTGACATTCTATCTGCATTTTTTATTTTACAAAGAACTGTGTAAGGGACATCTTTCAATTGTTCTCCACTTTCAGAATACTCCTTAGAAAATAAGACTTGAAAGACATTGGAATTCTCATTTCCTTCAATAAACCCACTTATGTTAAATTCTTCTTCTCGTCCATCCAAAAATTTTATCCGTATAGTATCCCCAATATTTTTTACATTGTGAAATAACTTTAACATAGGTTTATATACTGCGATTTCATTTAATTTTTCAGGATAACTCCCCTGTATTATTGCTGGTGTCTTTATATTCTTTGTATCTTTTTCAAAATAAATTGGATGAATCATTTTAGCCTGTATTTTAAAGCTCTTACCAAACTTTGCCAGAGTCAAAAAATCTATTTCATCAGAGGCTTTTAATTTTTCAATCTGCTCCTCATTAACATCTTCATACATAACATGCTGTACCATATCTAGCTGCCTTTTAATTTTTTGTTCTCTTGCTGATTGGGTAAGAGACATAACTCCTAATAATGAAACAGATAAAATAATAGTTATCAGAATAAAAATATTCCTTGTTCCATTAAATTTGATATTTCTATTAGCCAATTTTCCTATGACTGCTCGATTATTATTTGATATCATTGTCCTACCTCCTATTGATTAGAAATTCTTCCGTCTTCAATTCGGATAATACGATCAGCCAATTGGGCAATTTCATTATTATGAGTGATCATTACAATAGTTTGATTAAATTGTTCACTTGTCTTTTTTAGTAATCCTAATACCTCTGCACTGGTTTTGCTATCTAGATTTCCAGTGGGTTCATCTGCTAAAATAATGGATGGTTTGGTTGCTAAGGCTCTTGCTATTGCTCCTCTTTGTTGCTCTCCTCCTGATAAATAATTAGGAAATCTTCGTTTTTTCTCTTCTAGATGTAACAATTCAATTATTTCGCCTATGTATTTTCCGTCGATTGTTTCTCCATCTAGATCTAATGGTAGAACAATATTTTCATAAAGATTTAGTATAGGTACTAAATTATAATTTTGAAAAACAAATCCTACATTTCTTCTTCTAAAAATAGTTGATTCTTCATCTGAGAACTTAGAAATATCCTTGCCAGTTACAATAACTTTGCCAGATGTGGGATTATCTAAACCACCCAACATATTTAATAAAGTTGACTTCCCTGATCCGGAGGTTCCAACAATAGCGACAAATTCGCCTTTTTCTATTCTTATATTCACTCCGTCTATGGCTTTTACAAGGTTAGACTCTTTTCCATAATACTTTTTTAAGTCAATGGTTTCTAATATATCCATATCTGTATTCCTCCTTTTCTTAATCTAACTCTATCAAGTAAATCTAACAGAAATATAACAAAAAATATCTTTTATTAAAAAAAATAATACCAATACTAACTTTTCTGTTAGAATTGGTATTGAATATAATCTTTATAACTCATTTGGTAAAAAGATAGAAAAAGTAGAGCCTTCTCCTAGAGTAGAAGATACTTTTATATAGCCGCCTTGTCTCTGAATGATTTCTCGTGATAGATACAACCCAATTCCAACTCCTTCTTCATCACAACCATTTTCTCCCCTAAAAAATCTTTGAAATATTTTTCCGAAATATTCTTCTGATATACCTCTACCTTCATCTAGGACATCAATTTTTGTATACATTTCCCATCTGTATACTTTAATTTCCATTTTGGTATTCTCTGGCGAATACTTTATTGCGTTTTCTAATATATTAAATAGTGCTTCTGCCGTCCATTTTTTATCATGTGGTAAAATATAATTTTCTGGACAACTCACAAGAATTTCTATGTTTTTTCTTGCTGCTTTTACTGTAATACCAGATATAGCTTCTACAATTGTATCAAATAAATTGTAGGAGGTTTTATTTAATTGGATTAAACCTGTTTCTAGTCTTGATGATTTAATCATAGATTCTAATAAAAAACCTATTTTATCTAGCTGTCCTTCCATAGATTTTAATAGTTGATCCTTATGTTCTTTGGATATTCTTTCATTTTCTAAAGCTGTTTGTAGCATTTTTAAATTGGTCATAGGTGTTTTTACCTGATGAGAAACATCTGAAATTAGACTTTGTAAGTTCTTTTTTTCTTTTATTCCTCGTAGGGATTCATCCTGCCAAATCTCCCATAATCGTATTATCTTTTTATTAACTTTTGAATCAAAGGTTTCATGTAAAGTCTGTAGCTCATTTAATTTTTTATAATCCCGATTGATTAGGTGGCTTAGTGAATCATTGAAGGAACTGATGAATTTCATATACTGATTAACAGCTTTTTGTGTGCTGCGATAAAAAATCAATATAATAGTAAAATAAGTAATCAAGGAGAATAATAATAGTTTAATATTATAAAAATAGGAAATTAAAAAAATATGATATATAACTCCTATGATAATGACACTGAGTATTGTATAAAAATTCCTATTCTTCATAGGCATCTCCTATCCATTGATAACCAATTCCATAGATTGTTTTAATATATTTTTTATCTTTGGTCTCAATCTTTGTCCGAATTCGACTAATCATCATAGTCAAGGCATTTTCGTCAACATATTTTTCATTATTATCCCAAAGCTTTTCTAACAATAGATTTCTTGTAAGAACCATTTTATAATTGATAACAAATAAATATAATAGATTAAATTCTCCAGTAGTCAATTCAAGATTTTCTCCTTGTAACTTAGCGGTTCTATTTGTGAAATTTAATAATAAGTTTCCATCATCATAGATATGTTCTGTATTTTTTTTATCAGTGTTCTTTAATAAGATTCCTATTTTCTTAAGAAAAACACTAACATGAAATGGCTTCGTGATATAATCTTCTCCTCCTAATTCATAGCCCTTTAGCATATCACTTTCCATATCATTCGCAGTTAAAAATATAATAGGAGTTGTTATTTTACCTCTCCATATTTTACATAATTCAAAACCACTTCCGTCAGGAAGGTTTATGTCTAGTATAATCAAATCAAAACCATCTTTTGAGAGATAATCTTCTGTAGACTTTATATTATGGGAAGAGATAACTTCATATCCTTCTGCCGTTAAATGGTAGGCTAAGGTTTGATTTAGTAGTTTATCATCTTCTACTAATAATATTCTTTTCATTTTTATTCCCCCCTATCCGATATAGAGCTATTTTAATCATATTATATACCATACTCTACATAACTAAAATAACATTTCTATGCTGTTGTGTAAGATATTGTTCAGATTCTTGTATATATTCCTTATATATTGGATCCATTTAATTGAGATTAAATTAGAACATACACTATATTAATATAATAAATTTGGATAGGCTGTTCCACTATTAGGTGAAAATATAGTAAAATGGAAGAGAATTGAATTTATAAGAAGGATATTGGAGTTATATAACATCTGGAGTTTTTATTATTGAGATAGAGGTATAATAAGGCTATATGGAGTATGTGACAATACTCAATTGTAAAAATATGAAACATCCAATGGAAGAAAGAAAAAATAACTGTGGAGAAGAGGAAGCTATGAGAATTATTATTTCACCTGCTAAAAAGATGAGAATAGATTCTGATGACCTTGGGCATCGTCATATTCCAGAATTTATAAAGGATGCAGAAATCCTGCTTACCTATTTACAGGGACTAAACTATAAAGAAGTGAAATCAATATGGAAATGCAATGATAAGATTGCAGAGCTTAATTATGAGCGTGTTAGAAATATGGATTTATATAGAAATCTGACACCTGCCATTCTATCCTATGAGGGAATTCAATACCAATATATGGCTCCCGGAGTATTTGAAGAAGAGGAACTAGAATATATTGATGAGCATTTACGTATTCTATCTGGGTTTTACGGAATATTACGTCCCTTTGATGGTGTTGTTCCATATAGGCTGGAAATGCAGACTAAACTTATAGATTGGCATTTTAATTCACTATACCAATTCTGGAACGATAAGCTTGCTAAAAAACTTTTTTCAGAAAGTAAGTGTGTTGTAAATCTGGCATCAAAGGAGTATAGCAAATGTATATTCAATTACTTAGATGAAGGAATGAAATTTGTTACCTGTGTATTTGGTGAACTAATTAATGGCAAGGTAGTTGAAAAAGGAACCTTTGCTAAAATGGCAAGAGGAGAAATGGTACGATTTATGGCAGAAAAACGAATTAAGAATGTAGAAGGGATAAAAGATTTTGATAGACTTGGCTACATTTTTAAGCATGAGTTATCTAATGAGAATACTTATGTTTTTATTAAAAATAACAATGAAGGTTAAGCTATAATAGATAGAATATACATTATAGATTGAATTATAATTTGAATAGAAGAGGATTTATGAGCACAACCTTATGATACTTGTAAATACTATGGCTTTTCTGTATAATTGTTCTATCAATAAAAAGATAGATATTATTTAATGGTAGGTGGATTATGGTAAAGAAAAACGATTTAATTGAATTTGAGATAAAAGAAGTAGGTTTTCCTAATAAAGGTAAAGCTGCATTTGAGGAGCATAATATTAAGTTTAAAGGTGGAATAGAAGGGCAAAAGGTACAGGCGAGGGTAAGTAGAAAGAGAAAAGGCTATATTGAGGTTAAACTAGTAAATGTACTTGAAAAATCTCCGCTTGAGACTGAAATATCCTGTCCTCATTTTGGATTCTGTGGTGGCTGTGCTTATCAGTCATTATCCTATGAAAACGAATTAAAATTAAAAGAAAGGCAAGTAAAAGCCTTATTTGAACAAGAGGCACTAGATATTAATTTCTTAGGAATAGAGAAAAGTCCAGTAGTTGGCGGATATAGAAATAAAATGGAATATACCTTTGGTGATGAAGAAAAGGATGGTCCATTAGCATTAGGACTTCATCGTAAGGGCAGATTTTATGAAGTAGTTAATGTGGGAAATTGTAATATAGTAGACAATGATTTTACCACAATACTTGCAGCAGTTCTTAACTATTTTCAAGAATTAAATACAACTTATTATAATAAAAGATCCCACTCAGGATTTTTAAGACATTTGGTAGTTAGAAAGGCTTTATCTACTGGAGAGATACTTGTAAATCTAGTAACATCTAGCCAAGGAGAATTAGATAAGGAAGGATTTATAGATAGACTAATCAATCTTTCGACTGTAGGTAAGATAACAGGAATTTTTCATACTACTAATGACAGTTTATCTGATGTAGTAAAGGCAGATAAACTTGATTTACTATATGGTAAGGATTATATCATTGAAGAAATGTTGGGATTGAAATTTAAGATATCGCCATTCTCTTTCTTCCAGACCAATACCTTTGGTGCTGAGAAATTATATTCTATGGTAAGGGAATTTGCAGGAGATATAGATGATAAAATAGTTTTTGACTTATATTCAGGCACAGGTACTATTGCGCAAATAATGGCGCCTGTGGCGAAAAAGGTATTCGGTATTGAGATAGTAGAAGAAGCAGTAGAGAAAGCTTGTGAAAACGCAAAGCTAAATAATTTAGATAATGTAGAATTTATAGCTGGGGATGTACTAAAGGCTGTAGATGAACTAAAGGAAAAACCAGATTTAATAGTTATAGATCCACCAAGAGATGGAATTCATCCAAAGGCTATAAATAAGATTATAGATTTTAATCCAGAAGTATTCGTATATGTATCTTGTAATCCAGTTACTTTAGTAAGGGATTTAAAGGTATTTATTGAAAGAGGATATAAAATAGAGAAGGTTAAATGTATGGATCAGTTCCCGAGAACTCCTCACGTTGAGTGTGTGGTAAGACTATTGAAAAGTTAGTCTACATGATGCAACTAAGAATAAATCTAGTAGTATTAGCAAACAACATTAGTATATTAGCCAAGTCCATGAAACAAGGAAAAATTCTAATTGTTTTTTTCTACAGTAATTTTACACTATCTACAAGTTGTTCTAAGTTGCATTAATGTTGTAAAAGTAATTATATATTATTATAAATAATTAGCAATTGGAAAGGATTTTCAAAATGAAAAAATTATTAAGGATGTATTCGTATTTGATACAGCCAAGTATATATAAGATTACATCAAGGGCATTTTTAGGAATTACTTTTTCACTACTTTGGAATCATTTTACAAATAAGAATGAAACATACATAATGGTTGAAAAAGCATTCTTTTTTGTGGGAGTTGTTCTATTAACTATGGCATGGTTTAGCTATCTAAAGTTAGATGGAATTAGTATTGGCATGGCAAGGAAGGGTAACAAGGGAAAAGATAAGTCAGGGCATCAATCAAAGAGCATAATTGACTTTTTAGAAGAAGATGTTACAAGTGACGAGCTTGAAGAAGAGGATGAAATATTATCAGCAATGATAGCTAATATTTTTACAGGGATTTGTTTTTTAATTCCTTCAATAATCGCTATATATTTATAAATAATTGTTGGTTTTCAAAAATATAAAATAAAAACTAGATAGATTATGTCTATCTAGTTTTTATAGCATAAGGATATTATATAAAATTTATCAATTAAAATATAAATTATCATAAATGAAATTAAATATACATCTGAACTAATAAAATTAAAACAAATATTTATGAATAACTTAAATTAGTGGATATGGAATTTTGAGGGAGTTATGTAATTTATTGGCATTTATAAGAGTGTTAAGCCATTTCAAATCTGATTGACAATGTAGATTGTTTTTGATAAACTATTTTCAAAAGTATAATCAATGTTCAGAATATTACCAATAACTTTTATTTTCCAAATAGTAAATATCCACATCAAAATTATGGTAAAATGAATGATTATATTTTGTTACTTTTTTATTAAAAAAAGGGGGAAATATTATGAAAAAGTCAAAGTTCAAGTTATTATCATTGATTTTAGTATTAGTTTTAATGCTTAGTGCTTGTGGCAGTGGAGGTTCAAAGACTACTGATACTAGTGACAATGGTAGCAACGATGTTGTTAACAATGAAGAACCAAAAACAGCTAAAACTATTAAGGATTTAGTTATATCTAAGGTACAAACCAGAGAACTAGAAACATTCAATATTTTATATAGCCAAAGAGCTGAAGACTCTGAAAACTTGACTAATTTACTTGATCCATTGCTAGAAGTGGATACATATGGTGAATTGGTTCCAGGAATAGCAGAAGAATGGGGTACAGAAGATGGCGGATTAACATGGACATTTAAAATTCGTGATGGCGTAAAATGGGTAGGTATGAATGGTGAGGAAAAAGCAGCTCTTACAGCAGAAGACTTTGCAACAGGACTTGAGTGGATTCTTAATTTCCATAAAAACGATTCATCAAATACATCAATGCCAATTGAAATGATAAAAGGCGCTGAAGAGTATTATGAGTGGACAAAAACTCTTTCGGCAGAAGAAGCAAAAGCTTTAACAGCGGAAGCGGGTTCAAAGTTCCGTGAAATAGTTGGATTAGAAATAGACGGTAATAAATTAGTTTATAAATGTATAACAGAAAAACCATATTTTGATACAGTAGCAACTTATAACTGCCTATATCCATTGTCACAACAAATGGTTGATGAACTAGGTGGAGCAGACAATGTCAGATCTATGAACAATGAAAACATGTGGTATAGTGGAGCTTATACAATGACCCAATATATCCAAGGTAATGAAAAAGTATTTACTAAAAATCCATTATATTGGGACAAAGCAGCAAGTTTATTTGATACAATAACTATAAAAATGGTTGAGTCTCTAGATGTAGCATATCAATTGTATCAATCAGGAGAAATTGACTATGTTCAATTAACAGAAAGTCAAGTAAATACAATAAGTAAAGATAAAAATCACCAATTCTATAACTATTTAGTACCAGACGTACTATCTAAGTACTCATTTCAAATCCATTTTAACTTTAATAAAAATAAAGAAGATGGAACACCTGATACAAATTGGAATACAGCAATTGCAAATAAAGCATTTAGACAAACTTGGTACTATGGATTAAATTTAGAAAATTATTATAAGAGACAAAATCCCTTAGACCCATATATAGGAGAGAATAATTTCTATACCATGAAGGGCTTAGTATATACTTCAGACGGTACAGAATATACAGAATTAGTTAGACAAGAAATGGGCTTACCAGAACTTAATGGAAAGAAAATGGTGAGACTAGATGAAGCAAAAACAGCTGCGTTAAAGAAACAAGCTATGGAAGAATTAACAGCATTAGGTGTTACTTTCCCAGTAGAAATTGATTATTATATCGCAGCAGGTAACCAAACTGTTTTAGATACAGCTAACGTATTAAAACAAATATTCTCAGAGAGCTTGGGAGATGATTTTGTTAAATTTAATATAAAAACTTATGTATCATCAATAAGAAAAGAAGTTGTACAGCCGCATCTTCACTCAATAGCAATTAACGGATGGGGTGCAGACTATGGTGATCCACAAAATTATCTAGGACAGGAAACCTATGGTAATGACAATGCTTATTATTCAGCAAACTATTCATATATAAATGATATAACAGAAGAGACAGAAGCAAACAAGGAATTACTTGCAGCTTATAAGGAATTTACTAAATTAGTAGAAGCAGCAGATGCTATAACCACTGATCTAGATGCTCGTTATAAGGCTTATGCAAAGGCAGAAGCATACATGCTAGAAAATGCATTTGCTGTACCAGCTATGTATCAGCAGATGGTTGCATTGGCTAAATATGACAACACTAGTAAAATGAATGCCATGTTTGGTATACAAAATGAAAAATTTAAAAATATCAGAACAAATTCTGATGGATACACTACAGAAGAAGCTGCAGCTCTTCAAGATGCACATAATGCAGGTAAGAAATAGGACGGTGACTATATATGGTTAAATATAGTGCTAAAAGACTGTTACAATCTATTGTAACAGTCTTACTAATAGCAACAATAGTATTTTTGCTTATGAGAATGCTTCCAACGGATTATTATTTTACTGAAGAACAGTTGATGAAGTTTACAGAAGAACAGAAAAATGAACAATTATTAGCTGCAGGATTACTAGATCCTATACCAAAACAATTAGTCGATTTTTATGGGAAATTAGTTCGTTTTGATTTTGGGGAATCCCGAAGAATTCAAAATGGTGTACCTGTAGTTAAAATCATATCTGATAGATTTGCTATATCTATGAAACTAGGAATAATGGCACTAGGTATTTCATTAATTACTGGAGTTACAATGGGTATGATGCAATCAAGGTTTAAAGATAAACTAGGAGATCATATTGGTACAACCTATACTATTTTCGCTAATGCGGTGCCGCCATTGGTATCATATTCATTGATCTTAATATTTGGTACAAGACTATTAAAATTACCATCGATGTATTCTACAAGAAATCCAGGACCATCAAGTATATTACCAGTTATATGTTTATGTATAAGTAGTATTGCATGGTGGGCACTATGGACTAGAAGGTATATGGTAGATGAAATAAATAAAGATTATATAAAACTAGCAAGAATAAAAGGAATGTCTACTAGAAAAATAATGGGCAAACATATACTTAGAAATGCATTTGTACCATTGGCACAGTATTTGCCAATGTCATTTCTAACAACCGTAGGCGGTTCAATCCTTGTGGAGCGTTTTTTCTCTATACCAGGGATGGGTCCTTTATTAATTGATTCAATAACTAGATATGACTTAAATGTTGTCCAGACAGTAACTATTTTATATGCAACTCTAGGTATATTAGGTGTATTTTTTGGAGATATACTTATGATGTTAATTGACCCAAGAATTACACTTACCAGTGAAGGAGGTTCTAGATAATGACTGCTCATATTAAAACATTAGAAGAAGAAATAATAAATGAAGATGAGCTTTTTCACTTTGTAGAGTATTCTCCGGAAGCTGCAGAAAAAATTGGATATTCAGATTATTCCTATTGGAAGTCTGTATTTCAGAACTTTTTAAAGAAAAAATCAGCAGTAATTTTAAGTTTTATATTTTTTGCATTGGTAATATTTTCTTTTATAGCTTTAAGAATAGGCAAATATGATTATGCATCCTTAGTTCCAGATACTACAAAAGGATTTTTTAGCCCAAACTCTGAGTATTGGTTTGGGACAGATAACTTAGGCCGTGACTATTGGTCTCAAGTTTGGTATGCTTCTCAGATATCTATTAAACTAGCTTTAATAGTTGGCTTAGGAGAGTGTATATTAGGTGTTATTATTGGCTGCCTATGGGGATATGTTAGAAAATTAGATAGATTTTTTACAGAGTTGTATAATCTAATAAACAATGTTCCAAATATAATATATTTAACCTTAATTGCACTTATGGTAGGACAAGGCTTTTGGATTATGGCATGTTCTCTTATTGCATTTGGTTGGTTAGTAATGGCAAGAAACGTACGGAACCTAGTTATGATTCATAGAGATAGAGAGTATAATCTTGCATCTAGATCATTAGGTACACCTACATGGAGAATTTTATTAAAAAATATTCTGCCACAATTAATAAGTGTTATTATACTAAGATTGGCATTGTCAATACCACAAACAATTGCCACAGAATCAATGTTATCATACTTGGGACTCGGGCTTGATATAAATACACCTTCATTAGGTATATTACTTAGAAATGCTAGAACATTCTTCTTGGATTATCCATATTTATTGGCATTCCCAGCAGCTATTGTATCTATTATTTCTATAACATTCTATCTTTTAGGAAATGCGTTTTCTGATGCAGCAGATCCAAGAAATCATGTATAAATTTAAGAACAGGAGGAAGAATCAATGGCAAAAAAACTAATTTTATCCGTAAAAGATGTTGAGATTCAATTTAGTTTACGTGGACAAAAATTAAAAGCAATCCGTAACTGTTCTCTAGATTTATATGAGGGTGAAACATTAGCAATTGTAGGAGAATCAGGTTCGGGAAAATCCGTATTTACAAAATCTTTTGTAGGTATGTTAGATGCCAATGGTAGTATTACCAATGGATCTATTATGTACAAAGGAGAAGATATTTCAAAATATAAGACAGAGAAAGAATGGCTTAATATTAGAGGTAAAGAGATAGCTATGGTAATGCAAGATCCTATGACTTCCCTTAATCCATTAAAGGTTGTAGGAAAGCAGATTCAGGAAAGTATAGAGTTGCATCAAGGTTTAAGGGGAGAAGATGCTAAAAAGATTGCAATTAATATGTTGGAGAAGGTAGGAATTGATGATCCAGAACGTCGTTATAATCAGTATCCACATGAATTTTCAGGTGGTATGAGACAGCGTGTAGTTATTGCCATAGCAGTAGCTTGTCTTCCCCAAATATTAATTTGTGATGAGCCAACAACGGCTTTAGATGTTACAATTCAAGCTCAGATATTAGATTTAATTCGTAGTTTACAAAGAGAATTCAATATGACAGTTATATATATAACTCATGATTTAGGCGTTGTAGCCAATGTAGCTGAACGTGTAGCAGTTATGTATGCTGGTCAGATAGTAGAATATGGACTTATAAATGAAATATTTTATAATGCATGGCATCCATATACTTGGGCGTTATTGTCATCACTACCTCAGTTAACTGTAAAAGGCGAAGCATTGCCATCTATAGAGGGAACTCCACCAAATTTATTCCATGAAATAAAAGGTGATGCATTTGCTCCTCGTAATAAAAGAGCATTAGCAATAGATTTTGTAAAGGAACCACCATTCTTTAGTGTATCCGAGACTCACAAGGCAAAAACTTGGTATTTAGATCCAAGATCTCCAAGGATAGAACAGCCAGAGACTATTCAAAGATTACGTGCTCATAGCCATAATATAGGGAGGAGTTAAAGGATGACAGAAAGAGAAAAATTAATTGAATTAAAAGATTTGCAGATAACATTTGGAAAAGGGAAAAAGAAATTTGTAGCAGTAGATGATGTTAACTTTCATATTTATAAAGGTGAAACTTTTTCCTTAGTAGGGGAGTCAGGCTCTGGAAAAACTACCATAGGTCGTGCTATATTAAGATTAAATCCAACATCATCAGGTGAGATTTATTTTAAAGGGCAAAAGATAAATGGCAAAATTTCTAAAGAATTAGATGAAGAAGTTATCAGAAAATGTCAGATGATATTTCAAGATCCTATGGCTTCTCTAAATGAAAGAGCAAAAGTTGAATATATAATATCAGAAGGATTATTAAATTTTCGTCTATATAAGGATGATAAAGATCGGGCAGAAAAGGTTCAAAAAGCATTACTTGAAGTAGGTCTTTTGCCAGAGTTTGCTTCTCGATTTCCACATGAATTTTCAGGTGGTCAAAGGCAACGTATTGGTATAGCAAGGGCATTAGTTATGGAACCGGAGTTTATAGTAGCAGATGAACCCATATCAGCATTAGATGTTTCTATTCGTGCACAGGTTCTTAATTTACTAAATGAACTTAAAAAAGATAAAGAATTAACATATTTATTTATTTCTCATGATTTATCTGTAGTACGTTTTATATCTGATAGAATCGCAGTTATAAGTAAAGGTAGAATAGTGGAGTTAGCAGAATCTGAAGAATTATTTAGACATCCTTTACATCCATATACAAGAGCTTTACTATCAGCAGTACCACAGCCAGATCCAGAAATAGAAAAGAATAAAAAGCTAATTGTTTATGATCCGTCAGTTCATGATTACTCTGTAGATAAACCAATTTGGGAAGAAATTATTAAAGGACATTTTATCTATGGAAATCAACGTGAACTTGAACAATATAGAAGAGAAATTGCTATAATGGATGCAATATAGAATAATATTAATGATTTTAAATACACCTTAGAAAGATAGATATCTTTACTAAGGTGTATTTTTGTGTATTCATTAGAAATAAAGAGTTCAATGATTAATAGTGGTTCTATTGGAGCTGCTTGAAGTTTTATTGCGTGCAATTGACCGCTAAAGTAGTAAATGAAGCACAGCAAAGATAGAAATCTATTGAGTAAATCCAATTCAATATTGCTTTCTAAATGAATATAAATTAAACTAAAGGTATGTAGCATAACTGCACTTGATAATCATTCAACAAATATGTTTGAAAAATATAAAACAAATAAAAAGGGAGGGAGTTACCAAGGAATAGAGACATTACAAAAATGTTCAAATTATAGATTTTTATAAATCTTTGGTAGCAATAAAATGAATAGAAAGTTATTTGATAAAACGAGAACAAGGTTATTAGGATTAATAGCTTTTATTGCAACTGGAGGGGGATTGATTATCTCAACAGCAGCTAATGAAGAAAACTTTTATAAGACAGAAATTTTAATAATTTTTGGATGTTTCTTTGCTATAAGTTTAGCGGATCACTTTAGAAAATTGATAGAAAGAGACGACAAAAGTAGGGTTAATAAAAGAAATTTATATGTTCTGATATGTTCATTTATAGGGGTTACTTTAACATGGTTTATAAATCATAAAATGGGATACGGAGCAGTTATTGCTAATGGATTAGTAGGTGTAATGGCTGCTATATTTCTTCCAAACGACTTGGCTGGTATAACATATACATCATCCTTTGTTGGGATGAGTTCATTGGCAGTAATACCTTCTATGGCAGCAGCTGCACTAGGAAGTTTGATAGTAGGACTAATTCTTTTAGCTACTGCGGAAATTTATGCAGGCATCGGTGGAAAAGGTGGAACTACCGCAGCATTGTCTACAATAATTACGAAAGCAATAATGAGAATTTTTAGTTAGGAGGTATTACATGGAGGAAGTGATTATTTTAATAATATCAATAGCTGCAGGCATGGCCACTTATATAGTATCCAATATTTTAAAGAGAGGAGCGGTTATTGCTTCAGCCATCATAACTTTGGTGTCGGGGCTTATGCTTCCCTATTTTTTTCCTTTAATGGGTGGTGTATTGGCAACAGCTGCAGCCTGTTCTTCTTATGCTGGAATGATTTCCGTTGAAAATGCATTAAATCTTTTGGAAATGGCTGTAATATCTTTAATGACAGGAATATTGTTTATAGCAGCTAGAAGTGCATATGCAGGTATTGGTGGAAGGCTCGGTACAATAGCCGCTATATCATGTTTTGCATGGCTGGGCTTTAAGAAGGTATTTGTAGGGATAAATGAATAGTCTGAGAGCTAAATCTTTGTTATATAAAGTCTGAAGTGCAAATGGTAAAACGGAGGGAGCAATTTATGAAGATTAATAAAACAAAATTAATAGCATATTGTGGGATGATAGCCTTGTTAGCTAGCTTGATTGTAGGTTTATTAGGATTTTCATACAGCACCAAAGAAATGGATAATATTAAAAATCAATTGTTAAAAAAGAATGTTGAAAATAATATAAATTTAACAATGAAATATATCAATAACTCTTATGGTACATTAACTCAAGGAGATGGAACTTTACTTGATAGTAATGGTAACAGTATAGAAGGTAGATTTGGAGTGGTAGATACTGTATTAGAAGATTTAGGAGATAAGTCTTCTATTTTTGTTAAAGTTAACGATGACTTTAAAAGAATTTCAACAAATATTATGTCTGAGGAAAACGAAAGAGCCATAGGTACATTCTTAGGTACTGACCATAATGCATATCAAACAGTAATGAATGGAGAGTTATATATAGGAGAGGCAGAAATACTAGGTGAAAGCTATTATACGGCTTATCGACCGATAAAAGATAAAAATAATAATATAATAGGGTTATTGTTTGTAGGTACACCAACAAGAATATTGGATAATATTATAAAAGTACATGATGCTAGAATGAGTAAAATCAACATATTAATTATTGTATTAAGGGCTATATCACTAGGCTCATTAATTGCATTGGCCAGTGCATCAGTAAGGGATAGAGAATTAAATAGTGCTAAGCCGCATATATCAGAGGAACTTTTTGATATACCTGAATAACTATCTTTAATTTCAGATGAAGTAGATGAGCAAGACTTAGCAAAAGGATAGAATAAATTAAGGTAATAGTTAGCAAATTTTAAATCTAGTATAAACTATATCTACTGTTGATAGCTTATATAACTTTTATCATTATAATCCATTCCTACCATGCAATAATCTGGTTTCTGATTTTCTTCCAATATAATATCATCTGTTTTATTGATAAATAAAAAAATGATTGAAAATATGACATTGCAAGAATTGAAAGGGGTTTCTATGAACTGAAATGAAATACATATCCTGGGGAAGCGGATGTACGTCTCATACCAAGAATGTCCAAGAACACGAGAGTAGCGAAATGTGATTGGTAACATTCTACGGCGGAGAGTATAATTCTGATGACGTATTGTGGTGACAAGAAGAAATAAGATGGTTAAACTACAACATGTTGTGGTTTTGGAGTGATCTTGAAGCTTAAAAACAGGAAAAATATAGATGGCATAGTGATTATCATAAAAAATAAAGAGAACTTATATCCCATGTAAGGAGGATAAGTATGAAAAACTTTCAAAGAAAAGACCTAATGTTTTCATTATGTGGTTTGAATTGCGAACTTTGTACTATGAAATTGGATAATTACTGCCCTGGTTGTGGTGGAGGTGCAGGTAATCAGGGTTGTGCTATTGCCAGGTGTAGTTTACAGCACGGAAACATTGAATACTGTTATCTTTGCAATGAATATCCCTGTGAAAAATACAAAGGCATAGATGAATTTGACTCTTTTATTACCCACCGCAATCAGCTTAAAGATATGAAAAAAGCGCAGAAGATAGGTACAGAGCAATATAATTCTGAATTAATAGAAAAAGCTGAGATACTAAAACATTTGCTCGCAAACTATAACGATGGACGTCGAAAAAGCTTTTTTGGTATAGCTGTAAACCTTTTAGATTTGCATGATCTGAAAAACATTATAGAACAAATCAATTCCAAGACTGCATATGAAAACTTAACGCTAAAAGAAAAAGCAAATGTTGCAGTAACAATTTTTCAAACTGTTGCAGAACAGAAAAATATTGTCTTAAAGCTTAATAAAAAGCATGCAAAGAAGTAATATATTTCAGTGACAAATAAGACGCAAATTTGATTAATGATTAAATAGGCTAAGCCTTAGGTTTCTTAAGATCTATAGACTTAGCCTATTTTTGAACACAAGGGGACGGTTCTTGTGTGTTAATTTTTGTATTATCAAAATTGCCCTTTTGATTTATCTGGAAAAGAATTAATATGTAGTTTCACTATTGACTTGATTCAAATGACACAAGAGAACCGTCCCCTTGTGTCCAAGTAAGTATTATTTATTATATTGACTTTACCCTTAGGGTAAGGTGTAAGATAAAGGTAAGTGTATGGGATATGCTGAAAGGAGGATAATCTATGTTATCTATTGGAGAGTTTTCAAATATATGTAAAGTGTCTACAAAGACGCTTCGCTATTATGCTGAAATAGGGTTAATTCTACCTGTTGAAATCAACCCTGAAAATGGCTATAGATATTATTCTGTTGAACAATTAGAAACGATGTTATTTATTAACCACCTAAAATCATATAATTTTTCTTTAGAGGAAATTAAAACAATCCTCAAATCAGAAGAATTGTTGGACGAGAAACTTTACTTAGCACTTATCAAAAAGAAAAAAGAAATTGAGAAACAAGTACAGGAACTTAAAAAAACTTTAGACCAATTAAATAATGATATATCAAATTTGAAACAAGGCAAATCAATTATGTCATATCTGGAAAGTATTGATGTTCAACTTGTAGAAGTACCAAATATGTATCTTCTATCCTTCCGAAAAATGGTTCATGAATACGAATTTGCTGAAGAATATGGTAATTGCTTTAGTAAATTATTTAAGAAAATTCAAGACGACAAATTAACTATACTTGCTCCACCAATGGTACTTTTTCACAGTGCAGAATTTAGTCCATTTGGTTTAGATACTGAATTTGCTATTCCGGTAAAAGAGTATGTTACAGGTACAAGAGATTTTTACCCAGGACTATGCTTAAAAACAGTTCTGTATGGCTCTTATTCTAATCTATCTTCTGTATACACTAAACAACGAGAATGGGCAGAAAAAGAAGGATATGAATGTAACAACGCCCTTTATGAAGTATATGTAACTGATCCCACTCAAGTTTCAAAAGAAAGTGAGCTTATAACTGAAATTTATTATCCTGTTAAAAAGAAAGCGTCAAATATTTAGACCAAGAAGCCAAGACCACTCAATTTTCACAATATGAACTAAGAAAAGACGATAAATGGTAAAGGAGAAATTTGTATGAATCAGGAAAGAATGACAGAGCTGGAAAAGAAAATAAACAATGATTATAGTAGCATTGCAGGTATGGTTGTACTAAAAGACGGTAAAACACTATATGAAAATTACTTTAATGAATGCACTGCTACTAGCCGAATCCATGTTTATTCAGTAACAAAAAGTATTATTTCCATATTGATCGGGATTGCCATGGACAAAGGTACATCAAAAGTATCAACCAGAAAGTATTGGATTTTTTCCCAGATTACATAGTTAAAAGAAGAGAAAAAACAATACAGAATGTTACACTTATGAATTTGCTGACAATGACAGCTCCGTATAAATATAAGTTTGCACCTTACATAAAGTATTTCACGAGTGATGACTGGGTAAAGTTTACGCTTGATTTATTAGGAGGTAGGGGGCAGATAGGGAAATTTAGATACACTCCCCTCATAGGGCCAGATATTTTGTCGGGCATTCTTGTAAAAGCAACCGGACAATCTGTGTTTGATTTCGCAACAGAAAATTTATTCTCGCCATTGGGAATTACTGTTGAGGGTAATGTGATTTTTCGTAGTAAAGAGGAACAGCTGGCATTTAATAAAGCTAAAAATATCAGCGGCTGGGTTTCTGACTCAACTGGAGTAAATACAGGAGGATGGGGTCTTACTCTCTCTCCTACGGATATGGCAAAAATAGGTCAATTATGCTTAGATGGCGGAATGTGGAATGGAAAAGAAATTGTATCTACAAGATGGATAGACGAGAGTACAAAGGAACATAGCCTATGGGAAAAACTCAATCTGCCATATGGATATTTGTGGTGGGTTGGTAATGATGGAGAGCATGGCTATGCAGCTATGGGAGATGGAGGAAATATTATTTATGTCAATACAAAGAAAAAAATGGTAATTGCTATTGCCTCTCTTTTTATGCCAAAGGTCAAGGATAGAATAGAACTTATTAAAGAGTATATTGAACCAATATTTGAGGATTGAGAATAGTGAATCAATAAATAATTCTGGACTGGTGCTGATGGCTTGTAAAAGGAAATGTGTTGTATCAAAAAATAGCCGAAGATTAGTAGTCTTTCAGGATTAAATAAATACAGAAATGTAGTATGTTAGAATTAGTTTAGCATAGTTTGTTTTATTGATATCTAAAAAGGTGGGAGTTAATATGATAAGTAAAAAAGCAAATATTAAAGCTATTTTATTTGATTCAGGTCGTGTTTTAAATCAGCCAAGAACAGGACATTGGTTTATTTCACCCAGATTTTTTGAGTATGTGGACAATAAAAAATACAATGCTATAAATAATAAAAAAATAAAAAGTGCATTTAATAAAGCAGGGAAGTATATTAATGCACGAAATCTAATTCAAACGAAAGAGGATGAGTATACACATTTTAAATAATATTATGAGATTTTTTCTGATAACCTTCCTGAACTAGAATTAAAGGAAAAACAAATAAATTGTTTAGCAGCGGACTTAGTTTACAATATGGATAAGTATATATTTTATGATGATGCATTAATGATAATTCCAGAGCTAAAGATGAAATATAAGTTAGCAATAGTTTCAGATGCATGGCCATCTTTAAAAGATGTATATGAAAGTAAAGGTTTATATAGTTATTTTGATTCATTTGTAATTTCTTCAGTTTTAGGAACAACAAAGCCAAATAAAGAAATGTATTTAAAAGCGATAGAGGAACTTATGATTTTACCAGAAGAAGCAGTATTTATAGATGATAACCTTATTAATTGCAGAGGCACTATGAAACTTGGAATTAATGGAGTATTGCTATGTAGAAATAACTTACAATATTTAACACAGAAATTGTTAAGTATAGAAAAAGATTATGTAGTAATTAAAGATCTTAAAAATTTAAAATACTATTTAACCCCCTAATCATCTTGAATAATCTTACACGATTATAGTAAGATATAATCAATAGGAGGTACTGCTCCCCTATGACATCTTTATTATCGGCTTAGGGCATACAGAGGTTGTGACAATGATAACGAAATAAGCAGATATACTACTTATGTCAAGAATCTCCAAGAGCATAAGTAGAAATCAATCAAAAATCAAATAGACTTATTATAAAATTAACCTAGCTTTGAGAATATCTTCTTTATAGCTGGGTTTTTTCATGAACTAAGAGATTTCTAGCATATTTAACAAATTTTTTGACAGCAGGAGGTGACATCTTTAATGATGGAATAGCGATTCCAAGTGTAATTTGTTGGGGAGGGTCAAGTGGAAGCTTTACCACATCACACTGCCATCTTTTTGTAATCAATTCATTCATGATACTCATGCCCATTCCCTGTTCAATCATTGCTAATGCAGCAAAATTTTCTAAAGTAGAAAAGGAAATGTTTGGAGTTAAATTGTTTTTTCTGAGTAGTTCTGCAACATCATCATCTCGTCCAAGGGCTGGCATAATAAATCGCTCATATTGACAGTTTTGAAGCGGATATACTAATTTCTTTGCAAGGGGGTGACTTTTTGGCAAAATTGCCAGCATAGGATCTTCTGCAAGAGGTATCCAATCATAAGGCATCGGATCCTTATAAGTAAAAAAAGCAATATCCGTTCTCTTATCAGAAAGCCAGCTTTCTACCTCTTGACGTATACCTTCCATGAGTCGTATTTCTATTTGAGGATAAATTTCTTGAAAACCTTTTATGACAGATGGTAACCAATGGGTCGCAATACTTGAATAAGCTCCAATAGTAATATTACCAATAGCTAATCCTTTAATTTCTGCGCTAATTTGATTAAGTTTTTCTTCTTGTATTAATATTTCTCTCAAAATAGGTATAATTTTTAAAGCATTGTCTGTGGGTTTTACGCCCTTATTACTCCTTGTAAGCAAAGGAAATCCCATATCCTTTTCAAATGAACTTATTAACTGACTTACTCCTGATGTGGTATATCCTAATACTGATGCTGCTTTAGAAAGACTACCAAGTTCTACTGATTTTAGAAAAACTTTACATTTAGTGATATCCATAGAATCTCCTTTCTATATTTAAGTAATACTTAAAGCATACTTAAATAAATGTAAATTTACTTAATATAAAAAAGATTATATAATATTATCAATAATATAACAAGATATTATTATAAATTAGGATAGAAGTAAGAAAGAGGATGATATAAAATGAAAATTTCTATTTCAGATGAGGTGTATTCGCTTTCGCCAAGAACGGCACTAGGTGTTTTATCTTATAGGGCAATGGTTGAATCAAGTAGTCAAGAATTTCTTGAATTATTTGAAATTACAGTAGCTACATTATCTCGAGAATATTCAATAGAGGAAATCGCAAAAAATCCCCACATTATTTCAACACGTCAGGCATATAAAGCTCTGGGTAAATCTCCCCAAGAATACCGTAATGCTGCTGAAGCTATGCTTCGCCGTATAGTTAAAGGAAAAGGGTTATACCATATTAATAATATTGTAGATGTAAACAACCTTATCTCAATTACTTCTGGATATTCCATTGGATCATACGATACAAAGCAACTCAAAGGAGATATAGAACTTAGACGTGCAGAAAATGGTTCTCATTATGCTGGTATAGGAAAAGATAATGTAAATATTGAATACTTTCCTACTCTATATGATGCGTTAGGCGCTTTTGGAAATCCTAGTAGTGATAACCGTAGAGCTATGATACAACTAGGAGAACGAGATATAATTACAGTTATCTATTCCTTTGATGGTGCTGATGAGCTCGACTATTGGATGGAAAAACTTTCATCATATCTGACAAATTATTGTGGAGTAATTAAGGTGGAAAAGCTAATTATTTAAATCAAAAGCATCAGTAAAACAATTAGATTATCTTTACTTACTTTAAAAGAACGGTAAAATGGATGATAAGAAACATCTATGTTCATTAATCAAAAAAATGAAGGCTTATTTGTAGAGCGAAGGAACCCTGATTCATTACGTCCAGCATAAACCCAAAATTCTGATGCACTTGCTTTAGTAATTTAGATCTATCATAAGTCGATGAGGAGCATATTGTTTTGTTTGTAAAAGGTATCTAGTATTTTGGAACAATATGGTGTAAGTAGTGGCACTAAAGCATATATGTTGCAATTTTATCCTCAGATAAAGAGAAAAATAATTGACAGTTGGAAAAGATTGTTTCGTCATCATGAAAACATAAAACAAGGAAACCTCGAAGATGTAAGAAGTGTGCAGGTAGGATTATGGTAATTAAAGAAAGAATGGATTGTGTAAGCTTTATTTAATTAAAATAGCTATAACAAAGATTAAACATCATAGTGTTAGATAATTTATTAGATTGGGTTTGTAACGGCAGTTTTCGCAATAATTGAAGCTGCCATTTTTTTAGGAATATGATATATACGGACACTGCTTTCTAGATTTTGAAGAACCGAAAATTTTAACATATTCTTAGAATCCACGGTAGCGGAAAAAATACCAAGTTCCACTGATTTAAAAACTTTGAATTTAGTTATATACATAAGTCCCATTTTTTATATTCAAGTAATACTTAATATAAACTTAAGAAAGTGTAAATTTACTTAATATAACAAGTATTATATAACACTATATATCGTTTCTTATATACTGGTATCAAATAATGTATGATAGGACAGCATTGAATCAGCTGAGATTCAATATGGCAAAGGATGTGTTTAATTGTGAGTAATAAATCAATGGGTATTATATCTTCAATGTTATCTGCAATAATTTATGGATTCACCCCTATCTTAGCAAGAGCTGCCTTTGATGGAGGAGCTAATGGAATAACAGCTACTTTTTTCAGAGGACTGCTTTCAATACCTATTCTGTTCATTATATTGAAATATAAAAAAATCTCATTAAGTATAAGTAAGGATTGGAAAGAGATTTTTGTTGCAGGAGTATTTGGGATTTCTCTTACATCTCTTTCTCTGTATATGTCCTATAGCTATATATCAGTGAGTGTAGCTACTACACTACACTTTACATATCCGATTTTAGTTTCTGCTGCATGTGCAATCTTGTTTAAGGAGAAAATGAATCTTTGGAAAATTAGTGCCTTGATTTTATGTAGTATTGGAATCTTCATGTTTATGGATCATATCTCATCATTTGGCATGAAGGGTATGGCTCTGGCTCTTTTATCTGGTGTAACCTATTCTCTCTACATGATTTGCATAGATAAAGCACAGCTAAAGCATATTCACTATTTCAAGCTGACACTTTATCTCAATTTACTTATGGCGGTGGTATCTGGCTTATTCGGACTATATACAGGAAACTTGAACTTTTCTCTCACGCCTAAGGCTTGGATTTTATGCGCATTTGTATCCTTTTTTACATCCCTTGGAGCATTGCCTCTATTACAACAGGGTATTAAGTTAACAGGAGTTTCAACAGCAGCTATACTTTCTACCTTAGAGCCTATAACCAGTATTATCTTAGGTATACTTATTTTGAAAGAAACCGTATCACCGTTGAAATTATTTGGTTGTAGCCTAATAATTATCAGTATTCTGCTGATTGCAAAGGGAGAAGGAAAACAAGATTATTCAGATGGATTTCTGACTGAGAAAGAGGATATAGATATAGAGACATAATACTTATATGAATTGAATTGTGAAAAAATATCAATATTATATGGGAGATGAAAAATGTATGAATGGAATAATGGAGAGGAAGGTTGAGAAGATTATATCTGATAAGGTAAATGAACTTAATCGACCAGATTTGTATAGACAACCATTGGTTTCTTTTTCCTCAGCTGATGATGAAAGATATGATGAGTTGAAAAAAATTATAGGAGAGTGGCACTTAACCCCGTTTGAATTTTTATCAGATGCTAAAAGTGTCATTAGCTATTTTATACCTTTTACTAAAGATGTAACAGCAGAACCTAAAAAAATGAAGGATGGCTCGCCTTTGTGGGGTGAGGCATATCAAGAAATCAATAGGCATTTTAATGTGATTAATGAAGCTGTATCTGATTATTTGACGGATCTAGGCTACTCAGCGATAGGAATAAAACCAACTCATACGTATGATCCTAAGAATCTGAAATCCATGTGGTCTCATAGAAGTGCGGCGGTTATAGCAGGGTTAGGGGATTTTGGTGCAAATAGATTGATAATAACAGAAAAAGGCTCCAGTGGTCGATTTTGTACTGTAATAACATCTGCTGTTTTAAAGACTGATAAAGTCCCTGTGGAAAACAAATGCTTATATATAAAAAATGGAACTTGTGGATTATGCTTTAAAATATGTCCCGTAAAGGCACTATCTGCAGAAACGATGGATAAATTTGCATGTCAAGATGAATTGAACAAGAATGAAAGACTGCTGAAAGAAACAACAAAGCTTGAGAGTGCAGATACTTGTGGTAAATGCATCAGTATATGTCCATTTGCATATATAGAGTAGTGAAAGAAACTATATTCTGCCTTATAGTTAAAGGAATCTGAGGTAATAAAGGCGGAAAAATGGATTGTTTTCATGTTCTCTATGATTATATTCAATAGAAAAGGAGTGTTTAAAATGGATGATAAAAAACATCTAGGTTCATTAATTAAGAGGAATTATAAGATTAACCAAGTCTTGTTTGCAGAGCAAACCAAGATAGAAGGAGATATCCTATATATTGCTTCTGACTTATGCAGGGAATCTTTTATACATGCTGATCAAAACATTGTATTAGATATGGCTTTAGATATTATAACTCCTGTAGAATACGAAACCTATATCAATACAGTTCTTGATGTACAACCCTTGGCAGTTAAGGAAAAGAACTTTCCCATAGGTGAAGGAGTGACTCGTACATTATCTGGTGTAGTGTTAGCAATTTGCGGTAAGGATGAATCTGGAGAGCAAATCAGCGAAGCAGGATCATGTGAGGGAATACTGTCAGATAAAATTCGTTTCAATAGACCTGGGTCTATAGATAAAGGTGAGATAATCATTAAGATAGATTGTCTTATAAAGGCAGGAGAAAGGATGAAACGTTCAGGTCCTTTGGCATGTCATAAAGCTGCTGAATATATAGCAGAAGATATTCGTTCAGCTATCCTTTCATTAAGTGAGGAAGAATTTATTTCTGGGGGCACCGATGAACAGAAATTCACATATGTTCGTAATACAGATAAGCCTAAGGTCTTGTTAGTGAAGGAAATAATGGGGCAAGGAGCTATGCATGAAAAACTGTTGCTTCCTTTACAACCTTGTGGTATTACAGGATCACGTTCTAATATTGATATGGGAAATATCCCTATTATGCTTTCTCCTTTAGAGGCAATTGATGGAGCTGTTCATGCTCTAACCTGCGTTGGACCTTCGACAAAAGAAACTAGTCGACATTACTTCCGTGATCCTTTGATAACTATGTCTTTAAGGGATGATGATATAGATTTGTGTGGAGTTGCATTTGTAGGAAGCCCTGCCATTGACAAGCAAAAGCATATGGTGGCAGAACGTCTGGGAATGCTTGCTGCCTCCATGGATGTAAGTGGAGTTATAGTAGCTACCGAAGGATATGGAAATAATCATATAGATTTTGCTGCACACCTTGAGGCTATAGGTAAACGTGAAATTCCAGCTGTGGGGGCAACATTTTGTGGTAATTTTGGTCCGCTGATTACAGGTAATAAATATACTCGTAATCTTGTTGATTGTACTAAAGCTAATATAGGGCTTGAAAATGGAATTCTTGCAGATAATACAATGGTAGAGGAGGATGCTATAGTTGCTCTTGCCATGCTTAAAGCGGTCATGGGAGGGGAAAGAGTGACGTCTCCACCAAGTCGCTGGGATCCAAATATAAGGGAAAAAAACCTGGACAAAATGAGAAATAATGGTGCTAGAACATTTCAGTCAGAAATACCTACTGCAACCATGCCTCCTATAGTATGGACACCAGTAACCAAACCATTATCTAAGATGAAGATCGCTCTTGTTTCAGGAACTGGGGTGCATTTAAAATTTGATAAACGTTTTATTTTAACCAGTGACAGTAGCTTTAGAATTATTCCAGGAGATGCATCTACTGCTGATTTGACTGTAAGTCATGGTGGATATGATAATTCTGATGCTTTAGCAGATATAAACAGTATGCTTCCTCTTGATCCTTTGAGAAAATTAGTTGAAGAACATCTTATTGCAAGAGTTGCTCCAAGACATATTGGTTTTATGGGTGGAGGAGGAGATATTAAAAGACTGGCTAATGAAACGGGACCTGCTATTGCAGATATACTAAAAAATGATGGAGTAGACGCGGCTGTATTTACTGCAGGCTGAGGAACCTGTCATCGCTCTTCTGTTATTATTCAAAGAGTAGTAGAGGGATTGGGAATCCCTACAATTATTATTTCTGTTTTGCCCGCTATATCTATACGATGTGGTGCTCCAAGAGGAGTATCACCTATAGTGCCTATTGGAGCAAATGCTGGTGCTCCAAATAATCCATTGCAACAGAAAGAAATACTACAACAGACTTTGCTTAATCTTGTATCCATAGATAAGCCAGGTCAAAATATTCCACTGCCAATTGAATATTAAGATTGGATAATATGTGTAATTAAAGGATTGATAAATTCAAAAGTATGTGTTTTTTTAGTTTTTAAAATGATAACTAGAAGAAAAATACTATGGTTATTCGAAAATAGCTTTCGCTGATATTGTGAATGAAAGAAGGTTAAAGCTGATGGATAAAATTACAATATGGACGAAACAGAATGAAAATGTTGTTAAAGAGCTTGAAAGAACTGGTAGATATACTGCCAAAAAAGAATATATTTTGAAAGATTTAGATAGACATGCATATTTGGTATTAGAGGTTTATGATTGGTTGGTGAAGAATACTCCAAACACATTCCGAAAGCCATATGATGCAGAATATCCTATATGGGTATCTCTTAAAAAGGAGGCAACTATGCTTCCTAGTGCGGGAACAGTAATATTAGAACTTAAGCTAGACCCATCCTTAATAACTATGATTAATATAGATAAGTGGGGTACAATTCTCAATTATTCTTATATTCCAAAAGACAAACAAGATGCTGAAATCACCGACAACTTTTGGAACAATATGGTGTGAGTAGCGACACTAAAGCATATATGTCGCAATTTTATCCTCAGATAAAGAGGAAAATAATTGATAGCTGGAGTCGATTGTTTGACGATTCCATTATTCTTGGCAATGATGAAAGGTATGGTAATATATGGGAGGTTAGAAAAGAATGGATAACACAGATAATACGGTAATCCTTTATTCTCATCAATCAGAAGTCGTAGTGAATACTCTTGAAAATGATGGAGTTTGTTTTGCTAAGAAGAAATATGTGTTAAATAAATATGAAGAAAGTGCTCCGATTTTTGTAGCTGCATATGATTGGTTTGTAATGGAAGCAAAAAAGTATGTTTCAAAGCCTGAAGGTGCAGAATACCCTTATTGGGCTTTCAAGGACCTATATAATGTTGAGCGGTCAGCAGATAGTAAGCTTTTGGAAATGTATGTTCCCATAGAAGAAGTCATATTTTTTGATATGTATGACTGGAATAAAATACTTTGTCTACAATATATTGGTGAGACAGGGGAAGATGAAGCACAATTTCAACAGATGGTTATTGAATGCGGAATTAGGAAAGAAAGTGATATAATTCTTACAAACTTTTATCCCGATTTAAAACGTCAGGTGCAGGATAGTTGGAAAAGGTTGTTTCGTCATCATGAAAACATAAAGCAAGGAAACCTCAAAGGTGTAAGAAGTGTGCAGGTAGGATTATGGCGACTAAAGAAAGAATGGATTGTGTAGCTTTATATATTTAAAATAACTCTAACAAATATTAAATATTGTAGTGTAAAATGATTTATTGGATTAAATTTATAATGGCAGTTTTAATAAAAATTGAGACTGCCATTTAGAGTATATGTCTAAATCCAATAAAAAGATAAAATTATATACATTATTTAAAATTACAACTTAATTATAGTTATATAAGCTTAGATTTTTCTACATCAATAAAATAATTATAAAACTCATCAATAATCATGATTGTTGTATAATTGCGATTATGATATTATATAAATTAATAAGGTTAAGTGTTTTAATATTAATAAATTAGATTATTATCTATCAATATAGAAATAACAGATTATTAGTATAATAACACTTGTTTTTATTATGTATTCTTAATTGGGAGGGATATTTTGAAAGAAATAATTGGAGAATTTATTACTGATTATGTATTATCTCATAATAAAGATGGCTTTTTTAGAAAAACTCTAATAGGTTTTAGTAGTGAAAAAGATGAACGATATGAAAATATTAAAGATATTATTGGTTCACATCATTTATATCCAACAGATGTTCTGCCCTCTTGTAGGACATTAGTTTCATTTTTTATTCCCTTTACAAAGAAAGTAGTAGAAAGTAATATTTTAGAAGACAACACAGAAGTTTCATATATATGGGCTAACACTTACTATGAGGGTAATGAATTAATAAATGATTTAACCAATAGATTAGTTGAATATTTAAAGGGTTTTAATGTTGAGGGTGCTACAATACAAGCTACTCAAGGTTTCGATAAAGATTTATTAAAAGCACCATGGTCTCATAAGTCAGCAGCCTATATAGCTGGTCTTGGGGGAACTCTCTATTAATTACAGACAAAGGGTGTGCAGGAAGA
This sequence comes from Tissierella sp. P1, assembly GCF_002266425.1. Taxonomy (GTDB): domain Bacteria; phylum Bacillota; class Clostridia; order Tissierellales; family Tissierellaceae; genus Tissierella; species Tissierella carlieri. Next base: position 88,511 of record NZ_NPMN01000014.1, read on the forward strand.
ATAGGAACTGTATTTTTAGATATAGATATAGAGCCAAGTAACAGTGTATCTTCAACTAGTCCACGTTGTTTATATTATTTAAGTGGTTCTTGTTTAGAATGTGTAGACAACTGCCCTACTAATTCTTTATCTATTGATGCACTAAATAGAAAGGTTTGTTATAAAAAATGTTTATATACAGATAGCCTTTATACAGACTTAGGGCAATGTGATTCCTGTGGAAGATGTTCTATAGGACCATGTGCTTATTTTGAATAAGAGAGGTGTAAAGTTATGGTAACTAATCCTAATGATAAAGTAAAACTTTGGACAAGACAGCATAAGAATGTTCTTGATGAATTGGAGAAATATGGTGTTTACAGGGTTAAGAAGGAGTATATTTTAGAAAAGATGGATACCATATCAAATTATTACTTAAATCTATATGAATGGTATGGAAGGAATGCAGCTAAAATAGTGCCTAGACCAGAAGGTGCAATATACCCTATTTGGCTTTCCACATCTTCAGAGATGATGTTACAGCTACAGAGGATACTATTATTCTGGAGATAGAAGTAGATAGAAAAGATGTTATCTATACTGATGTGAATAAATGGGGATATGTAGTGAATTATTTTTATTTACCCATTGATCCAGAGGATGAAGAAATACACAATAAAGAGTTGAAGAAATTTGGTATAAGTGATGAGTCTTCTCTAATTATGAGTGATAAGGGTAATTTCTATCCATTACTTAAAAATAAGATAATCAAAAGTTGGGAAAGGTTATTTGAGCCATTTGATGAGAAAAGTACATTGTCACAGGCAACTATATGGGAGATAAAAAGAGAATGGGTAGTAGATATTATACATAGATAAGTGATGAATGTAAAAGGGAGGTGGTAGAATCTATGTCTAAATCAAGTAAAAAGATAAGATTATATACATCTCAAAGTGAGATAGTTTTAGATACTATTAGAGAAAAGGGAATATACCATGTTAAAAAAGAATTCATCATTAAAAAATATGAAAATGTAGCTAATGTTTTTTTAGAACCTTATAACTGGTTCATTAGAAATGCTGTAAATATAGTGCCTAAGCCAGAGGGAGCAGAATATCCAATATGGCTATTTACTGATTTAAAATATGTTGAAAATCATGAGGATAGCCAAGTCTTAGAGATAGAAGTAGAAATTGAAAATGTAATTCTATTTGATCCATTCAAATGGAATAGAATATTAAACTTAGCTTATATACCTAAAGATGAAAAGGATTGGATTGAATATAATGAATCTCTAGAAAAACAAGGAATCAAAAATGAAGCTAGTATCTATATGACTAATTTTTATCCTCATTTAAAGCAAAAGGTGAAAAAAAGCTGGGATTCTTTGTTTGAAGATAATATAGATTTATCAAAGCCAAATCAAGCTGCTCTATGGGAACTTCGAAGAGAATGGATAGTGTCAGATAATATATAAACAGTGAGTTGTATTCAAATGAAACAGTCAGGTAATTGTTGCTGCACCTGAGAAAATATTATATTTTCTTGCTACTAAAATTGCATTACCAACTTATGAATATATAGACATGAGCAAAAGGTGAGATTTGCCCATATTTTGCGTATAAATTTGTATATATCTTTTTATTTATATTAATAGTTGATATAATGTATATCATACTTTCCGTCTAAGAAACAGACTTATTTGCCTTTTGGATGCAGGGGGTATATTCTTTCAAATAAAAGAGTTAGGAGGAGAATGTTATGAAGAAATTTACAGCTTTATTTTTATCTTTATTGCTTATAGTTGGACCTATATCTACGGTTCGAGCTTCCGAAAGCAACATTTCAAGGAGGGGTTTTATAAAAATGATAAATGAAACCTTTCATATTTATACGGTATTGGGTACGGAGGAAGCATTTTCAGATATTGACTTGAAAGCTGAGGATTATTTTGAGTTAATGGCAGCAAAGAGGAATGGATATATAGCAGGGTATACCGATGGTTCCGTGCGTGCCGACAATATTATTACTCGTGCAGAAGCGGCCCTAGCGTTGGATAATTTAATGGAATTGCCCCAGCCTATGGATGGTCCAGTTTTGGCGGATCAGAAGGAGTTGCCTTCATGGGCGGTGGGTAGTATTCAAAGGGTGGTAGCCCGCGGCATTTTATCAGCTGATGAAAACGGTAATTTTAACGGCAGTGAACCACTGTCACAAGTAGATTTGGATAATGCTGTTGCCGCAATTAAATCTCTTGGGCTGCAGGGCCGTGAAGATGAAATTAAGACCATTAAATCATTTAACGGATTTGAAGTAGCCGGAAGGCTTTCTGTACCAGCAGGGGAAGAAAAAATTGATAGGCTTGTAATATTCGTTCATGGTACGGGTCCTAATACTTATGAAATGCGCCGTCAAAATGACATTTCAGGCATCAGGTTTAAATATCTGGATATATATGCGGATAACTTTACCAGTGATGGCACAGCTTTTTTTACTTATAATACAAGAGGCACTAGTTTGGGGGATGAAGAACCCCACTATGCTGATATTGATGAAAATGTCTACAAACAATATACTCCTCAAAATATAGCTCAGGATATCAAATATATGATTGAGCAATTAAAACAAGATTCTCGTTTGTCAGACGCAGATGTTATACTCCTAGGGGTAAGCGAAGGGACCATTATAGCCCCGCTGGCTGTATCGGAATATGGGGCAGAAGCTGATACGCTACTACTTATGGGATATTGCAACGATAATATGCGTGATGTATTGGAGTACCAGTTAGGTGGCGGAATGTCATTTTTCAATTATACACTTTTGTTTAACGTTGCTGGAGCTGAAAAGATTACAAAGGAGCAATATGAAACAGATCCCAATGAAATTATAGACAGTTTACTGGGTGGAATTGCATTTAAGGATATTGATTTGGACAGTGATGGCTTAATAACCGTAGAGGATTTTACTATTATGATGACCCCTGTTAAAGATGGTCTTTTTGAAGCAATTGAAAATAATGATGATAAATGGATTGCAGAAAATATGTCAACAATTATGCCTCCGCTCATGACAGATTGGTTTAAGGCCCATTTTGAGCTGCCCAAAACCGAGGATATAATGACTAAGGTTGATATTCCTATGTATATCTTCCAGGGTACTTATGATGCAAATTGCCCTGTTCAAGGTACCTATGATGTTCAAAACCGTTTTAAAGAATTGGGGAAAGATAATTTGACAGTTAATATTTATGATGGATACGATCACGACTTGAACTTTACACAATTACTTTACGGTCTTGGCTCACATGCCTTTGAAGACATTTTCTCAACTGTAGAACATTTGCAGATATCTGATAAATAGGGAGTATTCTTTAAAGAAGCAATGCTCTATGGTTTTTATTTGGAGAACTTTATTATTCTTGCAGCCAGTTATCTTTATAAGGATATGAAAACTTTCTCTAATTATGAATCTGAGCTATATGACAGCAAGAGATAACTTAAAATATTGATTGGTATAATAAAAATAATCCCTTTGGTTGATAAGAATTATCATGTAAAGGGATTATAATTTTGGCGATGTTAATTTGATGTTGCTCAATATTTTTTAAATTTAATAATTTATACGTATTTCGATGAAAGTTTAATTATGCTGAATCAGGCTATCGAGGAAAAGATAAAATTAAATATCAAATTTGTTTATGATGTGATTCCATCTCCTGATGAAAATAAGATACTAGTGTTACAAGGTAATGGTATAAAAAACACTCTAATTCTTTGTGATATAGATGGCAGCAACCAAAAAATCATTGCAGAAGGTATAGAAATAGGTGGAGTTTCATGGTTCCAGATCAGCGAATGATTGCCTACAATCTGAAAGGAACTGTAAACAATATAATGATCAACGGACTTAATATCTACGATATGCTTACTGGCGAATCTACCAGATATCTGTGGATATCCAAAACGCAGTTACTTGTTGGAGTCCTTCAGGAGAAAAGCTAATTTGAAATATAGTGATAGCTATCAAGGGCAGCAGATTTTTTATATCTTCACTGCATGTTGAGAGTTGTGTACTTTTATAGAGAGTGTAAGTATATATCTTACGTTTCCTTGTTAGAGTTGGAATATTAAAGCAATTAAAATATATTTTATATTAATAAAATACTGTATAAGAGGTCATATGAGAAATTTAAATCTACAATTTAAAAAAAGTGCTCTGTTTCTGCAAGGAGAAAAAAGTAAAATAAAATTAAATATTCAATTAACCATTATAGTCTATTTTTTATTGTGGATAATTGGACTTGCCTTAGGGCGTTTGCTAGCATTATCAGTTTTAAATATTTTTGAGTCTACAAGCAATGTTAGTGACAATACTGTGATTGCATTAAGAAAGTTGATGGTCTGTGGAATGCAAATAGCAGTTTTCTTTTTATGGGTAAAATTTATAGAAAAACGCCCAGTGAATTCCATTGGTTTTCAAGCTGGAAAACCTTTAAAATCATATATAATTGGATTTATAATTGGCCTATGCACTATAACAATAGTTGTAGCCATATTGGATTTTATAGGAGCGGTGAAATTACAATATCGCCAAGTAGAATATGACTATATGATAATAAATATTGGTATCATAGCATTTGGATGGATTGTACAAAGTGCTTCGGAGGAAATTGCAATAAGGGGATGGTTAATTCCGAGTTTAGAAAAAAACTGCACCCCTCTTATGTCAATTGCTATCACAGCGATCATATTTGGTATTCTCCATTTATTTAGTTCTGGAGTAACAGTTTTATCTTTTATAAATTTGACGTTATCAGGTATATTTTTCGCAAGTTATGCTATTCTTAACGGAAATATATGGGGAGTTTGCGGAATGCATTTTGCTTGGAACCTTGCTCTTGGAAATATCTATGGTCTTCCTGTCAGTGGTTTTGCTGATAATGGTGAAAAGATTTTTCAAACACAACAGGTAGGTGCCAACTTACTTACAGGAGGGGATTTTGGCCCTGAAGGTGGACTAGTCACAACAATTACATTATTGATTGCGATTGTTGCATTAATATTGAAATTGAGGAAATACGATAGAAATAGATAATATAAGAGAAAATATAATTTGCAAGATTCCACCAGTCTTAAATGGCATCATTATTGTCCAAATAAGGCATGTGGATATCTGTTGCTTGTTGGAACGTAAGAAAGGATGATTAATATTGATAGGAAATAAGATAATAGGGCAGCATGAATACAATATTAGGCTGCTATCAGGTGATGATGCGATTGATGTACAAGCCCTATGTGAAAGATGTTCAGATTTTTCGGAGTTAATTGAAGGTAGACCGCCTGAAAAAGATGCGGGAAAAAGCATTCTATTTGATTTGCCTCCTGATAAAGAGTTGAAAGACAAGTATGTTTTCGGAGTTTATAAAGAGAATGGTATTTTAATTGCGGTAATTGATATCATTAAAGATTATAAAATAGCTGGAGAATGGATGATAGGTTTACTGATGATTGACCCAAGTGAAAGAGGAAACAGCTTAGGAAGAAAATCACATGATCTTATAAAAAGTTGGGTTTTAGAAGAACATGGCAAGTTATTAAGAATTGGAGTAGTAGAAGAGAATTATAGAGGATATAAATTTTGGTGTCAAATGGGATATGTTGAAGTGGATAGAGTAAAAAATACCTATGGAAATAAAGAACATACAGTAATAATTATGAATTTATTTCTTTAGTAAAGGGTATTAATGAAATTAAAACTTATGTTTTATAAATATATTATGACTTAAGAGGATACCAGCTCCGATTATTATAGCGAGAAGTAATGAAGAATATACAATATTACTGTGAGTCTTCAGTCACAAAAGAATATTAAGATATTCGTAAGATATTTGTAAGAAAAAATTCCAACATGACTCCTTATTATGTGATTAAATAAAATAATCACAAAAGAAGGAGCTGTTTTATTATGACATCAAAAAAAAGAAAGAAAAAATCAAAGATGAAAAGGATTCTGATGTTTCCATCGATGTTTATCATTGCTGTTCTTATTTACAAACTTATTTCTATCCCTGGAGCTTGGAATTTATCTGATAAAAACAGTAATGATAAAACTGTGCCGGTTCCCTTCTACGATTCTGCTTTTATACCTTCTGACAGCCTGCAAAGTACTCATGCTATTCTGATCCGTATAGATGACAATACTGTTATGATGGAAAAAAAGAGCGAAGGAAGAATCTATCCAGCCTCTTTGACTAAAATAATGACGGCAATTGTTGCGATAGAAAATTTACCTGATTTGAAGGAAGAAATCAAACTTACAAACTCTACATTTCAGGGATTATATGAAGCGAATGCATCCATGGCAGGATTTCAAGTAGACGAGAATGTCAGGGCAATTGACTTGTTATATGGAGTTATGCTTCCAAGTGGTGCAGAGTGCTGTATTGGACTTGCTGATGAAATTGCAGGGTCAGAGCAGAAATTTGCAGAAATGATGAATCAAAAGGCGATAGATCTCGGCATGAATAATACTCATTTTGAAAATACTACTGGACTCCATGATGAAGATCACTATACAACAGCCAAAGATTTGGCTATACTTCTTAATCATGCCCTTGAGAACGATACATTCCGAGAGATTTTCACTTCTTCCCGCCATACATCCAAGTCTACGAACAAACATCCTGATGGGATTACATTTTATAGTACAATGTTTAAAAACCTTGATACACCCAATGTTATGGATGGAAAAATTTTAGGGGGAAAAACTGGATATACAGATATGGCTGGCTTATGTCTAGCAAGTCTTGCCAAAGTAGGTGAAGAAGAATACATTCTGATTACAGCTGGTGCGAAGGGAGATAACAGATCTGAACAGTTCAATATTAGCGATGCATTGACAGTGTATAACAGTCTAGGAGAAGAATAGTTTTTTAAAGATTATATCGAATATCTGCAATTTTGCAGAGTTATTGTAAAATATTCCATAACTGCTTATAATGTAATTATAAGGGAATAGAATTTACGAGGTGAGAATATGACTTTCTTTATAGATGATTGGATAAATGAACTTGTTTCAAAAATAAAAAAGGAATATGGAGATAATGTGATTTTTATTGGTCTACAGGGAAGTTACAAACGTAGAGAAGCTGGTGATAACAGTGATATAGATATTGTAGTTATCCTAAATGAACTGACTATGGAAGATTTGAAAAGATATCGGGAGATAATATTCAAAATGCCTTATGGAGAAAAAGCTTGCGGGTTTATTTCTGGGCAAAATGAAATTTTAAGTTGGGAAAAATCCGATCTATTTCAATTTTACTATGATACGCAGTCAATCTACGGTAGCATAGACTATTTGTTGCCACTGATTGACAAAGGGGATGTTAAGCGCGCTATAAAAATAGGTGCGTGTAATCTATATCATGGATGCTGCCATAATTTTATCTATGAAAATAGCTCCGAAGTTTTATCAGTGCTTTACAAGTCAGCATTTTTTATTTTGCAAGCTAAGTATTTTTATGAAACAAACGAATACATAGGCAGCAAGATAGATTTGGAAAAACGCTTGGACGGTATAGATAAAGAAATATTGAACATTTGTATAGAGAGAGAAAAGTTAACTGCAATGGATGAGAGTGACTTAGTCTTATATTATGATAAAATCATCTCTTGGAGCAGTAATCTTTTACAATCCTACTGATGACTATTATGAATAAGAGAAATGACCTATGATAGATAAAATTTGAATCATGTGGGGGGGTATTTACAGGTATGATCAAAGTAGATGGCTTGAAGATTATAAATTATGAGAAAGTAACAAATGATTGGAGTCCAAGTTTTTCAGGGATAGTTTCTGGTGAATGTAAGGGAAATTTATGGGTTGATAATATTGAAAATCCAAATATTGCAATTGCAGAGTCTTATGCAGTGGGAAGTTTTGCATTTCTAGGAGATATTCAATCTAAAGAAGAATATAAAAGCATTGAAGCATTTATTAAAAATGAACTGTTTATAATATTAAAAGCAAAAGGAATTGATTATTTTGAGTTTTCCATTGAAAATGATAGTTTAAAAAGATATATACTGAAAATGTTTTATGATAGAGAAATGCAAAAAGAAAATGAATACAAATTTAGGACAAATGATAAAATTACTGAATTATTTAGTCTGACAGAAGAATATAAGTTATATAAAGTTGATTATGAGCTTTGGAATTTAATAGATAGAGGAAATATTCAAAATGGAAATTTAGTGACTGAGAGAATACTAGAATCATGGGAAAACTTTGATACTTTTATTAGAAAAAGTTCGGCATTTTGTGCAGTGCATTTAAATAAAATTATTGCTGTAATTGTGGGAACTGGAAGATTCAATAATATTATTCCCATTGATATATATGTTGAGGAAGAGCATAGAAATAAAGGCTTAGGGTTAATATTGACTAGGGAGTTTGTAAATGAGTGTATAAGAATAGGCGTGACTGTTCAATGGGATTGCATGGAATCTAATTCTGCATCGCAGAGATTGGCAGAAAAAGCAGGATTTAAATTCATAAAGCAAGATCAAGTATATTGGTTTGATATATAGTATACAATTTTGGTAAATGTATATATATTTAATGATGCACAGCTAAGTGTACTTATAGTAGAAAAGTTGTGTTTCTCATGGATATTTTAAATATTGATAAATCAATAAATGAATATAATCTTAGAAACAACGAAGATGCTTTTTAAAATTATTTTTTAGATCAAATAGATGGCGGCTATTTACCACATCATTATTTCATGATTAAGAACATAAGGATATATGTAGGTTTTTACTCCCTTAGGCCATGATTTCAGGGGAGTTTTTGTGGATTAATTTTTAACTTTATTAAATAATAGAGAAGCTTTAATTATAAATAATAAGTTGAAATCTAAATCACTTTGTGCTAGTATAAGTTTATATTTAAGTCCTTTAAATGATTCTTGAAGATTATAAAGCGAAAGCGAATGTCTTGATTGATTAGAATTCAAGATATTTTTTTATTTTAATATAATAAAATTGAAAATTAAATGAGTTTAAAGGCAATAATCTATAGAGCAATGATTAATATTTTAATAGATTTATAAATGCTCCAAGATTTATCCAATGACTGTCATTTAACTTTTATGTTAATCCATTAGGTCGTTTTATGGAAATTACTTTAAGGGAGGAACATTAAATTGAAAAAAATTTTCAAAAACATATTGAACCTGGCTTTAGCCATGTGTATAGTTTTAGGTATGCCAATTTCTAAGTCAGTAGCTGCTTCTGATAAAATCGAAGACAAAAAGGCAATCATATTGATATTGGATGAAATTAGCTTAGAAGATGTACTTAACAGCCATACTCCAAATATAGATGTATTGTTGGAAAATGGAGCTATGGGTTTTATGAATATAAGAGCAAGGTCAAGTTTGTCTAATAGAGGGAGTACCTATCTTAGTTTAGGTATGGGAGTAAGAACTTTGGCATCTACTAAAGGTGGATTAGCCTTCCCAAGAAATCAAATGTACCCTCTTTCAGATTATAGCTTAGTATCAGAATATGTTACAGTCAGCGATATTTATAAATTGTATACAGGAAAAACTCCTCCAGATGGTGAGATTATAAATATAGCTATTAGAGATATTGAAAGAACTGCTTTAGATATTACTCCTAACAATCAGGTAGGACTTTTGGGGAAAATAGCCAAAGAAAAAGGTCTTGTAACTGGAGTAGTAGGAAATAGTGACATAGATGTCCCTGCTAGAGAAGCTACTTTGTTGGCTATGGATGAAAATGGTATAATTCCTTTTGGTTCTATAGAATCTGATTTATTAATGACTGATGTTAATGTATTAGGAGGAATTAAGTTAAATCAAGAAAAGCTATTAGAAGAAGTAGAACGTATTTTGCCTCATGTAAATATGCTATTTATAGATTATGGAGATACTGTGAGAGTGCAGAAAGCAAATCGATTAACTACAGATGATATTAAGGAAGAGCAAAAAATCAAAGCTATTGAACGAGCTGATTCATTCCTTGGTCAGGTTATGAATAAAGTTGATCAGGAAAAAACTTTATTTATGATCATAACCCCTAATCCTTCCAAGGAAGTGGTTAATCAAGGCAATTTTGGTTTAACTCCTATAATTATGTCGAGTGCTAACACTGAAAAAGGATTGCTAATATCCAATACAACTCGTAGAGAAGGATTAGTCACTAATTTTGATTTTGGACCTACTATCCTTGATTTTTTTGGAATTGCTGAACCTAGAAGTTTTATCGGAGAACCAATGAAAGTAATAAGCAATGAAAACCCTACTGAGGTTTTACTTAGAAGTCAAGCACAAAGTTTATATTTAAGGAAGTATCGCAATGTCTTTCATCAGGCTTTTATTGTTTTGGTAGGCATTGCTTTAGTAGGATTTTACTTACCTAGATTTATAAAATGGAAGGTACTACCTAATAAGATACTTAATTATTTAAGCTTGACAATAATGGCAGTTCCTTTAACAATGATGACGGTCTCGCTATTTGGTTATAAATACATAGGTTTTGATTTGTTTTATGTATTTGGCGGTGCTTTTATTATATCCTATATTTTAAATAGAATTTTTAATAAAAAATGGATGACCATGGCCACTTTGGGATTAATAACCAGTATATTTCTATTGATAGATATCTTCTTTGTGAAAAAACTAATGATTATTTCTCCATTAGGATCTGATGCTATTGCAGGTGGTAGGTTTTACGGCATAGGTAATGACTATATGGGTATATTGCTGGGCTCTACTTTGTTAGGCTTTTTTTCATTATTTCATCTATATAAAATTAAGAAACCTACTATGGCAGTATTTATAACTTCGTATATGATTTTAGTGATAGTGGGTCTCAGTCCTTTCTTTGGAGCTAATATGGGTGGTACATTGTCTGCTATGCTGATTGCTTTGTTAATTCTGCTAATAGTTTTTGATAAAAAATTTTCTTTTAAAAAGATAATGATTATAGTTATTGGAGTTATTGTAGGAATATTATTATTGGCCGCATTAGATGTCTTATTTAATCCAAATCCTACTCATGCAGGAAAGGCATTAGAATCTTTAATAACAGGCGGTTTTAGTAAATTTTTTGAGATAATTGGTTATAAGTTAAAACAAGTTTTCTGGAATTTAATTAATGCTTCATGGAATATCATTTTATTTTCACAAGTGATTTTATCCATTTTATTGTATAGATGGAAAAGTGAAATTTTAGTGAAAATCCGTGAAAATTATCCCAACTTATTTAAAGGATTTATTATAACTCTCTTTGGTGGTATAGCTATCTTCTTATTTAATGATACTGGAACCATAGCGGCAGCCTTGATATTGGACTACTTGTTTATACCCCTAGGAGTGTTGATGAACGATATAGTGGAGTGCAACGGAGAAGGAAGATTCCATAAATTTTTTTAACGCATATTAAGCAGATATAGGACAGAGAATGGATGAATTGATAATTAAAAATGAAAATACAGGTCTAAAGGTTCAAGCAAAGCGTCTTGTAGCTATTCTTTGGTATGAAATAGTGCAAAATGTTTAAAGAAATACATGTAGAGGTGTTATTATATAAATTTGTAGATAAAATAAGGGAATGAAGAAATCTTGATAAATAAAATTGATAACGATTTTTTTCTCTTATGTGTTTTTATTGAATTTTAAAAGGGGTAGACAGATGTCTACCCCTTTTAAAGTAAATAGTTATGCATAGAAACTATGTCCACCTATTTTTGTTACATAGGTCTTATTTTTTACAATCCAAGTTCCTGCTGCTTTAGCTGGATTGAAAAAATATGTTGAATTTCCTACTGGTCTTGCTCCATTTAGAGCATCCTTAGCTGCATTTATACTTTCTTGTGATGGAGTATTATATATAGTTCCTTCAGCAACTGGACTAAACTGAGGAATACTGCCATAATACTCGAAAATTACACCATATATAGTATTAGGAAATTCTTTAGAATTAACTCTGTTAAGAATTACATTTCCAACTGCTACTTTTCCATTGTATGGCTCTCCACTTGCTTCTGCTTCAATAATTCTAGCTAACCATAATAAATCAGCATCACTATAGCTTTTTACAGAACTTCTAGAAGAGCTTGTCCCTCTTGAGACAGTGGTAGTTTTACCATATAGTGCTGTTTGAGTTTGTTTTCCTGCAATACCATCAATAATTAATTTATTATCCTTCTGAAAGTTAATAACAGCTTTCTCTGTCACCTTTCCATAGATACCATCTATAGAGATTGTATAGTATCCATAATTTTGCAATTTCTGCTGAAGCCTAGAAACTTCATTTCCTTTACTGCTAAATTTCAATGTTTTATAATTTTCGCTTGCAAATACTCCAGTTATTGGTACCAATAATAATATTAAAACTATTAAAATTGATAATATTCTTTTTCCTTTCATTGACATACACACTCCTTCCGTAATAAGGCTTCCGAAGTTAGCTGACGGGTTCGGGATAGAAGGCTCCCTACCACAGTGATGTGGATTAACCCCTTAAATGGTTCCTCCGTACCTATAATATCTAGGATTCAGCAGTTATGATGATATGCAATATGGATATTATATAAGAAGATATTTATTATGTAAACCCGAAAGTCTAATATACCAAAAATTGCATATGTAAAATATAGTATAATATCCATATATATATTAATATGGATATCAGGTTAGATATAGAATATAATAACTGTATGGCTAGAAAGCGGGGGGAATGGGATGCCCTAATAGCATGGATACAGGTGGTTCTGTTTGCTTATATCTATATAAATTTAATTTAATGAGGTGTATATTATGAAAATAGTAGTTTTGGATGGATATACTTTAAATCCTGGAGATTTGAGCTGGGACGAGCTAGAAACCTTAGGAGAACTAACAGTATATGATAGGACTCCAATAGATAAGATTGCAGAAAGAATTGGAGAGGCTGATATTGTTTATACAAATAAAACTCCCATTACAAAAGAGACTCTTGATCTATGTCCTAATATAAAATTCATTGGTGAATTGGCGACAGGATATAACAATATAGACATTATAGCTGCAAAAAATAAGAACATTCTTGTATGCAATGTTCCAACTTATGGGACTAATGCAGTTGCTCAATTTACAATTGCTCTATTATTAGAGCTTTGTCATCATATTGGTGCACATTCAGATGCAGTAAAAGAAGGAGATTGGACAAATAATATTGACTGGTGTTTTTGGAATCATCCAATGGTCGAACTTGATGGTAAAACTATGGGAATCATAGGATTTGGCAGAATTGGTCAAAGAACTGCTAAAATTGCACAGGCCTTAGGGATGAATATTTTAGCACTAAGTAATAATAGAAGGCCAGAGTTTGAAACAGAGACTTGTAAATATGTTGACTTAGAGGAACTTTTGGCGAAATCAGATGTGATTTCTTTACACTGTCCACTTTTTCCAGAAACAAGGGGCATAATTAATAAGGATACGATTGGAAAGATGAAGGATGGAGTTATGATAATTAACACCTCTCGTGGTCAGTTAATTGTAGAAGAGGATTTAAGAGATGCTTTAAACAGTGGAAAGATAGCAGGGGCAGCATGTGATGTAGTATCAATAGAACCTATTCAATTAGATAATCCACTTCTTGATGCTAAAAATATAATTATCACTCCTCATATTGCATGGGTACCAAGGGAAAGTAGACAAAGACTTATGGATATCGCAGTAAAAAATTTAAGGTCATTCATAGAAGGTAATCCAATCAATGTAGTGAATTAGTCATTACTGAAGTTAAAGATTTCTGAATAATGTTCGGAGGGCAGAAATGAAAAGAGATTTTGTTATTGTATTAGCACCTGATTCATTTAAAGAAAGTATGACTGCTAAGGAGGCTTGTGAGGCCATGGAAAGAGGAATTAAGAAAGCTAATAGTAGTATTAGCTGTATACATGTACCAATGGCTGATGGTGGGGAAGGAACAATGCAGTCTTTAATAGATTCTACAAATGGTAAAATATATACAATAAGTGTAATAGGACCATTAGGAGATGAAGTAGAAGCAAGTTATGGCATTTTAGGAGATGGAGAAACTGGTATACTTGAGATGGCAAGTGCCAGCGGCATCCATTTAGTGCCACTAGAAAAAAGAAATCCTTTAATAACTACTACTTATGGTACGGGACAGCTTATAAAAGCTTGTTTAAATCATGATGTGAAAAAATTATTAATAGGTATAGGTGGAAGTGCAACCAACGATGGTGGCATAGGAGTTGTACAAGCATTAGGCGGTAAGTTTCTTGATAAAGAAGGCAAGGAGTTAGGATTTGGAGGAAAAGAATTAGATAAATTAGTTACCATTGATTTATCTAATTTTGACAATCGTTTAAAAAATGTTATTGTAGATGTCGCTTGTGACGTTGATAATCCTTTATGTGGAGAACAAGGAGCTTCTTATGTATTTGGGGCACAAAAAGGGGCAACACCTGAAATGATGGAGATATTGGATAATAATTTGAGACATTATTCTGAGATAATAAAAAGACAATTAGGAATAGATATTTTACATGTATATGGTGCAGGTGCAGCTGGAGGACTTGGTGCGGGACTTATGGCATTTTTAAATGGTAAATTAAATAAAGGTATTGATATGGTAATTAAGTATTCAAAACTTGAAGAAAAATTGTCTCTTGCTGATATGGTGTGGACTGGTGAAGGGTCAATTGATTTTCAGACTAAATTTGGAAAAACTCCTCTTGGTGTTGCTAAAGCGGCAAAACGATATAATAAACCAGTAATAGCATTGGCAGGAAGAGTAGGATCTAATATAGAAATTCTATATACTATGGGGATTGATTCTATTTTTAGTATAACAAGAGATATAACAACATTGGAAGAAGCATTAGAGAAAGGACAAGAGAATATGGAAAAAACAGCTGAAAATATAATAAGGTTGATGAACTTAAATTGCTAGGAACAAGAAACAACAGTGCGGCAAAACTGACGCACTGCTGTAGAAAGTACCAGCATTACTTCTTCTTAAATTTGGAAAATAGCTGCTGTAAAGTAAAAACTGTTCCATTAAAATGCTGTATAGTTTAGCAGTACCAAGGCTAGCAGCTTGAAAAGAACAAAATCTCGGTTGTTCTTTTAGTTCCTGATCAGAAGTATTTCTCCAACAAAAATCCATATTATGTACAACACCATATCTAATAAATATTAAAGCTATTTTTATCAAAACATTATACCATGAAAGCCAATAAAAGTGAATTGTTTTCCCCTATAGGTGTTATAAGATATTGACATAGACATTGATGTCGTTTATAATCAAATTAAAACGACATCAATGTCTATTTTGTATTTGGAATAAACAAATTGCTTTGCAGAATCAGAATTTGTTAAAGTATTACAATAGAAAAGAGGAAAGAGAATATGTCTCCAAAAGTAAGTAATCAATATAAAACAAATAAAAGGAAAGAATTATTGGAAGCTGCCAAAAGAGTGTTTATACAGAAGGGGTATATACAAGCAACAATGCAGGATATTATTGATGAAGCAGGTATATCAAGAGGTGCTTTATATTCCTATTTTAATAATATTCAGCATGTATTTGAGGAACTTCTCAAGTTAGAAGATAAAATGGATATTCTTTATTTTAAAAAAGAGGATAGATCTTCTTTTTGGCAACAGTTAATAAACTGGATCAGAATACAACAAAAAAATATTGAATATATTAATCAGTCCCTTTTACTTTGCAAGACGGAATTCTTCTTGACAACATATCGTAATTCCAATGAGACAAGTAATCCCTATGTAATAGAGCGGTATAAGGAGTTAGCTTCTTCAATAAAAGAATTTATTGAAGAAGGGGCTAAAAAAGAAGAATTCAAACCTTGTATGCCTTCAAAGTCAATTGCTTTATATATTATTTCCTTCATAGATGGGTTAATGCTAGATACATTTAATTTAGGTATAGAAGTCACTAAGGTAAATGAGCAAATTGATATCTTATTTTTTACATTGAGAGAAATGCTTTGCCCAATTATAGAATAGTAAAGGAGTGTTATTATGTTATTTGAGTCTTCTAAAATTATTTTAAGAAAGATGACATTACAAGATGTAGAGTTATATCATACATGGAGAAATGACATAGAGGTCATGAAATCTACTTCTCCATTTTTAGATATTTATCATATTGACGAGACAAAAGAGTTTGTTAGTCAAGTAATTTTAGGTTCAGGATCTTCAAGGAGTTATATAATAGTGGAAAAGGAGTCTAATAATCCTGTAGGGATTACTTCATTGATTAATATTGATTATAAAAATCGTAACGCTGAATGTATTATTGATATTGGAGATAAGACATCATGGGGCAAAGGATATGGAACAGAAGCGATGAAATTACTTCTTGATTATAGCTTTCTTGAAATGAATCTGCATAGAGTGTATTTAAGGGTCTTTTCTTTTAATAGCAAAGCTATTAATCTATATGAGAAAATAGGTTTTCAACATGAAGGAAGATTACGAGAAAGCATTTTTAGAGAGGGGAAATGGCAAGATATAATTCATATGGCAATTCTTCAAAATGAATATATTAAAAGAGATTATGTGGATAGAGGTGCAGAGTAGTATCAAAATAGAGACGGTTTTTACCGTCTTTATTTTGATATTGCTTCCTTCAATGTATGCCATGCTAAAACAGCACATTTTACCCTAGCAGGCATGTTAGAAATATTTTGAAGAACTATAGCATCTTCTAATTTCTCTAGTTCATTTTCGTCAGTGATTTCTTTTTTTATCATACCTATAAAGGTTTTTATTAAATTTAGTGATTCCTCTATAGTTAGACCCTTTATTAAATCTATCATCATAGATGTAGATGCTTGAGATATAGCACATCCAACTCCAGTAAATGAAGCATCCTTTATTATATTTCCATCAAGCTTTAGGTGCAAGGAAATATCATCACCACAGGTGGGATTATGCCCTCTTTCAGTGATGTCTGAATCTAATAAGGATTTCTTATTGTGTCCATTTTTATTATGCTCCATAATAAGTTGAGTATAAATTGAATTAAGATCCATAACCTAACCACTTCCTTACATTTTTAATTCCTTCAATAAATTGGTCTATATCTTCCTTTGTATTATAGAGATAGAAGCTTATCCTAGAAGTTGCAGGAACATCAAGATACCTCATCAAAGGTTGACAACAGTGATGTCCTGCTCTAAGGGCTATACCATAGGAGTCCAAAATAGATGCTATATCATGGGGATGTATATCATCTATTGTAAAGGATATTATGCCGCCTCTCGTATCCAAATCTTTAGGACCTTGAATATTCACATAAGGTATATAAAGCATTTTTTCCAATGCATATTCCACTAGGATTTTCTCATGTTTATGGATATTATCTAGACCTATATTTTGCAAATAATCAATTGCCGCTTTAAGTCCTACAGCTCCTTCTACATTTTGTGTTCCAGCCTCAAACTTATGTGGAAGGGGGGCAAAGGTGGATTCCTGTTCATAGACATATTCTATCATATCTCCACCCATTAAAAATGGAGGCATACTTTCTAACAATTCTTTTTTACCATATAATACTCCTATTCCCATAGAACCTAACATCTTATGGGCAGAAAAGACAAAGAAATCTACATCAAGATGTTGAACATCTACTGACATATGTGGAGTGCTTTGAGCTCCGTCTACTACAACTATGGAGCTCTTATTATGAGCGTAGTCTATTATTTCACTAAGAGGGTGAATAACTCCCAGAACATTAGACATCTGAGCAATAGATACAATCTTTGTCTTATTGGTTATTTTTTTCTTTATTTCTTCTAGAGAAATCCTTCCTTCTTCATCTAAATACATATATTTTAATACTGCCTTTTTCTCCTTTGCTATTCTTTGCCAAGGGAGGATATTGCTATGGTGCTCTGAGATAGCTAATACTATTTCATCATTCTCTTTAATGAATTCCCTTCCATAGGAATAGGCAATTAGATTGATGGACTCCGTAGTATTTCTGGTGAAAATAATCTCTTCTATATCTTTAGCATTGATAAACTCTCTTACTTTCTCCTTAGCTAAATCGTACTCCTCTGTAGCCCTTATACTAAGCTGATGAGCACCTCTATGAGGATTTCCATGAGAGACTTTGTTATAATTACTCATGGCATCAATGACTTGTATAGGTTTCTGTGTTGTAGCACCATTGTCTAAATATACTAGTTCATTATTATTTATTTGTTGATTAAATATAGGAAAGTCTTTTTTTATTTCTTGAGGATTTAGTTTAAGCATCTATAATTCTCCTCTCAACTTCACTGCTAATCAATTTACGTAAGTCCTTTAAGGGAATTTTATCAATTATCGGTCTAAAGGATGCTTCTACGATTAATTTTTTTGCTTCTCTCTCGCTCAATCCTCTGCTCATAAGATAAAAAAGCCTATTTTCATCAATTTGTCCTGCACTAGCTGCATGTTCTCCTTCTACATCATCTTCACCGCACAATAATGCTGGTATGGAATCTGATTTTACAGTAGGATCAAGTAATATTACATACTCTTCCTCAGAACCTTTGGAATGTCTGGCACCTCTCTTAAAATCAAGATTTCCTCTAAATACTTTTTTAGATTTATCTTTGAGAACTCCCTTAGTTTCGATATTACTTATACTTCTAGGACCGCAGTGAATCATGGAATACTCCAAATCCATTTTGCGTATTCCATCACCTAGATATATGGAAGAAAGATTGGACTCACTTGCTTCACCCTCTAAAATAGTGCAATAACTAGAACCGCTAATACTGCTTCCTAACTCAACAGATATCCAATTTACCTTTCCTCGTCCTTCCACAAAGGCAATATTTGAATCGAAGTTCCGAGATATATCGTTCATTCTTTGCAGTTTTATTATGTTGATTACCGAATTTTCTTTTGCATATGCAATTGTAAGTCCATTATGGAAAGCTTCTATTTCTTCATTGGAGCTGTAATCAATAACAATTGTTGCTTGACTTCCAGCTTCAGCTATAATAATATTTTTATCTATAACAATAGGATTTTCATTATCCATATTAAATTCAACTTTTATAGGACTATTTATTTTAGTATTCGGGGGAAGGGATAAGCCTATGCCGCTGTTATAAAATTTATTGACAAAGGAAACAAATCTATCTCCTACCCCTTGAATTTTAGGTGCATTAAAATAGTTATCCATATCTTCATTTGTCCTATTTAATTCTACTCCAATAGGAAGTTCTCCTTCGATTTTTATATAATCTTTTGTGTAATTCAAAACATTAGGAAACTGAAAATCCTCTAAACCAATTCTTTTCCAAAGCATTTTATCCCTCCTTATCCAATAGAACCTTCAAGTTCTATATTAATCAAGTTATTAAGTTCAACAGCATATTCAAGTGGAAGCTCCTTAGTTATTGGTTCCACAAAACCTCTGACTATCATTGCCTTGGCTTCTTCTTCGCTAATTCCTCTGCTCATAAGATAGAAGATAGCCTCATCGCTGATTCTGCCTATTTTAGCCTCATGACCTATGTCTATATTGTCATTATTTAATTCTATTATAGGCAAAGTATCTGATCTGGATTTATTATCAAGCATTAATGATTCACAGGATACTGATGATTTGCATCCATAGGCATCCTTAGCCACCTTAAGAAGTCCCCTATAAAAGGCATGACCTCCATCTCTGGAAATAGATTTAGAATTAACCGTCGATGTTGTATGTGGTGCTGCATGAACAACCTTTGTACCAGTATCTAAATACTGTCCTTTTGCTGCAAAGGTGACTCCTGTAAATTCTGATTTTGCACCTTCTCCCCTCAATATGCTCATAGGATAAAGCATAGTGACTTTAGATCCGAAAGAGCCGGAAATCCATTCTATAGTACCATTTTTATCTACTAAGGCCCTTTTCGTATTTAAGTTATACATGTTTTTGGACCAATTTTCTATGGTACTGTATCTCAAAGTTGCATTTTCTCTTATAAATAACTCAACACAGCCAGCATGCAGATTGTTTACTTTATATTTGGGAGCAGAACAGCCTTCTATGAAGTGGAGTTTTGCTCCTTCTTCCACAATTATTAAGGTATGCTCAAACTGACCTGCTCCCGGTGCATTAAGTCTGAAATACGATTGAAGGGGAATGTCTACTTGAATCCCAGCAGGGACATATACAAAAGAACCTCCTGACCAAACAGCTCCATGGAGGGCAGCAAATTTATGGGCATTTGGAGGGATCAAAGTCATAAAATATTCTTTAACTATATCTTCATACTCTTCTAATGCAGTTTCCATATCGGTATATACTACACCTTGTTCGACTAATTCCTTTTTGATATTGTGATAGACAACTTCTGAATCATATTGTGCTCCAACTCCAGCTAGGGCTTCTCTTTCCGCTTGGGGAAGACCTAATAATTCAAAGGTTTTCTTTATATCTTCGGGTACGTCATCCCAACTATTCTTCATATCAGAATTAGGTCTGATATAGGTTATAATATCATCCATATCAAGGTCTGATAAATCTGCTCCCCAAGCAGGCATAGGTTTACTGTTATATATCTCTAGCGATTTCAATCTAAAATCAGTCATCCATTGCGGCTCATTCTTTTCTCTTGAAATTTCTTTTATTATTTCAGGACTTAAACCTTTGTCTGATTTATATTTATAGGTAAATTTATTTTTGATATCATAGATTCCCCTGTCAATATCTTCAATATATGTTTTTTTTCTTTCCATATTTTTCACCTCTATTTGCTGGAAAGCTCAGCTTTAATATTCTCGTATCCTCTTTCATCAATTTCCTTGGCTAGTTCTATTCCGCCAGTTTTAACGATTTTTCCATCAAGTAAGATATGGATATAATCGGGTTGAAGATAATCGAGTAATTTATTATAGTGAGTTATTACTAATATAGAATTTTTTTGGTTTTTAAAATTCTTTACACCCTCAGCTACTATCCTTATTGCATCTACATCAAGCCCGGAATCTGTTTCATCTAGGATTGCGAGCTTGGGATCAAGAATAGACATTTGAAGGATTTCATTTTTCTTCTTTTCTCCTCCTGAAAACCCTAGATTTAAATATCTAGATGCATATTCATCTTTCATTTCTAGCTGTTTCATTTTCTCCTTTAGTAATTTTTTAAAAGGAATAAGCTTTTGAGCTTCTCCTGAAACAGATGTTTTTGAAGTTCGCAGAAATTCTTCTACTGTAACACCGGGAATTTCCTCTGGGTATTGGAAGGATAGAAATATTCCTTTTTTAGCTCTCTTATCAGGTGCTAAATCATTTATCAGCTCTCCCTCAAATTCTATTTCCCCATCTATAATCTCGTACTTTGGATGTCCCATTAAAGTATATGCCAGAGTTGATTTTCCTCCACCATTAGGTCCCATGATAATATGGATTTCACCATGATTAATGTGGAGATTAAGTCCTTTCAAAATCTCCTTATCTTCTATATTTACCTTTAAATTATTTATACTAAGTAAATTATTTGGCATAAAAACCCTCCTTTATATGAAAAAAGTTATCACTTGATAATGATTATCATCGATGTAAGTATAATTATATACTTGTGGTTTAAAAAAGTAAATAGACTAATTTACTAGGAATTAATTGTATTTTAATTTTACTCATAAATCCTTCGCTACAAAGAATACAATAAAAGAAGACATATAGATTATAAAATCTAGTAGAAAGGGGAGGCTTGAAATGCAGTTAAATAAGTTTATAGTAATATTTATGATACTTCAGCAAGTTATAGTCGGTGGTCAAGTAAAGAATGATTTAAGCCATATAGACACAAGTATTGTAGAAAGTATAGAAATTGAGGAAGAACTAATGGAAGAAGAGTTTGAGGAAGAACTAACAGATGAACAAATAGAAAAAAATATGGAGGAGATTATAATAGAAATACAGCAAGAAGCTCAGGAAGAATTCCAAGAAGAAAATAAAATAGAAATTATTACAAAATTTAATGTTGATGGGCTAATATTAAAGGAAGGGATATCTAGTGAAGAAGTTGTAAGACTCAAGAGGTTTTTAGAGAAGAAAGGATATGTCGATATAGCAGGAGGATATTATTATGATAGTAAGACAAAAGAGATAGTAGCTAGATATCAAAGAGAAAAAGGGCTGACATCTGATGGTATAGTCGGTAAGAATACATATCATAAGATAAATGAAGATATAGAATTAAATAAGATAAGTGTTCCAGAAATAGAGTTGGAATTTACAACTGAAATCCCTGGAGGGAATTTTATAATAATTAATAAAAGCAATAATACCTTATATCATTTATCAGGAAAAGAAATAATAAAAAGATATCCTGTAGCAACTGGAAAGGCTCCTGAGTATACTCCAGAAGGCAAATTTACAATAGTAACGAAATTTGTGAATCCATACTGGGGAGGAGCAGGAAAATATAAGCCTGTAAAGGGCGGAGCACCAAATAATCCTCTTGGCAAAAGATGGATGGGATTGAGTATAAAAGGTGGAGGGTCCTATGGTATACATGGAAATTCTGATAAAGAAAGCATTGGAAAATACGTATCCTTAGGTTGTGTTAGAATGTATAATCAAGATGTAGAAATACTATATCAGCTAATTGATAAAGGTACACCTGTATGGATAGGAAATGAAATAAAGCTCAAAGAATACGGTATATTATTTAAATGAATATTAGACTACGCTTTTAAAACTATAGTCGTTAATCTTAAATTGAAGATTTACAGTTTCCAATTT
>NZ_NPMN01000015.1 GCF_002266425.1 Tissierella sp. P1
GGATAGATAAGTAATATTTAAGGACAACTCCCAAGCTAAAGCTCCAGGGGTTGTCCCTATTATTTATATTTACTATTTATCGTAAAGGCAATTCTACAGTAACTTTTGTTCCTACATTTATTTTGCTATCAATATCAATGTTACCAGAATGATTGTCTATGATCCATTTTGCTATAGATAGTCCCAGACCTGTTCCCCCACTTTCTCTGGTTCTTGATTTGTCAGTCCTATAAAATCTATCAAAGATATGAGGAAGATGTTCTTTTGAAATCCCTATACCACTATCTTCTATAGTTATTACAGCTTTGCCATTTCTTTCATAAGACATTAATTTTACAGTACCTCCAGCAGGAGTATATTTTATACTATTATCTAGAAATATTCTTAATGCTTCTTTTATGAGGTTTTTATCTGCTTTTACAATGATCTCCTCATTTTTTTCAATGGTTATTATGTGACTATCATCAATTAATTTAGTTTCTGTTAATATTTCTTCTATGAGTTTGCTGAGAGGAAAATCTTCTTTAGCTACTTTTTGAGTATGTTTATCTCCACGAGCTAGGAAAAGTAGATTTTCAACGAGGTTTTTCATGTTTTCAGATTCATTTTTAATGGCTTCAAGAGACTCTTCAAGAACTTCTTTATCATCTTTTCCCCATCTATTAAGCAGGTTTGTATATCCTTGTATTACTGAAATAGGGGTTCTGAGCTCATGGGATGCATCAGAAATAAATTGATTTTGTTTTTCTATGGATTCTTCAAGCCTGTTGAGGGTGTCATTAAAGGTTATAGCAAGATCTTTTAATTCATTTTTCGATCCCCTTACGTCTAGCCTTTTATCTAGGTCATTTATAGATATTTCTTTTACCATTTTTGTCATCGTATCTATTGGAGAAAGAAGTTTTCTGCTTGCCTTTGATCCAATCAATACTATAAGAAGTATACCTAATACATTAGAAGCTAATAGGATAAGTGCCAAGATTGTTACATAATCATAATAAGGAGTATTACCAACATAGCGTATGAATCCTACTATGATAAGAGTATTAGTTATAATAGATATTAATATAAAAATAAATACGTAACTAAGGGTTAGTTTAAATGTTATAGAGAATCTAAGTCTATTACTTATTTTTTCTATAGATTTCTTTAATAAGTCAAATAAGAATTGCAATATATACACTGCAATATACAATACATTCTTAATAATTTTATATAAAAATGTAAATACTGGCCCTAGATTTGATTTATTCATCTTTTAATTGATACCCCACTCCTCGAATAGTATGGATGAATTTTTTATTATATTTATCATCAATTTTACTTCTAAGATAACGTATATATACGTCTACTACATTTGTATCTCCTACATAATCATAGCCCCAAACTTTTTCCAGAATATTATCTCTTGTCAAGACAATCCCTTTATTTAGCATAAGATATTTAAGTAAATCAAATTCTTTTTTAGTTAGATCAATAGGGTCTTTATCATAGGTTAAAGAGTATTTATCCATATCAAGAACTAATTTATCTATTTGAATAATATTTGGCTCAGTAGCAGGAATTCTACTATGTTTAAAGATTACCCTTATTCTAGCTAATAATTCTTCTATTGCAAAGGGCTTTGTAATATAATCGTCAGCTCCTATGTCTAGCCCCATTACCTTGTCCATTACTTCATCTTTAGCTGTAAGCATGATAACAGGAACTTGAGAGGTTGTTCTTAATCTTCTCAATATCTCCATCCCATTTAGAGATGGAAGCATTACATCTAATAGAATAAGGTCATAGTCTTTTTGGAGGGCTTTTTCTAATCCAAGTCTTCCATCTTGTTCAGTATTTACAATATAGCCTTCATGTTCAAGTTCTAACTGAAGAAATCTACTTATTTTGATCTCATCTTCTATAATTAAGATTTTTTTATTATCCATAACAACCACTCCTTTAAATATCATTATACTATCTTTATGATTCTAGAAACAGTATAAATAAAACCTGCTGATTTATTCAGCAGGCTCTATTTATTATTTAAATTCATTTACAATTTTATCTGTAGCAGAAGTTAAGTCATTAGATATCTTATCAATTTTATCGTTTATGCTACATTCTTCTCCATTATCTTTTTCAAGCCTTATCTTATGATGTGTCAATACAAGTAAAAGTATTACAGCTATGGAGAAAGGTAAAGTAAATACTCCTATTGTTAAGGCAATTAAGGAAGAAATATTTAATACGGTCTTTTCATTTTTATATATGATAAAATTGATTTTATTTAATCTTGATGCAGAATCTTGAATGTTTTTCATAAAAGAAGAATCTTTAATTCCTCCTTCAGATTTTATTTTATTTTGTTCTTCAAGGAAAGATAAAGTTTCAACTATACTTCCATTAAATTTTTCTAATGCTTCCTTAGCTTCCTTATAACTTACATTGGCTCTTTTTCTTATTAAATCAATTTGTTCAAGAGTAATTTCCATTTTAATACCTCCATTTGATTATTTTCTATATTTATATAATAAAGTAATATAATTAAAAGATTATTAACTGAAGATTAAAATTTCATTAGAAAATAATGCTTTTCAAAACCTATGATGAAATTTCAGAGTTTTTAAATAGTATATAAAGGCAGGAATTAATAAAACTAGCCTCTTTGCTATATAGCAGAGAGGCTAGTTTTTTCTAAATTATTATTGATTATTTTTTGCTGCATTTTCTCCAGCAATTTTTCCAAATACACTAATATCAGCTAATGCATTTCCTCCTAAACGGTTAGTACCATGAATACCTCCAGTAACTTCACCAGCTGCATAAAGTCCGGGTATTACATTTCCATTATTATCTAATACCTGTGCACTTGTATTGATCTGTATTCCTCCCATTGTATGGTGAACAGTTGGAACTCTTGCACCTGCATAGAAAGGTGCAGTATCAATTTTAAACTGATATAGAGTTCTACCAAATTCATCTGTTTTACTAGTTTCAACACAACTATTAAACTTATTAACAGATTCTACTAAGTTTTCAGGATTAATCCCTATTTGTTTAGCAAGGTCTTCTAAGGTATCAGCTTTATAAGCTCTACCCTCTGTAACTAACTCATCAATACTTTCATTAAAGTGATTTCTAACATCGCCAGTGGGATATGAATGACTATCAAGAATTACCCACATGAAGGAGTCTTCTTGTTCAAATAATGCCTTTGTCATTACGTCTCTACGAGCTCCTTCGTCAACAAAACGATTTCCGCTTTTATTTACGAAGATACGATTTTCAACACCTTGTTCGATATTTCCACTTAAGCTTCCTGTATTAGGATCTCCCATAGGCAATAATTGAATTTGTTCCATATCTATAAGATTTGCACCTATTGCCTTTGCCATAGCTAGCCCATCTCCTGTTGCACCAGGATGATTTGTAGTTTTAAGATTTGTCAATGACGGCCAATTCTTATTATATTCATCTCTCATTTCAACATTTCCTGCAAAACCGCCAGTTGCTATAATTACGCCATTATTAGATTTAAGGATTAATTCTCCATCTGGGCTTTTAGCTTTAACACCTATAACTTTGTTATTTTTCATTATAAGTTCAGTAGCTTCTGTATTAACTAATACTTCCATTTCAGTATTATTTTCTTTGATATAGTTCATATAGGTATTGATAAATCCTGTACCTAAAGGTTCAACTGGTGCATGAGCTCTAGGCCATAGTCCACCAAGAACAGTATGAAGTGTATCTTTGAACTCCATACCCATACTTTCTAGCCATTCAATGGTAGGGTAAGCATTATCAACTAATATTCTTATAAGTTCTGGATTTCCAAGCTTATCTCCACCTTCATAGGTTTGTTGAAAGTGTTTATCTACAGAATCCTCTATACCTTGTGCTTCCTGTCTTTTAGGGTCAACAGCATTATAAGATGCACCAGAGATCATGGTATTTCCTCCAACTCTAGGCATTTTTTCTAGTATGATTACACTTGCCCCATTTTGATGTGCTGATACTGCAGCGGCTAATCCAGCACCACCTCCACCTATTACAACAACATCAACTTGTTTTTCCGTAACAGTAGCTGAAGAAAAGTCATTCCCAACAGTTTTTTCTTTTAGAGCTTCAATATTTGCTCCAGCCTTTTCTAAAGCTTGACCAACAGCCTCTAATATAGCATTACTTGACATTGTAGCACCTGCAACAGTATCAATCCCCAAACCTTGAGCTTCAATAATTTGAAGAGGAAGATCGTCAATAGCTAAATCGCTTACACCTGGGGTCTCATTATGCTCTAATACTTTAATATCTGTTATTTCATCTTCAGTTACTGTAACTTCGACTTTTACTGTACCATTAATTCCTTTTCCTTCACCTATGTATTTACCCGGTTTAAATAAAGTAGAATTATTTGTTTCAGTAGCTTTTTTACATCCTGCCAACGATAAAACCATAGAAATTACTAATAATAAGGACAATAACCTTTTAAAATTTTTCAATAAAACTCCCCCTTTTTATATTTTAATGTTTAAAATATTTTATTATGAACTAATTCGATGAATGCATTCAGTGAATGAATTCATTATATAATTTGGTTAATAAAATGTCAATAATGTTTAATAAATATTTATCAAAAGAGTATAATTTTGACAAAACACTATTGTGATGTATAATTTATATAATAATAGTCTAAGGGAGAATTAATATGAATAAAAGACTTAATAAGAGGCAAATTCAGGCACAGATTACCTATGAAAATATCTACAATGCTGCCATGAGTTTAGTTGAAAAAAAAGGATTTGAAAATATTACTGTAGAGGAAATATGCACTAAGGCTGGTGTATCTGTAGGTTCATTTTATAACTATTTTAAATCAAAGCAAGATATATTGAATGAAATATTTAGAATAGCAGATGATTATTTCTTAAATACTGTTTCAAATGTATCAACTGGACAAGATGCTTATGAAAATATAGTAAATTTCTTTGCACACTATGCTAAGTACTGTGAAGCTATAAAGATAGATCAATTAAAACAGATATATAGTACAAGTAATATTTTATTTATAGAAGAAGGTAGGCATATGCAATCTGTATTAAAAGATATAATAGATGCTGGAAAAGAATCGGGCCAAATAAATACAGATATGCAATCAGAGGAAATTGTAAGATATCTGTTTATTTCACTAAGAGGAGTAATATTTGATTGGTGTTTGCATGGTGGAAGCTATGATTTAGTTGAATTTGTTACTAATTATACAAGACGATTGATAAGAGTTATATAAAATTCATTAGAAGATAAAATATAAATCATTAAAAATTATAATGAAGCCTTGAAATCTGAAAATAATATGAAAAATAATATTAAATAAAGATATCCCCCAAGATAATTGAGGGATATCTTTATTTGATTTTTAGATAAAACTCAACAAATGCATAAAAATTAGATAATTATCTAATTTTATATTGACATTAGATAATTATTTGTATAATGTATAGTAAAGAGATAATACAGGGAGGTAGTGCAATGAATTTAAAACTTATTAAACGAAAAGATTTTTCCTTATTAATATTAGGTAAGTTAGTTTCTTTGCTAGGTAGCAATATGCAGCAATTTGCATTATCATTATACGTGTTAGCACTTACTGGATCTGCTACAATTTTTGCATCTATGTTGTCAATATCTATTTTACCAAGAATAATATTATCTCCTATAGCTGGAGTATTTGGAGATTGGTTTGATAGAAAAAAACTATAGTATTATTGGACTTCTTAAATTCAATCATAATTGGGACATTTGCAGTAATTTATATAATCAATGGAGGTATATCTATTCCTATGATTTATATTTTAGTTATTCTATTAGAAATTACTGAAATATTTTTTCACTCAGCAATGTCAGCAGTTTTACCTAGTATAGTAGAGAAAGAAGAATTATTAGAAGCTAATTTACTAAATTCTCTTGTAATGAATATAGGAAATATATTGGCGCCTGTTTTGGCATCTTTTATTTATGGGACTTTTGGTATGAGGGTTATATTGATAGTAAACTCTATTAGCTTTCTATTATCTGCTATTAGTGAGATGTTTATAAATATACCTAAGAATCATAAAGCTCCAAAGAAGATTAATATGAATGTTTTTAAGACAGATTTAATGGAGGGAATAAATATAATTAAGAGCAATAGACTAATATCTACTATGATAAGTCTAGGAACCATAATTAATTTTTGCATAGGACCTTTATTTTCCATTGGATTGATATTTATAATTAAAGAAGTATTAAAAACCAATGACTTTCAATTTGGTATTTTTCAAATGATCTTATCAGCATCTATGCTAGTAGCACCAATTCTCTGTGGTAGTATTATTAAGAAAGTAAAAATAGGTAGGCTCTGTTTTACAAGCTTTATATTTATATCTTTTCTAATATTAATTATGGCAATTATACCATCAAATATATTTGTAAATGCTTTTAATACAAATATAATTCCATATATTGGATTGCTGAGTATTTCATTTATGGTAGGTATATTAGCTACCGTGGCTAATATAGCTTTAGGTACTCTTTTCAATCAAATAGTTCCTTTGGAACTGATGGGAAGAACATCGACAGTTTTTAACTTAGCAGTTACAGTGTTTATCCCAATAGGCAAATGCTTTTTGGATTTCTATATGATATAATACTTCCAAGTATTGTAATAATCATAAGTGGATTTATATTGGTTATAACTGTTATGAAATATAAGGCTGCCTTAATAAGCTATGATGAATTAGAAGATAAGTCAGAAATTAAACGAGAATCTGAATTAATAGGAGATGTGATAAATGAAGTTTAAGTTTTATCCTATAGAAAGTAGAATATATGATTTTTTGGAGTTTCCAAATTTAATCTTTGTTAAGGAACGTTATGAAAATTCAAAGGAAGATTATGACTACGAAAAATTTCCAATGGATGATTACTTTGATTTAATTAATAAGGTAGAAGATAAATTAAAACCATATGCAAAAGAAATAGAATTGTTTTATATGAACAATTTTGTTGGAGATTATGATTTTATAGGATTAATTTCAAAGACAAAAAGAATATTTGGTTATGAAAATGAAAAAAAATATTTGGAAATGTTATCAACTTTAAATGAAAAAGACATTAATCAATGCATTGCTTATTCGATAATTTCAAGAAATGAAAATAATCACCAATATTCAGATGAGATTATGAACAAGGCTGAAACCATTAGTCTAAATAAAAATGAATTAGTTTCAATTATAAAGGATTTGCCAATTGAAGCATCTACAAAATGGACTCTGTTTTTAATCGTGGAAGAACCTACTAAGTATATGAAAACATATATTGATTTAATGAATAAACTACTGCCTATCTTCGAGGAAATTTATTCATTATATGAAAATGAAGTAAAAGCTTATGGACAGTATCTAGTAGACTTCTTAAATAAAAATGGTGCAAAAGGCTTGGAAGAAATAACTTATTCTATAATTGACCCCAAAATTATGAATAATGAAGAAAACAATATATTAATTTCTCTAATAATGCCTATGGCTATTGCCATATCAGATGTAGGTAAGTACCATTATGTAGCCTGGGGATTGAAAATGGAAAAGGCTTTTAGAAAAATGAAGGAAATAAATGAGAATAAAATAAATGGAAGGATACAGGTTTTCAAAAACCTAGGAGATAAAACTAGGTATGAAGTATTAAAATTAATATCTTCAGGAGAAACATCTACAAAAGAAATAGCAAATGCTTTAGGTGTATCTAGTGCAACCATATCTTACCATATAAACAATTTGCTTCAGGCTAAGGTTATAAAACTTGATAGAATTGATAATAAGTATGGATGTGTAGTAGATTACGAATTACTTGATAAGGTTATAAAAGACTTTAAAGAAGATTTAATGTTTCCAAAAGAATCTTAATAAATATAGATTTACCCTCTTATTCATTATGATTAAGAGGGTAAAATTATTTTTAAATATTTAAGGGGTAATTTACTAAAACTTATTACTTTATATACTCATTTCCTACTAAGATGTCAGATATTGCTTCTGTTGGAACAACAAACTCAGGTGTACCCATGTATCCAGGAGCTACTTCGTATTTATCAAATGAAATCACTAATTTTCCTTTATCATTGATATAAAAACTTTGTTCATTTGAAATTTTTTCAAATAGTTCTATAGGTTCTTCTCCTTCTTCAACCCAATAAAATTTGTCTTCGTCGGATTTCATTTGCTCTTTCATCTGACTTTTAATATTATTGCTGATGATATCCACATAAGTATCATCTTTAAATAAACTAGGTAACGTTATCAAAATTTGTTTTTCTTTATCTATAGTATCGTATTTGAATGTTGTTGAAGATGAAGCTACCGTGTTTACAACATAACGACCTATGGAAAGTATTTTATCTGTATCAGTTTTGACTATATATCCATTGTCTACTCCTAAATGACCTCCCCCTGCTTCTTCTAGTTCCTTTATGTCTTTCATAAATTGGTCATATAATTCCTTACTTTCATTTAAATATTTTTCATTTAAACTATTTTGCAATTCTTTATTTTCTAGTCCTTGTATTTCTGGAACTTTGATATTTGCATCATAATTATTTTCATCTACTTTATACTCTCTGAAAGTCAATACCTGTACTATGCCGCCTACAACAGGTACTTTTGACAATGTATCTGCAAGTACTGGACTAGTATTCACTCCTGCTGTTAATAGAACAACGGATGCAGCCACTGAAGCTGATGCTATCTTTATTTTTTTAATATTATTTTTTCTTTTCATGTTTTTCCTCCCCTGTTTTATTGAACTTCTTACTAAAAGGTCTAATTCTTCTGGAATTTGAATATCTATATGTTCTTGTT
The DNA here is from genome assembly GCF_002266425.1 of Tissierella sp. P1. Classification (GTDB taxonomy): domain Bacteria; phylum Bacillota; class Clostridia; order Tissierellales; family Tissierellaceae; genus Tissierella; species Tissierella carlieri. Next base: position 8,877 of record NZ_NPMN01000015.1, read on the forward strand.
TTAGTTGTTCTAACTTTCTGTTATCCATTTTTAGCCTCCTTATCTTCATCATCCATTGATAAGCGTAATATTTCTAATGCTTTATAGAGACGGGTTTTCACAGTATTAATATTTTGATCTAAAATTTCTGCAATTTCTTCTAGTTTCAAGTCTTCGAAAAATCTTAACACTATTATACTTCTATAGCTCTCGGGTAAAGTTTCTAAGGCTTTTTTTAAGTCTATATCTGTATAATGGTCAACTGCACCAACGTCATTACTTAATATAAATTCTTCGTCAGTTATAATTTCCCGTTTTCGCTTACGGAGAAGATCTAGAGAAACATTTACTATAATTCTATAAAACCAGGTTTTTATATAGCCAAAATCTTTTAAGGAATCAATAGATGAAAAAGCTTTATAGATAGATTCTTGAACAACATCTAAGGCATCATCAATATTTTTAACATAACTATAAGCTAGCCTATAAAAAAGTTCTTTATTTTTAATAATATAGTCTTCAAGTTGATTTTCTAAATTATTTGCCATTCGTACGAATTTCTCCCTTCAATTGTATAGATGCCTTTTTTCATCTTACATTATATAGACGGATATGCTGTCTAAAAAGTTTTAGCTTTTAAAAAATAATTAATTTATTTTATCATAAAATTTTTATGATATTAGCAAGGAATTAATGGTAATATATGTTATATAGGTATTGCAAATCAATAATTATGAATAATTTACTTATGCATTAAGGGTATTAATATATAAATAGGGAATAGCGTATTTATTTATGATTATAAAAATAGTACGAAGGCAGGTAATTAAAATGATAGATTTCAATCCTTTTCCTAATATGGAAACGAAAAATCTTATTCTCAGAAGAATGAATTCTAATGATGCTAAAGATCTATTTGAAATGAGAAAAGATCCACGAATGAACGAATATACAGATATGAAGCTAGAGGAAGATATCTATGAAACAAGAGCTTACATTGATAGAATGAATGAAGGCATCGATGATAATAAATGGATTATATGGGCAATAGAATATAAACAATCACATAAAGTTATAGGAACTGTTTGCATCTGGAACATTAATGAAGAACAAAAAATCGGAGAATTAGGATATGGAATTATGCCTGATTATCAAGGCCAAGGATTAATGAAAGAATCGTTATTAAGTGTAATTGAATATGGTTTTAATATAATGAACTTGGAGGAAATATTAGCATATACAGAGGAAAATAATCTTAAATCAATTAATCTTTTAGAGAAATGCAAATTTGTTGAGATAAATAGAGTTCAAGAGGAAGGATACCTTAGCAGCAAAGTTTACAATATGGTTGTATATAGATTAGAAAATCATAAATAAAAATTGAATATTTGGAGCTTTAGATTAGTTTATTTTAAGAAATTATTATATTTATAGCGGGAGGAATGTAATGACTTGTAAATTTGGCATGCCTACTTTAATTGAAAAAGATACTATTTTAGATAATGTAATATTATGTAATGAATTAGAATTAGATTTTGTAGAATTAAATATGAATTTACCTTATTGTATGCCAGATAAGAATAATCCAGAAAAAATGTTAAAATTAATGGAAGAATATAATATTAACTTTACGCTTCATTTTCCTGAAGAAATTGATTTTGGATGTTTCTATGATGAAATAAGACATGCTAATATTCTATTGTTTAATAATATGGCAATATGGGCTTCTAAATTTAGAGTAGAGAAAATAAATATTCACTTAAATCCGGGAATTTATTTTACCTTACCTGAGGAGAAAGTATTTGTCTATGATAGACACAGGGAAATATTTATTGAAAAGTTTATAGATTCTATGATTAAAATAATAGATATTGCTAAACCCTTAGGAATAAAAGTATGTGTAGAAAATATGAAAGTACATGACTTTATGGAAGAAGCTTTTAGAAAGATGGCTAGCATAGATGACTTATACTTTACATGGGATGTTGGACATGATGCTATGTCTAATTATAAAATGAAAGAAATATATTTGAAAAATCCTCATAAAGTAAGTCACATGCATTTACATGATTACAATGGAAATAGTGACCATCAAATTCTATTTGAAGGGATTATTCCTATAAAAGAAAGGATTAAATTTGCAGAGGAAAATAATTTAACGGTTGTAATAGAGACAAAAACGGAGGAAGCTTTAAGAAAGTCAATAAAAAGGTTATAGATACAGTATAACCTTTTCTAAGTATAGACCCTAGCATAAAGCTAAGGTCTATATATTAGATATAAATATATAAAACTAAAGGGACTTTAGGTATTAAGTGTTTCCCATAATTCATAAGAATCTTCAAGCTGTTTTTCAATTGATTCCTTTTCAACAAAGAGTTCATATAACCTATCAGCATTATCGCTGTTTAAAGCCATTTCTTCATTAATAAATTTTAATTTGCTTTCCAATTCTTCAATTTCCTCTTCAGCCTTTGCTATTTTAAAAGCATTGTTAGGTTTTCTAGTTGTTTTTATTGGCTGTGTTTTAATTGGTTTCAACTCTTTAATTGCGATCTTCTCTGTTATTTCTTTTTTCCTTACTTCCAAATATTCATCGTATGTCATAGGATATAGTCTTACTCCAGATTTATCTAGTATCATTATCTTTGTAGCTACTTTTTGAACAAAATATCTGTCGTGTGAGACAAAAAGGATGGTGCCATTAAAGTTAGAGAGGGTTTCCTCTAAAACTTCTCTAGAATCAATATCTAAATGGTTAGTAGGTTCGTCTAGAATCATAAAATTAACTTTATCGAATATTAAGGAACATAATTTAAGTCGAGATTTTTCTCCGCCAGATAAAGACTTTATTTTCTTATGAACATCATCTCTAATGAATAGCATTTTTGCTAGTTCAGATCTTGCATCTAATTGATTGATACTATGTTTAGCAGCAAAATAATCGAGGATTGTCATATCTTCATTTTCAAAAACTACGTTTTGTGGTAAATATCCTAACTTTATGCTGGAACCTATGGTCAGATTGCCGCTATCTGGCTCAAGTTCTCCTAATATGATCTTTAGAAGAGTTGTTTTTCCACTTCCGTTTTCTCCCATTATACACAATTTATTTTGATAAAATAAAGTAAAGGATATATCCGAAAATAACTTCTTATTAGAAAAGCATTTACTTAAGTTCTCTACATTAAGAACAATTTTTCCTGAACGACTTACGTTATCAGCCGATAGTCTAATTTTTGAGTTTTCTAATGTTGGTCTATCTAATACTTCCACTTTTTCTAATCGTTTCTCAAGTTCCTTGGCACGTTTATACATCTTCTCACTATCTCTCATGGCACCCCAAATTCTATATCTTTCAATTTGCTGTTCCATTTTCTCGATTTTTCTTTGATTATTGATATAAGCATTATATTCAAGCTCAAATCGTCTTTCCTTTTCTACAATATAATAGCTGTAGTTTCCATCATATATTTTTGTGGCAGTAGGTTCTAGTTCAATGATTCTATTTGCTACTTTATCTAGGAAGCTTCTATCGTGTGAGACCATGAGTACAGTACCATTGTAACCTAAGAGAAATTCCTCCAGCCATTCAATAGATTTTATATCTAAATGGTTAGTAGGCTCATCTAATAAAAGTATATCAGGATTTTCTAAGAGTAACCTTGCTAAAAGGACTCTTGTTTTTTCACCGCCACTTAAATCTTCAAATGTTTTTTCCCTAAAGCTGTCTGGGATAAAAAGTCCACTGCATACTTTGTTTATATTAGTTTCTATGTCATATCCGCCACAGCGTTCAAATTCTTCCATAAGTAGACCATAGTTTTTCATTTCAATTTCTAATGCCTCACCAGATAAATTCTTCAAGCGTTCTTCGAAGGCTTTTAATTCTAGCTTAATATTAAATATACTCTCAAATGGCATTTCAAGGATTTCTATCACAGTAGTATCGTCAGAGCATTTGAATATCTGGTCTAGGTATCCAACTCTATTTCCTTTTCTAAAACTAATATTTCCCCCATGATAATCCTCAACACCCATTAGAACCTTCATTAAGGTAGTTTTGCCACATCCATTTTGTCCAATTAATCCAACCCTTTCGTTACTATGCAGTTCAAAGGATATATTCTCAAAAACTTTATTTGCTCCATAATATTTAATTAAATTATTTACGCTACATTCAATCATATGCGTCACCTCGCTTAACTAAATTATATTTGAAGAAACAGCCATAGTCAAGGATACAAGATATGTAGGATATTATAATAAATAAAATATTTACTAGAATATAATTTATTTGTTGACAAACTAACACTGTTAGCATAATATAAAACTAACAGTGTTAGTTAGGAGGGTGGGAAGATGGCAGATTTATTTAATGAAGATTTAGAATTAATGGATACAAAAAATAAGATTATAGCTGTGGCTATAGAACAGTTTTCAGATCAGGGTTACGATAATACTTCAATACGAAAGATTGCTGATATTGTAGGAATAAAGGGAAGTTCTATATATAATCATTTTAATAGTAAAGAAGAAATACTTGAAGAGATATTCAAATATTATAGAAATCTTTTCTATCAAATGGGAGATGTATTTGAGATAAAAGAAGTACCACTCATTGATTTGAAAGAAGATAAAATCCTTTATATTCTCAAGGGTGGATTTGATAGTGTTATTAATATTCTCAAAAGACCTGAAATGATTAATATCTTAAAGATCATTATAAAAGAACAATTTAAGAATCAAAAGATAAGAAACTTTTTTTTAGAAGAGTTTATAGATAAACCAAGGAAAGTCATGGAAAAGCTTATGAAGGAACTTATGGATAAAGGAATTATTAGAGAAGGAAATCCATATTTATATTCTCAAGAATTTCAGGCTTTTGCAATTTATAAAATGTATGAAGAATTTATGCTAAAGGATGTAGAATATATTGATATTGATGATATTGAAATACAAATAAATCATCATATAGACTTCTTTTGGAATAGTATTAGAAAATAATGATTTAGGGGGACAATGATGGAAGAATTAAACGATATAAAAGAATCTAATATAATGCTATCAGAAATGCTTAATAGATCAATAGAATTTCTTATGGAGGATTTTATCAAAATAGCTCTTAAAGATTTTACATCAGCAAAGAGTATTATAAAAATTGCATTAGAGCAAAGGAATGCACAAAAAATTAGAGTTAAATATGAAGAAAAAGGGCTTCATGTACCGCCTTTTATGATAGCCTCTATTACAAGTGTTTGCAATTTAAGATGTAGAGGATGTTATGATAAAGAAAAAATTCATAATAACTCATTAGAGCTTGATGAAAATCAATGGTCAAATATTTTTGCCCAAGGAAAAGAACTGGGCATATCATTTATATTGTTAGCTGGAGGAGAACCTCTTATTAAAGGAGAGGTTGTTAAAGAGTGCATAAAGTTTCCAGAGATCATTTTTCCTATGTTTACAAATGGGATGTTAATAAATGAAGAATGGGTTGAAATTTTTTCTTTAGCTAGAAATATAATGCCGGTTATAAGCATTGAAGGAGACAGATGTCAAACAGATAAAAGAAGAGGTAAGGGAGTATTTCAAAAGGTCTTATCTAGCATTGATTTACTTGCAAAAAAGAGTATATTCTATGGGATATCAATAACTATCACAACAGAGAATTTTGAAAATGTCCTAAATGATGAATTTATTGGAACTTATATAGACAAAGGATGTAGAGCATTTTTCTTTATTGAGTATATTCCATTTGATAGTTCCACAGAAAGTATTGTAATATCAGCAGATCAGAGAGAGCAGCTTAAAGTCAGTATGGATGAATTAAGAGAAAAATATAGGGCAATATTCATAGCATTTCCTGGGGACGAAGAAAAATTTGGAGGGTGTTTAGCAGCAGGTCGAGGATTTGTGCATATTAATTCAACAGGGTCAATAGAACCATGTCCTTTTGCTCCATATTCAGATATCAATCTAAAAGATGTAACACTTGAGGAAGCATTAAATTCTCCCTTATTGGAAAAGGTTAGAAGTATTCATGAGATACTAAAAGAGCATAAAGGTGGTTGTGCACTTTTTGAGAATAGGGAAATGGTGAAAGAACTATTAAGTATAAATTAAGATTCTTAATGAGGTATTTTGATAATTATATAAATTTCACCTTTTTAAATCAATGGAAATAGAAAATAAAAGATAGATTTTATTTTAATTCTCTTGACAAGATAAGTATTAAATTATAATATTTTACCATAAATATAAAAAGATATAAAATTCATTGAGGGGAAGAGTAAATATTATCCTAGTATCTAAAGCGAGTGGAGGTCGGTGGAAGCTCCATGAGAAAAGTAATATTGAAAGACATCCTAGAGAAGTTTATCTGAAAATCAAAGTAAGATAAATCGGATTCCACCGTTAAAGGGATTAAAGATAACTTAAGTTTATTAGCTTAGTTGAAACAGGATGGCACCGTGAAGTATAAGCTTTCACTCCTATATGTATGGGAGTGAGAGCTTTTTTTAATTAGAAATAGATTTGTTCTAATTAGAGTGTGATTGTTTTGTTTTATAGACTGATAATATAAGTTAATTAGGGTGGCACCGCGAATTTTCGCCCCTTGAGTACTAGAACTCAAGGGGTTTTTTATTTAATAAATTTAAAAGGAGAGATGAAGAATGAAAAGAATTATGGTAGAAGAATTAAATAGTTATGTAAATCAAAAAATTAAGATTCAGGGCTGGATTCATCGTATAAGAAAACTCAAAGCAATTACCTTTGTAATCCTAAGAGATAGAACGGGATTGGTACAATGTGTCATAGATAATAAATTAATGGATATTAGCAGTATAAAATTGGAATCTGTAGTATCTATTTTAGGGGAAGTGAAAGAAAGCAATAACGCATTAAATCCCTTTGAGGTTCTTGTAGAAAACTTTCAAATACTAAATGAAGCAATAGAAGAGCTACCTATTGAAATCAATAAAGAAGAATTAGAAATTAGTTTAGATACTATGCTAAATAATAGAATTTTAAGTTTGCGTCATAAACAAATAAACTCTATATTTAAAATACAGAATCTTATAGTACAAGGATTTAGAGAGTTTTTAATTAATGAAGGATTTACGGAAACTTTTACGCCTAAAATCGTAGCAGAAGGGGCTGAGGGAGGAACAGAGATATTTGAAATGAAGTATTTTGAAAATAAGGCATATCTTACACAAAGCCTCAGTTTTATAAACAAATGATGGTTGGAGCTGGATATGAAAGAGTTTTTGAAGTGGCTCATGTATATAGGGCAGAGCAGCATAATACAAATAGGCATTTAAATGAATATATAGGCATGGATTTCGAGATGGGATTCATTGAGAGTGAAGAAGATGTAATGAATATGGAGGAAAGTCTTTTAAAGTATATACTAGACAAGGTGGAAAAAGAAGGGCAGAAATATTTAGAACTATTAAATATAACTATACCTAAAATAGAAGATAATATTCCAAGAATTAAATTTTGTGAAGCTCTAGAAATTCTAAGAAGGGAATATAATAAAGTTGATATTGATGGAGATTTAGACCCTGAAGGAGAAAAGTTAATCTGTAAATATGCAAAGGAAAAATTGGGATGTGAATTCATATTTTTGACTCATTATCCAAGAAAGAAAAGACCTATGTATACAATGCCTTGCGGAGAAAGTGAAACTCATAGTTTTGACTTGTTATTTAGAGGTATAGAAATAACCACTGGAGGACAAAGGATTCATGAGTATGATATGTTAATTAATAATATAAAATATAAAGGTTTAAATCCAGAGAAATATCATAACTACACTTCTGTATTTAAATATGGAATGCCTATTCATGGTGGTCTTGCCATTGGACTTGAAAGAATAACAATGCAGCTTCTTGAATTAGAAAATATAAGGGAAGCCTCATTAATTACAAGAGATAGAACAAGATTAACTCCATAGATTTAGATTTATAGGAGGTAATTAATTACCTCCTAATAAATCTAATTTAAAATTACATCATCACAAGTAAATACAAAATCCATATGGAAGGGACAATTATTTTCTCCGCCGAATAGATGGTTCATTCCTAATCCTATATGGTAAGTGCCTAAAGCCTTTTCATCAATAGATGTAAAACCTATTAAATCTTTAACTTGAGGGTTTAGTCCAATTCCAAACTCACATAGGATTTTGAAGTTTTCTGGCAGTGAGCTAAAAAATTCATCTACTTCTTTGTGAGAAGATCTTATAAGTTTACCATTTTTAAAGGTCATAAGTACATCTTTATATATTTGTCCCTTTAAATTCATTATAGAAACTAATAAATCTCCATTGCTATTATTTTCTATAGGTGCTATATAAACTTCACCTGGAGGAAAATCTCCACATCCATCATCTACAAACCATTCCCTATTACTAATATCTAATTTTAATGAATACCCTTTTCCGGTGAGTATTTCCACACTGCTCTTATCCCTAAGGCTCTCTACTTTTTCCTTACAGGATTTTTTTAATTTAGGAAAGTCTACAGATAAAGCATTACATAAAGCAGAATTATAAATATCATAGTCTAAACCAGCGTTAGAAGCGTTAATCTCTGTAGGAACAGTAAGCTGTATATAATATTTTTTATCTTGAGTTAAAGAATTAAATAATTCGCCTAAATACTCTTTAAACTTAGGGATTTCTGGCTCAGAAATTCCATTAGGTAAACTTGGTGTATACATGAATATATCTATTACATGTTTAAAAGATGATAGATAGTTCAAGTATTCTTGTGAAAATTTCTGATTATTACGGATCAAGTTGAGAACTACCTTTTCAAAGAAAGAATTTGAGCAATGATGTTTAAAAGGAATGTCCCCCTTTTTACTTATATTCTCTGAAAGTAAATCTAAAATTTCTAAATCTTCATTATCACCCCAAAAGTTTAATAAAACAAAATCTCCTTTCTCAAAGGGAAATCCTTCACAAATATTTGGAATAAGGTCTATAAATTTCATATCAATACCTCCTAAATAAATTTGTTTCGATATATATCAAATCATATTCTAATATAAAACTTTTCAAAAAGCAATCTATTTTTATAGTTATAGAATTAAATATATAAAATATATATAGATATATATTGAAATAATAACTCCCGTGGTATAGAATAATGATATAAATCATAGGGGGGAAGAAGATGAAAGATATAAATTGGTTAAAGGAAAATTATTTGAATTTCTTAAGAGAAAAACAAGAGAATTTTAAAAGGAGTATAGAGGATTTACAAAAACAGGAATGTGTAGATGAGGCTAATTTAGAAAAAGTAAGACTAAATATAGTTGAAATATTTTATAAGATGTTTAACATTAGTCTTAGCGATAAATCTGTAGATTTAGAAGAAAAATACCTAGGTTTCTTCGATAAAATAACAAAGCCTTGGTATATAAATAAAGAAAAAGCTTTAAAGTTTGGAGATGAAAAGGAAGTAATAATTGAAGGTATAAAAATACAAGAAGCTGAAGAATTGAAAAGTCGATTTAAAGAATATTATAATGAGATAATCATTAATTAGGAGTGATAGAATTGGACTCATTAGAGATTTTTAAATGTTTAGCGGATAATTCAAGATTAAGAATTATAAATAGTTTAATGATAGAACCCATGTATGTGGAACTACTGGCTGAAAGATTAGAACTATCTGCCTCAACTATTTCATTTCACCTTAAAAAATTAATGGATGCTGATATAGTATCATGTAAAAAAGAGCAATACTATACAATTTATAGCCTAAATGAAAAGATATTTTCAATGAATCTTAAAGATCTAATAAAAGATAATAGAAATGAAGAAGAAATGTTAAATCAAAGAGAAGAAAAATACAAGGAAAAAGTAATAGAATCATTTTTCAAATATAATAAGTTAAAGGAAATACCAGTACAGAAAAAGAAAAAGCAAATTGTTTTAGAGAAGATAATAGAAAGCTTTGAAAGGGATAGAACTTATACAGAAAAAGAAGTTAATCTAATGATTGCAGACTTTCATGATGATTTTTGTACCATAAGGAGAGATTTAGTAGGGTTCAATCTTATGGAAAGAAAGGATGGAATATATAAAAGAATATAACTAGAGAAAATTTCATAGTATCCTCATAAACATATAAGAAATAGAATTCATTATGGTATAATGTGGTTAATATATTAACAGGGGGATGGGAATATGGAGCCAATAATAACCATAAGAAGTCTAAGAAAAAGCTACGGAAGTAAAGAGGTATTAAGAGATATTAACCTAGATGTACATAAGGGAGAAATCATAGGGTATATAGGGCCAAATGGAGCAGGGAAGAGTACTACAGTGAAGATTATGTTAGGTTTAGTTGGAGATTATTCCGGGGAGATAAAGATATTTGGAGAAGATATAAGAAATGGAGAAGTAGAATATAAAAAGAAAATTGGATATGTACCAGAGACAGCTGAGATTTATGAAAATCTTACAGCAAGAGAGTATCTTACTTTTATTGGAGAACTTTATGGTATGGAATACGAAACAGCAAATAAAAAAGCTGAGAAGTTAATGGATCTATTTGGGATTAAAAATGTTTATGATGCTAGAATCAGTTCTTATTCTAAGGGAATGAAGCAGAAAACCCTTGTAATATCAGCTTTAATCAATGATCCTGATATTCTATTCCTAGATGAACCTTTAAGTGGAATGGATGCAAACAGTGTTATGGTATTTAAAGAAGTACTAGCAGAATTGGCTAGAAGAGGAAAGACTATTTTTTATTCTTCTCATATTATGGAGGTAGTAGAAAAAATCAGCAGTAGGATAATACTTATAAACAATGGAGAAATAGTAGCAGATGGTAGCTTTGATGATTTAAAGGACAGAACTATGGATAGCTCTTTAGAGAAGATTTTCAATCAATTAACAGGCTTCAATGAGCATGAGAAAATAGCTAAGGAAATAGTAGCTACTATAGAAGAGGTGATGTAGATGAAGGATTTTAAAGTGTTAAAATTCTTGGATCTCTTCAAGAAATTGTTTGAAAAAATAGGTGTAGATTATCCTATGATGCGAAAGATACTTAATGTAAAGCTAATATTGGATGGAAGAAGAGTATCTACTGTTTTGAGTAATCAAAGTAATAAGAAAAAAGCAAAAGAAGCTGATGATAGGAATAATTTCTTAAAATCTTTATGGATATATATTCTAATGGGGGCTTTTTTAATTGTATTTATAGTAGTTGGAAAAAATTTTTTGTTCCAAATGAGTTTTATATTTGGAATAACTATGTTCTTATTAATGACTTCTTTAATAGCAGATTTTAGCTCAGTATTGTTAGATGTGAAAGATAAGGAAATATTACTTTCAAAACCCGTAGATAGTAAAACCTTAAATATGGCTAAGATATTACATATATTTATGTATATTACAACTATCACTATGGCTATTGCTGGACCTTCACTTATTGTATCTATAAAAAAGCATGGATTGACTTTCTTTTTTATATACTTATTAGAAGTTATTTTGATTGCACTATTTATAATTATACTTACTGCCCTTATTTACCTTGTGGTTCTCAGATTTTCTAGCGGTGAAAGGTTAAAGGATATTATAAATTATGTTCAAATAGGATTAACCATAATTATGTCCCTAGGATATCAGATGATAGGTAGACTTTTTAATATTATAGATATAAATAATATGAAATATAATCCTAGTCTATGGAAATACTTTTTTCCGCCATTATGGTTTGCTGCACCCTTTGAGTTAATATTAAAGGGCAATCGTGAGAGTTATATTATAATCTACTCTATACTTGGGGCTTTAATTCCAATTTTATCTATAGTGATTTATATAAAACTAATACCTACATTCGAAAGAAATTTACTGAAGCTAAACAGTACGGAGGGGCAAACTAAGGATAAAAATAAGACCAATATTTTTATGTCAAAGATATTGTGTAAAAATAAAGAAGAGAGAGTCTTTTATAAGTTTGCCACTAATATGTTGAAAAATGAAAGAACATTTAAGCTAAAGGTTTATCCAAGTTTAGGAATGTCTATTATATTCCCATTCTTTATGATGCTTAGCATGAATCGAAGGGAGTTCTTAAATGTTTCTAATACAAAGAATTATTTATGGTTTTATATAGTATTTATGATGATTCCTACTGTATTAGGAGCATTAGGTTATTCTGGAAATTATAAAGGTGCTTGGATATACCAAACTATACCTATAGAAGATAAGTCTGCTATTTATAGAGGTACTGCTAAAGCGGCAATTGTAAATTTATTTGTACCTGTATTTATTTTAGTTAGTTTAATATTTTTAATTATATATAGGATGCAGATAGTTGAACATGTTATAGTAGCTGGAATAAATATGTTACTTTATATTATTATTGAATTTAAGATACTAGATAATAATTTGCCATTTTCCAAAGCCTTTGAAGTAACAGAAAATCCTGCTGGTGGGGGTAATATTTTAGTAGGTCTATTTATAATGGGTTTATTTGTATTAGGGCATTATATGTTAACTATAATTCCTTATGGTGTATATGCTTATATTCCAATTGGACTAATAGTGAGTAAAATAGCTTGGGGTAAATGTATTGCTTAGGAATAAGGATGATATTGTATTGCTTCTTCAAACTAAATCTTATGAATATCCAATTGTAGAAAAAGGATCAAAAAAATTTTTTTCTGAATAAGTATGTAAGCATAGTTTATAAAATAAAGGGATTTCTGAAAATTCAGAAGCCTCTTTATTTTTGCTATATTTAATAAAAGATTTTAAGAGGATAATGAACTAACTAAACCTATAATTATGATTATTCAATATGGCTAATATCGTCATTACCTGAACATATTTCAATAAGGTTTCCTTCTGGGTCTGCAACATAACAGACACGCATACCATAAGGCTCAGTAGTTGGTTTGTAAATTGGTTTTGCCCCCGCCTTTATAACACGTTCAAATTCTTTATCTACATCAGAATAGTTAGGAACATCAAAACATAACTCCATATTACCGTTTATTCCCTTATTCCAATTAGATATTTGGGGTATAGAATTTTCAAAACCTCCTCTTGCACATAAAATAAAATGATGAATTTGTCCTTCCATTTCAATAGCTGTAAATCCACTGCCATCCCAATCTAAATTTAATCCCATCACATCTCCATAAAACTTAACCATGACCTCCATATTATTCACATATAACCCAATTGCCCCAAACCTCACTGTTATCCCCCTCCATTAATTTAAATAATCCTTTAATTCATAATAAATTACTATTTTTTCTGTATTTAATTATATAACAGAGCAATACAATTGTTCAAATAATTTTATATAACAAGTTACAACTACTATAGCAGTTATGATACAATCAAATTACAAGCAGGAAGGTAATTAGTGATTTGAAAGGATGGTCCAATTGAAAAAGCGGATACATAAATTGATTGATAGAATTGATAACCTAGAGAGAGTAAGAAAGCTATATATTTTTTTACTTATATTTTCTATAGTTTTCTTATTAGTTATTTTGAATTATTCTTACATATCTACATTTAAGGATGTAAAAGTATTATATGCCCAATACACTAAGGATCGCATTATAGATATAAAAAAGGATTTCCTTGAGGATTCCGTTAATAATATGATAAATAACATTGAGCAAACACAAGCTGAGATAATGGAGATAAATAGAAATCGTATAAATAGGGCTACTAAAGTTATAGGAGAATATTATAGCTCAAAAAAAGAAGACTTTTTAGAGAAAACCATTGACTACTTTGAGACAGGAACTATTAAAGAGGCTTTCGATATATTTATATTAGATAGGTCTACAGATAAGATTTTATACCAAAATAATATAGGCGATATAGAGGATATAAGGAATATCTATGATTATATTGATGATTTAAAGAAAAACTCTATAACATATAATGAAGATGATTATGGAAAGTATTATATTTTTTATGGAGTTACCGAAGACTACATAAAACATGCGACTACAGAATCTATAAAAAAAAGAATACATAGTGATAGCTTTGAAAATGACGCTTATATTTGGATTAATGAGATTGTGAATTATGATGGTGGAGAGAATTATGCTATTCGCCTTATCCATCCAAACCTAAAAGACACAGAAGGTACGTATTTATCTACAAATACTCAAGATATTAAAGGTAATTATCCTTATCTAACAGAACTCAACGGAATTAAAGGAAACGGAGAAATATATTTTACTTATTTTTTTAAGAAGAAAACATGTGAGGAAGTTGCTGAAAAATTAACTTATGCAAAATTATATAAAAAATACGATTGGATTATTGCAATGGGTGTTTATTTTGATGACATTCAACCTTATATAGATGAGATTTCTGAGGATGGTGATAAAGCTATTTCTAAGATGACTACATTAGTAGGAATTCTATCACTTGGATTAATCTTTATAGGAATTTTAATAGTATTAATTTTAGAACATTGGTATTACCAAAATTCTAATAAAGAATTAAGAGAAGAATTAAATATAGATGAACTCACTAAGGCTTTTAACAGGCGGGCTGCCACAAAAAAACTAGAAGAAACATTCTACTTGTTTAAAAGATATAATAATATTTATACTGTTATTATCTTCGATATAGATGATTTCAAAGAAATAAATGATACCTATGGACATGATGTAGGGGATAGTGTTTTAAGAAATCTTGTAGAAATAATAAATAAGTCTACAAGGAAAACAGATTATCTTTATAGATGGGGAGGAGAAGAATTTCTTCTTGTTTGTGAAGGATTAAAAGAAGAGAATCTAGATTCATTTACGGATAAGATTCTAAAAGATGTAGAGAATTTTCAATATGAAAGTCAGGGAGAAAAATATCATATAACTATATCAATAGGTGCCTCTTATTTTGATAAAGATGATGAAGATTTTTTATCTGTAGTTAAAAGAGCTGATATGGCTTTATATAATTCTAAAAAAGAAGGAAAGAATAGAGCCACCCTTAATATATAATATGATTAAATAAGGATGTGACTAAATGGAATTACAAGGAAAATATAATATTGCCAAGGTGTTTACTAATAACCTTGAAGAAGGGGCAAAGGACCAAATAACTGAACTGTTAGATCAAGACTTTATTCAGGATTCAAAGGTTCGAATAATGCCTGATGTTCATCAAGGTATAGGCTGTGTAATTGGATTTACTGCTGATATGGGGGATAAGGTGATACCCAATATTGTTGGAGTTGACATAGGATGTGGAACGCTTACTGTAGAGCTTAAGGATATAGACATAGACTTGCCAAGATTAGATAATATAATAAACAAAAAGATTCCTTCTGGAAAATCTACACATAATGAAAGAAAGTTTAAATTTGATAAATTAAAGGATTTATATTGCCTTAGAGATTTAAAAGATACTAAAAGAATTGAAAGAAGTATAGGAACTCTCGGGGGTGGCAATCACTTTATAGAGATTGGAGTAGATAGCAAAAACAATAAATATTTAGTGATCCATTCAGGCAGCAGAAACCTAGGTAAGCAAGTTGCAGAGATATATCAAAGACTAGCAATAGATTTATGTAGCGGCAAGGGTGATTATTTTATTAAAAGAGAAGAAATAATTGCTCACTATAAAGCAGAAGGCAGAAGAAAAGAAATAAAGAAGGTTCTTGAAGAGTTAGAAAAGGACTATGCAGGACTTCAGCCTAGATACCCCAAGGCTTTGTGCTATTTAACTGGGGAGCATAGAGAAAAGTATTTACATGATATGAGGATATGTCAAGAATATGCAAGTTTAAATCGTGAAGTAATGTCAGATATTATTCTTAAAAACTCACTTGGAAAAGAGCTAAGTGAATTTAACTATTTTGAGACTATTCATAACTATATTAATTTCAAGGATAATATCATTAGGAAGGGTGCCATAGCAGCCTATAAAGGTGGAAAAGTTCTAATTCCTATAAATATGAGAGATGGATCCATAATCGCCATTGGAAAGGGTAATCCTGAATGGAATTATTCAGCTCCTCATGGAGCGGGAAGGCTTATGAGCAGAAATGTTGCAAAGGAGGCTGTCACTTTAGAGGAGTTTAAAAAGAGTATGGAAGGAATTTATTCTACATCCATAAGTGAACATACTTTAGATGAATCACCATTTGCATATAAAGGAATTGAAGAAATATTAAATAATATTACTGAAACTGCTGAGGTCATTGACATAATAAAACCAATTTATAATTTCAAGGCATAAGAATTAATAAAAGATATTTTTTCATTGACATATTTAATCCTCTGTGTTAATATCATTTTAACAATTTAATAGTATTGCTTATCAAGAGTTAGGGTAGAGAATTAGCTCTATGACCCTACGCCAACCTGCCATTTGGCAAGGTGGTTCTGCTAATGGCGATAAGAGAGATTTCATAGAAAATCGACCTTCTTAGCATTAGCTAAGAAGGTTTTTTAATTACAACTTAATATTTTCTTATCTAGAGAGGTGGAGGGACTGGCCCGATGAAACCCAGCAACAATTTTAAGCTATATAGCTTAAAAAATGTGCTAATTCCTGCGGTGAAAACTGAGAGATAAGAAGCGGAATCTATATCCTTTTATATTATAAATCCCTTCTTATCTTAGAAAGGGATTTTTTAATTATGAAAAGGAGGATTAGAAAATGAAAAAACTAGAGTTAGTGATTTTCATGCTAATAGCTGTCAGAGGAAAGCTTAGAACTTACATGTATGAGGAGCGATATTTAGTTCTGAGAATATTAGAGATATAATAAAAGCTTTTGAAATAGGATTAGGAGGGTAAGACATGGGATTAGTAATTGATGTAAATATTTCAGCCATAGATTTACTTAGAAAGGAAAATATAGATATTAACTTTAAAAGTAAATCTGAGGATTTGCCAAAGGTATTAGTATTAAATTTAATGCCAAATAAATTAGATACGGAGTTTCAACTGTTAAAATTACTAGGAAATAGTTTTATAGATGTACAGGTAGATTTTTTATATACAGAAACATATAGATCTAAGAATACAAATCTAAGTTATCTAGAGAAAGTTTATAAAACATTAGATGAAATAAAAAATACAAATTATACTGGAATGATAATAACTGGTACCCCTTTGGAATTTGTAGATTTTAATGAGATATGTTACTGGAAAGAGTTGAAAGCTATAATAGATTATTCTAATGAGTATATTAAGTCTACTATCTATCTATGTTGGGCAGCAGTAGCAGGATTATATCACAATTATAAGATACCTAGGCATACAACAGATAAAAAGGTAGCAGGGATATTCAGTCATGAAATTGTAAATATAAACTCCCCACTATTTGAGAGTTGTGGAGAAAAGATACTTTCTCCGCATTCTAGGTACTTTGAAATTAAAGAAGAGGATATAAAAGATATAGAAGAATTAGAAGTTTTATCAAAATCAAATGATGCTGGGATATACATAGTAGCTGGAAGAAAAGGGAAACAGATATATATTACAGGCCATCCAGAGTATGATAGGTATACTTTATACAATGAATATAGAAGAGATAGAGATAAAGGATTATCACCAGATTTACCTAAGAATTATTTCCCTAATGATGATTCTACTCTAGTACCTGAAAATACATGGAGCGGCTATTCGCAAATTTTAGTAGATAACTGGATAAGATATTATTTAATACAAAAGGAGGGGAAAAATTAATGTTGAATATTGGCTTATTAGGATTGGGAACAGTGGGAACAGGTATTGTACAGATACTAGAAGAAAGAAAGAAGTATCTAGAGAAGCTAATAAAACAAGAAATTAGCATATCTAAGATTTTGGTAAAGGATATAGATAAGAAGAGAGATATTGAAATAGATAAAGAGAAACTAACCACAGATATTTACGAAATAATTGAAGATGATAATATTGATATAATTATTGAAGTTTGGGAGGTTTAGATAACCCATATTATTATATAAAAGAAGCATTAAATAAAGGGAAGGATGTAATAACAGCTAATAAAGCTGTGGTTGCAAAACATCTGGAAGAGTTAACAAATTTAGCGAAAGCAAAGAATAAATCTTTTTTATACGAAGCTAGTGTAGGTGGTGGCATCCCTATTATAAAACCATTAAAAGAGCAGGTAAATATAAACCAAATACAAGAAATAAGAGGCATATTAAATGGAACATCTAATTATATACTGACAAAGATGATATCAGAAAACTTGGATTTCCAGGAAGCATTAGAAACAAGTCAAAGGTTAGGGTATGCAGAGGCAAATCCTACTGATGATATTGAAGGTTATGATACTAGAAGAAAACTTAGGATTTTATCTACTATTGCATTTAAAGACAAGATAGATGAAGAAGATATTTCATGTTATGGAATTAATAGTATAAACTTTAGTGATATAAAGAATATAAAATCAATGAGTTGTACAGTTAAGTTATTAGGTACAGCGATTGTAAATGATAATAAGTATTATGCTTCTGTGGAGCCAGTTATAATGAGCCAAAATTCTTATTTTAGTAAAGTTGATGATGCAAATAATTTGGTTTCTTTTATAGGAGATAATGTAGGAGAATTAAGATTCTTTGGAGAAGGTGCTGGAAGATTTCCTACAGCTAATGCAGTATTAAGCGATCTAATAGATATCACATCCAATACCTATCAAAGAAATTGTTTTTTAGAAAATAGTGAGTTAAATAACATTAATCAATTATATCGAGGCAAATATTATATGAGAATTAATGTGAAGGAAGATACCAAGGATAAAATAGAAAAATATATAGTTGATAATGAGATTATAGAAGATATGATTGAAAAGAAGGATAGTATTGCATTTACTACCAAATTGATATCAAAAAAGAAATTAGAAAAATTAATTGATATATTTATGATAGATTCTAAGAATTATTTTGTGGCAAGGCTAGAAGTGTAAAAAAGGACGTGATTTCATGATTGTTCAGAAATATGGTGGTAGTTCAGTAGAAACCACTGAAAAGATTATTCAAGTTTCTAAAAAGATAATTGAAAGAAAGAAATCTACTAAGGACATTATAGTTGTAGTTTCAGCTATGGGAAAGAGTACAAATAGACTTATTGAGTTGGCTAAAGAAATAACTTTGAATCCATTGGATAGAGAGTTGGATGTTTTATTGTCAACAGGAGAGCAACAATCAATAGCTTTACTTTCCATTGCATTAAATAATTTAGGATGCAAAGCTGTTTCATTAACAGGAGTTCAAGCTAGAATAAATACTGTAGGAAACTATACTAGGGCAAGTATAGCAGGCATTGAGGACGATTTAATAAAAAAATATTTAGAAGAAGGAAATGTAGTAGTTATAGCAGGCTTTCAAGGAATTAATGAAAATGGAGATATCACAACATTAGGAAGAGGGGGCTCAGACACCACTGCTGTAGCATTAGCAGCTAAATTCAATTGTCCTTGTGAAATATATACAGATGTAGATGGCATATATTCTATTGATCCCAGAGTATATGAAAATGCCCTTAGAATACCAAAGATAGATTATGATATTGTCTTGGAAATGGCTAGATTAGGTGCTAAGGTAATTGACAAAAGAGCATTAGCATTGGGCAAAAAGTTTGAAGTGCCTATATATATTGGAAATAGTTTCAAAGATGAAATTGGAACAATGATAGGGAGTGATAAGATGGAGGAATTAAAAGTTCTATCACTAGTAGTGGACGATAGCCAAATAGAAGTAAAAATAAAGAATATTCCTAATAAAATAGATAAATTATCAAATGTATTTAAGATATTAGGTAGATATAATTTGGATATTGGAATGACAGAAAATAATTCAATAAATGAAGATTTAAATATTACTTTTACTTGCTCTAAAGAATACATGAGATTATTTTCCACCATAAGAAAGGAGATAGTAACTAATGTAGACAGATTTATAGAGGTGGAAGTTAATGATACTACGAGGATATCTATAGTCGGATCTGGAAGAATAAACCAAGCCAAGATCACATCACAGATATTTGATATGATAAAAGAAACCAGTATAAAATATAAGAAGTTATGTACATCAGAGTTAAGTTTATCATACTTTTTTGAGGGCGGAGAGATAAAGGATTTAATTAATAGAATAGCACAGACCTTTAATTTATAATTTTACTTTATAATTATTCAATATCACTAGAAATTTTCATATATTTCCTTGACCCTATAGTATGTCGAAATATAGGGAAATAAATCAATTGTAAAGAAAACTTGTGATTGTTATAATTGTATCATACATTCAGAAAATAAAAACAATAGGATACCCTGATGCTATTGCTTTTATGGCCCTCTACAGGGGAAGGGGGTTAACTTAGTAACTAATGTATATAAAATATAGCAAAAGGGGATGGGATATTATGAAGAAGTTTAGTAAATTAATATCTTTTTTATTAGTATTTGTATTTTTATTTCATGTAGTGGCACAGCCAGCTTCAGCCATAGGGTATGACAGACAAATTGAACATAACCTCGGATTTAATGAAGATATTGATGTAAAGCAAGTTTTTGAAGATTTATCACCTGAAGCAAAACAAATTTTTTTGGAATACATGTTATCGGAAAACAAGGAAATGTTATCCTATCATATGAAGCATGTTGGTGGCATAAATATTTCAGTAGAATCTAAGGCTTATGAATTGCAATCAGCTGTCGCTGTAAACCCAGGATTAGTATTGAAAACATTGAATATTAAGTTAAATGCCTTAAATCTAGGAACAGAGGTAGTATATGCATTAATGGGTGCAGCCAGCTCTATGCTTAGTTCAATAGCTTCATTAGGAGCTGGAACTATTTTTTCTATATTAGTTGCAGCAGGATGCTCTGTAGTTATTATAACAAAGTGGAGCAGTATTTCAGGCAAATGGGATAAAATTGTAAGAGCCTTTCAGGAGTCTTTTACAACTGTATCAGCATCAACAATATCATCTGGATTTAATCAAGCTAAAAACTCGTATGTTGAAAGCTATACCGATATGCAGGTAATAGATTATGTTGTAAAATCGGCACCTATGACAAGTTCTGTTGCTAAACATATAGAAATATCCTTGGTAGATCAAACTAGAAAGAAATCAAATTATGAAATCTATTATTCTCCAAAAAGGAAGGTAGCATTATTGAAGTATGAGATTAGTCGAGGTATAAAAGCAAATTTAAATTCTAATTGGTCAAAAGATGGTGCTCCTTATGAAAATAGTAATTATGACATTAGTGGAGCTACTTTATTCATATTGTATGATTTTAATAAAAAGCAAATTTTTCATGCACATATAAGAGTGTCTGGGTCTAGACACATAAATACAGATACAGAGACTATGAGAAGAGCAAATAATTTATCATGGAGGGTTAAACCATTTCCTATGAAGTATGAAGTCCAATATGAAGGAACTAGGGAGAAAGCTTATTTTCCAGGTAATCAATTGAGCAGATAGAGAATAATATTTTATATAGACTAAGGAAAAATTATATAATAAATCTATTGTTTTAATATAATAATGTTAAGTATTTTTATATAGAGCCCTCTTTTGTTGAATTGAGAATATTATTAGAAATAGGGCTCTATATAAAATAGTAAAGTAATAGAAGGATTGAAGTAAGGGGGGAGTAGTTTATAATGGATAAGATTGAAAATAATATAGATAGGAAAATAACAAGATATTTGGTTCAATTTAATGACTCCATGTATGACTTTCATAAGAAGATAGAAAAGAGTAATGATTATAAAGAAAATAATTTAGATACTAAGAATGTCTATAAAGGATATTATGAAGTTCAAAAAAGATATATAAGTAAAACAGGAGACATAATTAAAGATATTACTGAGTATTCATTTGGTGAGATTAATCAAGAATTATATGAAAGTGTATATGATAGCTATGATAATATATTGAGAAAAGAAATTTATCAAAATAGAATATCAAATTATGGCATAGAAGAGAATATAAGAAAATTTATATATAAAAATATATATGAAGATAATAGATTAATACGAACAGTAGAAATCGATGTAGATGATGACTATAAAGAGGTTAGTATTACAGATTATGAATACGAAAATAATTTGCTAATTAAAAAAAACAATAAGAGGCTATATAGATGAAACTACAATTATGTATTATCATGAGAACAACAGAATTTTTGAAGAAGTATTGTTAAATGGAAGACTATCACATTATTATCAATACAATACACTTGAAGATGGAAGAGTTGGAAAGACTCTAGTTAATCCGGCAAGAGGCAAATACAAGTGGAGATTTAAATACAATAAAGAAGATATTAAAAATTGTGAAGTATATATGCATGAGCCCATATTAACTGCAGATATGATAAAGGAAATAATGGATTATATCATAGCAAACTATAAAGATACAATTGATTGCGTAATTATAGATATTTTAAACATAAATTTGCTTTACAGATATGAAAATCCTGAAATATATAATTATTATCGTGATAATTATGGAATTGTAATTCTTGAAGATTTTTAATTGTATCTATGGATAGAAAAGAAGGGAAAGTGATTTAATGAATAAATGGCTGGAAGTTTCAATGGAAGAGGATAGATACGGAAATTGTATAAGTGCAGAAGAAAAGGTAGATATTTATATAGATGTAAAAGAAGAGGATAATTATATACTTCCTGTATATAAGGATAATCACTATATTACCAACACAAATACTTATTTTTATGAAGGACTTCATTATCAGCATAATATATTTTATTATAAAACCATTGAATTAGTATACAATGAAAAAAATGATTTAATTAGAGAAACAACAAAGAATGTAGATGGCAAGATTACAAAAGAAGTATTATGCGACTATAAATTTGATGAATTTGGCAATAAAATATATGAAGCAGTAAGAACTAAGATAGATAATGAGTATCAGGAAGAAAATGAAATAGTATATACATATGATAACAAATATAATGAATCTGGACAATTAATAGAGAATACTAAAGCTGTAAAAGATGGAGAAGCCATATTTATCAAAAAATATAAATATGAGAACAATAGGTTAGATAAGATAGAAACCTATGATATAAATAATATCCTATATGAAACTTCAGAATTTTACTATGACAATAGTGATAGCCATGAAGAAAAGATATTGTCGTTTGGAGAGTTGTCTTATTATAATCAATATACTTTACTTGAGGACAAAAGATATAGGAAGACTATGTTAAATCCAGTTAAAGGTAAGTATAAATGGTCTTTAGATGCAAAAAACATGGGAATGGGAATAGTCAATATTAATATATTTGAACCCATATTGATAGCGGATGTAGTTATAGAAATACTAGAATATTTAACGGAAAGCTATAAAGATAAAGTTGAATCTGTGATAATAAAAAAACATGACAGTATAAATATTGATATATTCAAAGAAGATTTAGAAAGACTGTATCAGGTTTATTATGATAAATATAAATTAGAAATTAAATATTTTTAGTTGAGATAATTTGAATATATTATTTCTCAATAATATTCGCCATATTTCAGTTAATTTAGTGTGTTCCTCATAGCCATAAAAAGTTATGAGGATTTTTATTTATAAAATATTGTGTTAAGTCTAGAAAAAAGGGTATTATATAAATAAGTTAGGCATGCCTAACATTAAAATATTTTGGAGGAAGATTATGAATATAAGCAAAGAAGATTATCTAAAAACCATATATGAGCTTGGTGGAGATAAGGAGCAAGTTAGTAACAAAGATATTGCTAAAGTACTTAAGATATCACCCCCTTCAGTGTCGGAGATGATAAAGAAACTATTACATGATGGATACGTTGAATATACAGTATATCAAGGAATAAGACTTACGGAATATGGAGCTGAAGAAGCTAGGAAGATTAGAAGGAGACATCTTCTATGGGAAGTTTTTCTTGTGGAAAAATTGGGATACGATCCAGAGGAAGTACATGACGAAGCAGAGAAACTAGAGCATGTGACTAATAAGAAACTAGAGGAAAAATTAGATGAATATTTAAATTACCCCAAGGTATGTCCACATGGGTCAAATATAATAAGGGAGGAATAAGTAATGAAAAGAATACTAATTTTAATAATGATTATATCAATGTCAGCGGTTGTTGTAACGGGATGTGGAAATTCAAATAGTGTAACAAATGATGGTAAATATAAAGTAGTTGCTACTACTACTTTGGTTGCAGACCTTGTGAAGTCCATCGGTGGTGAGTATGTAAATGTTCAAGGACTTATGGGACCAGGAGTGGACCCTCACTTATATAAGGCAAGCGCTGGAGATGTTAAGTTAATGCAAAATGCAGATATGGTAGTATATAACGGGCTTCATTTAGAAGGAAAAATGGGAGATATATTTGAAAATATAGAAGTAGCAAAAAAATGATTTTAGCGGTATCTAAAGATATTGATGAATCAAATTTTATTGATTTTGTAACTAATCCTGGAAGCTTCGATCCGCATATCTGGTTTGATGTAAAACTTTGGAAAGGGGCGGCAAAAACTGTAGCAGAAGGACTTAAGGAACTAGATGAAGAATATGCAAGTGAATTTGACGCTAACTTGGAAAGGTATTTGGGAGAACTTGATGAACTTGAAGAATATATCAACCAACGAATATCTGAAATTCCAGAAGATAATAGAGTTCTTATAACTGCTCATGACGCTTTTAACTATTTTGGAAATGCTTATGGATTTGAAGTTAAGGGGTTACAAGGTATAAGTACTGCATCTGAGGCTGGGACATCTGATGTTAGTCAATTGGCAAAATTTATTGTAGAAAGAAAGATTAAGGCAATATTTGTTGAATCATCAGTTCCAAGAAAAAGTATTGAAGCATTGCAGGAAGCTGTGAAGGCTCAAGGATTTCAGGTGGAAATTGGAGGAGAACTTTATTCAGACTCTACAGGAGATGCAGGAACTGGAGCTGAAACGTATATAGGTACATTTAAGGCAAATATAGATACAATTGTTGATGCTTTGAAATAATTGAGTAACAAGGAGGAAGGAAATATGAATCTTGATTATATAATAGAAGTTGAAGACATGACAGTAGCATATCAGGCAAAGCCGGTTTTATGGGATATAGATATTAATATCCCAAAATCTGTTTTAATGGCTATAGTAGGACCAAATGGTGCAGGAAAATCCACATTGATAAAAGCTATGCTAGATTTAATAAAACCAGTATCGGGTAATGTATTATTCAATGGTCAAAGTTATAAGTCTCAAAGGAAACATATAGGATATGTACCTCAATCTGAAAGTGTAGACTGGGATTTTCCTGCAAGTGTTTTAGACGTAGTTCTTATGGGACGATATGGAGAACTAGGATGGATAAAACGCCCAAGAGAAGAAGATAAAATTAAGGCTAGAGAAGCCTTAGAAAAAGTAAGTATGTCTGAGTTTGCAGATAGACAGATATCTCAACTATCTGGTGGACAGCAACAGAGAATATTTCTTGCGAGGGCATTAGTCCAAGATGCAGATATATATTTCATGGATGAACCTTTTAAAGGTGTAGATGCTAAGACTGAGAAAGCCATAATATCTATTTTAAAGGAATTAAAGGAAAGAGGAAAAACCATAATAGTTGTCCATCATGATCTTCAGACGGTGGAAGAATATTTTGATTGGGTAGTATTGCTAAATACTCAGATAATAGCTAGTGGACCTGTTGGTGAAGTCTTTACAGATGAAAATCTAAAGAAAACCTATAGGAGTACAGGGCAAATTTTGAAGAGGTAGGTGAGGAAATTGTCAATATTAGATCTTATTTTAACAGATTACACTTTAAGGATCGTATCATTAGGCTCTGCATTTCTAGGAATAATATCTGGGGTATTAGGTAGTTTCGCTGTTATAAGGAAAGAAAGTCTATTAGGAGATGCAGTTTCCCACTCTGCACTACCAGGAATTGCATTGGCATTTTTAATGACTCAAACTAAAAGAACTGAAGTATTGTTAATTGGAGCATTAATATCAGGGCTATTATCTACATTTATAATCCTTTCTATAGTAAAATATTCGAGAATCAAATTTGATAGTGCCCTAGCATTGATATTATCAGTTTTCTTTGGAGGAGGAATTGTTCTCCTAACATATATCCAAAAGATACCCAATGCGAATCAAGCTGGTTTAGAAAAATTTATTTTTGGGCAGGCATCTACTTTGCTTAAGAGGGATGTTCAAGTTATGGGAATACTAGGAGTAGTTTTAATAACATTAACTATTATCTTCTGGAAGGAATTTAAGATAGTATCATTTGATGCAGACTATGCAGAGAGCCTTGGATTCTCTACAAAGAGGATAACAACATTATTGTTTTTTATGATAGTAACAGCTATTATTATAGGACTACAAACTGTGGGAGTTATTTTGATGAGTGCCATGCTTACAGCTCCAGCAGTGGCTGCCAGACAATGGACAGATAAACTATCTATTATGGTAATCCTATCAGCAGTATTTGGAGCAATATCAGGAATTATTGGTACTGTATTAAGTTCAGTAATTTCAAAATTGCCTACAGGTCCAATGATAGTAATAGTCATAAGTATAATAGTAATAATTAGTCTAGGATTTGCACCTAATAGAGGATTAATATGGAGATACTTTAGAGATAGAAAAAAACAAAGAGAAATAAATGAAGATCAAGTGCTAGTGAATCTTTATAATTTAGCTATGAATCATGAAGATATAAATCATAGTCATGATATTTTCATAATCAAGCCAAATAAATCTATGACTGGGAGAACAGAGAAAGAGCTTATGAATAAACTAGAATCCTTAGGAAATAGGGGGCTTGCTAAGAAAGATTATTTTAATAAATGGGCAATTACTGAAAAGGGTTTAGACTATGTGGAAAATTATTTTAAAAAGGAGGAGTTATAAATGTCACCACAATTAGAGATTCAAATTATAGCAGTTATAGTGGCAGTGGCATGTTCTCTTCCCGGGGTATTTTTAGTACTGCGAAAGATGTCTATGATGTCAGATGCCATAACACATACAATTTTATTAGGCATAGTAATCGGATTTTTTATGACGAATAGTTTAACCTCTCCCTTTTTAATAGTGGGAGCTGCCCTTATGGGAGTATTTACCGTATTTTTAACTGAAATGTTAAATAGCACTAAGCTGGTATCTGAGGATTCTGCTATAGGAATAGTATTTCCGTTACTCTTTAGTATAGCTATTATAATCATATCCAGATATGCTGGATCAGTTCATTTGGATACAGATTCCGTATTATTAGGGGAGCTGGCATTTGCTCCATTTGATCGCATGAGAATATTCGGAGTAGATATAGGAGCAAAATCTATGTATTCCATGGGGATTATTTTAATAATAAATCTTTTATTTGTAATAATATTCTTTAAGGAGCTTAAAATAGTAACTTTTGATCCTGCACTAGCAACTGTTTTGGGATTTTCGCCTGCATTAATACATTATAGTTTGATGACTATTGTGTCAATAACTGCTGTTGGAGCATTTGAATCTGTAGGTTCTATTTTAGTAATTGCTTTTATGATAGGTTCCCCAGTAACTGCATATCTTCTTACAGATGATTTAAAAAATATGCTCATTTTAAGCGGATTGATTGGTGGATTAAATGGAATTCTAGGTTATCAACTTGCTTCTATTTTAGATGTTTCCATAGCTGGTTCTATGGCATTAATGACAGGGATAGTATTTTTGTTGGTATTCATATTTTCACCTAGAAGAGGTCTCTTAACCACTATTAATAGAAGAAAGCGTCAGAGAATAGAATTTGCAGGAAAATCCTTAATGTTTCATCTATATAATCATGAAGGTAAGGAAGATGAAGACTTGGAAAGTGGAATTCATACTATCGAGAAGCACTTACAGTGGAATGAGCAGTTTTTGAAATCAATAATAAAAGAACTTAAAGGAAAAGAAAAGATCTATGTAGAAGATGGCATAATTAAATTAACTGAATCGGGAAGAGAATATGCTATAAGAAGTTATGAGCAGATAATATCTGGATTTGAAACTGGTAAAAAATAAATTATATATAATAAATAACTCATAGGAGGAAATATGATTTTAATATTTGCAGTAGATAATAATTGGAACATTGGATATGATGGAGACTTGCTATATAAAATATCAGAAGATTTGAAGCGGTTTAGAAGGCTTACAGAGGGAAATATTATTGTAATGGGGAGAAGAACATTTGAATCCTTGCCAGATAAAAAAGCATTGCCAAATAGGATAAATATTGTAATCACTAGAGATAAAGAGTATAAGGCAGAGGGTGCAATGGTAATTAATTCTTTAGAATCATTATTTCCCTTATTAAAAGAATTAAATCCCAATGATGAAATGAAGAATTTTATAATAGGTGGAGGAGAAATTGCTAAGCAGACTATTTCTTATTGTAACAAAGCATATATAACTAAGATTTTCAAATCCTTTGAAGATGCAGACACCTTTATTCCAAATTTGGATGTACTTGATGACTGGAAGATAATAAAGGAATCAGAAGTGTATAGGCAAGATGATCTAGAATATAAATATGTAGATTATATTAGAGTTAGGTAAGGGTTCCCCTATGACTATTTAGTTATAGGGGAATTAACTTTAGAAATGAAAATATTGTAATAATAGAGGATTTATTTTTATATAAATATATAGTAGTCAAGGAATAAATTAACTTTAGGGGGATTATATGGGGGGACTCTTAACTTTATCATTGTTTATTATAGGCTTAATAATGATAGTAAAAGGTGGAGATTGGTTTCTAGACGCTACAATTTGGATTGCAGAAAAGACAGGAATCTCTTTTGGAATAATAGGTGCTACTGTAGTCAGTGTAGCTACTACTTTACCAGAGCTTTTTGTTTCTACATTATCAAGTAAAGAAGGTTTTACCGATATGGCAGTAGGTAATGCATTAGGTTCTTATATATGTAATATTGCTTTTATAATAGGAATTTGCTCTTTAATAAAGCCAATAAAGGTTAAAGAGTATTTTTTTGGCATTAAAGGAGCTATGATGTTTGGATATCTAAGTATTTTCTATTATTTTGCGTCAGATGGTATGATTAGTCACAATGAAGGTAGAATTCTATTATTTTTAATTATATTATTTATTTTTATCAATATATTTGATCATAAGAATGAAAACGGAAAAAGAAAGAAAGTACATAAAAAGTCTATTAAAAAAGAAGAAGCATTTATAAATAGTGGTAAATTTGCGTTAGGAGCAATTTTAATTATATACGGTGCACATATACTAGTAGATACTGGAGTAGAAATAGCGAATTTCCTAAGAATTCCTAAGCAGGTAGTGAGTTTAACTTTACTTGCAGTTGGAACATCATTGCCAGAGTTAGTTACAGCTTTGGCAGCTACTATAAAGGGAAAACAAAATATATCTGTAGGCAATATAGTAGGAGCTAATATATTTAATATGACTGTAGTTATGGGAATATCTACTTTAGCTAGTTCTGAAGGGTTAATAATATCAAGGCAAACACTGACCTAGATGTTCCTATGGCTACAATCGTGGCGTTGATATTTATATTGTCAGGAATAGTTTTCCAAAAGATAGGAAGACCTACAGGAATATTATTATTAGCTTTATATGGAGGCTATCTATGTATTTTATTTTAGCATAATAAAACATAATGAATTAGAGCTACTAGTTATTAGTAGCTTTCTAAAATTAAACTAATTTTTTCAATTATATATAATTTTAAAATAATTATTTACAGAAAATTATGATATAATTGCTTGTAAGAAGTATTGAGAGTAAAATTCTAAAAGGTTAGTAGGGGGAGATCGGCTTGAAAGTATTGATTGAAAAGGATTATAAAACTATTAGTGAAGTAGCTGCAAAGATGATAAAGGATGAAATAGAAAGAAAACCTAATTTGACATTGGGACTAGCTACAGGAAGTACTCCTATGGGAACTTATCAAGAATTAATAAGGTTATACAAGGAGGAGGGATTAGATTTTTCTAAAGTAACTACATTTAATTTAGATGAATATGTAGGTTTAGATAGAGATGATCCTAATAGCTATAGTTATCATATGAGGGATGTATTATTTAACCATATCAATATTAAATTGGAGAATACATTTATACCAAATGGGAAGTCAGAAAACCTAGAAGATGCTTGTGCATCCTATGATAAAATAATTAGAGACAAGGGTGGAATAGATTTACAGATATTAGGGATTGGAGAGAATGGGCATATTGCATTTAATGAACCATCAGATAAATTAAATATATATACTAGCATCGTAAAGTTAGATGATACAACTATCAATGCAAACTCCAGATTTTTTAATTCAATTGAAGAAGTACCTAAAACTGCTATAACTATGGGAATGAGTAGTATAATGGAGGCGAGAAAGATAATTTTAATGGCCCATGGAAAGAAAAAGGCTCCTATTGTAAAAAAATTACTTGAAGCTAAACATATTTCTACTTATATACCTGCAACCCTTCTTTTATTGCATCCGAATGTTACATTTATTTTAACTGAAGAAGCTTATGAAGCTTAAAGATAAAAAAGGTGATAATATGAGAACTCTAATAAGGAATATAAATTTAATTAATCCCTATGAAATATTTTTTGGTTACGGTGTAGTTGTAGAACAAGATAAAATTGTTGAGATAAATATAGAAGATAATATAAAAATAGAAAATATAGATTTAGTTATTGATGGAAAAGGGAATTTCCTAGCACCTGGTTTTGTTGATATCCACAATCATGGAAACATGGGATTTGATATTATGGATAGTACTGAGACTGCCATAGATAATATTGGCAGATTTCATTTGAAAAATGGTGTTACATCTTATTTAGGAACGGTAATAACATCTTCCTATGAAAATATGTCTAATGCAATAAGAAATCTGGCAAACTATAAAAATAAAAAGGAATTGTCTCAACTAATAGGAGTACATCTAGAAGGGCCATTTTTCTCCTTAGATAAAAAAGGAGCACAGCCAGGTAAGTATATTAAGAATCCCAATAAGGAAGAGATAAGGGAAATTTTCAATATATCTAATGGTCGTCTAAAAATGGTTTCTATAGCTCCTGAAACTTCTGGAGCATTAGATATTATATCTTATTTAAAGTCTAAGGATATTACAGTGGCATTAGCCATAGCAATGCAAGCTTTGAAGAAACACAAATAGGAATAAACTATGGTGCTACTGTAGCTACACATCTATACAATGGGATGAGAGAATTTAATCATAGAGAGCCAGGATAATAGGAGCAGCATTGTTAGATGAAAGAGTATACTGCGAAATTATATATGATAGAATTCATTTACATGATGCTGCAGTAAAAATTGCTGTCAGAATGAAGGGGGTAGATAAGATAGTACTTGTATCAGATTCTATGATGGCAGCAGGACTTTCAGATGGTGATTATGAGCTGGGAGGACAAAAGGTAATAGTCAAAAACAGTACAGCTAGATTAGAAACTGGAAGTTTAGCAGGATCTACTCTGAATCTAAGAGATGCGGTATATAATATGATATATTATTTAGATATTCCTATAAATGATGCAATAAGAATGGCAAGTTTGTCTCCTGCCAAGGCTATAGGAATCAATGGACATAAAGGAAGTATTGAGATAGGTAAAGATGCAGATATGATATTAATAGATAAAGATATAAATGTACTTGGTACTATGGTCATGGGAGAATGGAAATTCTGTAGTAACTAATAAGATTAAATTTAAAGGGGGGATAGATTGAAGGTTATTGATAAGGTATATAATACTCTTTTAGATTTAGAGCTAAAAAAGAAAACAGGTGTATCTGCTACGGATATATCAAAGAAGTTAAACTTAGATAGGTCTACGATTAGTAGATATCTCAATGCTTTATATAATGATAAAAGGATAGAGAAAATAGATGGAAGGCCTGTTCTATTCCAATCAATATCAAATAATACTCTTACCTCCTCTGATAACAAATTTAGTGATGAATTAAATAGTTAGATAAACTAGCTGGAGCTAAGCAGGGTTTAAGTGTTCCTATAGAAAAAGCTAAAGCCGCTATTATATACCACCAAAAGGTCTTCATACTTTGTTGTTAGGGGAAACTGGAGTTGGAAAATCTTTATTTGCTGAGCAGATGTATGAATATGCTAAAGAAGTCGATATACTAGACAAGGATGCACCCTTTATAAGATTCAATTGTGCAGATTATGCCAGCAATCCTAATCTTTTAACAGCACATATCTTTGGAGTAAAAAGAGGTGCATTTACGGGAGCTGAAACTGATAGAGATGGACTTTTAAAAAAAGCTGATAAAGGAGTACTTTTTTTAGATGAAATACATAGATTAACTCCAGAAGGGCAAGAGATGTTATTTACATATATAGATAAAGGTTTTTTTAGGCCTCTTGGGGAGAGCGAAAAGTCGATATATGTAAATGTTAGGATAATAGCTGCTACTACAGAGGAACCAGAATCATATTTGCTGCAAACCTTTTCTAGAAGGATACCTATGGTAATAAGATTACCAAATTTACATGAGAGGTCTTTAGCAGAAAGATATTCTTTGATAGAATCCTTTATTAGAGAAGAATCACGTAGACTTGGAGAAAGTATTTATATCAATAAAAACTCAATTATTTCTTATTTATTATATGATTGTCCAAATAATATTGGCCAATTAAAGAGTGATATACAACTTTCTTGTGCCAAAGCCTTCTTAAATTATAAAGCAAATTTAAATGGTTTTCTTACGATTAATCAAGGGGATTTACCAAATCATGTAAGAAAGGGTCTACTTTATTTGAATGAATATAGGAAGGAAGTAAATGAATTACTAGGTGGAACTAATGATATATTGAAGTATAGTGAAATCGAGGAACCACCTTTAAAACTTATCCATGAAGAAGAAAATATAGGTGAAGATTTTTATAACATAATTGAAGAAAAGATTGATACCTTCAAGATGTCAGGAATGGACGAATCAGATATAAATGAGATTCTAAGCATAGACATAGAATCTCATTTTCAAAAATATATTGGAGAAATAAGTAGACGCTATAGGAAAAACGAAATCCATAGTATAATTAACAAAGAAATAGCAGGAGTAGTTGAGGAGATTTTATTATTAGCTAAGGAAGGTTTAAATAGGGAATATGATGAGAGGATATATTTTGGATTATCTTTCCATCTTGAAAGAAGCGTCGAAAGAATTAGAAATGGAGAAAAGATATATAATCCTAAATTAAACTTTATTCGAATAAATTATGAAGATGAATTTATATTTGCTATGAAGATAGCAAAATTAATAGATAATAAGTTTAATATTGAAATACCAGTAGATGAGATAGGATATTTGGCTATGTTTTTTGCATCTGATTATTTCAAAGATAAAAAGGAAATAGAATCAAATGTGAAAATTATTGTTGTAATGCATGGTCGAAGTACCGCAAGTTCAATGGTAGAGGTAGTAAATAGTTTAATAGGTTCTGATTTTGTTGTAGGCCTTGATATGCCATTATCTATGAAGCCCCAGAAAATGTATGAGATAACGAAAGATAAGGTCTTAGAAATTCATAGGGATAAAGGTGTTATTTTAATGGTGGACATGGGTTCCCTAACCAATTTTGGCCATATGATTACTGAAGAAACTGGTGTTGAAGTTAGAACAATTGATATGGTTAGTACTCTAATAGTTTTAGATATTGCAAGAAAAGCAATAATAGGATATGCATTAGAGGATATTTTAGGATCAATTAGTTATAAAGGAATAATAGATACTTCACAAGATAGGAATAGAAAAAAAGAGAATATTATTGTTTCCGCCTGCTTTACAGGTGATGGAGTAGCAAAGAAGATATCGGATATCGTAAGCAATACGATATCTAATAAGAATATTAAGATAATTACTATTAATATTATTGATGACAGAAGGATAGAAGACAGAATAGCAGAATTAGAGAAGAATTATAATATACTAGCTATTATAAGTGCAGTTAATATAAATATAAAATCAATACCATTTATTTCTGCCATTGATCTTTTTTCAAAGGAAACTGTGAAAGAGTTAGATAAAATAATTAAAGAAGCTGAAATGTATGATAAGATATGGGATTCTCTTAAGGAACATTTAGTACATTTAGAAAGCGATTTGATAATTAAAGATATTAAATACCTAATAAATGGACTAGAAGAAGGATTAAATATCAAAGTAACAAATGATGTGAAAATGGGCATGGCTCTCCATATTTGTTTTATGATCGATAGCCTTTTAGCTGGGGAAAAAACCAGAATATTTGATGAGCTAGATAGTTTTAGGAAATTATATCTAAATGAGATGTTAATAGTAAAGGAACAATTTAGGTTCATTAATGAAAATTATAAGATTAATATCGGAGATAATGAAGTAGCCTATATTGTTAGGTTGTTTATGGAAAATAATATTAGTGTGTAATAGTGTGTAATTAATTACACACTATTTTCTTATAATGAATAGGAAAGTTCTACTTTAATAATTAATATCAAGAATTTGATTTAATTGAGTTTTAAGCAGATTGCTGACATCTTTGATCGCTTATGCAGTGGTCAAGAGAAGTTATCTATAATCTGACCTTAGAAACTTTTCTCATATATACATGGAATTAACTAATATTAGTGGATATACTGTGTTGGCACATATATTGCAATATATATTGATGCACTGATTATTGCATATATTGTGAGGAAAAGGAGGGATTTATTTGTATAATATCGTATTAGTATGTTCAGCAGGAATGTCTACCAGTTTGTTGGTAACAAAAATGCAAAAAGCAGCAGGGGAGCAGGGAATAGAGGTAAACATAAAAGCTATTGCAGAAGCGGACTTAAAAAACAATTTAGAAAATCTTGACGTATTACTTTTAGGACCACAAGTCAGGTATATGCTTTCTAAGGTCAAAGATTTAATGGAGCCTAAGGGGATTCCTGTGGATGTAATAAACAGTGTAGATTATGGAACTATGAATGGGGCCAAAGTATTGGAGCAGGCTATTTCAATGATTAAAGGGAAGTGATCATTTATTCTATTTTAAAAGGGGGATACGTATGAAAGGCTTTATGAAATGGATGGAAGAAAAATTTGTTCCTGTTGCAGGTAAAATTGGTTCTCAAAGACATCTTGCTGCCATAAGAGATGGTTTTGTTGGTATTATGCCTATTGTCTTAGCAGGTACATTTGTAGTTTTATTAAATAATACCATAGGTGTTTGGATTCCGGCCATAGGAAATATACTAGGACCCATTAACGGTAATGTTTGGTGGGGTACTCTAGCTATACTAGGTCTACTGGTGACATTCTCTATAGGATATAATCTTGCAAAATCCTATGGTGAAGATGGTTTAGTAGCAGGTTTGGTTTCCGTAGCAGCATTTATTACTACTTTACCTCAAGCTCATGGAGACGCAGGATGGGGATATATACATTGGGGATTTTTAAATGCAGGTGGAATATTTACAGGTATGATAGTAGCAATAATCGGAACAGAAATATATGTAAAATTAACTAAACGTGGATTGATAATTAAGATGCCTGATACTGTGCCACCATTAGAGTAGGACAGTTAAAGGCGAGAGCTAAGGATGAAAGCATTCCTTTATCCTATGGATTTATAGGGCAAGAAACTAATGGAGCAGGAGGTTTAGTTAATGGACTGAGAACTATACCTGTAATATTAGAGATAGCTGACGAAATGAATGAGTTATGCCCCGATGCATGGTTAATTAATTTCACAAATCCAGTTGGAATGGTTACGGAAGCTTTAGCAAGATATTCAAAACATAGAAAATTTATTGGTCTTTGCAATACACCGGTGGGGATAGAGCGAGGTATTGCTAAGATTTTAGATATAGATCATAGCAGAGTAAGAATTGATTTTGCTGGGTTAAATCATATGATATATGGATTTAACATATTTGTAGACAATCAAAATAAGACTTCGGAAGTTTTTGAAAGATTTATCGAAAATTCTATTTTAGTTAATATGAAAAATATAGATCCAATGGAATGGGATGAGAAATTTTTAAAAGCGTTGAAATTAATTCCATGTCCATATCATAAATACTATTATAAACAGCGTGATATGCTGGAAAGTCAATTAAATCAATATAAAAATGGAATTACAAGGGCTGAGGAAGTTATAAAAACAGAATCCGAATTATTTAATATCTATAAAAATTCAGAATTAAATAGGAAACCTATTGAATTAGAAAAAAGAGGGGGCGCATATTACTCTGATGCAGCATGTAATTTAATATCTTCGATTTATAATAATAAACGAGATTTACAGGTGGTAAGTACGATTAATGGAACTACAATTAAAGATTTTCCACCGGAGTATGCTATAGAAATTACTAGCCGTATTACAAAAGATGGACCAGTACCCTATAAGTTTATAGATGAGTTTCCAGTCAGCATAAAAGGTTTAATCAATCAAATAAAAACCTTTGAAATACTTGGAGCTGAAGCAGCTATGAAAGGCAATTATGATAAAGCATTGCTTGCCATTACATTAAATCCTCTTATAGCTAATGATATTCTGGGACATAGGCTATTAGATGAGATGCTTGAGTCTAATAAGGAATACCTGCCAAGGTTCTTTAACAAAGAATTCCATAGAGAAAATCAATAAAGGAGAGATTAGAATGGATTTAGAACTTACAATAATAAATATAATAAATTTCAGTGGGGAAGCTAGAAGTTTCTGTATGGAAGCCATTGGATATGCTAAAAGCGGAGAATCTAAAAAGGCAAGAGATGCTATGGAAGAAGCTAATAATAAATTATCAGAAGCCCATAAAAGTCAAACTTCATTGATACAAGAAGAGGCAAGGGGAGAAGGAAAACCTATTTCACTCCTATTGGTTCATGCTCAGGATCATTTAATGAACGCTATTACTGTAAGAGATATGGCAAATGAATTTATAGAGTTATACCAAATAATAAAAGAGTTAAGAGGAGAAAGAAATCATGGTTAAACTAGGAGTATCTGTTTATCCAGATAAATCTAATTTGGAAGACAATAAAAGATATCTCAAATTAGCATCAGAATATGGATTTAGCAGGGTATTTTTCAATTTTTTGACTGTTGAAAATGAAGAGATATTAGAGAGATTCAAGGAAATAGTCAAATTTGCTAGAGAATTAAAAATGGAGATTATAGCAGACGTTGCTCCTAAGGTTTTTAAGGATTTAAATATAGATTATAAAGATTTAAAGATATTCAGTGATATAGGGCTTACAGGAATTAGATTAGATATGGGCTTTAGTGGCAATGAAGAAAGTATAATGTCATTCAACCCTTATGGATTAAAGATAGAATTAAATATTAGTAGTGGCACAAAGTACTTAGACAATGTTATGAGCTATCTACCTAACAAAGATAATATAATTGGGTGTCATAATTTTTACCCTCATAGATATACGGGAATATCTAGAGTCCATTTTATGAAGACCACAGAAGAATTTAAGAAGTATGGACTTAGAACTGCCGCCTTCGTTTCATCCAATGAAGCAAGTTTTGGTCCTTGGAATGTAAATGAAGGACTGCCCACTATGGAAGAGCATAGAGAACTACCTATTGAAGTTCAAGTCAAGGATCTAATAAATACTGGACTAATTGATGATATTATTATTTCTAACTGTTTTGCATCAGAAGAAGAATTAAAGACCTTAGCTTCTCTTAATAAAGATATTTTAGAGTTAAATGTAGAGATAGATGAAAACCTTCCAGAAGTGGAGAGGAATATTTTATTAAATGAGCTTCATTTTAACAGAGGAGATGTTTCTGAATATATGATTAGATCCACTCAGTCTAGAGTAAAGTATAAAGGATATGAATTTAAATTGCTTAATCCTAGGGATATGAAGACGGGTGATATTGTAATTGAGTCTAACTTATATGCACATTATGCTGGAGAAGTACATTTGGTTTTAAAACCTATGAAAAACAGCAATAGATCTTCAGTGGTTGGAAAAGTTATTGATGAAGAAATATTTTTACTTGACTACATAAAACCATGGCAAAAATTTAGGCTTAAGCTAAAGTAATGAAAATAGATATGAGTTAGGAGTTGATCTTATGGTCCAAAGGGAAATAGTATTACTAAATGATACAGGATTACATGCCAGGCCAGCATCTATGATTGTAAAAGAGGCTGCTAAATACATCAGTGAAATAAAAATTATTAAAAATGAAAAGGAATATAATGCTAAAAGTATAATGAGTATATTAAGTATGGGTGCTATAAAGGGGGATTGCCTTGTAATAAGAGCTATAGGTGAAGACGAAGAAAAGGCAGTGGAAGAACTAGGAGATTTCATTGAGAATAAGATAATGGATTAGGAGGAGATCTTTGTGAAAGGTTTAGGAACTTCAGTAGGCATTGGCATAGGAAAGGTTCTAATATATAAAGAGCCTGAGATAAAGATTTCTAAAAATAGTATTTTTGATAGTGAGCAAGAAATAGAAAGATTAAATCAATCTATCCATAAAGCTATAATAGAGATAGATAATATATACAATATAACCTTAGAGAAAGTAGGGGGGCCAGAAGCAGAAATATTTGCTGCTCACAAGATGATATTAGAAGATCCAGAATATATTAGTGCTATAAAAGAGAAAATATTAACTGATAATGTAAATAGCGAATGGGCAGTTAGGGAAATAACTAATTCTTATATTTCACTTTTTCAAGAGATGGAGGATGAATATCTAAGGGCAAGGGCTGTTGATATAAAGGATGTATCCGATAGGGTTCTAAGGATATTATTAAATATAGAAACTAAGGATTTATCCCTAATAAATAGGGAAACCATAATTGTTGCTAGAGATTTGACTCCGTCAGATACAGCTCAAATAAACAAAGATATGGTAGTTGGAATTGTGACAGAAGTAGGTGGCCGCACATCCCATACATCAATAATGGCAAGAACTATGAATATTCCTGCAATATGCGGAGTAAAAGATATTACTGATATAGTAAAAGAAGATGATTTAATGATTATCAATGGTTCAACTGGAGACATTATCGTAAATCCCACTGTAAATGAAGTTATATTATATAGGAAAGAAAAGGAGGACCTAGAGAAGCTGAGAAAAGAATTGGAAAAATTAAAAGGACAAGAATCCATATCTAAAGACGGATATAAGGTAGAACTAGCTGGAAATATAGGAACTTTACAGGATATAGATAAGGTAATAGAGAATGATGGTGAGGGAGTAGGACTCTACAGAACGGAGTTTCTTTATATGTATAATGATAAGCTTCCCACAGAGGAGGAACAGTTTGAAGCTTATAAAATAGTTGCAGAAAGACTAAAAGGAAAGCCCTTAGTCATTAGAACTTTGGATGTGGGGGGGGATAAGGATATTCCTTATTTAAATATTCCAAAAGAAATGAATCCATTTTTAGGATATAGAGCAATAAGATTTTGCTTAGATAATGAGGGAATATTCATTACTCAAATAAGAGCTATTTTAAGGGCAAGTGCATATGGAAATGTAAAGATAATGTTTCCTATGATTTCAAATATAGAGGAATTAAGAGAAAGTAAATTGATAGTTGA
Organism: Tissierella sp. P1; assembly: GCF_002266425.1. Taxonomy (GTDB): domain Bacteria; phylum Bacillota; class Clostridia; order Tissierellales; family Tissierellaceae; genus Tissierella; species Tissierella carlieri. The sequence goes on from NZ_NPMN01000015.1 coordinate 48,471, forward strand.
GGGAGTTAAAGAAGAGCTAAGGAAAGAGAATATTGAGTTCAACCAAAATATAGAAATAGGAATTATGGTTGAGATTCCTGCCGTAGCAATACATTCAAGGCAATTTGCTAAAGAAGTTGATTTCTTCAGTATAGGAACAAACGATTTGATTCAATATACCTTGGCAGTGGATAGGGGAAATCAAAAGATATCTAATCTATATAATCAATTTCATCCAGCCATATTGTCCTTAATAAAAATGACTATAGATAATGGACATAAAGAAGGTATCTGGGTAGGAATGTGCGGCGAGGTTGCAGGTGATGAAAAGCTTATACCTATACTTTTAGCAATGGGGTTAGATGAATTTAGTATGAGTGCTTCATCTATATTGAAGGCTAGACATTTAATCAGGAATACCTCGAAAAAAGAGATCGAAGAAAAATTAGACTATATACTAGACCTGCCTACGGCAGATGAGGTGGAGAAGTATATTGATGAAAATATAATATCTAATGATTTAGATATATAGAAAAGCTAAGAGGAATCTTAGCTTTTTTGCTTATAAAAAAGTTTTTCAACTTCATACAAAGTACAAATAGAAATGCTATACTGTTTTATATGAGGTGGTGGATTTGAAACGTATTTTAATCGTAGAAGACGATGGTGATATACAAGAATTGCTACAAAATTTTTTGGAGGCAGCGAATTATATTGTTACTTTAGCCAGTGATGGTGTGGAGGCTATTTCCAGATTCCATGAAAAGAAGTATGATCTCGTTCTATTAGATGTACTGCTGCCTAAAATTGACGGATACAGTATATGCGAATTGATCCGTAAAGAAAGTACGGTACCTATTATTATGGTAACAGCCTTAGATAGTGAAGCAAATCAGATTAAGGGCTTTGATCTGGAAATAGACGACTATGTCACAAAACCTTTTTCTATGGAGATTTTATTACGCAAGATTTCAGTAGTGCTGCGGCGTACAGCTGCTAAGCCCAGATGTAATCAAATTTCTTATCAGGGACTTATATTGGATATTGATGGATACCAGATCTGTATGAATGGGAAGATAATTGACCTGACCTTACGGGAGTTTGAACTGCTTCGGGAGCTTTTGATCCATCAAGGTAAGGTACTTACCAGACAAATGCTATTAAATCGTCTATGGGAATATGACTTTTACGGGGATGAGCGTGTGGTGGATACACATATTAAAAATCTGAGGAAAAAGCTTGGCGTTGATTATATCGAGACCATAAGAGGGGTGGGTTATCGTATTGATAAAGAAAATTAGAAGTAGCTTAACGATAAAAATATTTCTTATGACTAGTTTACTATTAGCTCTTGCATGTGTATTTACATATTCTTTTATTGCATGGTTTATGCCTCTTACTTATACTTCAGATTTGAGTATCCAACTAGATAGGAAACTACAGAAACTAGTGAATGAACTAAAGAATACCGATCTTCAAAACTGTGAAGATATTTTTGAGCGATTTATCATGGAAGTTGGTTCTAATGTTGGAATAAATTTTGAGATATTGGATGCACAAGGCAATTCCATAGATATTCCCATTAATCGCGAGACTTCTTATATACACAATGGTGTTTTTATTGGAGTAATGATTACTGAGTCGGAATCAACGATTACTGAATCGGAGTCCATAAGCAATATGACTGTAACATCCATAGGAGATAGTATGTCTATGACAACTAACAAAGAATATCCTTTTACCTTCGTTGATTCAGATGATCAGTATGTGCTAGTGGTATCGAGTGTTCTACAGGGTGTCAATCAAGCAGTAGAAGCACTGGAGAGGATTCTCCTGTGGCTGATTGTAACAATCCTGTGTATCTCCTTTCTCGGCTCTTTATTCTATTCTAGATATGTGACTCGTCCCATTATAAAACTTAGCGGTATTTCTAAAAGGATGTCAAATTTGGAATTTGACTGGCATTGTAAAGATAATCGTAAGGATGAAATCGGTGTATTGGCACACAGTCTCAATGAATTATCACGGCGTTTGTCAAATGCTTTAAGGGAATTGCAGCAAGCGAATATAGAGCTGAAAAGTGATATTGATAGGGAGCGAGAGTTAGAGCGTAAACGAATGGAATTTTTCTCAGCAGTTTCCCATGAACTAAAAACCCCTATAACGGTTATTAAGGGACAGATTGAGGGAATGCTGCTGCATGTAGGGGTTTATAAGGATAGGGACAAATATCTCTCCCGAGCATTAACTGTAGCAGGAACAATGGAGGAATTAGTTCAAGAGATACTAACAATTTCACGCATGGAAACCTATGAATTCTCTTTACATAAGGAGGAGTTAGATTTCTCTAAGCTTGTGCATAAACAGATTTTAGAGCACGCAGAACTTCTAGAAAAGAAGAACCTTATACTCAAAACAGAAATTGATGAATATATCCCAATTGTTGCCGATTTTGCTATGATTAATAAAGTGCTTGTAAATCTTATCTCCAATGCGGCATACTATTCACCTGAAAACCAATTAATTCGTATTAAGGCTAAGGCTGAGGAATCTGGTATGTTATTCATCATTGAGAACACTGGTATTCATATTCCACAGGAGGTATTGCCACGGTTGTTTGAGGCCTTTTATCGTGTAGAACAATCACGTAATCGTCAGAGTGGGGGTAGCGGCTTGGGATTATATATTGTAAAAATGATTCTAGAGCAACATGGAGCAGACTATAAAATTGAAAACACAGCCGATGGAGTGCAATTTACTTTTAAACTGAAATAAATAACGTTTGGGAACATTTTGCTTCCTAGACGTTGTTTTTTTAGACTTCATACAAACTACATATTAACAACAAAGAAACCTCAAACTGTTTTGTTATCCTGTTCTTGTATATAAAACAAGAAAGGATGATATATCTATGAAGATTTCTGTTCAAAATCTGAATATGACTTATCCAACAGGGAAAAAGGCGTTGCAGGATGTTTCCCTTGAAATGCAAAGTCCTAATTTCATTGGTTTACTAGGCCCTAATGGTGCAGGAAAATCCACTCTGATGAAGTTATTGGTTGCGGGACTACTGCCTACTACAGGAGAAATACGGTTGGATGATGTACCACTGGTTAAAAATGAAAAAAAACTCAAGGCTGCTTTAGGGTATCTTCCTCAGAAATTTGGATTATATGACGAGTTGACTGTCTGGCAGTTCCTTGATTATATGTCAGCCTTGAAGGGGATTAAAGAGAGCAAGGCTGAAATAGAAAGAGTCATTCGGGAGACCAATCTTACTGAAAAGCGAAAGGCACGGATAAATACATTATCTGGTGGCCAACGTCAGCGTGTTGGAATTGCACAAGCGCTTTTAGGCAGTCCTCAGTTTCTGATATTTGACGAACCAACGGTAGGGCTTGATCCAGAGGAGCGTATTAATTTTCGTAACCTTTTTTCTAAGAATGCACAGGATAAAATAGTGCTGCTTTCCACACATATTATTGAGGATGTCCAGTCCGTCTGCAATCGGCTCATTGTTATGAATCATGGAAGAATATTGTTTGATGGACGATCTGAGGAATTAATTCGGTCAGCATATGGACATGTAGGAGTGTACAATAAAGAAATTCAGGAAAATGAAGAACATGGATTTAAAGTGACTGCTCGTATGACTACTGCCAATGGTATATCTTGTCGAATTGTTGCGGGGGTATTGCCTGATTTTGCACATCCGACGGAACCAAACTTAGAAGATGCATACATATATTTGATTGAAAATGGGGAGGAGGGACGATGAATTTTTTATCCTATTTTCGAGTGGAAGTAAATCGTATCTTCCGTTCGAAAACTACATGGTTCATTATAGCTCTTTCTGTTCTTGTACCCCTTGGTGGATATAATCTGTCTGGACCTGTTCCGCCATTGACTACTGCTTCACGATTTATTGCTAATCCGGTATTAATAGGGGCTTTAGGTGGCGCGATATTGTTTGCTTTGTTGACCCTATTTGAATTGAATAGAGTACATAAAAATCTTACTGCAGAATTGACTGATACAATAGTCTCTCCCCATATATTAAATATTGCACGATTATTTGGGGTAATTGTATCAGCAACAGTTACTGTCTTAGTGGCTACAATTGTGCATTTACCTTATACTGTATTGAAAATGGGTGATATTTTTAATTTGAAGATATATTTGAACAGTTATTTTATTTTAATGTTGCCTTCACTTTGGATTTCTATTCTAGCTATAGCAGCATTTTATCAGATTATCCATCGAACTGACCTTAGCTTTGTATTATTCATTGTATTTTTCCTACTTAGCACTAGTCGATGGTTTGCCGATGATTACATTCTTCGTTGGGTAAATCCGTTAGTTCCTATTTTATCAGATGATTTCAGTAATGCCCAGGTATTTCGTATGGCATCCTACAACCGCCTGTTTTGGTTCTCAATCCTGATTGGCATATGGCTTCTATCCATGTTATGTGTTCGAAGATATGGCAAAGGACTACTTGGCTCTTTGATTCGTAATGGACGTAGAATTTATATTCCTTTGCTATCTGTAACTTTGATTATAGGTGGATATTATATGTATGTAAATCAGCCTTATGTAGACCACAGTCCACTAGATTGGCAGAATATAGATACTTCTTTAAATATAAATGAAGAGTTTACAAAGTTAGCTCTAAAGGATACAAGCATCGATATTAACTTCAACACAAAGAGAGGGACACTATCTGGAACTGCGATTTACCATATTCAAAATGAAAATACTGTTTCCCCAAAATGTCGCTTGGGGATTAATCCAGGATATACCATTAAGCAAATCACGGCCAATGGGGAAGAGGTGGCCTTTTCTGATTTGAATAATGACACCAATAACTTTAAATATGTTATCTTTGAATTACCTCCTGAAAAGGATATAGAGCTATCTATAGATTATGGGGGAATGCATCAGATATGGTCGGTGGTGGTGTCTACATTTGGAGGGTCACATATTGGTGACAATTATATTGATCTGGGTGGAAAGGACTTAGCCCCTATATTAGAAATTCCATCATCAGAAGAAGGAGGTCAGATTACAGGACGGTTTACAATTCCCGAGAATCTGAATTTGATAGCAACTGGCGATACAGTAAAGCTATTATCGGAAAATGATGATGGAACCAAGACTTGGCTTGCTCATGATACTGGTAGTCGATTAAATATTTTTGCAGGTGATTATGTGAAGTTGGAAATAGATGGTGGTAATATGCCAGTTGAGTTTTATTATAGTAGTAAGCATCAAAAAGTTATGGAAAAGATGGATGCACAAAATATAATGGAGCATACAATTGCCTATTGCACTGACCATTATGGTCCATTACTTTTTGCCACACCTGGATATCCATTCAAAATTATACAAAGTTCGGCTTTCTTATTTGGGGGAGGTGCAATCAAAAATTGTAGTTTCATGGGCGAAATCTATTTCAGTGATGAGAATTTGAATAACAAGCAACATGGTGCATCCAGTGGTGAAGTGTTATCCCATGAGATTGCTCATCAATGGTGGGGATTGAGTGCACAGTCTATGGATATGGAAAATCTAGACTGGACTGATGAGGGGGTTACTGTTTACACTACTTACAGAATTGCAAAAGAAAAATTTGGTGCTGAATATGCACAAAAAAATTATGTAGAAGTTTGGAAACAAGAAGTAAAGGATCAAAAAAATAACTTTTATAATAGACATCCTGAATATCTGGACATCCTTCCGGAAAAATATGCTGCTAGACTATATTCCAGTAATACAGGCACAAATATGTATAGTGTCATGCCACTTACAATCTATAAAGCCGCTGAGTTGGTGGGGGAGAGGAGAGAATAGATGAAATTTTGGCAGAATTGTATCAAAATGGTGGTACAGAAATGCCTCCCTATATCACTTACAATGATTTTTTAGAAGCCTGTGGACTAAGAAAGGAGGAGTTAATCATTGACTAAGTTATTCAAATATGAACTTCGTCGCTTGCTTGTAAATAAATTTTTTCTAGGTCTACTAGTAATAGTTGCTTTATATAGCAAGCATTTATTAGAAACTGTAGTTATCCTAGGTGTTTCCAATACAGCACCCTTTTCGGGATGGAGTTATGGCATGTTTCTTGCGAAAATTTTACCTATTTTGCTGATTGCTTTGCTTTTCTTCGTTTCATTTCTTTATTCAAACCAAGAACAGGGAATGAGCACCTTAAGAAATGCAACCCCTATTAATCTAAGTGTATTACTATTACTTCGTTGCAGTGCAATGATCATAGGATTTCTGCTGATTGCTGCCATACCAATTGGATTTAGTTTGTGGTTTTATGCCAATAATTTTCATTTCACTAACTTTGGTGTCTTTATATTACCTATATTGATTACATTATTACCTTCAATGTTGTTCATCCTTGGATTAGGTATTATTGCTGGACGATTGCATCCTACACTTCTATATGCATTGATGCCTCTTATGTTATTGTTCAGTTATTTACCAATGCCTCGTATCATTGATCTGTTTGGCAGCAATTTTTTTCAGGATTTTCCTCTAACACTACCCCTTGGAGCAGATGGTGAGGTTGCATTTGTTGTACCCGTAGTAGTATGGATTGGGAAGATAGTTTATTCAATGACTGGTATAGTATTGACAATTTTAGGGTTGATTCATTTTACAAAAAGTGACTATTGACCTAACAGCATATGAGATAGAGCTACTGGATTTCCAGTAGCTCTATAAAATTAAGATAAATTTTCTCTAATTAATGCTTCAACTTCATTATCATTTGGAAAACGATTTGATTCTTTTTTAGAAAAAATAAGCTTATCATCAAGTTTTACTTCAAAGACACCTCCAGAAGATGGAATTATATTTACCGTCTCTAAGGAATTTTTATGTTCATTTAATATATTCTGTGTTAGAGCAACTGCTCTTCCTAGATAACCTCAAGAAGTACAGTATTCAATACTTATTAAATTTTTCATAAAATCACCTCTGCTATTATAATAATCTATACTTACCCAATTAAGTATAAAGAATACAAATAATTAGTGAAAAAAGAATTTAAGAATTTCGAAAAGTTTCTTGAAAATCATGGATAGATATAAATTTTCAATAATTTTAAAATAATTATTTACAGAAAATTGCAATATGATTCTTTATAAGATATATTCAGATTAGAGCTTTAGCTAGAGAATTTTAATAAGCTTAAAAAAGGTGATTTTAATAAGAAATATAAATTTAATGAATCTCTATGAAATATTTTTTGGTTATAGTATGGTTGTAGATGAAGATAAAATAGTTGATATAGGTATGGAAGGCAATATAGAAATAGAAAATATAGATTTGGTCATTGATGGAAAAGGAAATTTTTTAGCATCTGGTTTTGTTGATATTCATAATCATGGGAATATGGAAGTCCTGTAGGGACTGGTAAAACTAAGTCTTGCTATCATATAATAACTATACTGCATAATAGTACTAATGAAATAATTTGCTATATATTAGGTGTTTTATTGTAATAATGGGATTGTGATAGAGCATCCTAGGACCAGAGAATCTCATCACTGCTTTTATTTTCTCCTTATAGTCTTCTCTATAGCAGCTTGTATCACAGAAACTACAGAAGGTTTTTGATTGCGTATGTGGACAATTGTCAACTCTAGAATAGGAATAAAGAATTAAATCTTCACATTCTGAGCATAATTCATTTTCAGAGTTATGCTTTTTCTTACAGTAAATATATATCATTTTCCTAACAATATTTTTTTCAAATTCCTTTTTATTTCCCATTTTTTCCATATGGTTTCTCCTATTATATTTATAATTTGATGTATAATTCAATTATATATAAAAACAAAAAAATATCAAAGTGAAATGAGATAAAAAGGCAAAAATGGAGAACTTTATTGACATAAAATGGATAAAATTATATAATTAAAATTAAATATTAACAATCTTTTGCAACATTTTAGTGAAGGTGTAGAGAAGAAAACCAAGCTAAGAGAAAGGAGACTGTTATGAAGAAGAAAAGGTTATTGCTAATTGGCTTATTAGTCTTATTATTTTCTACTGGATGCCAGAAGAAAGAGGGTATCATTAGGGCGGAAGAGTGGCAAGATAAGTATCCAGAAATATATGCGTCCTATATGAGAAATGAAGAAATGGAAGAGACTACTTTTGGTGGCTCAGTACCTATTGATTACTTAGAAAAGTATCCAGACCTTAAAGTATTTTATGATGGTTATGGTTTTAGCAAAGAGTACTTAAGAGCAAGAGGACATTCATACGCTTTAGAGGATGTTATGAATACTGCAAGACCAAAAGCAGGTGCTAGTTGTCTGAGTTGTAAGACATCTGATTTCATTGAGGTTTTAGAGAGAGATGGAGTAGAAGTTAACAAGTTGAATTTTGAGGAATTTGTTGCGGAAAATCCACAAATGTCTACTATTAGCTGTTACGATTGTCACAAGAATGAGCCTGGTGTAGTTAATTTAACGAGAAGTCATTTAACAGATGCATTGAATCATATTGATGAGGAAATTAATTCTAAAACTTTAGCTTGTGCTCAGTGCCATGTTGAGTATTACATGGATGCAGAAACTAAGAAAGTAATTTTACCTTGGGAAAAGGGTACAGATACTGATAGTATGCTAGCTTACTATGAAGAAAACAACGTAACTGATTGGGTTCATCCTACTACTGGTGCAGATCTTTTAAAGGCTCAACATCCAGAGTTTGAGACTTTTAATGGAAGTATTCACTACAATATGGGATTATCTTGTGCAGACTGTCATATGCCTGAGATTGAAGAAAAAGGTGATGACTTATTGAGATCTCATCAATGGACAAGTCCGCTTAAATCAGAGAAAGGTCTAAATAAATCTTGTATATCATGTCATGGTGGGACTACAGATGACCTTATAGCTAAAGTAGAAGATGTTCAAAGGGGAGTATACGATAAGCAAGAGAAAGTAAGTGCTGAGCTTCTAGACTTTATTGAAAGGTTGACAGCAGCCATTGAAGATGGAGTTTTAAGTGAAGATGATTTAACGCATCTAAGAGATATTCATAGAAGAGCACAATTTAAGTGGGACTTTGTATTCGTTGAAAATGGAGAAGGATTCCACAATTCAGTTAGAGCCCATGAAGACTTAGATGGTGCTAGGTCCTTGATACAAGAAGGGATTAAGATATTAGAAAAATATGATAGATAAATAAACAGGGCTGAAAAGGCCCTGTTTTAAAATCATAGGAGGTAGACATGAAGGAAAATAAGGATAGATTTTTAGTTAAATTGTGGAGAAATCTTCATTCTATGAAATTAGGTATAATCCTTCTTATGATAATAGGTCTTCTTTCTATAATTGGAACTGTAATACCTCAAGAAAATCCCTTGAAGTACTATGAAACTAATTATAGCCAGATTGTATATGAGATTATAAAGGCCTTTAGCTTATATAAAGTCTATGATTCTTGGTGGTTTATCGCTTTAATATCTGTTTTAGCCTTAAATTTAATTTTATGCAGTATCAAAAGGTTTAAGCAGGTATTTAATTTAGTTACAAACAAAATAGATTTTGACTTGGAATTAAATAAGTTAAAAGATATCCAGAAGATTTCCTTAGAGAAAGATGAAATAGGCAAGATTTTTAATGAAATGAAGTATAAGTCTATTAAAGAAAAGGATTTTGAAAATGGGAAGCTCTATTATGGAGATAAGAACAGTATAGGGTATTTAGGATCTTGGTTGACACATTTTGGGATTTTGGTAATTATAGTGTTCTTTACCTATGGTAAGCTTTATGGATTTGAGGCTTATGTTCACGGAGTTCCAGGAACTACAGTAGAAGTACCAGGTACGCAGCATTTTATAAATATAAAGGATTTTAATGTATCTTTTAGAGATGATTTTACTGTAGAGCAGTATGTTTCGGATATTGAGGTTTTAAAGAATGGACATGTAATAGATGTGGGACAAGTATTGGTGAATCATCCCTTTAGAACTAATGACTTAAACGTTTATCAGAATTCTACTGGATGGGCCGTAGATGCTACTCTTTATAAGAATGGAGAAGAGTATAGACATAAAACTATATATCAAGGAGATTTTTTATAGAAGATGATCAGATGATTGCTTTACAGTTTGTAAACTTTTATCCTGATTTAGATGAAACCACTACCACTACATTAAGGAATAAGTCTCCCCTACCAAATCATCCTGTTATGCTTTATGCATTGTTTTACAATGGTCATAGGGTGGATATGAATTTACTTCATATGAATGAAGAAGTTGGTTTTCAAGAGTATAGTTTTATTGTAGATAATCCTCAGATGTTTACATTACTTCAAATAGTATATGATCCTGGTGTGGCTGGAGCCTTTGTCGGTGGAGCTTTCTTATTAACAGGAATATTCTTAGCCTTTTATGTAAATCCAAAAAAACTTAGGATATATGTAGATAACAGTGGTCAAGTAATGATATACGGAAAAAGTTACAAACATAACGGTGAGTATCTAGAAGAATTAAATAAAGTGATAGATACTATAAGGAGGAATTAATATGGATTTTTTAAGGATTGAGAGCACATTGTTTTATGGAGCGATAGGCCTATATTTAGCCTCTATGATTATGTATTTTATTTTTTTCGTAAGTAAAACCGAAAAAGCAGGAAATATTGGAAGTTTTATTATTAAAATTGGATTTGGTCTGCATACTTTAGCTTTGATATCTAGAGGTATTGGAGCAGGTAGAGTTCCATTGACAAATCAATATGAATTTGCCACTAGCTTTGCTTGGGGAATAGCTCTATGTTTTATAATATTTGAAAATAAATATAGCTTTAGAGCAATGGGAACCTTTGTAGTGCCAATAATATTTTTAATTATTGGTTATGCTGCAATGCAAAACAAAGATGTAAGACCCCTTATGCCAGCTTTACAAAGTAAGTGGCTAGCTATTCATGTATCCCTTGCAATATTAAGCTATGGTTCCTTTGGAGTTGCAGCAGGGGTGTCTTGTATGTATTTATTGAGAAATAAGTTTTCAAAGGATGATTTTATTTCCAAACATGTTCCTTCTTTGGATAAATTAGATGCTCTTAGTTATAGAGCCATATCCCTAGGATTTCTTTTATTGACTTTAGTTATAATCACTGGTGCCATATGGGCAGAAAGTGCTTGGGGAAGATATTGGGCTTGGGATCCAAAGGAAACGTGGTCTTTGATTACATGGATAATATATGCTATTTATTTGCATATGAGAATATCTAAGGGTTGGAAAGGAAAAAAAGCTGCTATTTTTAGCGTAATAGGATTTATATGTGTATTATTTACTTATATTGGTGTAAATACACTGATACCAAGCATCCATTCCTATGCATTAGTAGGAGACTCCACATTATGTATCTAATGTGGAGTTTTTGATATAATAAAAAGAAATTAGATTATAAATAAGTACAGATGTGAGAATAAAAAATTATACAAATAAAACAAAAAGTGATATAATATTTGCACACTAAATTAGGAGGCTAAGAATATGTGTGGAATAGTAGGATATGTTGGAAATAAGAATGCTCAAGAAGTCATATTACAAGGATTGGAAAAACTAGAATATAGAGGATACGATTCATCAGGTATTGCAGTAAATGGAAATGAACATATAGAGTATAAAAAGCTAAAAGGAAGACTTTCTGTATTAGAAAATTATTTAAAAGAGAAACCATTAGTAGGTAATGTTGGAATAGGTCATACAAGATGGGCGACTCATGGAGCACCGTCTGATGTAAACTCCCATCCTCATTTAAATGAACAAGAAACCATAGCAGTGGTGCACAATGGAATAATAGAAAATTATAGTGTACTTAAAGAAGAACTAATAAAAAAAGGATATAAATTTAAATCACAGACAGATACGGAAGTAGTTGTACATCTATTAGACAGTCTTTATGATGGAGATTTACTTAGCACAGTATTTAAAGCTACAGAAAGACTTAGAGGGGCTTATGCTCTAGGAGTTATTTCTTCAGATAACCCAGATGAACTTGTTGCAGTTAGAAAAGAAAGTCCTTTAGTAGTAGGAGTGGGAAATGATGAAAGTTTCATAGCATCAGATATTCCAGCACTGCTTAAATATACTAAAGATGTATATTTCCTAGAGAATGGAGAGATTGTTCATTTAACTAAAGACAAGGTAAAAATCTATGATAAAGATAAAAATGAAGTTGAAAGAGAAATATTTACAGTGGATTGGGATATTGAAGCCGCTTCAAAGGGTGGATATGATCATTTCATGCTTAAAGAAATCTATGAGCAACCAAAGGCTATTAGAGAAACCTTATTAAGAAGACTTGATGATAATGGCAGAATAGTTTTAGATGATATTAATGTAACAAAAGAGGATCTAGATAAAATCTCCAAGATTTATATTGTAGCCTGTGGTACAGCTTATCATGCAGGATTAGTAGGAAGATATGCTATAGAAAGATTTGCCAAAATTCCTGTAGAACCTGATGTTGCATCAGAGTTTAGATATAGAGAACCATTTATTGATGAGAATACATTGCTTATTGCAGTCAGTCAATCTGGAGAAACGGCAGATACCCTTGCAGCTATAAGAGAAGCCAAGAGTAAAGGGGCAAGAATCCTTTCAATCACCAATGTAGTGGGATCATCTGTGGCTAGGGAATCAGACGATGTATTTTATACATGGGCAGGACCAGAGATTGCAGTAGCTTCAACAAAGGCATATACTACACAGTTAGTGGCTTTATACATGGTTGCACTTCATATGGCAAATATCAAGAAGAGCATTTCAGAAGATTATTATTTTGAAATCATTGAAAAAATGAAGGCATTGCCAGATAAGGTAGAAGAAATTTTTCAAAAGTCAGATGAAATTAAGAAAATAGCAGGAATTATTAAGGATAAAAACAGTGCATTTTATATAGGCAGAGGTCTTGATTATCAAACTTCTATGGAGGGAGCCTTGAAGCTGAAGGAAATTTCATATATCCATACAGAGGCTTTTGCAGCAGGAGAGTTAAAGCATGGAACCATAGCCTTAATTGAGAAGGAAACTCCTGTAATTGCCGTAGCTAGTCAAGACTATTTATATGAAAAAATGGTTTCAAATATACAAGAGGTAAAGGCTAGAGGAGCATATACTATTGCCATAGTAAAAGAAGGATTAGATGAGAGCTTAAACCATGCTGACGAGACAATTTATATTCCAGAAGTAGATAATATATTAGCACCAGTGTTAACAGTTGTACCTACTCAACTTCTTGCTTATTATACATCGGTTATAAAAGGTAATGATGTAGATAAGCCTAGAAATTTAGCCAAGTCAGTTACAGTGGAGTAAGGTAAAGTGACAATAATATTGTAGAATTTGAAATGAGCATTAGGAACAGGAAATTTATAATCTTAAACTGTTTCTGGTGCTCTATTTTTGTTAAGGGATATATTTCTAGTCTAATTTTTATTCTAAAATAACAATGATTTAATATGTTTTTAGCAGTATTTCTGGAATTAGGCTTCATAGCCAAAAAGTGTAATTTGGTTTTTGCCTGTCATGCAGATTTTAATTTCTACAGCATCTAATTGTATTACATTACCTAAGCTTAGTCCTGTATGAACTCCAACAAAGGATGTCTGTAGGGTATTGATTACTTCCCAAGGATTTGATACTCTCTGTTATATCATGTTCAATAGGATTTGTTAAATAATCAAGAGTTCCTATTAGTGAAAGATTTATTTGCTGTAATTCAATCCAATTTGCCGTAGGATTAGGTCGCCAATAAAGTACCATTGAGCTGACGCCTACTGCAACAGTTAGATTGAGACTACAGTAGAATTTAAAGAGGCTAGGTTTCCATTAGTAAGCCCTATTGTGCTATTGACATTAAGTCTATAAGGTCAATAGAAGTGTTGCTTTGCCATTATATGTTTACTTTATATGAATAGGGCAATAGTAAAGTTCCGCTTTAATATTACACATCAAGAACTTGATCTAAATAAGGTGCAAAAAAGGCTTTCTTATAATGTTTCAATAGAATCCTTTTTTATGATTTGAATATAATGTTGACACTACGAACATTGTTCTATATACTTATTAATGAGATAAGGGAGTAGTTAGCACAATAAGAATTGTGTAATAAAGTCAACACACTGATAAAATTTATCTGGCTTTATTTTAAATAATGAGACTTGTCTGCGGAGAAAACTGCAGATAGGTCTTTTTTTATTAGAAAAATTAAAGGATAAAGGAGAACAGAATATGAGTTTATTTGAATTGTTTATTATTGCAGTTGGGTTATCAATGGATGCATTTGCAGTGGCAATTTGTAAAGGGTTGTCTATGGGTAAGATTAGTATTAAAAAAGCTGGAATAGTAGGATTATATTTTGGAACCTTCCAAGGGGGAATGCCTTTGATAGGATATTTTTTAGGAGTAAGGTTTCATGATAAAATTACATCTATGGACCATTGGATAGCATTTATATTGCTTGCATTTATTGGTTTAAACATGATTCGAGAATCAAGAAATTGTGAATGTGAGAATGAAGATGACTCTATACATAATAAGAGTATGAATGATTCACTTAGCTTCAAAAACATGTCTGTTTTAGCAATTGCAACAAGTATTGATGCTTTAGCAATAGGAGTTACCTTCGCATTTCTTAAGGTAAATATTACTCCAGCAGTTTCATTTATTGGAATCGTTACTTTTATATTATCAATGATTGGCGTTAAGATAGGGAATGCATTCGGAAATAAATGTAAATCAAAAGCAGAGCTTATGGGTGGATTGATTTTAATATTTATGGGCTTTAAAATTTTGCTTAGTCATATAGGAATAATTAATTTTTAAGTTAGAATTACATATTTATATATAAAAAAATGAATATGAATATTTGAACAAATACTCATATGACTATTGACATTTAAGAAGTATGATAATATAATAAATATATAATACATGAATGATTGCACAATTGTTCAAGTGAAATATCTTAAAAAGAGGTGATAATATGACTAAAAATTTTAATTCAGTTGAAAAATGTGATTGCAATGTAATTCATGAGGATGTTGTAAATCAAGTTAAAGATAAAATGCCAGAAGAAGAAAATCTTTATGATCTAGCAGAATTATTTAAGGTATTTGGAGATTCAACACGAATTAAGATCCTATGGGCTTTAAATGAAGCTGAGATGTGTGTTTGTGATATTGCTGCCTTGTTGAATATGACCCAATCGGCAATTTCTCATCAGCTAAGAGTCTTAAGGCAAGCTACCTTAGTGAAAAATAGAAAAGAAGGAAAAGTAGTGTATTATTCTTTAGATGATGAACACGTAAAACATATATTTGATCAAGGCTTGATTCACATAAATGAGAAGAAATAAGCAGCATAAAGAAATATTTTTTTGTACTTAATATGAATAAGTATTCATATATTCATATAAATACTTAATGATTTAACAAAATATCAAAGTCATAGAGTAAATAAAATAATAATATTTAAGGGGGAAGTAATAATGAAAAAGAAATTTATACTTGAAGGTTTAGATTGTGCACATTGTGCCTCAAAGATGGAAACGGCAATTGGTAAACTTGATGGTGTTAAGGAAACTAGTGTCAATTTCATGACTAAAAAACTTATTATTGATGGAGAAGATGAAAAGATATCTTCAATTGTACAAGAAGCAGAAAAAATCATTAACGATTTAGAACCAGATGTTGTTATGAAAAAGGCATAAGGAGCTGAGTAGTCATGAAAAAGCGTCTTTGGCGGATAATCATTGGTGCAGTAGTTTTTGTTGCAGCAGTGGCTATTGATTTAAAGGTTGAATGGTTGCAGATTGCTTTGTTTATAATTAGTTATATCATTGTAGGTGGAGATATAGTTAAAAAAGCTATTAGGAATATTTCCAGAGGTAAAGTTTTTGACGAAAACTTTTTAATGAGTATCGCTACGATTGGTGCATTTCTAATTGGTGAATATCCAGAAGGCGTTGCAGTTATGTTATTCTATCAAGTGGGTGAGCTGTTTCAAAGCTATGCCGTTGATAAGTCGAGAAGGTCAATTTCAAATCTTATGGACATTCGACCAGATTATGCAAATCTAAAGAAGGGTGACGATATTGTCAAAGTTGATCCTGATGAAGTTAAAGTCGGGGATATTATTGTAATTAAGGCTGGAGAAAAAGTTCCATTGGATGGTAAGATCATTGAAGGAAGTTCAATGTTAGATACTATAGCCTTAACAGGAGAATCTGTTCCTCGGGAAGCAGGGGTAGGAAGTGACATCCTAAGTGGGTGCATTAACATAAACGGAGTTATTACAGTAGAGGTTGCTAAGGAATTTGAAGAATCTACTGTAAGTAAGATTCTTGATTTAGTTGAAAATGCAAGTAGTAAGAAATCCAATTCAGAACAATTTATTACTAAGTTTGCTAGATATTATACACCAGTTGTTGTAATCATCGCTGCTATTCTAGCTATTGTACCGCCTCTTATTATAGCAGAAGCAACCTTTAGTGATTGGATATATAGAGCATTATCATTCCTTGTAGTATCTTGCCCTTGTGCTTTAGTTATTTCAATTCCTTTGAGCTTCTTTGGAGGAATAGGAGGGGCTTCAAGAAAGGGAGTTTTAGTTAAAGGTAGTAATTATTTAGAAGCATTAGCAAAAACTGAAATTGTTGTTTTTGATAAAACTGGAACTTTAACAAAGGGTGTATTTAATGTACAGGAGATTCATTCTGAAGGAGTGTCAAAAGAAGAATTATTGGAATTAACTGCATATGCAGAAAGTTATTCCAACCATCCAATTTCTCTCTCATTAAAAAATGCTTATGGAAAAGAAATAGATAATGGACGTATTACAGATGTGGAAGAAATATCAGGTCATGGAATTATTGCAACAGTTGATGGAAATAAGGTTATAGCAGGAAACATCAAACTCATGAAAAAGATGAAAATTTCTTATTTTGAGGGAGAAGTCATTGGTACAGTAGTTCATGTTGCAATTAATGACAAATATGCAGGGTATATTGTAATTGCAGATGAATTAAAGAAAGATTCAGCCCAAGCAATCAAAGTATTGAAGGAAGCTGATATTAAGAAGACTGTTATGCTGACTGGTGATAATAAACATATTGCTTCAAAGGTTGCTAAAGAGTTAGGTATTGATAAAGTTTATGCAGAATTATTGCCAGCTGATAAAGTTGAAAAACTAGAAGAGTTATTTTCTCAGAAGTCCAACAAAGGTAAGCTTGCTTTTGTTGGTGATGGAATAAACGATGCACCAGTATTAGCTCGTGCAGATATTGGAATAGCAATGGGAGGATTAGGCTCTGATGCGGCTATTGAGGCTGCTGATGTTGTAATTATGACTGATGAACCATCAAAGATTTCTACTGCAATGAAAATTTCTAAAAAGACATTAAAAATTGCATATCAAAATATAGCATTTGCAATTGGAATAAAGGTAATAGTTCTTATTCTCAGTGCCCTTGGTATAACTACTATGTGGGCAGCTATATTTGCAGATGTAGGAGTAACTATTATCGCCATATTAAATGCATTTAGAGCGCTGAATGTAAAAAATCTATAAATAATTGCTGAGATGTTGTATAAGAAAAACTCTTTATGTTTAATATTAAACGTAAAGAGTTTTGTTATATATGATGTAAAATGTCAGGAGAGGTCAGATGAAAACGGTGCTGTCACCTTCTTTGAAGTATCTCTATTTTTAATTATCTGCTAATTTTATCTTATTAGCTAGATTTTTTAGACTTTCTGCTAGCTCTGCTAAGGAATCCGTTGAACTAGTTATTTCTCCCATTGAAGACATCTGTTCTTCTGTAACCGTTGAAACACCGTTAATCTCCTTAGTAACTTCATTGGTAATTGTTTCTGCCCTAATCATGGAATTCATAGCATTATGAAGATTATCTTCAACACTGGCTATGGCCACAGTACTTTCATTAATTTCTTCAACTACACTATCAATTGTAGTTGCTATTTCATCAAAAACTATTTTAGTTTCATTTACTTTAATAACACCTTTATTAATTTCGCAATCACTATACTCCATGTTCTGGTTTGCAAAATCAATTATATCTTGGTTGTTTTTAATTAATTTATTGATTTGATTAGTAGAGGACTTTGTTTGATCTGCTAGAAGTCGAATTTCTTCAGCTACAACAGCGAAGCCTCTTCCATATTCACCAGCTCGAGCTGCCTCTATTGCTGCATTTAAGGCTAGTAAATTAGTTTTCTCTGCTACTTCTTCTATAACTAAAAGTATCTCATCCATTTCTCTGGAACTAATATTAATATTTTCAAGGGAGTGTCTTACTTTTTGTGAGCTATCCTTAATATTTGCCATTTGGACAATGACTTCCTCAATTGATGCTTTACCTTTATTTGCATTAGAATGAGACTTCTTACTAAGACTTTCCACATCTTTTATTTGCTTCAATACAAAATTAAAACTATGGTTTACATTCTTCATTTCATTAGATACATCAATTATTTCATGTAATTGAATATTAGCCTTAGAAGTTATACTATTTGCCGCCTCAGCAACTGAATTTGATGAGGCATATGATTCCTGTGTGATAGCAGCCAATCTCATAGATGAAGAAGATAATGAATGGGATGAAGTCTGAATCTCATGGGCAAAGGATTTAATGCTATTTATTACCGACTGGATTGATTTGGCCATTATACCAATCTCATCTTCCCTGTTTATAATCTTTTTATCTATGGAAAAACTTAGGTCTAATTCAGCCAAACTTGTAGTTTGACTGCTGATATTGACTATTCTCTTAGATAGATTTTTAGATATAAAATATGACAATACTATACCAAATATAAGTGCTAATATAACTATGGCAGGCAGAGAAGTATTTAATCTATTTAGTCCAGAGAGAATTTCCTTTTCAGTAATATGAACTAAGACAGTCCAGCCTTTCGATGGAACTGGAGCATAACCTATATATACTTTCTCACCATTTTGTTTATACCAATCTATTCCAACATTTTTCTCCTTAATTTCTTGTAGTATATTATTTATTTGTTTTTCTGAGCCTCTATCAACTTTGCCAATTAAGTCTCTGAAATTTATCTTAGCAGATTCATTTTCTCTATTTATAGTTAAAGTTGGGTGAGATATCACATCTATATTTTCATCTATTATATAAGCATAACCTGTTTCACCAATATGAATATCCTGAGCGATTTCATAGAATTCCTCTGCATCTTTATATGCTACGATTACTCCTATTACCTTTCTATCATGCTTTAAGGGGGCGGCCATAGCTATATCTACTTGTCTAGACTCTTCTCTATAGAAAGGTGCAGAGAAAGATGGTAGACCTAGATTAGCCTGTTTAAAAAACCAAAGATCACTAATATCTACTACTTTATTATTGTCCAGCCTAAGATAACCATCAGTAGTGGCTATACCAATATTTGATAAATTAAGTCTCTTTTTTCCATCTGAAGATGGTCTAGTTTTTCTTCCCATGAATTATCTACATTACTTAGAAGTTCTAAGGAACCTAAGGAGCTGATTGAAATTAAGTAATTTTTGATTCTCTCATCTACTATAAGACCTGAATCATGGGCCTTATTAAGAAGTAATTCCTTCGATGTATTTATAAGTGAATCCTTTGCAATTATGTATGCAGTCAAACTAACTGTTCCAGATAATAATACAATGATTAATACAACTGTAAGTAATAACGCGGTACCTATACTCCTAAATCTAAATAGTTTATTAAGCCAACTATTTATGTTTTTAAATATAGATTTTATTAGATTAAGGGCTTTCAACTATACCATCTCCTTAGTATGACTATATTAACAATTATTTTATAGATTGATTTTAACACTCGGATGTTAAAGCCATGTTAATTTTTACCAAGATAATATTAAGTCTATGTAAATTTTAGGAGATAGAGATACAAAAAACTACTAATCTAAATAGATTAGCAGTTTTTTAAGCTATTTTATATAATTATCAAAATATCCTTGAATATAAATTATAGGTGTCCCCTTATCTCCGCTACCAGAAGTTAAGTCTGAAAGAGAACCTATTAAATCAGTAAGTCTTCTAGGAGTAGTTCCTTGAGATGCCATATTTCCGACAAGAGAAGATTCTTTGTTTTCAATATATTTAGAGATAGCCTTCTTTAACTCTTCTCCTCTTAAGTCAGCAAAATCATTATCAGCTAAGTATTTTAGTTTTACTTCTGAAGGAGTCCCTTCTAGACCTGATGTATATCCGGGAGAAACTACTGGATCAGCTAATTCCCAAATCTTGCCTACAGGATCTTTAAAAGCACCATCTCCATAGACCATAACTTCAACGGTTTTACCTGTTTTTTCTTTAATCAACTCTTGAATATTATCTACAATTGGTTGACAATCTCTAGGAAATAATTTTATTTTATCCTCTGTTGATTTATTTGAGCCAAGTAAACCATATTTTTCATTATATCCACTACCATCTATGGAATAGTTAAGAATATCATCAAGACCATAGATTTTTTCTCCGCCATTTTCTTTTAATAATCTCTTTGTTCTAAATCTAGTATGGATATCACATGCAATTACATTTTTTGTATAATCTAAAATAGTTTTTGGATTATTTGAAAATATTATTTCGCAGTCAACATCATATTCGGCTATTATTGACTTATAATATTCTATATAATCTACACCAGTAAAGGGGTGTAAAGTATATCCAAAGTACTCTCTAAATTCTTTTTCACTTAATACATCTGTCCAAGGATTTACTCCCTTTATATCAAGTACATCCATATCTACTAGATGGTTACCTACTTCATCAGAAGGATAACTTAACATTAAAATTATCTTTTTTGCTCCTTTAGCAATACCTCTTAATATAATGGCAAAACGGTTACGACTTAAGATTGGAAACACTAGACCAATGGTTTCATCACCAAATTTTTCTTTAACATCCTTAGCAATAGTATCCACATTAGCATAATTACCTTGAGCGCGGGCAACTATAGATTCTGTTATGGTAATTATATCTCTATCATGGACTGTAAAGCCTTCAACTTCAGAAGCCTTTATAACACAATCAACTACCATATCTGCAATGCTGTCACCTTCTTTAATAATAGGGGCTCTCAAACCTCTAACAACGGTTCCTACTACTCTTTCCATTTACATCGCTCCTTTAATATCATCTTATTGGATATCTTACACTTTTAATATATAATATATTATGGTATAAGTAAAATAGATATA
This sequence comes from Tissierella sp. P1, assembly GCF_002266425.1. Taxonomy (GTDB): domain Bacteria; phylum Bacillota; class Clostridia; order Tissierellales; family Tissierellaceae; genus Tissierella; species Tissierella carlieri. Next base: position 69,741 of record NZ_NPMN01000015.1, read on the forward strand.
TAGTATAATAGATATAAGGGGTGGTTATATGTCTATTAGGTTAGAACTTTATAAAATATTTGATAAGGTAGCAAGATGTCAAAGTTTTTCCAAGGCTGCTAAGGAATTATACATGACGCAGCCTGCCGTAAGCCAAGCTATAATGCAACTAGAAGATGAACTGAAAATTAGACTTTTTACCCGTACACCGAGAGGAGTAATACTTACAAATGAGGGAAAAATGCTGTTTGAATATACTAATTCTGCAATTAGTTTATTAGACACAGGTGAAAAAAAGATAAAGGAGTCTAGAGATTTAAAAGAGGGAGAGTTAAAAATTGGAGTTAGTGATACAATTTCTAGATATTATTTATTGCCATATCTAGAAAAGTTTCATAAATCATATCCTAATATTAAGTTGAAAATAATTAACCGTACTACAGAAGAACTTTGTAATTTGATAAAATCAGGTGAAATAGATATTGGAATATGTAATCTACCAGTAAAGGATAACTCGTTAGATATAAGAAAGTGTAAGGATATACAAGATATTTTTGTATTTGGTGAGAAATATAAAGATATGATTCCAAAGACCATTACTTATGAAGAGTTATTAAACTATCCTCTAATATTTTTAGATAATAGATCAAGGTCAAGACAGTATGTAGAAGGCTATCTATTTTCCAAGGGAATAAAAGTAATTCCAGAAATTGAACTAGGTTCTCATGATTTACTTCTAGAATTTGCTAAAATAGGATTAGGACTGGCTTGTGTAGTTAGAGAATTTTCAGAGGATTATCTATATGGAGGGTGTCTCTATGAGGTTAATCTTTTAGAAGATATTCCTAAAAGGGGTATTGGAATTTGTTCGTTAAAAGGAGTTTCTCTATCCCCTTCATCAGAAAAGTTTGTAGAGTATTTAGTGAAATAAGTTTAGATATGTTGCAAAGTTAATGTATTAATAGTAAAATATTAACAAAATATAAACTAGGAGAAATGCATATGAATTGGTTAAATAAGCTTATGAATGGAAGATATGGTGGAGATCAGCTTTCAATCGTATTAATACTACTGTCTTTGTTATTGACTTTATCTGGTAGATTAGCTAATATTCCTTTAATTTCATTTATTGGTTATGTGCCTTTGGGCATAAGTATTTTTAGAATGTTTTCAAAGGATATTTCTAAGCGTAGAATGGAAAATTATAAGTTTGCAATTTTTATGAGTCCTGTTTATTCCCGGTTTAAAAATATTGAAAGTCGTTTCAAAGACAGGAAAACTCATAAATACCTTAAATGTCCGAGTTGTAATTCAAGGTTAAGACTTCCAAAGGGAAAAGGAAAGTTAGTTGTTACTTGTCCAAAATGTAAGGAAAAATTTGAAAAAAGAACATAACAGGATTAAATTAATAAAGAGGAGCAGGGCGCTAAATGAATATATTTAACAAGATATGGGGTAAAACTTTATATGGCATTGCTAGTGTTACTTCTGTAATATTTGATGTTTTCATTGGTATTGTAGAATTTATAGTAGGGCTTGTAATAAATATTGGGAGAGGATTTCTTGCTCTTATATCAATGGGTGGCTGTTTATTGATTATGGTATTAGGGCCAGCGCTATTATTTAATCCCATAACATTTTTTACTATACTTTTTCTAGTTATATTTCCAATATTAGGAACAAAGTTTGTATCCTATTTAAAATACATAAGGTATATGATAACTGAGTTTCTATTTGATCATGCTGACAACTTAATAAATGGACGAAAAGCTGAATTTGGATCATTTAATGAGTATGGAAATAAGTACAAGAGGATGGAAGAAGAAAAAAGAAGAAAAGAGCAGCAACGACGACAGGCGGAAGAACAGAGACAATGGGAAGAAAGATTCAGACAATGGAGTGAGTACCAAAATTCTCAAAGAGGAAATAATTACGGTGGATATGGGAGCTACGGTGGAAACTATCAAAATATGGGTTATGGAAATACCTATGTAAATCCAAATATTGAATTCAAAAATAAATACGAAAAGAGTTGTGATTTGCTAGGTGTTGGATATGAATCAGATAAGTATCAAATAAAATTAGCATATAGAAAAAAAGCAAAGGAGTATCATCCGGATTTAAACAAATCCCCAGATGCAACAACAATGTTTCAACAAATAAACAATGCATATGAGTTTTTGAATGATGATAATATAGAAAGATATAAGAGTATCAGATAGTAAATTCTCTGTTCATCAAAGTGAAAGTTAATAAATATATTTTTAAAATAAAGATTTGCAAAAAAGAAAAAAGGAGAATAAATTATGCTTGAATACAAATTTGATACCCAGCTGTTAATTGCAGGTCATGATCTTTCAGAAGATGCAATAAATGAATATATTACAAAAAATATTGAAGGTGATTGTCTCCTTGCTGTAGGCGATAAGGATTTAATAAAGATTCATTTCCATACAGCCACTCCATGGAAGGTGCTAGAATATTGTGCTTCCCTAGGAGAGATATTTGACGTAGTTGTAGAGAATATGGAACGTCAAGAAAATGGATTGCAGGGTTAAATTTATAGTTGGATTAGAAATATAATGAAAACCAAGGGCATCATCCTTTCAAAAAGATGATGCCCTTAAAATATTTTATATAAGCATACTATGAGCTTTCTATAGTAATTCCTTTCTCAATTCTTCACCTGTCTTAGGTGATAAGTATCCTAGAGGAACATCAAATATAGTTATAGCACCGGTTTTGCCTTCACATGCCATTCTATGGACTGCTCTAGCATAGGCGACTAAAACTGATGAGGTAAATTCTGGATTGCTTTCAAGAGTTAAATTAAATTCCATTTTTTGCTTAGTATCAAGTCCAGTATTACCAGTTCGAATGACAAATCCTCCATGAGGCATTTTACTATGATTTATCTTTAGCTCTTCTTCAGATATGAAAGATATAGAGGTATCATATCCTGCAAAATAATTAGGCATAATTTTTATTTCGTTTTCTATTCTATTTAAATCCTCATTATCCTCGCATACTACGTAACAAATTCTTTTGTGCCTTTCACAGGGAGGAACATTTATATCTTCGCAATTTCTGACCTTATCTAGAACTTCTTTAACGGGTACAGTATATTGTACTCCATTTTTTACACCTTTAATTCTTCTTATGGCATCTGAATGACCTTGACTCACTCCATTGCCCCAAAAGGTATAATCTCTGCCATTAGGTAATACACACTGACCTAACAGCCTATTAAGTGAAAAGAGTCCTGGGTCCCAGCCAATAGATATAAGACTTAAGTTCTTTGATTTAGATGATACACCATTAATTTTATCAAAGTATTCAGGAATTCTTCCGTGGTTGTCAAAACTATCTACTGTGTTGAAGTATTCTGCTACCATAGGCCCTTGTTCATCTAAATCCTTTGCTGAACCTCCGCATAGTATCATTACATCGATTTTATCTTTATAATCTAATATATTAGAGATGTTTTCTACCTTAGATTCTGTGTCTAATGAATTAGGCTCCCTTCTAGTAAATATGGCAATGAGTTCCATGTCTGGATTTTGATTTATAGCTAGTTCAGCTCCCTGACCTAGATTTCCGTACCCTACTATTCCAATTTTTATCTTGTTATTCATAACACGCCTCCATAAATAAAATATAGTATTAAGATTATATCATTTACAAATGCATAATATAATATTATTCTATAACTAACTTAATATTATTAAAATTGTAATAATTGGGTATCAATATTTAGATTATGAAATACATAAACCTAAAGGGAGAGAAATATATGAATTATAATAGACAGATAGAGGAAATATCTAACTATTTCAGAAATAGTGAAAAAGAAATTGAAGACTTTAAGATAGGAATTGAATTTGAACATTTTGTAGTATATAAGGATAGCTTAAAAACCGTCTCCTATTATGGTGAGAATGGAGTAGGAGAAACCCTAAGTGAATTAGAGAAAAATGGATGGGAAGGAAAATACGAAGGGGAATATATTCTTGAATTAAGCAAAGACAATAAGACAATAACTCTTGAACCAGGTAGTCAGTTAGAGTTAAGTATAAATGCTAAAAAGAACATAGAGGATATTGAAAAGGAATATTTGGAATTCTTAGAAGAGATAATCCCAGTGCTTGATAAAAAGAACCAAGGATTAATTACTACAGCATATCATCCAAATACTAAAATAGAAGAGATAAAACTTTTACCTAAGAAAAGATATGATCTTATGTTTAATTACTTTAAAACCAAGGGTAAGCATGCTCATAATATGATGAAGGGAACTGCGGCACTACAAGTATCATTAGATTATAAATCTGAAGAGGATTATAAAAGAAAGTTTAGAATAGCAAATGCTCTATCACCAGTATTATATGGATTATTTGATAATGGATTTTACTTTGAAGGAGAACGATGGAATAAATATAATTTAAGGACTCATATATGGAACAATTGCGATGATGATAGATCAGGTATAGTTGATAATGCATTAGAAGATGATTTTAGCTATAAAAGGTATGCTGAATATATACTCAATAGACCGCCGATCTTTATATTTAAAGGTAAGGATGTAATTCCAACAGGAGAAAAGAAAGTTAAAGATATATTTAATCCTGAAGATTATGATAGAGAAGAACTAGAACATTTATTAACAATGTTTTTCCCAGATGTAAGAACTAAGAAATATATTGAAATAAGAATGATGGATTCAGTTCCATACCCCTTGAATTTTGGCGCAGTAGCTTTACTAAAGGGAATATTCTATAATGAAGAGAATTTAGACAAAATATATGATTATATTAAAGATATAAGCTTAGAAGATATAAAGAAAGCCAAGGAAGATATTATAGAGAATGGATTGAATGGTAAGCTAAAGGATAGAACAGTTCTCGAAATAGGTAAATGGATAGTGCAATTAGCAAAGGAAGGACTAAATTCAGATGAAGTTAAATATATCCTGCCTCTTGAGAAAATTGTAAATGAAGGCAAAAACCCTTATGAAATCACTAGAGAAAAGGTTGAAATTGGAAAAAAGGAGTCTTTAAGTTGGTGTTTGTTAAATAATTTAGTTGAGGTGAAAAGATGAGCTGGAAGGAAATAAATAAAGAATATATAAATTTAATTAAATCTGATCCAGAAGGATATATTGCTGATTACAAAGTAGCTAAGGAAAAGGTTGCGAATTCTACTGCAATATATAAGGGGAAACCAGTACCTTTTCTTTATCATCCAATGTTTTATACAGAGGAAGACATAGAAAACTTTAGAAAAATTGGTGACACTTTAATATCTATAACAAATAAAGTAACACAAAGATATTTAGATTCAAAAGAGTTTAGAAAAAAATTTGAATATAGTCCACTTTTAGAAGAATTAATTCTTGTAGATAGCGGCTATGATATTAATGTTCCTATAGGAAGGTTTGATCTTTTTTATAATAATAAGGATAATTTTAAGTTTTGTGAATTAAATACAGATGGTTCTTCAGCTATGAATGAAGACAATACTATAGGAAATATATTGCTTCAAACAAAAGGATTGCAGGATTTTTCACAGAAACATAGCTTGGCCTTATTTGAATTAATAAACAGATGGGTTGATGACAGCATTAGCATATTTAGAAAATGGAATAGTGAAATTGAAAAGCCAAATGTTGCAATCGTAGATTTCACTGAGTCTGGAACATCTAAAGAATTTGAAGTATTTAAAAATGCCTTTATTAAGAAAGGATATAATACTATAATAGCAGACCCTAGGGAGTTAAAATATAGAAATGGACATTTATACTTTGAAGATTTTAAGATAGATTTAGTATATAGGAGAATAGTTACCTTTGAATTAATAGAAAAGGCTCATGAGGTACCGGACTTTATAGAAGCATATAAAAACAAAGCATTTTGCTGTATAGGCTCTATTAAATCCCAAATAATTCATAACAAGATAATATTTAAGATATTGCATGATGAGGATACTTTAGAATTTTTATCAGAAGATGAAAGAAATTTTGTAAAAAGACATATACCAGTTACGGGATTATTTAAAGGAGAAAAAGAGGTATATAATAAAGTATTAAGTGATAAGGATAAATATATTATGAAACCCTTAGATTTAAATGCTTCAAGAGGAGTATATGCAGGAAGAGATTTATCTCAAGATGAGTGGGAGAAAAGATTAGATGAATCCTTTGATAAAGATTATCTTTATCAAGAATTCTTTGAACCCTTTACAAGGGAACATGTTATATTTGAAGATGATGAATTAAAAATAGAAGAATTTAGATCTATAGTCGGTCTCTTTATGTATAAAGAGAAATTTGCAGGAATTTATACTAGAATAGGGAAAAATAATATAATATCAGGTGTAACAGATTATTATACTTTACCGAATATTTTAGTAAGATAAATTAGAAAACGTTTGATATCACTTTAGGGTAGTAGTATAACCTAACTTTGCAGTTAATTAGATAGAAAAACAGCCTAGAAATCTTTGAATTATTGGATTTTAGGCTGTTAATTTTTTAGATATCAAGACTTGAAATGTCCTGCTGTATTTATTAAAAGAAGTAACTGTAAAACTATGATGATGCGTTGAGCTATCTTAGAATATATCCTATACTTAAATTAGTATAATGAATAAATAGAGATTAAAAACAGATGAGGGGGATTTTAATGAGGAATAAAGGCATGATAAGATTCAATGTATTAATTTTGACTGTTGTGTTGGGGTTAAGCATGTTAACAGGGTGTGTGTCTAAAGATAGGACTATGACAACTGCAATGGAAGCATCACATTATGGTATAGTGGAAACCAATATGTCTATGGAAGAAAAACTTGAGGATTTTGAGTATATGTATGAGCTTTTAAAGGATAATTATCCTTTTTTTAAAGTCAACAAAAGATTACATAATGTAGATTGGTTAGGGAATAAGAAACAATATACAAGAAAAATAAAAAGTACCCAAAATGATGCCGAATTTTTGGTATCTATAAACGATATATTAAATGATTTAAATAATCCTCACACTCATGTTTTTAATGGTGAGGTGTACAATCGTTATTATAAACATTTTTATCCTTTCCAGCATGATGTTCTCAATTATGAGAGAGCAATGGCAAGATATGGTTTTGATGGAAATGTGGAGACTATACAGATTAATCCTGAGTATAATTTTTTAATTAGTAATGAACCTGTTTTAAAGACAGATATTTTAATTGAAAATAAATTAGCATATTTAAAAATAGAATCTATGTCTGCTTATCATATAGAAGAGGATTATTCTAGAATACAGGATTTTCTTAAAGAGGTAGAAGACTATGAAAAGCTTATTATAGATATAAGAGGAAATCTTGGAGGTTTTGATAAGTATTGGCAGAACCTAGTTGAATTTTTAATAGATGAAGCAAAAACAACTAAATATTATTCTTTTTTTAGGGGAGATTATAGAGATAAATACAGGATGTATAAAGTATCATCAGTGAAGCCAGTTGATAATTTAGATGAAGAAATCTTAGCAAAATTTCCTCCAGAAGTAAAAACAGATTTTGACGAATATACCATAAATTATATTATGTTATATCCATCGAATGTGTTGGATTTCAAAGGTAAAGTATATTTGCTGGTAGATAGGAATGTTTTTTCATCCTCTGAAAAGTTTGCTTCTTTTGCTAAGGACACAGGTTTTGCCACTTTAGTTGGAGAAACCACAGGAGGTGATAGGGTTTTCCCAGAGATTCCATTTGCATATTTACCAAATAGCGGACTGGTGATTCGATTTAGTGCAGAACTAGGAATCAATTCTGATGGTACTATAAATATGGAAACAAGAACAGTACCGGATATTCAGGTTGATCCCACTCCTAATGAAGACTTTAAGCAAGATAAATGTATACAAGCAGTTATAGAAGATAAAAACTAAATAATTGTTAGAAATGATATTGATTTATATTATGAATTTTGCAATAAAAAAGAATAAAAACAGCATATAATCTTTTAAAATACAGGTTAGTAGAAAATTATAATTGAATGGTAAGCATATAATAGCACATGGATTCTGGTTAGGTTTCTAAATGAGCCAATAAAGTAGACTTATAAACATTTAATAGGAAGAAAATTCTTTATCCGACCAAAAGATTCACAGGGGAGTTTGAGAGGAACTAAGGTATAGAATTAACTTACCAATATTTTAATAAAATAAATTTAGAAAACATTTGACATCGCTTTAAAGTAATAGTATAATAATAAAAATATTAAAAAGCTTTGACTAAGAACTAGTAAGAGTAAAAAAATCCCTTAGAGAGAGTTACCGGTTGGTGAGAGGTGCAAGGGATGTTATTCCGAATACATCTTAAGAGCTACTTGCTGAAAGGTACTACACCTATTAGGTTCAGTCGGCAATCTGCACCCGTTATAGTGCTAGGGTACTCACATTTATGTCGGTACTTGATAAGATTGATATCGTGAGATATTGGTGAACTAAGGTGGTAACACGGGAAATTACCCGTCCTTTGTGTATTTTTATACAGAGGACGGGTTTTTTATTTCTAAGTTTATAACTAATAGGGAAGTTCTGCTTTTATCTTTTTTAGATTAAGAGCTTGACATCAATGAGTTTTAAACAGATTATTGGAATCTTTGATTTCATGCAAGTAGCTTATGCAGTGGCCAAGAAAAGCTGCTACTAATGTTTTCTTAGAAGCTTTTTACCATAAAGGGGATGATTAAATTGGATTCTGACTATTATTATTTAATTAAAAAATACAAAACTCAAATACAAAATTTAATCAAAATGGAGGTTTAATAATTATGTCAAAAATTAGATTTTTTAGTGGAGAACAAATTCCCCTTGAGATGCATAAAGTGCGTATAGTTCAAAAATTAGAGTTACTACCAGTTGAAAAAAGATTAGAATGTATGAAGGCAGCTGGAAATAATACATTCCTTTTAAATAATAGGGATGTATTTATGGATATGTTGACAGATAGTGGAGTAAATGCTATGAGTGATAGACAACAGGCAGCTATGCTGGTTGCAGATGATAGTTACGCTGGTAGTGAAACCTTTGTAAGACTTGAAGAAAAAATACGAGAAATATTTGGGACAGAATTCTTCTTGCCAACTCACCAAGGAAGGGCATGTGAAAATATCCTTGCACAATCTTTTGTTACATCTGGCTCTATTGTTCCAATGAACTATCATTTTACAACTACTAAGGCTCATATCATTCTTAATGGAGGAAGCGTTGAAGAGATTATTATAGATAAAGGCATAGAAGTAAACAATGATCATCCCTTCAAAGGTAATATGGATATAGATAAATTAAAGTCTATAATAGAGGAGAATGGTTCAGAAAAAATTGCATTTGTTCGCATGGAGCTGGAACAAATTTAATAGGTGGTCAGCCATTTTCCCTTGGAAATTTAGAAGAAGTAAAGGAAGTATGTAATAAACATGGAATATTATTAGTATTAGATGCTAGTCTATTAGCAGATAATTTGCATTTTATTAAGGAAAGAGAAGAAAGATGTAAATTAATGGGCATTAGAGAGATTACTTTAGCATTATCATCTTTATGTGATATAATTTATTTCTCAGCTCGTAAACTAGGATTTGCAAGAGGCGGAGGGATATGTACCAACAATAAAGAGTTATACATGAAAATGAGAGAGCTAATAACTCTATATGAAGGATTTCTAACATATGGGGGGATGTCTGTCAGGGAGATGGAGGCATTAACAGTAGGTCTTGATGAAACTATGGATGAAAACATTATTAATCAAGGACCTGAATTCATTTCATTTATGACTGACGAACTAATTAAGAATGGTGTTCCAGTTGTTACACCATCAGGGGGACTAGGCTGTCATATAGATGCAATGCAATTTGTATCTCATATACCTCAAGAGGAGTACCCAGCAGGAGCATTAGGTGCTGCATTATATATATCTGGTGGTATACGTGGTATGGAACGTGGAACTATGTCCGAACAAAGAGATGAAGATGGTAATGAGGTCTTCTCTAATATGGAATTACTAAGACTTGCAATGCCTCGTAGAGTATTTACATTATCCCAAGTTAAATATGCCATAGATAGGATTACTTGGCTTCATAAGAATCGCCATTTAATAGGGGGGCTAAAGTTTGTTGAGGAACCAAAGAATCTTAGGTTCTTCTTTGGTAGATTAGAAGCCACATCAGATTGGCAAGAAAAATTAGTAGAAAAATTTAGACAGGACTTCCCAGATAGTTTATAGAAGATTATATATTCTCCTATTATTATTTTGTGATTAAGACTATCATAAAACTAGATATGATTTTATAATTGAGTCAAAAATAAACTAATATATAAAAAGTGAACGAAGATATTTAGTATCTTCGTTCCTTTAATTTTTTGAAATTATTTATGAGAATCTATTGACAAAGAATAAAAGAACCTATATACTTAGTTACATAACTAACTAACCAACTAACAAACCCAAGGAGGTGGTAATTTGTTAGACTTAAGTACGGATAAATCAATTTATGTGCAGATAGCGAGATAATTGAAAATGATATTTTACTAGGAAATTTAAAAGAGGAAGAACAAGCACCTTCTACAAATCAATTTGCAAAGATATATCAGATAAATCCAGCCACAGCTGGTAAAGGACTAAATATTCTGGTAGAAGAGGGTATTCTTTATAAGAAAAGAGGTATTGGCATGTTTGTAGCAGAAGGAGCAAGAAAAAAGATAATTAAAAAAAGGCAATCTTCGTTTTTCAAAGAAATATTACCTGAGATAATGATAGAAGCTAATAGGCTGGAAATAACCACAGAAGAAATTATAAAGTTTATTGAAGAATTTAGGGGAGGGGAATAGAATGCTTGAAATAAAAAACTTAAACAAATCATATGGAAAAAATAAAGTGTTAACAGATATTAACTTGAATATTGAAGAAAATAAAATCTATGGATTGCTGGGAAGAAATGGAGCAGGAAAAACTACATTACTAAATTTAATATCTAGTCAAATATTAAGAAGTGCTGGAGAAATCAAATTAGATAATGAGGATGTTTTTGAAAATTCAAAAGCAATGGAAGATATTTGTTTGGTAAAGGATTTCCCAAACTCTGTTAAAGAAAGAAAAGTAAAAGATATATTGACTCTAGCAAAAATTATATACAAAAACTGGGATGAAGAATATAAGGACTATTTAGTAAAGGAATTTAATCTGAATACTAAGAAAAAATTATTAAAGTTATCAACTGGGAATCAAACCATTGTAGGATTAGTCATAGGTCTTGCTTCGAGATCAAGACTTACTATGTTTGATGAACCTACTTTAGGACTTGATGCAGCAATGAGATATAAATTTTATAATTTACTTCTTGAAGACTATGAAAAAAATCCTAGAACAATAATAGTATCCACTCATCTAATAGATGAAGTAGCTAATCTATTTGAAGAGGTAATCATCATTAATGATGAGAGAATTACGCTAAAGGATGAAGTAAATGCACTTAAAGAAAGGTCATATTTCTTATCTGGTCGTGAAGATTTAATTAATTCAATTATAAAGGATAAGAAAGTAATTCATAGAGAAGAGTTTGGCTCTACTAAAATAGTAGGTATATATGGTAATTTAACAGAAAAAGAAACCAAATATATAAAAGATAATAATATTGAAATAAGTAATATACCACTTCAAAAGCTATTTATATATCTTACTGAAAATATTATGAAGGGAGAGTATTCTAATGGGCGCAACTAAAAGGATTTTTAAATTTCAAAATCATGGATTAAAAAAATCAATACTAGGATTTTGGAGTGTCATATTAGTAATTAATATATTAACCTATATATTAATGGTAAATTTTAATTCGAAGATAAAAATAGGGTTATTTAGCAGCAAGGATGATATATTTTCCATTGTTGGAGGAAATATAATGCCTATATTCATATTCTTCATTGTTTATGGTATCGTTATGTATCATGAAGAGTTTGCCTTGGCCCTTAGCTTTGGAGTCACAAGAAAAGATTTTTATAAATCCGTTATAGTCAATAATATTATAGTAACATTGAGTTTTGCAGCTATTCAGGTTATCCTACAAATTATTGATAAATATTTTGTTGCATCTTTAGGATATAAGCCAATGGTGGAATTTGGTATATTTAACACATCAACTGATAATATATTATTTATAGTTTTAACTTTATCTTTGCTCTTTTTAACATTTGTCTCAGTGACTAATTTGATAGGGGTCTTGCAATATAGATTTGGATATAAATTTTGGATAGGATTTGGTATAACAGTCATTATTCTTCAAATATTGGGTAATTTCTCTGCAAAAAAAATATTAGGGTTTTCGGATATGTACCAATGGCTATGGTCGAGATTTAATAGCTCCACTACAATTTTTTTAACATTTTTCATAGCTATAGTCTGCTATACTTTAGGATATTTTCTAATAAGAAAATCTAATATTAGAAAATAGGTAAGAAGATGTGCAATTTGCAAAACAAAGCTAAGGAAATAGTCCTTTAGCTTTGTTTTGTTATTTGTTTTTATAAAATCCCCCTATTATTCTATAAAGCTATTTGGTATATTAAATATGAGGTGACGAAAATGAAAGTAATGATAGTAGGTGCTGGTAAGTTAGGATACAAGCTGGCAGAATCTATGGTATTAGAAGATATAGATGTAACGGTAGTAGACAATAACCCAAAAGTAATAGACTTTGTAAACGAACACTTAGATGTCTTAACTGTTTTAGGAAATGGAATAGATATAAATATACTTAGAGAATTAAGTATAAGTCAATATAACTTATTAGTTGCATCGACTGATAGTGATGAAACAAATACTCTTATATGCTCCTTAGCAAAAAAACTAGGGTGTGAAAAGACTATAGCTCGTATTAGAAATCCTGAGTATATGCAGCAGCTAGATTTTATAAAAGCTGAAATGGGAATCGATCATATAGTAAATCCTGATTTATCAACAGCTCAAGCAATTGAAAAATATTTATTAAAGAACTATAACTTTTATTCAGGGGATTTTGCTAGTGGAAAGGTCCAAATGATTGATTTTAATATTGAGCATATGAAAGAATTTGTAGGTAAGAAAATAATGGAATTAGAAGATTTCGATAGATTATTGATTACAGCTATATCTAGAGATGGAGATATAATAATCCCAGATGGATCTACAGAATTATTAGCAAATGATACAATTCATGTCATAGGTAGAAATGATGACATAAATAATCTAAACAACAAGTTTACTCAGGACATAACTAAAAAGGAAATAGAGAGAGTAATGATTCTTGGAGGTAGTAATATCGGATTATATCTTGCTCAAAAGCTATCAAAGGTAAATATATCAGTTACATTGGTAGAAAAGGACAAGGAAAGATGTCAAGAATTATCGGAGATACTTAATGATGTACTCATTATACATGGAGATGGTACAGATATACATCTATTAGAGGAAGAACGATTGAATTCAATGGGTGCTTTTGTAGGAGTAACAGGATATGATGAAGAAAATTTACTCATGGCTCTTATGGCTAAACAATCTGGAGTTCCAAAGACAATCTCAAAGATTAGTAGACAGAACTATACGAAGATAATTGATAGATTAGGTATAGATGCTGCTCTAAATCCTACTGTTATTGCAGCAAGTAATATACTAAAGTATATCCGTGGTGGAAAGATAGTATCAGTTTCTCTATTGATAGGTGGAGACGGAGAAGTTACAGAAATAATTGTGGGGAAGGATTTACCTATAGTTGGAAAGACCTTAGAGGCATTAAAATTACCTAAAGGAATAATAATTGGTGCCATAGTTCATAATGGAAAAGTTATAATACCTAATGGTAAATCTATAATACATGCCAATGATAGAATAGTTGTATTTTGTCTAACGGAGGATTTGCCTACCCTAAAGATGTTCTTCAAATCAAATAAGGGAGGGGTACTAAGTGAATTATGGAATCGTGCTAAAGGTATTAGGTAGTATATTAATTCTGGAGTCTATACTCATGACACCATCTTTACTTATATCTCTATATACAAATCAAGCGGATAAGCTAGCTTTTTTAATAACTATTCTAATAACTGGAGCAATTGGCTTTGGTCTAACTAGAAATAGAAGCCGTGATAGACATATAAATGCGAAGGAAGGTTTAGCAATTGTATCATTAGGGTGGGTGTCAATATCTTTACTAGGAGCCTTACCATTATATATATCAGGTAGTACTCCCACCTATATTGATGCATTTTTTGAGATAGTATCTGGATTTACAACTACTGGTGCAACAGTAATAGCCAATGTTGAGGTGCTGCCAATGGGAATATTATTTTGGCGTTCCTTTACACATTGGATAGGTGGTATGGGAATATTAGTTTTCACCTTATCATTACTACCAGCCCTTGGAATAGGAGCATTTCAAATATTCAAGGCAGAAAGTCCAGGACCTATTGCAGGGAAAATAGCACCTAGGATAAAGGATACGGCTAAAATATTATATATAACATATTTTACTATTACTATAATTCAAGTTATATTATTGAAATTTGGAGGAATGTCTTTATTTGATTCTCTAGTTTATACCTTCGGGACAGTTGGTACAGGTGGATTTGCCACTAAAAATGCTAGTGTAGGTGCCTATAATAGCACTTATATTCACCTTGTAATAGGAAGTTTTATGGTATTATCAGGTGTAAATTTTTCTCTATATTATTCTCTGTTTAAGGGTAAAGTAAAAGATGTATTTAGAGATGAAGAACTAAGACTTTATTTTGCAATTGTTTTTATATCAGTAACAGTAATAGCAATTAATTTGTTTAAAACTACGTATTCTAGCATGGGATTAGCATTTAGAGATTCATTTTTTCAGGTAGGCTCTATAATGACAACAACCGGATATTCTACTGCTAACTTTGATATATGGCCAACCTTTAGTAAGGCGATTTTATTGCTTCTCATGTTTATAGGTGCAAGTGCAGGATCTACAGCTGGAGGTATGAAGGTTATTAGAATATTAGTTATACTCAAATTAATTAAAAGGGAAATATTGAAAATCTTTCATCCTAGAGCGGTTAAGCCAGTTAAACTTAATGATAAAATTTTACCCAATGAAACCATAGCAGGCATCAATAGTTTCACTGGATTGTATATGATAATATTTGTGCTGTCTACTATATTAGTGTCATTAGAAGGTGTAGACTTAGAATCTGCCGCTAGTTCAGTAGCTGCAACTTTAGGCAATATTGGTCCAGGATTGGGAGTTGTAGGACCTACTAGCACATTTAACGGATATAGTCAAATAAGCAAAGCATTTTTCTCACTGCTAATGCTCCTAGGTAGACTTGAACTATTTACCTTAATAGCATTATTTGCCCCAAAGAATTGGAGAAGAGAAATATAAAGGTTTGACCAATGCAATATTCTATGACTTTAAGTTAGTATAAATAAACAACGAGTATTAAACAAATAAAATATAATTAGTAGATGTTTTTCCCTATTCAATCATAGATAAGATATTATAGGAATTGAGAATAAATAATTTGATATTTAAAAAAGGAGGAGAAATATGAATTACGAAGTAAAATCACTCAGTCCAGAGTTAGCAGAAACCTTTGTTGAATATCTTGGAAATTTGGATTTTGCCCATGCTCCCCATTGGTCTACTTGTTTTTGCAGATACTATCATACAAACTGCTCATTTGAACAATGGCAGAATAGAACGGGAGAAAAGAATCGTGCAGAAGCAATAGAGCAAATAAAGCTTGGAAATATGAAAGGTTACCTAGTTTTTGATGGAAACAAATGTATCGGCTGGTGTAATGCAAATGATGTACGTGAGTTTAAGAGACTAGAAGATGATATTGATCATATAATAAAGGAGAAAAAAGTTGGGTGCATAATTTGTTTTGTAATTCATCCTGGATATAGAGGAAGAGGTATTGCTAGACTTGTACTTAAGAAGGCAATTGAGGATTTCAAAGCACAAGGCTTTGATGCAGTTATAGCACTTCCAATAGAGATTAAGGAAGCGCCAGAAAAGGCCTATAGAGGGACATTTGCCATGTATAAGGAACAAGGTTTTGAGGAAATAGAGAGACATGACAGTTTAAGTATAATGTGGTTGGAATTATGATAGAATATTAAGGCTTTCTATTTTATGATGGTTATAATGCATTCCTCCCCTTAGAGGGGACAGAATAATATTAGAAATCATAATTTGTGTTATAGTTTAAAATATGGTGTTACGATAAAAGTTTAGGATTATATATAATGAATATAATATAGTTTTTTATATTGGCACTCTAAATAAGGATAAAAGGTGAAGGAATGAATAAAGAACGATTAAAAGTAAAATGTATAGGTATAGATGAAGAGGGTAAAGGAATAGTAAAATTAAAAGGGAAAGAATTTCATATAGTAAATTTACTAGAAGATGAAACAGCAATAATTGAAATAGTCAAAAATAAAAACGTGGAAACTGTTAAGTTAATAGAGATAGAAGAAGAATCTAAATATAGAGTAAAGCCTTCATGTCCTTATTTTAATAAATGTGGAGGCTGTCAAATTCAACAGATGTCATATGAGGGACAAAGTAAGTTTAAGCAAAGTAAAGTTGAGGATTTATTAGGATCTTTCTGTAAAGTAAATGAGATATTAACTATGGAAGAACCCTATTATTATAGAAATAAGATTCATTCAACATTTTCCCATGATAAAAAAGGACAGATTATATCTGGATTTTATCAAGAAAATACTCACGATGTAATAGATATAGATAGATGTATAATCCAAGATAGCAAAGCAGATGAAATCATAGAAACCATCAAAGGCTTTATGAAATCTTTCAAGATGAAACCTTATGATGAGGATACAAAGGAAGGTTTTCTAAGACATGTGCTTATTAAACGCGGTTTTTCTACAGGTCAAGTTATGGTAGTGCTAGTAGTAGCATCAAAGATATTTCCAGGGAAAAATAATTACATAAAAGCTTTAATAAAAAAACATCCAGAGATATCTACTATAATAATGAATATAAATAATCGAAAAACATCTGTAGTTCTTGGTAATGAAGAAATAGTTTTATATGGAAAAGGTTATATAGAAGATATCCTATGTGGGGTAAAGTTTCAGATTTCAGCAAAGTCATTTTATCAAGTAAATCCCATTCAAACAGAAGTATTGTATAATAAGGCAATAGAGATGGCAAAGTTGAAAGGTAATGAAACAGTTATAGATGCATATTGTGGAATTGGAACCATAGCATTAATAGTTAGTAGAAAAGTTAAAAATGTAATAGGAGTAGAAGTAAATAAGGATGCGGTAAAGGATGCTATCAAAAATGCAAAGCAGAATAATATTAAGAATGCATATTTTTATAATGATGATGCAGGAGATTTCATGGTGAAACTGGCAAATGAAAATAAAAGCATAGACCTAGTAATAATGGATCCGCCTAGATTGGGTAGCGATGAGAAATTCCTATCATCCTTAGTTAAATTATCACCAGCAAAGGTAGTATATATATCATGTAATCCAGTGACCCAAGAAAGGGATTTAAGGTATCTAGTGAAGAACGGATATAAGGTAATGGAGATACAGCCAGTGGATATGTTTCCTCAGACGGCACATGTGGAAGCCGTAACACGACTTGTGAAGGAGTAAAACGACTGAAGAAGTCGATGTACGTCTCATGTCAGGCTTGCCCAAGAACACGAGAGAATCGAAGTGTGATTGGCAGCAAGCTACAGCTGAGTATAATTCTGATGACATCTTGTACCTCTGAGGCAAAAAAGTAGGTTGAGACACAACATGTAGTAGGCGTAGCCCAATTTGGCGATAGGGATCAGTAAAATAACTGGTTTTTAACCCTTATAATAGAATAAAATATAGATGACATTGGATAATTTGGGTGATAACAGAAGGAAATTGGTAAAAAGAGTTTAAGTTATTAGTTGATAGATTGGTAGATGAATTATATAATATAATGTACATCTATTACAAAAAGTGTGATACAATTGCTTCCAATACTTTATTAGGGGGAGAGGATATGAAGTTTTTAGTTTTTAATACTTTAACAGGGGTCAAGGAAGAGGTAATACCTATGGAGGAAGGAAAGATAAAATTGTACACATGTGGACCTACTGTATACGAGTATGCCCATATAGGAAACCTGAGAACTTATATTTTTGAAGATGTACTTAAAAAATCAATGGAGTACATAGGCTTAAAGGTAAAGCATGTTATGAATATAACTGACGTAGGACATTTGGAATCTGATTCAGATACAGGAGAAGATAAGATGTCCTTAGGAGCTAGCAGAGAAAAGAAAACTGTATGGGAAATTGCAAGGTTTTATGAAGATGCATTTTTTAAGGACTGTAAACTTCTTAATATAACAGAGCCTATAATTGTATGTAGAGCAACAGAGCATATTGAAGATATGATCAACTTTATTAAAATACTGGAGGATAAGGGTTTTACTTATGTAGCCAATGGTAATGTATACTTTTCAATAGACAAATATCCAAACTATGCTAAGCTAGCCAATCTAAGTCTAGAGGAGCTTGAAGCAGGGAGTAGAGTTGATATAGACCCATTCAAGAAAAACCCCCTTGATTTTGTACTGTGGTTTACAAACTCAAAGTTCTCCAACCAAATAATGCAGTGGGAATCACCTTGGGGGACAGGTTTTCCAGGATGGCATATTGAGTGTTCAGCAATGTCAATGAAGTATCTAGGTGATAGAGTAGATATACACTGTGGGGGAGTAGATCATATTCCTGTACATCATACTAATGAGATTGCTCAATCAGAAAGTGCTGTAGGACATAAGTGGGTAAACTATTGGGTGCATGGGGAGTTTCTAGTACTTGATAATGGGAAAATGTCAAAATCAAGTGGAGATTTTTTAACTCTCTCAAGGCTCATTGAAGAAGGCTACGGTCCTTTAGATTATAGGCATTTCTGTCTGCAGTCAAGGTATAGAAAACCACTAATGTTTAGCTTTGAAAGTTTGACAGACTCTCAAGTAGCTTTTAAGAAGCTAAAGAGCAGAATTAAAAATATAGTTGATGGTAATACAAATGAGGAAATAATAAATAAGAGTAAAATAATAGAATATCAAGATAAATTTGCAACTGAAATAGGTAATGACTTGAACATAGCAAATGCCTTTACAGTGTTAGTCGAAGTTATAAAGGATAATATTTTAAATAACACTGAAAAGGTTTACTTGATAGAGGATTTCGATAAGGTATTTTCATTAAATCTCACTTTAGGTGAAGAGATTATTAATAGTGACAATATTGATGAAGAATATATTCAGACGCTTATTTTGGAGAGAAATAAGGCAAGAAGTGAAAAGAACTGGGTTAGGGCGGATGAAATAAGGAATATTCTGTTAAAGAGTAATATAGAATTAGTAGACTCCAGAGATGGAACTATATGGAGAATCATATAAAACGGGTTTACTTTTAGTGGATATAGAGGAGATGCGATTAAAGTCTTCTCTATTTTCTTTTTATTTAAATTGAATCTTAAATACCAAGATTATTAATTTTACACTACCTTAGCGAGTGTTATAATTAATCCTAATAAACTTAGAAAAAATAGGTGAGGTATCCTCCTTAGCAATAGTAAAAAAAAGGTGAATTGCTTATATTGGAACGGATAAAAATAAGGATGTGAGAGTGAAAACTTTCATGTCTTTTTTATATAATGGATAATTAAGAAAGTTAATATATATTGGTCTTGTTGCATAAAAAAAGTCCCAAGTTTTGTCCGCATCTCCAGATGGTCAATTTTCATTGTAAATCAATAATTATTTACGAGGATTGAAATAAATATTTTTTCCTTGTATACTACCAGTAGAATGTTTGGAATAAGATAGCATATGGTCGGAAGTGGGATTCAATAATTAAAAATTATTTTAGTAGAAAGGGGAAAAAATGAAAACATTATTTGATTTGAGGGAGAAAACAGATGGCAAAAAATATGAACGCTGATTACATAAATAGTGATACTATAATTTTGCTAATGGATACAGCGCAAGGATTTATTAGTCATCAAGCGAAAGCATTTTTTGATAGGACAATTCCGCACTACAATCCATATATAGAAATTGTTGATGGGGAATGCCACCACGTTGCTAGATATAAGAAGTATCCAGACTTGGTATTTTACTTCGATAGGGCAGGATTAAAAAATCAGGAAGAACAAGTTATTGAGGATTATTTGTATCGTGCAGCATACCAATTTAAATCGAAGGCTTACCGTATTGATGAAAGTCTGCAACTAGTCAAACTGCAATCTAGGAAAACGAAAAGGCTAGGCGTGGATCCTGTATCAGTTGGACCTATGGATAAACTTGTGATTTACAATGGTTCCCCTAGAAAGAGCGGTAGCAATTCGGCAATTATACTAAAAAAAGTTACCGAAGTACTTGGTAATAGGGTTGAGATTCGTGATTTGAAGGAGAGAGATAAATGGGAGATGTGAACAGATACTTTTGAAAGTGATAAACATGTTATGTTTTTTATGCCCCTTTATGTTCATGCAATTCCATCCCATATCATGAGATTTATTGAAAAACTAAAGCCTTCCCAAGGGAGTATCAGTTATTTTGTGCAATCAGGATTTCCAGAAAGTAGCCAATCTCACTATCTTGAGGCATATTTTGAACAATTGGCTCTTCCAGAGACCAACTACTGCACAAGAGAAAATGATTAATCCAATGGTAGATATCATTGTTAACTTGGTGAATGGAGGTGCATTTAACCCAGTAAATATTCAACAATTGGCTAAGCCGATTCATTTTAGCAAATGGACGCTAATCTTCTTTAACATATTTTATAAAATCGGATTAACCAACTTTTTTGGGGATCGGCAACTTAAAGAAAATAATGCATATGAAAAACGTTTTGATTGTCCGTACTTAGTATTAACTAAGGATAATCAAATACAAATCTAATGTTCATCTGTTTGCAAATTAAGTCAAACTTTTACTACCGCCAAGGGGGTACTATCTTACAATGACATCTTTATTGTCACCTCAAGGCATTGTGAAGTTGTGGTTAAGCTTGTAAAGGCATAAAACCCAGATGTGTCAATGGTTATAGAGGTTAAAGGCATTGAATGTATAGATAACATTCAATGTCCTTTCTGTTCTAGGGAACATTTCCATTAAAATATGTAGTATATGCTAAAGTAAAGTTTATTCTTCTAGGGATATGAAAATAGAAATATAAGTTCATTTGATAAAACCAATATGATATAATAACCATAATAAAAAATATTAAGACTAAAGTCAGTAAGGGATTAGGAATCAAAAAGGATGATTTTATCTGGAGGGGGAGGACAATGCTGAGACTTACAGCGAGGGGAATAGTTATTAATAGAAACACGGGTAAAATTTTGCTTATTAAATATTTTGACAAATATTCAAAATCTACGAAGGAGTTTATTGATGGTTTTTGGGTTCTACCAGGTGGTGGTGTTAAAAGAAATGAAACTTTTGAAGAAGCAATAAAAAGGGAGATTTATGAAGAAACGGGTATAATAAATATTAATGTAAAAAACTGTGTTTTTAGTCGAATAATGCACGCTGAATTGAGGAATATTAAGCAAAGCTTATATTATGAAAGATATTATATTGTTGAGACTGATGATGTTGAAATAAGCATCAACAACTTAACAAAAAATGAAATTAAGGTCATTTGTGAATACAAATGGTGGTCAATAAATGAGCTTAAGCAAACCGAGGATGTCATATTTCCTTTATCGTTAAAAACCCATATTGATTTAGCTTTAATAAGCCCAACCTATCCAATTGATATATCAGATTCAGATGAACTTTTAGGGGTTTCATTAAGCCAAAAAATAAAATAAGAATAGCTTAATGGGGCTATATATCAATTTATAAATAGAATATGATATAATTAATATATAGTGTATAGTTAATAAGAAGGAGGATTGAGGCTATGACTTCCAATTTCATTTCCGTTGAAACTATAATGGAAAAAATAACTCCCATATTTGAGAAGTATCCTATAAATAAGGCAATATTATTTGGTTCTTATGCAAAAGGCGACGCCACAATAAATAGTGATGTAGACTTATACATTGATACAAATGGAAAGTTAAGAGGACTTGATTTTGTTGGATTGCTAGAAATACTTGTTAATACTTTAGAAATGGATATAGATTTGATTGATAAATCGCATATTGAGCAAGATTCTTTAATAATGCAAGAAATAGAAAATGGAGGTATGGTTATATATGAAAAATCAAAAGATTATTCAAAAGATAATTAACTATATCGACTCTATATTAAAATATACCAATGATGTAGATTGTGATGAATTTAGAAATAATAGTATGATGGTTGAAGCTTGTGTGTTTAATTTAAGTCAAATAGGTGAATTAGTTAATAAACTTGATAAAGAATATTTTTCAAAATATAATGAGGTTCCTTGGTTTAAAATACGTGGATTAAGAAATCGTATAGTCCATGATTATGAAGGTGTAAATTTAAATCTAATATGGGAAATTATTGATATGGATATAAAAATATTAAAGGAACAGTTGTTGAAGCTAATCAATTAGCTTCTTTTTATATTCTTGAAGTTAGGAAATATACCCTTCCACCAAGGGGATACTATCTAT
Source organism: Tissierella sp. P1 (assembly GCF_002266425.1). Taxonomy (GTDB): domain Bacteria; phylum Bacillota; class Clostridia; order Tissierellales; family Tissierellaceae; genus Tissierella; species Tissierella carlieri. Next base: position 92,403 of record NZ_NPMN01000015.1, read on the forward strand.
TTATGTCATCATTATTGTACTCTCAAGGCACGTTGAGACAGTAGTATTGATAACAAAGGCGTAAACCTTGACTTTACAGGGGTTTGATGAATTACATCTAAATCAACCACTCAACTAAAAGTGTGTTTTTGCGTTTGAGGAAGCATATCGAGGAAGAAGAAGTAGGAATGGTTAGGTGGATAGTATAGATAATATTAACAGGGTTAAGGAGTTATAATAGGTATAAAGATTTATGTAATGAATAAAGAGGTGTTAAACATGAGCAATAAGCCATTTATTTTAGCTGTAAACGCAATATCAGGAGGTGGAAAAACAACCATCGTAAAGGAATTACAAAGGAAATTACCAAAGTCAAAAGCGTTATTTTTTGATGACAGAAATTATGATTCTGATAGTGGTATAGAAGATATCTGCAAATGGATTGAAGAGGGGGCAGATGTAAATAGATTCAATCTCGATTTGTTAGCAGAGGATATTGAAAAACTGATAAAGGAAAATCTTAATTATATTATTATGGATTATCCTTTTGGTTATAGACACAAGGCGATTTCGAAATATTTAGATTTTTCTATATTCATCGATACTCCTTTAGATATTGCACTAGCGAGAAGAATTATTAGGGATTATAGTACAACTTCAATCCAGAATGTCTTTGATGATATGAAACAATACTTAATACAAGGTAGAAAAGCTTATCTGTATGGTTTAGATGAAATAAAAGAAAAGGCTGATTATGTAGTTGATGGCAGCAAATCATTAGATGGTATTGTATCAGAAATCATGGAAAAGTTAATCCATATTAACCCTGCAAAATAAGCATATTTACAGGTATTATGAGTCGGCTTATTCTAATAAACTCCAAAAATAGAAAATTAGTCGATATGTTCCGGTCTACCGATAGTGCAAAAAATACCGTGGATATATTTTCGCCTACTGACAATTCGAAAGACATTCATTCTATCCTATCCTATCGAGCCATGTAGAGAGTGTTATGCTGTTACAGCATTGTGGTTTGTAAAGCAAGAAGTAAGGTTTGGTCATAGAATATTGCAACTTTGAAGAAAAAATACTTAAAAGGGGAGAAGATATATGCTTACGGAAGATCAAGTTATTGGATATTTTTGTGACTATTTAATAGCTAATGGATATGAAGTCAGGCAAGCTCTTAGCACAAAGGAAACTGGAAAAACCACTTTTTACCTACTTTAAATAGGCAAAAATATAGATAACATAGTGGATTTTAAAGATGAAAAAGCGTTTTGGGTGGATTTAGGCAAGGAAATGAGTCTGGTTTTTCTGATGATACCTAAGTAATTAGAAATGTGGGAAAATGATTTTGTAGGATTACCTAAAGTAAAAATAAGAATTTGAGGTGAAATGCTATGGATAAATATACAAGAGAAGAATTGGCAGAAGCGCTACAGGTTGTATCTTCAACTATCAGTAAATGTGAAAAAATGCAGCTGAAATTTGGGGAAGGTACATCTCAGCACACACTCCTTAAGAACAGAATAAAAGCAATGTATATTTCAAAATTATTAATAACAGATGAGAATGTTATGGACAAGTACACAAAAGAAGAATTGATAGGAGCACTACGGCCCGTATCTTCAGTTATCAGCAAATGTGAAAAAGCACAGCTGAAATTCGCGGAGGGTACATCCCATCACACTCGCCTTAAGAATATAATAAAAGCAATGTATATTTCAAAATCATTATTAACAGATGAAATTAGTAAAAGAGGTTAAATCCAGTTTTTCGATAAAATCATGAGTATAATACGAAGCGATCCAAAATCCAATTTGCTGGGCAGTCTGATCCCGTATAGATGGATTCGGGCTGCTATTTTTCTACATGCTGACGATTGTTGGTCGATACTTCTTAAACATGGTCAAGCACTTTCTTCTGTCTCATCCGATGGAGTATAAACTTTTTCAAGATACTTGCAGCCTTTTTGTCATCTAAAGCGTATATAGGTTAAAGGAGGTGGAGCAAATGGCATTTAAGTCCTATCGGCCGGAGGACTTTGAAGAATTTGTAACAAAACATGAAAATAGGATTTATCGCACTGCACTCGCTATTACAGGAAACATATCTGATGCCGAGGACATAGTGCAAGAGGTATTTCTGCGTGCTTATGAGAAGGCTCCCGAATTTGAATCAGAAGAGCATGAAAAGGCGTGGCTCATAAGGGTAACAGTAAACCTCTGCAATAGTCGACTGAGATCCCCTTGGCACAAGCGAAGAACTCTGCTTCTTGATTCTTATCCAGCTTCAGAGCCAGAGCAGTATGAATTACTTGAGCAAATCATGAACTTACCGTCTAAATACCGCACAGTTATCCATTTGTTTTATTATGAGGGTTATTCCATTAAGGATATTTCTGAGCTGACCGGGCAAAAGGAAGCCACCGTAAGAAGTCATCTGACTCGAGCTCGTCAAAAGCTTAAATTTGTTTTAAAGGAGGACGATTATGAAAGCATATAACGAATACATGAATAAAATATTGGTTTCGGAAACGTTACATCAAAGATTAGTATCCTCTCCCGACAATGTCAGACTTAAGAGCCGTCCTATTATGATCAAGCGCTATGTCGCAGCCTTTGCTTGTCTTACCGTTATCTTGCTTGGTGTTCTAACAATCCCTCAATTAATGCAAAATAATGTAATACCGATGCCGGGCGAAACTCCATCCGTTTCCCAGCCCAGTGAAAATGCGCTGCGCCCGACACGTCAAGCAAATACACTTTATATTTCAATAAAGCCGATTTTCAAGTCGCGGCCAACATTGCTATTTCGGGGCATTTTGAGCAAGAGCTAACCGTCGACGAGCTTAACGCTGTTTTCCCCGCGTTGGTAAATACACGTACCATTACAGCAACGGCGAATTTTCAAAGTGATAAAAATGGAGCAACCCTATTCAATATTGATGCCCATGCCGTATCCGCTGCTGGACTCAAGACCTATATCCAGATTGGGCCCGGTGCAGTCGTACTCGACTATGGGTTTGACGTTGAAACAAAAGCCTCAGATGTCCTGGGAACACTAGTCACAGCTGGGTATTTTGAGACTAACTCGAACAGCAAGGGGCTTAGGAATGTCATCTATTTTGCCACCTTCAAGCTTTCAGATGTAGCTTATTATGTGGAACTTGGTGGTACAGAAACGGAAAAGGAAGCTCTCAAGAATGAAATATCTGAGTTGATCGGTCTTCTGATTAAAGGAGGTGCTGGCGATCTTAATGTATTTCATCCGGTTGTGCCCGAACTGCGTCAAGATCGGCTCAATCTTGATGAAGCCTGCGCGGACGTTGATTTCGGTGCATATTTACCGGCAGAAGTCCCTGCTGGATTTGTGTTTGAGGATGCCTTACGCTTTATCAATCAAGAGCAGGATGCACTGTTTGTTAACTGGAGAAAAGGTATGGGATATATCGACTGGCGCGTTTCAATACTCAATGATAACGACAAAACCCGTATCACATCTATTGCAGACAAGAAGAATTACGACCTCTCACTCTATCCTATTCCCCGCGCCGATTCAGTGCCTGACGATTTACGGGAGATTGTTGATAATCCAATTTTCCTCAGTGAGGAGATAACGCTCGAAGCTGTACAGGCACGGACATATGAGATTACGGATACAGGTGATGAATCAGGTTCCCGAATGTGCTTCGGCGTGTTGTATGGAGATATCCTTGTGGAAATCAGGGTAAAAGGTGCTTCGTCGGAAGCGATGTTTGATATCTTACAGCAGATTAAGAAATAATCCCAGTTGGCTGATGTGGAGTAGTATGTGTAAGACCGTACCATAAGTAATAGCGGTTATTTTATAGGGGATTAAAATAAGCTTTTAGCAGAGCCACGATATTGATATCGTGGCTCTTTAATCTAAACATAAAACTCAACAGTGGGGTTTCAATTTAAAAAATATTTAATGCTTATTAAAAACTTATTGCAATTGACCCGACGTCAAGTGATATTATTATGTTATAGACATGTAAGACATCAAAGGAAGGAGGTGCTTAACAGAATGAGTCAACATATACCTATTCATAATGATTTCTATTTAACCTCATTGGAACCTGTGAAAAGAATGTAATTTTCAATATTATATAGGCTATTACCGCTAGCTGGAAGTCAGCACAAATTTTATGGCAAGGATGTGTATAGTATGATAAATTTTGCTGTTGCAGAAATGAAGGACTTAAAAACATTAAGGGAGATTTCTCTGAAAGCATTTCATGATGATCTGAAAAAATATGGTGCATTGCCACCTGGAATTGATTCTATAGAATGGCATACTTCTAAAATAGAAAGGGGTATGTACTACAAAATCCTAGTGGATGATATGATAGCAGGAGGAATAAATTTATACGACTTGGGGGATGGGCATTTCTGCTTAGGGGCTATTTTTATTTCTCCAGAATATCAAAGCCGGGGGATTGGTTCAAAGGCAATTGAATTCATAGAAAAGAAATATGACCAGGTTAAGAGATGGACCTTAGATACTCCATATCTCAATACTGGCAACCATAGATTCTATGAAAAACATGGTTATAGGAAGGTTGATGAGATACAGCCCCAAAAAGACGTAGAATTTTGCCTCTATATTTATGAAAAGCAGATGGACGAATAATTGATAGCTTGGCGGTATTTATCAGGAAGTTTGTTGGAAAATGTAACAAAACTGTTCTGCTATATTATACGGTAAAAGTATATATGTACAGGAAAAACCTCTGTTATAACTGTTATGGCGAACTGTATCACAAGTAAATACAAAAATGGCCTAAAAGTAAGATGTATCAATACTTGTAGGCGTTTTTTTATTTCTGAATAGGCGTTAAGATTCGAAAATATAAGACAAAAAATTAATAATTCATTTTTACATATCTAGTAATAATCTATTATGATAGAATATGTAATATAATGTAAACTTATTAAGGGGGAGGAATAGAAATGAAAATATGTGAGTTCAAGCCAATTAGCATAGATGATATACCCGCAATGGCTGATTTGCTAATACATAGGCAAAGTTTTGAAGGTGAAGTGTTTCCGTTTCTAAAAAACAGTTGTCTTAATGTTAAATATGCAACGGATATACTTGGAAAATTGTTTGTTAATAATAAGGTCATTGGGATAGGAGCATTTACTAATAATGAACTAGTAGGTTATATAATCGGAGAGATAAAGATTGATACTCTTAGGGGTAGACACGTATGGGTGCCCTATGAGGGAATAGCAATCAGAATGGATCAATCCTCTGAACTTATAAGGAATCTATATGCAAAGGTTTCAGTGGCGTGGCTAGAGCAAGGTTGCTTTATGCACTACACTATAATACCTCTTGGAAATCAGGTGTACTATGATGCCTACCAACGATTAAGCTTTTTTATCCAGCAAGTACACGGGGTAATGAACATGGAGGATTACAAGCCCTTTGAAAATGTATCTGATGCAGAGATTAGAGTTGCTAATAAAATGGATAGTGAAATGATGGGTAAAATGTCTAGCATAATCCAATCATATCATAATTCTGCACCTACGTTTGAGCCTGCGTTACCTGAGGTTGTATTGGATATGAAAGCTGCATATAAAAGTATAGTAGAGGAAAATGACGAAACGTTTCTCATTGCGATAAAGGACATGAAGGAATTAGGATTTCAAGAATATTGTCCGATTACTTCAGATTTGATGACACCCGACAATGGAGTAGAGTTGGGTATTGCAGGTACTTACTATTCTCAAATGGGAAGAGGTGTTGGTAAAAAGTTAATGAATGAAGGCTGTAGGATTATGAAAGAAAAGGGATATAACAGTATGATAACAGATTGGAGAATAACCAATCTTGCTTCTTCAACATTTTGGCCCAAGTGCGGGTTTAGGCCAGTAGCTTATAGAATGGTTAGATACATTAACAGTAATATAGCATGGGCAAACTTTAACAATCCGAGTATAAAGTTGTTGTAGCAAATTCAGTCAGGTATTTTTTATCCTCACTAACAGAAAAAATGGTGCGGTCAGTTACACATAGAAAAGTAAAGAGCATGGAAGAACGAATCATAAGTGATTAACCTTTGCCTCAATGGATACAAAATAGAATGAAATCCGTATTACTTGCCCTAAGTGTTAAAAACACACAAAAAGCAATATTAAGTATGAGAACAACATTTTAAGTGCACAAATTGTAGATGACTATTCAATGGATATAATTGATTTAGGTTAAGGTTAAATTTACATGACTATGAACAGGAATTTTTTGAAGGGATTATTATAACTATAAATTGAGCAGAACTAGAGAAGGTTAAGACAATAGCTGCTATAAGAAGAAAGGATAAAAGCTATGGAATACGAAATTATACATTTACCAAAAGAGAAATGGAAAGGAACTGTTATTCCAATTAGGTATATAACAGACAAGTATTATGATGTTTATGTAAATAAAACAGATAAAGGATTCGCTATTGGGATAGAAAAGAAAGATTTTACAGAGCCAGTAACTCATACACCAGAAGAATATGATTTTCCAGATAAGCTATATGAGGATCACTGGGAGAATGCTTATGCTTGGGGAGTGTTAGTTGATGGTGAATTAGTTGCCGCAATTGAAACTGACCAAGAACTATGGTCTAATCGTCTAAGAATTACAGAACTTTGGGTGGCAGAAAAATATCAAAAGCAAGGAATAGGTCATGCGTTAGTTGAAATGGCCAAGGAACAAGCAAGAAGAGAACGTCGTCGTGCTATTATACTAGAAACACAATCTTGTAATGTTAATGCAATAGATTTTTATCAGCATGAAGGATTTAGCTTGATAGGTATGGATACTTGCTGCTACAAGAATAATGATTTACAAAGAAAAGAAGTAAGGTTAGAATTTGGATGGTTTCCAGAAGAAAAGAAAAGATTAAATAGAGAAGAAATAGAAATTAGAATGGAAACAAAGTCGGATTGGTACAATGTAGAGTTAATGACACAGCATGCATTTTGGAATAAGCATCATCTTGGATGTAACGAACATTATCTTGTGCATAAATTACGTCAAGATAAAGACTATCTTCCAGAGCTAAGCAGAATAGCAGTAAAGGATGGAGAGATAATAGGATGTATAATGTATTCACAGGCACGAGTTGTTGATGGGACAGATACACATGAAATTATAACCTTTGGACCTCTTTGCGTAGAGCCTAAATGGCAGGGATGTGGAGTTGGTGAGCTGTTATTAAGAGAAACAATGAAATTAGCTGCAAATAAGGGGTATAAAGGGATTGTAATTTTTGGAGAACCAGATTATTATCCTAGAATAGGATTTAAAACATGTGACAACTTTAACATTACAACTGCCGAGGGTAAAAACTTTGATGCATTTATGGGAATTGAATTAGTAGAAGATAGTATGAAAGGCATAAAAGGAAAATTCTATGAATCGGAAGTTTTTGAAAATCTTCCAAAGGAAGAAGTGGAAGAATATAATAAAAAATTCCCACAACTACAAAAATTAAGATTTCCAGGACAATGGGATTAATAAAGTATTAAAATCAGTTTATATACCCTTATTAACAGAGTATTAATTTCATTGAATCTATAAATTTCAGTTTATCTTTATATAAGCATGAGGAGCTGTCTTATTATCAATATAGAAAATAAATGCACTAAGATGTAAAAATTTTGGTGCTATTTTTTTAGAGCAAGGGCATAGGCACATTGCCGACTAAGATGAATTATATCTATATAATTGAAAATTATGGTTGTATTTTCTATTTCATTTTAGTACAATATAAGAAAATACAGCTTTCAATTTTATTTCGAAGGGAGTTGATTAAATTATGGCAAATTTGAATACGGTGATAAATCAATAATTTAATACTTGAGTGTACGTTGGAACTGTGATTTTTCCGTGTACTCTATAAAAACAACCCTTTTGAAAATACTGTATAAACAGAACTTGTCGATGGGCAAGTTTTTTTGTGCAAAAAATTGGAGGTAATACGGTGAGATTTGAAGAAATTTATAAGAGCGAAAGGATTCTGACAAGAGAAAAAGATAATTTAATTGTAGCTCGTGTTAGCGAAGTGCAGAGAGAATTATTCAAGGTACTATGTGGATATGGAGAAACAAATGCAAAATTAAAAGGTGCTTTTTATAAAGATAAAATGAATAAAGAGTATCCTGTAGTGGGAGACTACGTTCTTCTAAAATATAATGAAAATGGAGATTCTTTAATTCAGGAAATATGTGAACGAAAGAGTTCTTTTTCTAGAACAGATTTTTCAGGACATGCTGCTGGATATGTTAAAACAGTGAAAGAGCAGGTAATAGCAGCTAATTTTGATTATATATTTATTCTTTCATCTTTGAATCATGACTTTAATTTAAATAGAATAACAAGATATATTAGTGTGGCTTTGCAAAGTGGTGGAAAACCGATAGTGATTTTGACAAAAGCAGATGAATGTGATAATCCAGAGGCTTATATAACACAGGTAAAAAGTATATCAGAAAAGGCTGATGTTCTCGCTATTAGTGCCAAAACTGGATATGGAATGAAACAATTAAATGTATATATACAGGCAGGAAAACTATAGTTTTTTAGGATCTTCTGGCGTAGGGAAATCGACACTTGTGAATGCAATTGCAGGGGAAGAAATTATGATGGTAAGTGAGATACGTGAAAATGATTCTAAAGGGCGACATACGACAACTCATAGACAGTTGATTGAGCTTGCTTCAGGAGTAATTGTTATTGATACTCCAGGAATTAGGGAACTTGGAATGTGGGATGTTGAAGATGGCATAAACGATACGTTTTCGGATGTAATTGAACTTTTTACTAAATGTAAATACAATAACTGTAGCCATAGCAAGGAGCCAGGATGTGCAGTAAATCAAGCAATTGAAGAGGGGATACTTTCAAAAGATAGATGGAAAACATACTGTCAGCTGTCAAATGAAAATGAATGGGGAAAGAATAAATCAATATATACTAAAAAAGGGAAATTGGAGAATAAGATAAAAAGAGGAAAGAAATAAAAAATGAAAATTCAATCCTGAATAATCACATTTAAAAAGACTGATACAATCAAAGATGGGTTCAAACACTCTGAGATAATTTAATCAGCTAAATATAAAAATAAAAAGTTGGTTGCTCTAATAGGAGTAGGCAACTTTTTTCATGTAAAAGTGCCTTATTAATCTCTTAAATCCTATGAGATTAGTCAAGCTTTTCAGACTATAAACAAGACAAATAAAATTTCCTTCAGCATTCAATGATCAAAAGATTTTAGTTAGAAAATATGTATATATACAGGTGGTTACAGTTATTCTGCAGTACAAGAAGTCTTTTTACTTAATTACTGGACAAACTCACTTAAGTGATGTGGGAGGTTGGTGGAATTAATTCTATCGACCTCCCAATTTTCTTAACAACTTCTTTATACCTATTTCTTTTATAATTAATAGGAATGAATAAGATTTTAGAGTAAAAAAGGAGGAAAATATGTTAGAAAATCGTGTTTTTACTATTGAATCTCCAAAGAATAAGCTGATCACTCTAGATGTAATTCCTGGTCACTTCACTACAGGAAATTCACATGTAAATCATTATTTGAACATGAGTAGAATAAAAGTAAATGCACTAGTGGCAAGGGATGTAGCTAGAGAAATGGCTATTCCTTATTTGGCAAAGAGTCTTGTAGATACCATCATTTGCATGGAAGATACAGATGTAATTGGTGCATATATGGCAGAAGAACTTATGGAAAATGGTTCTATGGTAGTCAATAGTGACAGAGAGATTCATGTGATACGTCCCACAGTTTCTGTAAGTGGGCAGCTGATTTTTATGCAAAGTAATCAGAAATTTGTTTACAACAAACATATTGTTTTGCTGATAAGTTCTGCTTCTACTGGTAAAACCATTTTAAAGGCATTGGAATGTATTAGTTATTATGGAGGGAAACTCGAAGGGATATCTGCTATTTTTTCTGCAAAGAATGAAATAGCAGGTTATGAAATCAATGCCATCTTCAGTGCTGAGGATATACCAAATTATGAAGTATCAAAGCCATCTGAATGTAAAATGTGTAAAGAGAAACAGAAGATAGATGCTATTGTTAACCACGATGGCTACACAATAGTGTAGATATACAAATGATTAGGAGATGATGGATATTAATTACATAACTAGTATAATAGACAGTTTAACACTGTCCCAGATAATAATGATAATTTTGGGACTTGCCCTTGCATATATGGCTGTAGAGAGGAAATATGAGCCATTACTCCTTCTTCCATTGGCATTTGGAATGATTATTGCTAATATACCTATTGCAGGTCTGTCTTCCTATGATGAAGGTGGGTTGATTTATTATTTATACAAGGGTATTGAGCTTGGGATTTATCCTCCCATGATTTTTATCTGTATTGGTGCAATGACAGATTTTAGTCCCTTAATGTCATCACCTAAGACAGCATTAATTGGTCTTGGAGGTCAGCTTGGCATTTTTGCAGCGATGTTCGGAGCATTAGGTTTAGGATATGTAGTTTCATATTTTATCCCTGGCTTTGAAAATTTCACTATGAAGGAAGCGGCAGCAATCGGAGTGATAGGAAGTTCAGATGGTCCGATCTCAATTTATATCACAAAACAACTGGCAAGTCATTTGCTTCCGACGATTACTATTGCAGCGTATTCATATATGGCTTTAGTTCCCCTTATTCAGCCGCCGATAATGAGAGCGCTTACTACCAAAAAGGAAAGAATGATAGTTATGCCTATTCCTAAAAAGGTATCTAGAAGAAAGAAAATTATTTTTCCTATTGTAATAACGTTGTTAGTTTTAATTTTTGTACCTTCTGCCGCAACATTGATTGCAATGTTAATGCTTGGTAATCTTATCAGAGAGAGCGGTGTGACAGAAAGGTTATCCAGAATGCTTCAGGGAGATTTATTGAATTTGCTTACATTATTAATTGGTTTATCTATTGGAGGAAGTGCAACGGCCGATAGGGTATTAAATATTAAAACACTTCTTATTATTGTCTTAGGTCTTTTTGCATTTATAATGGGAACAGCTGGAGGAATAATAGTAGCAAAAATTTTATGCAAATTGACAGGGGGAAAGGTGAATCCTCTCATTGGAAATGCAGGAGTATCTGCAATGCCTATGGCTGCCAGAATATCTCAGAAGTTAGGTCAAGAATACAATCCTTCGAACCATCTTTTAATGCATGCAATGGGACCTATTGTTGCAAGCACCATAGGTTCAGCAATTATAGCAGGGATTTTTATTTCCATGTTTGGGTAACAAGTTACTAATATAAATGCTATTGTTAGAACTATGATATAATATATGATAATAAATGTATGAGGATTAAAAATGATATTATGTATTTGATTGATAGTCATATAGAAAGTATAGGGTGGGTTAATTTGAATAAGAAAAAGTTTAAAAATATTATTTTCTCTCTCTGTATTCTTTGTAGTACATTATTTATCTGTGAAGTTCTTTACCGTTATGATCTTGGACATCAAAATATAAATATTGTAATGTCTATGGCAATATTTATTATTACAGCTGTTACAGAAGGATATATTTATGGAGTGTTGTCGGCAGTTATAGGAGTATTTACTTATGATTTTCTAATAACCTCGCCAAGGTTTGGCTTTAGTTTTACTTTGGATTTCCCAGTGACTCTTATTATACTGCTGACTGTAGTTTTTACTAGCAGTACTATTACTACCAGAATTAAGGCACAGGCAGAACATGCTAGGAAGAAGCGTAAACATGCTGAACTGTTATATAGTATTAATCGGAAGCTTCTTTCTACAAGGGATTTGGATACCATAGTAAGATACTCGATGGAATTTTTAAAGGATGAATTAATACATTCTATAGCTTTTTTTGAAGATATCAAACCAAAAGGAAAGCTAAATCCTTATTTTAGATATGTAAAGGATGATGTGGGTATTGAGTATTTTACTAAAGAGGAAATATTTTATTTAGTAAGACTTGCTGCGGATAAACAGGAAGCCTTGGATGATAAGGACTATGGATATTTTTTTCCCATAGTTGCACAGAATATTACCTATGGAGTATTTGCTTTTTCCTTTGGGGAAAAGGATTTGAACAAGAAGCAAAAGGTATTTTTAGAATTAATATCCGATCAAACGGCTCAAGCACTTAGAATGTATCGTCTTATGGTAGAACAGCAAGAAGCTAAGGTGATGATGGAAGCGGAAAAAGTAAAGAACAGCTTTTTAAGAAGCATATCTCACGATTTGAGAACTCCACTTACTGGTATTATAGGTGCCAGCTCTACTCTATTGGAAGAAGGAAATAAAATACCTTATGAAATACAGACCAAATTAATAGAGGGAATACAGAATGATTCCCAATGGCTTTTAAATATGATTGAAAACATATTGTCCATTACAAAGGTTCAGAAGAATGATATGGTAATTGATAAATCAGAAGAAATCGTAGAAGAGGTTATAGAAGGAGCTGTCTCAACTTTCCGCAAACGCTTTCCTAATGCTGAAGTCATTGTAAATCAGCCTGAAAATGTGATTTTACTTCCAATAGATATTATGTTGATCTCCCAAGTCCTTATTAATCTTTTGGAAAATACACAAAAACACGCTCAAGGTCAAAAGTCAGATGTGGTAATAGAAGTAAAAGAAATGGGTGATTTTGTGAGTTTTATTATAGCGGACAACGGTCCGGGGATAGATTCAAAGATTCTTCCTATGTTATTTAACTTTACGGTTACGTCAGAAAATCTATATAAAGATTCAACACGAGATTTGGGGATTGGACTTTCTATTTGTAAAACTATAATCAGAGCCCATGGAGGAGAGATATATGCAAATAATCGGCCAGAAGGCGGGGCACAATTTATGTTTACAATACCGCTTTGCAGGGAGAAATATGAAAAAAATTATTAATAGACACAAAGATTGTATCTGGAAGAGGTCTCTTACGAGTCTTTTTAGAGGTTGTTTGTGTTTGCAACTCAGAGAGCGTAGGTTGCTAGAAAGGTATTGCTATGGAAAATAAACACGTTATTATGATAGTAGAGGATGAGGAAGCAATCAGCGAATTCATTTCTGTGAAACTAGAGTTACAAGGCTATAGGACGCTGAAGGCTGTTAATGGGCAAGAAGCAATTTCCCTTGCTTCATCTCATTGTCCGGATTTAATCTTACTGGATTTAGGACTGCCGGATATGGATGGCATGGAAGTAATTGAATCTATTAGGAGTTGGAGCTTGGTTCCTGTGATTATTGTATCGGCAAGACATGAAGAGAAGTTCATTATATCAGCTCTTGACAGTGGTGCAGATGACTATATTACAAAGCCTTTTAACAATGCTATTCTAATGGCAAGAATTAGAACTGCTCTGCGGAAAGGGCATATATCGAAAATAAAGAACAGCAAGGTAAATCAATCCTTTAGTTTGGGTGATTTATACATTGATTATGATAAGAGAATAGTAACAGTAGCTGAAAAGGCAGTACATTTGACTCCTATTGAATATCGAATTATTGTCTTGCTTTCTCTGAATGCGGGTACTGTACTGACCCATGAGTTTCTATGCCGTGAACTTTGGGGACCATATGTGAGCAAAAGCAAAGCACTTAGGGTCAATGTTGCAAACCTTAGAAGAAAAATTGAAAAAAATACGGCAGATCCCCAATATATTTTAACAGAAATGGGAGTTGGATACAGGATGTTAGAAGAAGTATGATAGGGTGCAATTATCATATTTATTAATGTTTTAAGAAGTAAATTTAAATATCGAGGTTATAAATATTATAATTAAATATATAAATGTGTTTTTGTCCTCTAGACTCATAGGTTTAGGGGACATTTTTGAGTATTAGTATCATTACAACTTAGGAGATGTATATTTATCTAGTAATATTTAAGTTAGTTAATTGACAAAATTTCAATATAAAGGTATAATTAGTATAACTAGTATGAAAAGTAATACTGAAAGGGAGTGTACTATGAATAAAAAAATTTTAGAAGATAAATATATGGGTTCTGTGAAGGTAGGTTCAAAGGGGCAGATTGTTATTCCAAAGGAAGTAAGAGATATGTTTGATATTTCTCCAGGAGATACTTTAATTTTACTTGCAGATGCCCAAAGAGGTATTGCAATTGAGCGGTATGATGTTTTTTCTAAGATTGCCGATGCAATTTTTGAAGGTAAGGCACAGGAAATTTATCCATCGAAATCGGAAGAAGATTCACTTATTTTTGCAAAAGAAATAAAAAAATTGAGTAAGTCTGGAGAAGAATGCGATGAGTAAAATAGTATTCTTCAGTATCCCAGCTCATGGACACACTAATCCTACTATAGCAGTAGTAGATGAATTGGTAAAACGAGGTCATGAAGTTTGGTATTATTCTTTTTATGAGTTTCAAGAGAAAATTGAAAATGCAGGTGCTAAATTTATTCCGTGTGATAACTATCTACCAGAACTTACACCAGATGTAGAAAAGAAAGTGGGAAAGGATTTTGCATCTCTTATAGAGATGACAGCAGATATGACTATGAGCCTAGATGAAAAGGTATGTAGAGAGCTTAAAGAATTTCAACCACATTGTATAGTATCAGACTCTATATGTATTTGGGGAAAATTATTTGCAATAAAATTAGATATCCCCTATGTTTGTTCTACTACGACTTTTGCAATGAATAAACATACTGCAAGGCTGATGAAACAAAGCCTAAAAGAAATATTCCGTATGCTTATGGGCATTCCAAGAATTAATAAAAAAATAAATCTACTTCAAGAAAAAGGTTATAAGGTAAAAAACTTTATAAGTATTATTCAAAATGATAATAATACTGATACAATTGTTTATACATCCAAAGAATTTCAGCCTATGGCAGAAACATTTTCAGATAAGTATGCTTTTGTGGGGCCTTCTTTCCAAGTTCCAGAAATTGATCAAATTGAAAAGAAATATCCACTGATTTACATCTCATTGGGAACTGTATTGAATCAAAATAGACATTTTTATCAAAACTGTATTCAGGCATTAGCTGATGTAGATTGCCAAGTTATCATGTCTGTTGGAGAGAAGACAGACATTTTTAGCTTTGGCAAATTGCCAGATAATTTTAAAATTTATCCCAAAGTTGAACAATTAGAAGTTTTGCAACAGACTGATTTATTTATTACCCATTGCGGAATGAATAGTATAAGTGAAAGTTTATATTTTGGTGTGCCATCTATTTTATTTCCATTACATAGTGAGGAAGTTATGGTGGCAAACCGAGTAGCGGAATTGAATGCTGGGAAAAGATTAAAATCAAGTACTGCAAGTAGCATCCGAGAAATTGTTTTACAAATATTGAATGATGTATCATATAAAAGAAATGCAGAAGTAATTTCTAAAGGTTTGCAGAAAGCTGGAGGAGCAAGTGCAGCTGCAAATAAGATAGAGAAGGTATGTAATGAAAGCTTAGATATATATTGAGCCCATAGTGTCGATAAGAGATAAACAGATGAATCTAAAAACCTATAAAGGATTTTAGGCAGTTAAAATCATAGGATAAAACTGGTAAAATAGAGTATAAAGGCGTCACTTAGTAATAATCTAATTTAGAAAATAAGGTCTGGATAGAGCTAATAAACAAAAAACTGTATTTTACTAAATTTTGTTGAAAAAACCCTATATTTCATAGGGTTTTTTCAATAATCTTAATTCTCTTATAGGAATGAAAGACATGCTTTATAAACATTTACTAAGTTTACTGATCTCAATTTATTTACTACTAGAAATTATAGGTCGTTTAATTATATTATCTATAACTTCTATTTCTATGGCTTTTGCAATAGAAACATTCATAGCCAATTTTGCAATGACAACAAGATTTGTAATAAACTTTATTACAGTGACAACAGCATTTGCAGTAAATTTTGCAACGGAAACTAATGGTTGTATCTACTGTTGAAGTATTGTTATTAGGATTAGGGTCTGGTGTTGTAGAAGTTACTTCCGCCGTGTTGGTAATAGTTCCGGTAGCTGTCTTAGAAACTATTCCCCTTATTATAATAATCCTTGAAGCTCCTGCTGCCAACGTGCCAATATTATAGCTACCCGTCCATGGACTCCAAGTTGCTCCCTCATCTGCTGAGAACT